>NZ_KB903619.1 GCF_000379805.1 Lewinella cohaerens DSM 23179 | reverse complement strand
TAGGTACAAACTATTCTTCCAATGGATATATGAATATCTCTGGTTTGACTGCTGGAACACAGTACGAATACCAAGTTAACATTTGGTGTGGATCAAACTGGTCTGCATGGTCAGCTACGAAAACCTTCACTACTACCGGTGGCGGCGGCGGTGGCGGCACATATTGTTCTGCCGGTAATACTAATATTTATGAATATATTAGCAATGTAACGATGGGCTCCATCAACAACTCTTCTGGCTCTTCAAGTTACACCAACTACACTTCTCTGTCTACTAATATTGCAATTGGACAGTCTCAAAGCATTTCAGTATCAATTGGAAATTTATACTCTGCCGATCAGGTGCATATTTGGATTGACTGGAACAGTGACGGCGACTTCTCTGATAGTGGTGAGAAAGTATTTACCTCAGGCATGGGTAGTAGTCCAGTAGCTACTTCTATTACCGCTCCCGGAAATGCTTCTTTAGGAGCTACCAGAATGAGAATTCGAATGGTTGATACAAATTTCGCTCCTGTCAATACCACTCCATGTGGAAATGCAGGGTATGGTGAAGTGGAAGATTATACGATTAACGTCACCAGCGGTGGTGGTGGTGGCGGCGGTGGAGGAAACTCCTACTGTAATTCAAATGGAATTACCACCCGTGATGAATGGATACAAAGTGTACAGTTTGGTGGAATTAATAATAATTCAGGCGATAATGATGGATATGCGAATTATACCGGAATGTCTACTGTTATAAATGCAAACAGTAATGTTTCTTGGACGTTAACTCCTGGCTATACAAGTACAGCCTTCGATGAATACTGGACAATTTGGATTGACTTCAATAAGGATGGCGACTTTACTGACAGTGGCGAAATGGTAAGTCAAGGTAATGGTACTTCTGCTATTACAGGCTCTGCCTACATTCCTAGCAATGTTCCATCTGGTTCTACTCGGATGCGTGTATCCATGAAGTACAACGGCTATTCTACTCCATGTGAAAGTTTCCAATATGGTGAAGTAGAAGATTACACTGTCGTGATTGGTTCCGCGATGCCAGAGGCAATAAATCCTGTCTATGGCAAAACTGATTTAGGGATATCCCCTAACCCTGCTATGGAATATGTTCAATTGGACTTCAACGCTCATAACAGCGGAGAAGCAGTAGTTGAATTAGTTAACTTGACAGGGCAGACCGTCAAATTGGTCAATACGGAAGTATTAGAAGGTAATAATTTACTCCGATTGGAGTTATTTGATTTGCCTGAAGGAACCTATATTGTTCAAGTTAGAACAGGTAAAGAGAAATTTATCGGAAAAATTGCTGTAGTTCGGTAAATTGAATCCTTCGGAATCAATAGCCAGAATTTAGCTATGCTATTCTGACCAGAGGCTGTCTTCTTAAGAAGGCAGCCTCTTTTTGTTTGCAAGGCAACGCCAATACCGGCATGGCCCATAAAACAGAATTAACCTGGAAACACTGAAAAGCCGCTGGAGCGTATTAATCGTACAATTGCGTAATCGCATTCATACGATCAGGGGCGAAATTACGATAGGATACCTTCTTTAAATAATCTCTGGAAAATCATCGTCCTCATCATCGGGAAAGTTGCGCTCAAAAGCGGCAGCGAAGTCTTGATCCATTTGCTGGAAATGATTCATAACTTTTTCAATAAACGGCTCGTCGATCAGTTGACGGAGCTCATTGAGGCTGTTGGTCTTTTCGGTAGGGCGGAATTTGTAGGTCTGCTCGAAATGGTTGTTTTCGAACTTGATGGACAGGCGGGTGTCTGTCTTGAAAACAGTGATTTTGAGGACAGGATGATCGAGGTAACCTAGAATTCGCATAAGCGTGGGGGAGAAAAGAGCCACTCGTTCCTGGCCAATGATTTGGTAGCGGGAGCGAGTGGCTAAGTGATATAAAAGTACTGGGTACGAAGTACAAAGTACAGGATATGTGATAGTCTAATGGGTAGATCAGACGCTGAGGACTGAAACTGAATCCTTATACTACGATATACCTTAAGTTAAAGAACGTCCTCCAATGGCGTGTAATCCAGATTGAAGGCTTCCGCTACTGCTTCGTAAACAACTTTGCCGTCAACGATATTGAGGCCAAGTGCAAGCGGCTGGTTCTCACGGCAAGCTTTCTGCCAGCCTTTGTCGGCTAGTTGGATAGCGTAAGGCAGCGTGGCATTGGTCAATGCCAGGGTAGAAGTGTAAGGCACTGCACCAGGCATATTGGCCACACAGTAGTGTACCACCTCGTCGATCACGAAAGTAGGATCAGCGTGGGTAGTGGGCTTACACGTTTCGATACAACCACCTTGGTCTACGGCTACATCTACGAGTACCGTTCCTGGGCGCATATCCTTGAGCATTGCTCGCGTAATGAGGTTAGGCGCCTTTGCACCAGGAATCAAGACTGCACCAATGATAAGGTCGGCCGTTTTGATCAACTCACGGATGTTGTACTCATTGGAGTAGAGCGTCTTCACGTTAGCAGGCATGGTATCACTGAGGTAACGGAGGCGAGGCAAGCTGATGTCGAGGATAGTTACATCGGCACCCAATCCAGCAGCCATTTTCGCTGCCTCAGTACCTACAACACCGCCGCCCAGAACGATCACTTTGCCAGGCATAACTCCAGGCACACCACCTAGCAGTACACCACGGCCACCCATAGGTTTTTCGAGATACTTGGCACCTTCCTGGATACTCATCCGGCCAGCAACTTCACTCATAGGCACGAGTAGCGGCAAGCTACGGTTGGGCAACTCTACCGTTTCGTAAGCCAAGCAAGTAGCGCCACTTTCAATCATGGCATTGGTGAGCGGCTCGTGAGAAGCAAAGTGAAAATAGGTGAAGAGCAGTTGGTCCTTTTTGATGAGTTTGTACTCCGACTCAATAGGCTCTTTAACCTTGATGATCATTTCAGCAATAGCATAAACGTCTTCGATAGTAGGAAGAAGTTTAGCTCCGGCATTAGAATAATCATCATCGGCGAAACCACTACCCATACCGGCAGTTGCTTGAACATAGATTTCATGGCCACGCTTCTTTAACTCCATCACTCCAGCGGGAGTAAGTGCTACGCGGTTCTCGTTGTTCTTGATTTCCTTAGGAACACCAATGATCATGTGGTGATAAGTTTAGTGCAGGAGCAGTGGAGCCCCTAGTTGGTTAAGGCATATATTGAGATGAAAGACAACGTTTGCTTCCTTTTCTCAAATTTCGCGGCAAAGATAGGAAGAAGGAATAAGACTTACCATAAAAAAAGGCCCGTTTACGAAACGGGCCTTTTTTTTGCATAACCTTTTTAACAAATTGTAATCTTGTATAGTATAAAACAATAAGCGTGCCAAAAATATCCAGCACGAAATAGTTGGATGATTGAGTGTTTGCTAGAAACGAGAAAGGGGTGTTTTTTCTGAAGGGGGTGATATCCTTGATACACTTTTATTAAGTGCCCCGTACAGTGAGGTTTACCTCTGATGCTGCTTCGCGACGCCTTGTTATTCCTCACTTTTTAAGAACCCAAGAAGGTAAACCTCACGTTATATTAACTATCTTGGCGCTTATGAAGATTTGTGCTAATTGTCAGACCAGCTTGCCGCCAGAGGCTCGCTTTTGCCATCAATGTGGAGCGCTTCAGTTATCTAGCTTGAAGCCTGCTACTGCTACACCGGATTGGGACTGGGAGGCACCACTTGTACAACAAGCATTTGCCCGGTTTCAGGAACGATTGAATGAAAGGGTAGCCTGCGAACAAGACGAAGCTCAGCTACCGCAATACCAAGAGCGTCTTTACGAAAGTAATTACAGAGAAACGGTACAAAGACGCCTCTTGCAATGGGAAGAAAGCCTGACTATATCTCCTCATGAAACAGAACAGCAACGTCATTTGCATGAGCTTCGTCACTTATGCGATGATTTGCTCGATTTCTTTTTTATCATCCATTGTGCAGATGTCAATAAGATTGTACTGCCTCAGGTGTTGTTGCGCTATCAGCAATTGCCAGTAGAGGAGATTGATCTTGGCGAAATGGCACTCGCATTTTTGGATTTTGAACACGAAGAAGAACGTCTGTATACCGATTTTGTGAAGATGCCCGTCAATAAGATTCGTAACGCCGGTAAAGCGTTTCTTTTTCCCGAAAGGGAAGAAAAAATATGGTTTATTTGTGACCAAAGCCTATTGGGTAATGCAAAAAAAGGTTTTGCGATGACCGAAAAGGCGCTCTACTGGAAGTCGGGTTTGCAAGCAGCACAACGGGTTTATTATCACAAGCTTTTTGCCTTGTCGAAAGAAAAAGAATGGCTCCTCATCAATGAACTCTACTTCAATGCGTCGCCTAGCCTTAACACCAAAATGATCTGGCTACTCCGTCGGTTATCGCGATTACTTCGTGCCGATTTATAAGCGGACGTGTTTCTAAACATATCTTCTGTCTACGGGTTTTATTTTCGACATTCCTACAGTCAAACTGACTTTGTTTAGGCTTGCGTTTTACAGGGAAAAAGAGGTTTGATAAATGTGTTTGTTCTGGATGGACCATCAATCCTTCCATCATCAACAATATTGCAGATTTGTAGCCTTCCTTGCTAAAGATGTGTGCCTATTAAAGCATAATGATAAGCAGGCCCGTTATCTTTGAAATTCTCTAATGAAATACTTCATGAATACTACGTTTCGCTACTTACTTTTCGTCTCCCTGTTCCTCTATGCTATCCCTTCTGGAACTGCTCAGAATATTAATTTCGAGCGCCGTTTTCCCACGGTTACCCAAAACGGAAGCCCTTCGTCATTAGGCTTCACTGGCGGCTTGAATAGCCCGCAGTTTTCAACGGTAGACCTCAACAATGATGGACAGAAAGACCTTTTTGCATTTGACAGGGTAGGGAATGTATCAATGGGATTCACAAAGGACGCTAGCGGCAAATGGCAGCTGCGACCAGACTTGCTTGTCAACTTTCCGACCTTCGATTCTTGGGTTCTGCTTCGTGATTACAATGATGATGGTATTGAAGACATTTTCACCTACAATCGCAATGTAGCCTCTGGTGTTCAGGTTTATACGGGCAGTTATTCGGCGGAAGGTATCATTGATTTTGAACGATTTTATTTTGACAATGAGTTGAATATCATTTTTGTGCCTACTCCTGGAGGCGCAGATACACAGCTTTATATTAGCAATATCGACTATCCGGATATAACAGATATTGATTGTGACGGCGATCTGGATATCTTGACCTTCAATATCAGTGGTGGTTTCTTGGAATTGTATACCAACCTGTCTGTAGAAAATGGTTACGGGCAAGACAGCCTCATTTTTGAATTGACAGAAAATTGCTATGGGGGTATTTATGAAAGTGGCCTTTCTCCTGAATTAGACCTAGCTTCCAGTGCAGGCGAATGTGCCAGCGGCATCGTCAGTGGTGAAATAGAAGACCGGCACGTAGGCTCGACCGTCCTCACGTTTGATGAAGATGGCGATGGCGACCACGATCTTGTGCTTGGCGACCTTTCTTTTTCCTCGCTTACAATGGCCACCAATGGCAACAACTGTAGCGATGCCTGGATGACTGCCCAGGATATCAACTTTCCTAGCTACGATGTACCTGCTTATCTACCGCTTTTCCCTGCGTCATTTTTCTTGGACATTGATGGAGATAACAAACGAGATTTAGTAGTAGCCAGTAATGAAGATAACATTGGTATTGACCACAAAAATGTATGGTACTACAAGAATGTAGGCACAGACAGCAACCCAAATTTTGATTTCCGCCAGGATGATCTTTTGGTTGGAGAAATGATAGACTTGGGGACACGCTCACATCCTGCATTATTGGATTACAATGCCGATGGACTGCAAGATTTAGTAGTGGGTAACTTCTCTTTTTATGCAGAGTTAGGATTTAAAAACAGCCGCCTGTATTTATACGAAAACACAGGATCAGCGGATTCCCCTGCTTTTACACTGGTTAGCGATGATTACCTGGGGATGGCGCAGTACAATGGTACGGTCCCGGGTACGGGCACTTACGCTTTTTCGCCTGCTTTTGGCGACCTGGATGGCGATGGTGATGATGATGCTTTGGTCGGAGATATTGAGGGTAAGCTGTTCTACTTCGAAAACACAGCTGGTGAAGGCCAACCCGCCGTATTTAGCGCAGCAACCTATGGCTACATGGGGATTGATATTGGCCAGGCAGCCACTCCGGAAATAGTGGACCTCAATCGTGATGGTTTAGGTGATATCGTTGTTGGCGAAAAAACCGGCAACCTCAATTATTTCCAAAATGTAGGAACCATAGGAGCTGCCATGTTCGGCGATGATGAAGAGATAGCGCCCAATGTTCGTCAACTGGGGCAGGTCGATGCTCGTATACCAGGCTTCTCTGTGGGCTATTCAACGACTTTTTTTGTAGATATTAATGGAGAGTACCACCTGTTTTTAGGTACACAATCCGGCTCACTAGAGTATTACCGCGATATTGAAGGGCACCTTGATGGCTCCGCTTTCACAACGGTTAGTGAAAACCTGCTCGACCTAAATGAAGGGATTTACACCCATCCTGTCTTGTGGGATTGGAATGGAGACGACTTCTTTGATCTCATGTTGGGCAACGAAAGGGGAGGAGTGAGCTTCTTTTCTACCAATTTCTTGCCAGACGGCACGGTTGATGCAGAAAATATCGTCGATCAATCCACTTTGTGGCAGGTGTATCCGAATCCAGCAAGTGATCAGCTTTTCTTTTCCGGTAAAGGTCTTCAGGAAGGTGTATTAAGCCTCTACGATCAGCAGGGCCGCGTTTTGTGGCAGTCTGTGTCCTCTTCTACCACCCAGATAGACGTTAGTAAATATCCTGCTGGATTGTATTTCTTACAGTTGCGTACATCAACGGGGAGTTCTGTGAAGAAGATCGTGGTAGAGTAGGTAGACTTGAGTCTACGTAAAAGAATCATCTTCTGTGTCTCATGTGGTAAAAAGAGTCCATTAATAGCTGGAAAATAGCAGTCTATTTCTTGATCGTAAAATAAAAGATACTCCCTTTTCCAAGCTCACTCTCCACCCAGATTTTACCATTATGGCTCTCCACAATTCGTTTGCATAGCGCCAGACCAATCCCCGTACCTTTGTCATCTACCTCGCGGGGAATCAAGCGAGTAAAAAGTTCAAAGATCTTTTGGTGATTCTCGGGCGCGACACCAATTCCCTGGTCAGCAATAGAAAACTGCCAGTAATCCTTTTTGTCAACAGCTTCAATATGGATTTGATTAGAGGTGTCTTCCTTGCCAAAATAGATAGCATTGGCCAGCAGATTCTGGAACAGTTGAGTGATCCCCATACGGTGGCCCTGAAATTCTTCCGGCAGCCCACTGGTGGTCACCGTAGCTGCTCCTTTCTCTATGTTGTGCCGCAAATTATACTTCACAATTTCCAGCATAGGGAGCGTCTTCACCCGTTGGCGTTCTACCATGCGGCCCGCTCGGGAATACTCCAATAAATCCTTAATAAGTTGTTGCAACCGTTTAACACCGAAGGTGACGTGCTGAAAATATTCTTCGATATCAACAGGGATATTCTCTTTTTCAAGCTCTTGGCGAATAATACCAAGGTATCCCTCGACAGTACGAAGAGGTGCTTGTAAATCATGGCTGGCAACGTAAGCAAAATGTTCTAAATCCTGGTTACTTTGTTGAAGGTCTTTGATTTGCTGCTGTAATTCCGCGATCAATAGATCTTTTTCAGCCCCTTTTGAAAGTTGGTCGTCGGGCATTTTTTCGTGCTTGTTCTAACACAAAGGTAAGGAAGGTGGAAGGGTTTTGTAGATGTAAGGGTGTAAAAAAAATTATAGCTGGAAAAGTGTAAGGGTGTAAAAGGTTTAATTTAGGTGTAAAAGTGTAAGGGTTTTATTGGTGTAAAAGTTCGCTTTAGCCCACACGAAAACCAACCCTTACACCCTTCCACTTTTACACCCTTACACCCTTAGAATCTTTGGGTGAAATGAGAATTATTAAGCGAGTGAGTCGCAAGCCTATTAAGCCCACCCAACCCTTACACTTAAGTTCCTAATCTGGCTGGTTTATTTGGCTTGTATTCACGACCCCTAACCTTCTATATAAATCACCGGAGCATCCGTATTATAGAAGAAAAACGACCATTGATCGGCTTGTTCTTCTATAATTTTACTGATCGGCTTACCGGCACCGTGCCCGGCATCGGTAGCAATGCGAATCAGTACTGGGTTGTCGCCCTGATGGCTTTTCTGTAGCTGTGCCGCAAACTTGAAGCTGTGGGCAGGCACCACCCGATCATCGTGATCAGCAGTAGTTACCATCGTGGCAGGGTAAGCTACACCTTCTTTGAGGTTGTGTATCGGGCTATAGCTGAGCAGGTTCTTGAATTGTTCAGGATCATCACTTGAACCATATTCAGGAATCCAGCCCTTGCCTACGGTGAACTTGTGGTAACGCAGCATGTCCATCACACCTACGGCAGGAAACGCCACCGCAAACAAGTCGGGCCGCTGCGCCATACAAGCGCCTACCAGCAAGCCACCATTACTACCGCCAGCTATCGCCAGCTTCTCTTTGCTAGTATATCCTTCCGAAATCAGGTATTCTGCACCAGCAATGAAGTCGTCAAAAACATTTTGCTTCTTGTCCAGCATTCCGCCTTTGTGCCATTCTTCACCGTATTCGCCGCCCCCCCGCAGGTTGGCCATCGCAAATACACCACCATTCTCTAGCAGCACCAGCCGTGAAGCACTGAAGCTCGGCGTCAGACTTACATTAAACCCACCGTAGCCATACAGATAGGTAGGGTTGCTACCATCCATTTTGAGGCCTTTTTTGTGTACCAAAAACATGCTCACCTTGGTGCCGTCCTTGCTAGGGTAGAAAACCTGCGTTTCTACATAATCCTCTGGGTTAAATTTCAGCTCTGCCCGATAAAAAGGCTCCGAAGTACCCGTTTTTACATCGTACTTGAAGATCGTTGGTGGGTAAGTAAACGAAGTAAAAGTGTAAAACAACACCTTATCTTCTTCTTCGCCACCCAAGCCACCAGCACTACCCGTTCCAGGCAGCTCAATCGCTTTCTTGTTGCTGCCGTCGTAGGCCATCTGGTAGTAGCGGTCGGTCGCATTCTCCAGGTAATTGGCAAAAAGGTAGCCGCCGCCACTAGAAACACTCTGTAGCAGATTTTCTGATTCCGGAATGATCTCTTTCCAGTTTTCTTTTCCTGGGTTATTGATGTCTACTTCTACCAGGCGGTATTTTGGCGCATCAATGTCGGTCAACACCAGCATTCGTGTGCCGATGTTGTGTACAATGCTGCTCTTGTTTTTGTAGCCAGGAAACAAGGCCACAAAATCACCGTCGTTCTTCAGGTCTTTGTAGTAAGCCGCAAAACCATCCGTTCCCGGTGCGTCGTACATCACAAAGTAGTCACCATCTTCCGTCACGCCGCCGTAGTGGTAGTTGTTCGGGTTATCATCATCCCGAAACACGAGCTCGTCTTCCGACTGCGGTGTCCCCAGCTTATGAAAATACACACTGTGGTATTGATTGTTACCCGACAATTCCTGTCCCGCTTCAGGCGCAGGATAGCGGCTATAAAAGAAGCCGTCTCCCGACCAGCCAGCACCACTAAATTTCACCCACTCCAGCTCATCGTCCAGCTCTTTCTTGGTGGCCACTTCCATCACTTTGATCTTCCGCCAGTCACTACCAGCATCGGCTACCGTAAAAGCAACGTAGCGATCATCTTCCGAGAAACCTACCAGGCTAATTGCCGTAGTACCCGCTTCCGACCAGGTATTGGGGTCAATAAACACTTCCGGTTCACCATCCAATCCTTTCTGGTAATAAATCACGGCCTGGTTTTGCAGACCATCATTCTTATAAAAAAAGTAGTAATCGCCCGCCCGAAAAGGAGAACTCAAGCGCGGATAGTTGAGCAACTCCGTGAGGCGCTCCTCAATTTTTTTCCTGAAAGGAATGTTTTCCAGGTAGCCAAAGGTCACTGCATTTTGCTCCTTCACCCAGGCTTCCACATCTTGCGCCGTATCTACTTCCAACCAGCGGTAAGGGTCGGCAATCGCCGTTCCGTGGTAATCATCTGTGTGGTCAACGGTCGCCGTTGCAGGGTATTTGACAGTCATTTTTTCGTAAGCTGTTGTAGTCACTTCTTGTTCTGTATTGTTGTTACAAGCCAGCAAAAATAACAGACAAGAACAGCTAAGGATGCGAATAAGCATATTTTTTTATTTGGTTTCCCTAAAAATACACAATTCCCTGGATGCTGTCTCCACTAGTTCAGCGAATCAATGGTATTAGGAAGTGAAAATGGGGGAAGGAGTATTTGGGGCCGTGCCGTCTCCCGTCCCGACTGGAAAAGTCGGGACGGGATCGGCACCAGGCTGTCTGCTCTTTCTGCTCCTTAGGGTCGGGTTTCAAACCCGACCCTAAGGAGCAGAACCGCTGCCCATCCTTCGGCCTGCTCTCCCGATGGAAAATCGGGATCCGCCGAGCTTCGGCCCCTGGCCTACGCACTAGGTTGCGCGGGCTTTAGTCCGCATTTAAAAGACACAACCATGCGGACTGAAGCCCGCGCAACCTAAAAAACTCAGGCCTTAAGCCCGTTCCTATTCGCCCAAAGCTACTGTAGTCAGGATCACATAATGGCAAGTATACCACTAGCCACCCCAAAATGTGTCCCGCTGGAGGGACCGATCCGCAGGATGGAAGAACGTTCGTAAACCCAATATTAAATATTTAGGAGGATGTATCTTTTTTAATTTTAAATTAGGAATACAATAAAATAACACTTAGCTTTAAAAAGCAATAGCAATCTCAACCTAAAAACTATAACTTATGCGGAACGCTACCTCTCTACCTCTCTAGTTTTTTTCTCATTTTAATTTTATCCTTCAATATTTCCGCCCAGGAATACAATGACATCTGGCTGCGCGATTGGGTCAACAACCAAGGCATCAGTAATACGCTGGCTGGGCGCAATCTCAGTATCACCGCGGGCGATCACGTTTACGAAGCGGTACACCAGCTCAACGACGACGGGCAGCACGATCTGGTCTTGTCCAAGTCCACCCTCAAGGGAGTGCAGGTGTGGATCGATACCTTTAATCTGGCGGCGACTACGGCAAATATCCTGCTGGGTGATATGATCCTGGACGGCAACGACGATATTCTAATCACCGGTGCAGTGTACAATGGCAGCAACAATTATGATGCCCTTACGCTGAAATACACCAGTGCGGGCAGCTTATCCTGGTACGAACTGTACGATGGCACTGCTTCCTTTTACGACGGCGGGCTGCGGATTGCCGTAGATGCTAACGACAATGTCTTCGTGACGGGCGGCACCAGTAGTACTATTAGCAATATGGACCTACTGGTACTTGCTTACCAAAGCAACGGTACACTGAGTTGGTCAGTTACGCACGATGGTTATGGTGCTTTTGATGCCGGAAGCTACGTGGCTGCTATTTCCACGAGTACCGTGCATATCGTAGCCCTCAGTGAATCTACGGTGAGTGAAAAGTGGCACGTGCTGGATCGTAAATACAACTCCACCAATGGCAGCTTAATCGCTGGTGCGAGTAGTGACGAAGTAACGCTGGCAGAAGTAGGAGACGTGACCCTCGATGCCAACGACAACATTTACATTACGGGCTGGAAGCCGACCACGACCCAGGGTCGGGATATAGTGGTCGTGAAATTGGACGACGGTGCGACTATCCAGTGGGAGAAAACCTTTAATGGTACCGCAGACGCAGACGATCAGGCCAATGCCATTGCTGTAGCTACCAACGGCGACGTGATCGTAGGTGGCTTCATAACCACCAGTAGTAGCGACCGCGATGGTCTCCTCCTTAAATACAACAGCAGCGGCACCCTCCAATGGCAGCAAACCATCAGCGGAGCGGCTAGCGGCGAAGACGAGATCACCGATGTACTCCTAGCTACAGGCAGTAGCGAAATCTACCTCTGTGGCCAAATCCACGAAGTAGCCGACGAAGATTACCTGTTACAGCGCCGCAGTTCCAGTACTGGTAGCCTGCTTCACGAACTCACCTTTGCAGGCTGGGTGGGTGGAAACGACCGGGCCGAAACCCTGCTGGAAGACGAAGATGGCGGCATCATCATGAGCGGCAAGACCGCTGCCGGAGCCAACGGCCAATTCCCTACGGCGGTACGTTTTGCCAAGAAAGATTACTTCTTGCCACCTAATAGCGAAACGTCAAACGCCGCCTTACCTTACATCCACCAGTACGACCAACTGACCAAAACCAACGGCACCGTCGCCGAAGACATCAAGTACTACGCAGGCAACCATTATCTGGAAAACGCTCAGTTGAGCATAGTACAGGCTCGGATAGATACCGTTCCCACTACGCCAGACACCCTCTGCCGGGTAGACGTAACTTTCAGCGATGATAAAAGCCAGCGGGTATTCGCACTCGATAAGCGCAGCAGCTACCACAACTACTACCTGGGCCACATCAACGAAGGCCGCACAAAAGTACCACTGACCGACCAAGTACTACATACCGATGCCTGGACGGGCATCGACCTCCTTCACGGCAGCAACGGAGCCGGGCATACCTATGACATCATCATCGAACCCGGCGTAGACCCCGATGCGATCGTCTTTACCTTCACCGGGCACACTAGTCTGGCGGTAAACGGGAGTGGTGAACTCGAAATCACCACCGCGCTGGGCACCATCGTCTGGCCGGAGCCGACGCTGTCGAGCTATGATGCGGCGGGGACCAGCTATTCCAATACGGATACGCCAGCTTATAGTCTGGTAGGGAGTAATAAGGTAGAGATCACGGGGGTGAATAGTGTGAGTAATCGGTATTTGGTGATTGGGGTGAGAGGGGGTATCCCGACAGCACCGACCGGAGGATCGACTAATTTGGAATGGTGTTCTTTTATAGGAGGAAATAGAGAAGATGTGACTCAGGATATCGGAACCAGAAGTACACCTAATGGTGACGATCTGCTCGTAACTGGATATACCAGAAGTAATAACTTTCCTAACGACAATGGTGCGCAACCATTTCCTGGAGACATGGTAGGCAGTAAAGATGCGTTTTTGACTCGCTTCGATGATGACATCAATTTAGTATGGTCTACCTATCTGGGAGGTACTGCTAACGAAGAAGCATTTACGGTGCTGGTAGAAGAAGAGATAATCACGATTGGAGGTACTGCTCCTACTAGTGGCTTAGCGGCTAATGGCACTAATTTCCCACTATTAGATAATGGAGAATCTTTCTTTGATAATGAAAACCGGTGTTCTAACAATATGGTTACTTGCGCTGATGGCTTTATAGCTCGTTTCCTTTTTGATGGCCAGGCAGATCATATTACTTTCTTAGGGGAAGATGGTTCTTCCGTGGAGAGAATTCGTGATATTGTAAAATATGTTGATGGTGGTTACCTGGTAGTTGGACTTGGGGCGGATGCAACTTTGGTCATTGAGTCTGGTTCCTATTCTACCTCAATCGGCAGGTCATTTATCAACAAGTTTAGCGCAGGTTTTGGGAGTATGATATGGGGAACGCAGTTTCCCGCTGGGGATATTAGGGAGGTCGAAGCAGATCAGAATAATAATATCTTCATTGCCGGCGTATCCCAGCGTAGTGACGCAACGCCCATCGTAGCAGAAAACGTTGATACTTATCCCGGAACGCTGCCTACGAGTGATAATCCAGCTGTTTTTATCGCAAAGTTTAGTCCTTCTCCTCATGATCTTTCTTGGTCGACCTATTTTGGTGGGGATGAAAATTTTGAGCAACTCTATGATTTGAAATTAACTCCTGATAATGAACCAGTTATTGTTGGTTGGACCCGCAGTGATGACTTTCCAGTAACGGACAATGTATCGTCTCCCTTTTTTACCATGTCTACGGCTAACGATAACGGCTTCTATACCGAATTTTCCAATACTGGCGCGTTGCTTTACTCTGGCCTTATGGGAGCGCAGATCAATGATTTAGACATTGAAGATGATGGCGAAACCAGTTTAGCCGTCACTCCTGCTGGCGGCGTAGGGCCTTTACTGGTTACAGGCCCTATGGGCACACTGCAAATCACAACTCCATCCGCAGGTTATATACTCGTGATGGACGAAGACCGCAATCCGAGTTGGGCGACGTATTTGGGAGGAACGCAAGACTTTTTGGAGGAAATAGATGTTACTGAAAATCGTCGTATGTATTTCGGTGGTAGAGTGGCTGATGCCGCATCAAATACTAATTTAGCAGATTTTCCTACTGTCATGTACGCACCTAATGCAGAGAGCTTTTTTGCGAATAGAATCATTAAGGATAATCCCTTCTTATTTTCCATATTTCTGGGCTTCTTTGACTTGGATGTAATTACCGATGTAGAAGAAGTTGGAGTTGTTGCTGAAACAGTTTCTGTTTTCCCTAATCCTACCTCGGCAATAGTTTATATCTCTGCATCTATTCCTATAACGTCTACCGTATCAGTTTTTGACGCCACAGGTCGTTACCTCAGCAAGGTTGCGTTGAGTCCAGTTTCTGGCCAAATGAACACCTACGAAATAAACTTGTCTGCTTATCCAGCGGGTGCCTATTTCTTATCCTGGGAAAGCAACAACCAATTGATTACTAAAAAAATCATATTGACCCGATGAAAAAGTCCCTGATAAACATTTTCTCCATCAGCGTTTTCTTTTTCTGCGGACTCCTATTATCCGCCCAAGACTTCCGTGGTGGTGACATTAGATGTACCTATATAGTGAGTCCCCTTGAGGTGAATATTAATGTTAATCTTTATTTCCATACGGAGGAAGAGCTTGGTTTGGACACTATCGTTATGAGAACGGCAGGGGGAAATTACGTAATGACTGTGGATGAAATAATTCCCGTTAACCGAGGCATAAGTATTTACCGCTATAATCAAGACGTGCTTTACATTTCCCTCGGAGGGCAAAACATCAATGTGTTGCCGACACCACCAGTAGAGGTTGATCATCTGGCACTTATTGAAGATAGTCTTGCCATTCCCCTTTTGACTTACTACAGTAATAGTATATCAAGCATCCCCCCATTCGATACTACTTTTGCTACTTGGGACGATTTTCTTTTTGACTACGCTATCGATGAAGCTGGGGATTTAGTTTTCCAGCTTTCCGGCACCGATCCTGATGGTGACGGTGGTGTTGCTTTTGGCTTTTCTGTTGAACTCCTCTTTTGGCGTGATCAAGGCTGGTACGAATACCCAGCGCCTCTGGAAGATTTGCAGTTAAATACCGAGACAGGAGCTTTTCGTTGGCGTAATCCTCCCGGACCGGGCAAATATCTGCTGGGTTTTGATTTGCATGGTTTGTTTCCAAATAGCACCGTTCTCAATAATATGTTTACCCGCTATTTGGTCATTGAATTAACAGAGGAAGATTTTATTACTGATACCCATACAAATGACCTTGTGACTCCCGAGCTAGTGATCTTTCCCAATCCCGCCACGCACAGCATTCAGGTCACTTACGCATCTTTGAACGGTAATGGAAGCCTTTCGGTCATCAACCTAGAAGGACAAACCATTCATAAAGCAGTACTTCTCGTCAACAGCAGTACCACGGAACTCGACGTCAGCACCTGGCCTGCGGGCATCTATTTCGTGAAATTGGAAAGTTCGAAAGGGAGCGTGGTACGGAAGCTGATAGTAGAGTGATCAACCTATTTTTTCGATGTGCCTAGTGTGTGAGGTCTTATTTACGTATTTTTGATAACAATAAACACCGAATAAGATGGGCCGATTTGATGCGTACAAGAATGCTGGTATAATACTGTTTTTCTTGCTGATGAATTTGAGTATTCTCCATGCCCAAAACGTCTGTGGTGCAGAAATTGAAAAGGAATATTACTTTGCAAACCAACAGAAACTCGTCGTCGAGGTTCAGGTATGTCGGGAAGGGAACTCAGTTGGTACTGTATCTTTTGATTGGGGAGATGGAGAAGTGGAGGACTTTGCTCTGATTGGCTCTTACAATGCAGGTAATGGGTACGTGATTGATTACTATCGTGGAAACCATATCTATGCTGCCGGTACAAATGAATACGTGGAATTGGTATTAAGGGCAGGTGAACTGACAGACGATTTCGTAAACGTAAATACAGAAGAGAATAATGCTTTTGTTCTTAGAGACTCTGTACTTATTTTCAGTGAAGACCTTAGCCCGCTCGTCGGTTATGCTTATAATGAAGGACCGTATATGGAAATTCTGTCGCCAAGTTATTACGAAGCCGAAGGATGGTACGAGAGTTTTATTATGGCTCAGGCTCCTTTTGATATGGATTCACTGAGTTATTCGTTGACGGATTTCCCCGCCGACGGATATTCGTTTCCTGCTAATAACGAAGAGCTTTTTATGTATAGTAATGTCATGTACTGGGATCGTCCACTCTTGCCGGGCAAGTACGCCGTAGCCGTAAAATTAAGAGAGGTGAGGTGGACGACAAATCCTTTCTATAATCAGCAGTGGACGATGTTATCCACTATCACCAAAGCATTCATGATTATTGTTGATTCGGCCAGCCTCGTTACAACAGTGCCAGAAATCGAAATAGATAAGATATTAAGTATCTACCCCAACCCCGCCACCACAACCACCACCCTGAAATACGGCGGTCTAAACGGCCAAATTTACCTAAAAGCTATCAACGCTCATGGCCAATTTATGCTCCAAAAAGAACTAAATGGTACCGCGCAAATACAGCGAGAGATCATTGATGTGAGCACTTGGCCTGCGGGGGTGTACTGGATCGAATTGAGCAATGAAGCGGGGCAGGTGACGAAGAGGTTGGTGGTGGAGTAGCGAAAAAGAGCCTCAACATGAGGTTGATTTTCTTGCGGCGGCAATAGTTAGCATTAGCAAGATTGTAAAAATAATGGTGATGAGGGGCAACTTCCTATTCAAACACAAAGCAAAAAGGTCAAAATGTCAGCTATAATCTTCCGCAGTAAAAAGGAGCGTACCCATCAAGTTGCTAGGCACCTTGGAGGTTCCAAGCAACACCTATCCCTGTTGGAAGGAATCTTGCAGATGCCTTTCAACTCGATTGGGTTCTGACGGATGAACCATAGGTGAGATTAAATTAGGAGTGTGAGCAGTGAAAATTAGCTTCGCAGCTCCTTCGGGGTCGTCTAATCCGTTAAACTCTGAGGAGCTTGCGACGATACCGTAGGTAATCCGTGTTCTATCCTATCCTTATTGGCTTTGCTCATTTTGATGCATTCTTGCGTATTTAGAAAACACACGCTACCTAATCCCTCCATCTTTCCTTACCTTACCCAGCAAATCAATGATTAGAAACAGCACAAAAATAAATTGAGCATTCGTTTTTCAAATAAATGACTAAGCGATTCATTTCAAGCGTGTTAATTATTTGAAAAACTTAGAGAAGGTTCGACTTGTTTTTTGCGCAATATTTATGACTATGCTGAAGTTTTGGAGCACCCTCTTTTTGGCCCTGGCCACTTTTGCCCTCATCGCCCAATCGGGCAGCGCCGACAAATGGGACGTCAATAACCCGCCCGGTGAGTGGGACTGGAAAGACGTCAAATTCACTACCGACGAGGGGACCTGGATGAACCTCGATGTGAGCCCCGACGGCAAGACCATCATCTTTGATATGCTGGGCGATTTGTACAAGATGCCTATTACAGGCGGCACGGCTAAAGCCTTGCGTACCGGCCTCGCCTGGGAAGTACAACCCCGCTTTAGCCCCGATGGCCAGCAAATTCTCTTTACCAGCGATGCTGGTGGCGGAGACAATATCTGGGTAATGAACGCAGATGGTAGCGATGCCCAACAGATTACCAAAGAAGACTTCCGACTCCTCAATAATGCAGCCTGGACGCCCGATGGGCAGTACATTGTGGCTCGTAAGCACTTTACTTCTCAGCGCTCGCTTGGAGCAGGGGAGATGTGGTTCTACCATATTACAGGTGGCAGCGGCATCCAACTTACGGAGCGCAAGAACGATCAGCAGGATGTGAATGAGCCGGTGGTTTCTCCTGATGGGCGCTATGTGTACTTCAGCGAAGACATGTACCCCGGTGGTTACTTTCAGTACAACAAAGATCCTAACAGTCAGATTTACGTGATCAAGCGCTATGATCGGCAGGAAGATAAAGTGGAGACGGTAGTCAGCGGCCCCGGTGGTGCTTGCCGCCCGCAGCTGTCTAATGATGGTAAGAAACTGGCTTTTGTCCGTCGCGTGCGTACCAAAACGGTCTTGATGGTGCACTACCTGGAAACGGGTGAAACCTTCCCCCTTTACGACGAACTAAGCAAAGACCAGCAGGAAGCCTGGGCCGTTTTTGGCACCTATCCCGGCTTTGATTGGACGCCCGACGATCAGCAGATCATCATCTGGGCGGGTGGTAAAATTCAGCAGGTACCTTCCGACCCGCAAGCCAAGGCACTGCCTCGTACGATACCTTTTACAGTAGAAGTCAATACCCAGGTAGCGGCTACCCGTACGCAGCAAAACCAAGTGCATGACGATAAGTTTGAGGTGAATGTGATTCGCCACCTCGTCACTTCTCCCGACGAGAAAACAGTTGTTTTTAGCGCCGCTGGCTACCTCTGGAGCATGTCGCTGACGGATAAAAAAGCGACCCGCATGACCAAAGCCACCGACTTTGAATTCGAACCTGCTTTTTCTGCGGATGGCAAACAGATCGCCTACGTAAGCTGGAACGACGAGAAAATGGGCCAACTGCATCTGCGTAACCTAGCTACTGGAAGCGACAAGGTGCTTACACCCCAGCCAGGTATCTATCGGACGCCAGCGTTTTCTCCAGACGGAAGCACGATCGTTTTTCGCAAGGATGACGGCAACGGCCACCAAGGCTACACCCATTGTACAGAACCAGGCCTTTACACAATCGCCACTACTGGCGGCGAGCCTACCATCGTCACTCCGCGTGGCGAGTATCCTGTCTACAGCGCCGATGGTGAGCGGATATTTTTCCAAACCGGCGGTTTTCTCTTTGGTAGTTTGACCAAGAGTTTCAACAGTATCAAAACCAATGGTACCGACGAAAAGAAGCACTTTGATGGCAAATACGCCCAGCGCTTTAGCATCAGTCCAGACAATCAGTGGATTGCCTGGTCGGAGCTGTTCAAAGTATACGTTGCACCGTTCCCTAAAACGGGCAAAACCGTTGGGATCAGCGCCAGCACCAAGGCGGTTCCAGTAGCACAAGTCGCACGCGATGCGGGGATCAACATCCATTGGTCAGCCGATAGCGAGCGTTTATTCTGGACTTTAGGTAACGAATACTTCTCGGACGAACTGACGGAACGTTTCTCTTTCCTGGAAGGCGCAGCGGATAGCTTGCCGCCGATGGATAGCACCGGGATGAAACTGCCGTTGGAGCTGAACTCAGACAAGCCCAGTGGGGTAGTGGTCTTGGCCAATGCGCGCCTTATCACCATGGAGGGTGATCGGGTGATTGAACATGGTAACCTGGTGATCGAAGGCAACAAGATCGTCAGCATGGGCGAAGCGGGTAAAGTACGTATTCCTAGAGATGCCAAAGTGATCGACTGTACGGGCAAAACCATTATGCCGGGTATGGTGGATGTACATGGCCACTTGGGGGATTTCCGCTATGGACTCAGTCCGCAAAAAAGCTGGTACTATTATGCCAACCTCGCTTACGGTGTCACGACTGCCCATGATCCCAGCTCCAACTCGGAGATGATTTTTAGCCACAGCGAAATGATCAAAGCCGGGCACATGGTAGGACCTCGTCTTTACAGTACAGGTACGATTATCTACGGCGCTGATGGTGACTTCAAGGCCGTGATCAATAGCCTGGAGGATGCTCGTTCTGCCTTGCGTCGGACGAAAGCCTACGGTGCTTTCAGTGTCAAGAGTTACAACCAGCCTCGCCGCGAGCAACGCCAAATGGTGATGAAAGCGGCCAGCGAGCTAGGACTTTTAGTTGTTCCAGAAGGAGGTTCGTTCTTTTACCACAATATGAGCATGTTGGCAGATGGCCATACCGGCGTAGAACACAACATCCCAGTAGCGCCACTCTTTAAAGATGTGACCAGCTTTTGGTCAGAAACGGATGCGCACAATACGCCTACCTTGATCGTCAACTACGGTGGCGTGAACGGTGAATACTATTGGTACCAAAATACTAACGTGTGGGAAAAAGACCGCCTATTGAGTTTTACCCCTCGTCCTGTCATTGACAGCAGAGCCCGTCATCGTACGATGGTTCCAGACGAAGAATACCAGAATGGCCACATCCTCACCAGCCAATCGCTGAAGAAACTGACCGACGCTGGTGTAAACATCAACCTTGGCGCACACGGACAGCTACAAGGCCTTGGTGCCCATTGGGAACTTTGGATGCTGCAGCAAGGCGGCATGACCAACCACGAAGCCCTGGCTTGTGCTACCATCAATGGCGCGCGTTACCTGGGCATGGATCAGGAAATTGGCAGCTTGAAAGTGGGCAAACTCGCTGACCTCATCGTTATTGACGGAAACCCATTAGAAAACATCCAGGAATCTGAAAACGTAGAAATGACCATGGTGAATGGCCGCCTCTACGATTCCGCCACGATGAACGAAATTGGGAATTACGATGTCCTTCGCAGCCAGTTCTATTTTGAACTTCCCGGCAGCGGCAACGCTTGGCCACTGATGACGGAAACGGGTACATTTATGCCTACGCAGTGTGCTTGTCAGCGGTGATTTTATTGAACCATAGAAGGGATTATAAGGGCATTTAATTAGCTATAAAAAAGGCACTTATATTTTCTTATAATCCCTCGTATGGTTTAAGTTAACATCGCTAAGAGGAAGGAATAGCCGTAGGGTGTGTTTCTTCCTCTTTGCTTGTTAGGGTAAAATGGTCAAAGTGAAAGAGGGAATAGTAGATGATATAATTGCTTAAACCCCAAAAGATAAGTGGAGTCATTAATTTAATATGCCCAAGTAGCATAGCAATAAAGAGGCAAATGGCCTCAATTAGAAGAATATAATAAACAGCTCGGTTATTGCTCTTGTACCATAAAAGCAAGAGAATACTTACGATTCCCATAGCAACGATAATTGTTTTTTGCGACCCAATACCCGACCGAATGTTGAGACTTGTAACAATTGTATAGAGGATAATGATGATCAACATAAAGGTCAGTATACCCGCATTCTTGTTTTGAGTAAACTGCATTTTAAGTGCACTAAAAGTGGTTGAAACATCTTCCTTTATCATTTGCTCATTGCCATAATCTACAGATTTGCTGGCCGGCATGGTCACTGCTACCAACCAAGCTATCACATGAACAAAAGGCAGGTTTAGAAAAAGGTAACACCAGGAAGGATACTTGGCCCTGGATACAAAATAGCTAACCAAAAAATTACGGTAGATAACAGAGACAGCATACAATGCTGCTAGAATGGCCGTTAACAACACCAATGGCCCGAGAGCAAAATCTAAATTTGCTACCTTTTGCAACTGCCGTGTAGCCCCAAAAATTAAAACGAAAAGCGTTAGTCGCGTTACCCAATGAACCAGAGAAAAAGTGAGCACACTCATCGGCGATGCTTCAGGAATACTGACTTGCTTGAAATCAAGGAAACGAGTACTCTTTATTTTGTTGATTAAGAACCAAACAATAAGTAAGAAAGCAGGGAGCTGCAAATTAGAAAGTAACAGGGCAAATATGTTTAGCCTCCGAGTAGAATTGGTGCCCGAAGAAATGCTGAGCGACAAAAAGTTTTTTGCTCCAAAAAGGCGGTAGAATTTTTCGACAAATTCACTATAGTCAAAAGTGGGCATATTAAACCCAAGCAAGACCAAAAAGGCTATTAGTAAAAAGGAAACGGCTTTTCTTCTTTCTTTGAAATGAAAGAACGCAAAAACACTCACTGCTATCAATAAGCCTACGGCGTTAAACCAGTAAGCGCTCAAAGAATTCTCATAGGAACTGTTGGGGTCTGTGAAAGTACTATAGTAGAGATATCCAGCCACCAAAGATTGAATACCCCATGCGATAAAACTCCCTTGCCTTTCGCCAGTAAGCTGGCCAATTCCCCACCACAAACAAATGGGTATAGCCGTATAATAAATAGTATTCAAGAAAAGAGGCCCGTAATTGAGCGTTTCCGAACCGTAACGAGGTGTACCATTACTCCAAAAAAGAATTAAATAAAAAAGGCTCAATCCCACAGAGATGGCGCATAAGCGATAAAAGACGCGTTCAAATTTTTCAGTGATCAACATAAGGTAAAAACTAAGGATTTTACAGAAAGAGGTTTAATAGGTTTTACAAGATAGTAATATCTGACAGACTAGGAATGCAGATTTTGTAGGTAAACCCGCTCTAAACAATAATCTACAAATCCCTAAATTTATTACCTTGTGAAGGTTCAGTTACTTTGCGTTACACTAAGGATAAAACTTACCAACCTATGCGTCATATTTACCTTTTTTTCTTGTTCTTAGGCATCACTACCTTGCTCACCGCCCAGGTTGACCCCGCTCCTGACCGCACTTCTGGAGAAGGAGATGGGCCTCATAACCAACTAATCATCAGAGGCGTTACCCTCATCAATGGCAACGGTGCTCCTCCGCGCGGGCCGATTGATATTGTGGTGGAAAATGACCGAATCGTCAAAATTCAGGTAGTGGGTAACCCGAATGTGCCGATTAATGCCGATAGACGTCCGGAGTTGAAGGAAGGGGGCTACGAACTCGATGCCGAGGGCATGTACCTGATGCCGGGTTTTGTGGATATGCACGGGCATATCGGTGGCCGGGCACAAGGTGCTGATGCAGAGTATGTTTTTAAATTATGGCTAGGCCACGGTATTACGACTATTCGCGACCCATCATGCGGAAACGGACTAGACTGGGTGTTGGATCATAAAGTACGCAGTGATCGCAATGAGATTGCCGCGCCTCGTATTGAAGCGTATACGGTCTTTGGTCAGGGAAATTATGATCAAATCAACACACCAGAAGGTGCTCGCGCTTGGGTACGCGAGAACGCTGCCAAAGGAGCCGACGGTATCAAATTTTTTGGAGCCAACCCCGATATTATGGGTGCAGCATTGGCCGAGAACAAGAAATTGGGCTTGCGTTCGGCTTGTCATCACGCTCAGATGGATGTTGGTCGCTGGAATGTCGTCAATAGCGCTGAGGCAGGATTGACCTCGATGGAACATTGGTACGGGCTCCCCGAAGCCCTTTTTACGGATCGTACGGTACAGAACTACCCTGTAGACTACAATTACCAAAACGAGCAGGATCGCTTTCAGGAAGCTGGCCGCCTTTGGAAACAAGCTGCAGCACCATTTAGCGATCATTGGAATAAAGTCATGGATGACCTGATCGCACTGGACTTTACCATTGATCCGACCTTCAATATTTACGAAGCCAACCGTGACCTCATGAGGGCTCGCCGCGCCGAATGGCATGAAGAATATACCTTGCCCAGCTTGTGGCAGTTTTACCAGCCTAGCCGAATTAGTCATGGTTCTTACTGGCATGCCTGGGGCACCGAACAAGAGGTTGCATGGCGGGAGAACTACCGTCTATGGATGACTTTTGTTAATGAATACAAAAACCGGGGAGGGAGAGTAACCACGGGCTCTGATTCCGGGTTTATTTTCCAATTGTACGGTTTTGCCTACATTCGCGAGTTGGAACTACTTCGCGAAGCTGGTTTCCATCCGCTGGAGGTCATTCGGTCAGCTACCCTCAACGGAGCGGAAGCACTAGGAATGGAGCAGGAAATAGGAACGGTAGAAGTGGGTAAGAAAGCCGACTTTGTTATCGTAAACGAAAATCCACTAGCTGACTTTAAAGTTCTGTACGGCACAGGTGCGATACGCCTTGATGATAACAATGAAGTCATCCGTACCGAAGGGGTGAAATATACCGTTAAAGACGGTGTCGTTTACGATGCACAGCAGCTTTTAGAAGACGTGAAAGCAATGGTGCAGGATGCAAAATCTTCCGAAGGTGTAGAAATTCGTCAGCCAGGTGTTAATGAAAAATAAATAAAAACAATCATAATTACCATGCAATATTTGAAGTACTTTTTTAGCCTTTTGTTGGCTGTTACATTGATGACAAGCTGTAAACCCGACGCTCCTGGCGATAACGGTGCAACGGTAGATGCTGCCCCCGGTGAAGCAACCGAGCAGGGAAGTTTTGCTACCCCTGTGCTCCCGAATGCCAATAGCCCTAAAGTTCAGCTTTTGCTACGCTCTCCTTACTGGGTAGCAGAGCACTGGGTAAATCACGAAGACAATACCCAGAATCTCCCCANCAAGGGTCGCTGGTGGGCGCTTAATGCCGATGGGACTTTCACAACCGGGCAATGGCAGGAAACCTATTCCAATGGCAGCTGGGTGATCTATAATGATGGTCCTAAGGAGCTTATTCATTTCGATGCAGCGAATAACGCGCTGGATATGGAGTTCGAGATGCAGGCCGTTTCCCAGTTACAAGATTATATGTCCTGGTCTGGTACAAGAACCTATGACATGAGTCGAATTGCAGTCAAGGCAGTCAGCTTATTGAGTATGCCTACCAAGCTGCAATTCAACGTTGCAGAGTAGTGACAGGTCACTAGTTCTGGTCAAAAATATTCCCTATGATTTAGCAGGTTTCGTGGATGTTGTCCCGCGAAACCTGCTATAGTTTTAAGTAAAAAATGATGATTCACCCAAAAATGGTTTTAGCCAATATTAAGCGTCCCGCACTTTGTGGCCTACTGGGCTTCTTGTTCACCCTGCCTTTGATTGCCCAGCATGGTATCTACAATGATGACCCGATGCAAAAAATGCCTTTAGGCACAGAGGAGAGTGAGTATCATTACCGCGAAGCCACTGGAGAATCCTTCTCCAATACGCGTATTGAGCCCCCAAATTGGTGGACAGGAATGGCCGAACGCCAACTGGAAATCCTGATCTATGACCACAACGCAAGCAGCCTGGAACCCTTCATAGATTATCCGGGAGTAACCTTGTTGGAAACGACCAGATTGGAGAATCCCAACTACATATTCCTTTTACTGGATATAGCTCCTGAGACCAAGGCTGGTAGCTTTTTCATTGAACTAAAGTATCCAGACGGCAGAGAAAATAAAGCTTATCCTTACGAATTAAAAGCCCGCGACGAGACCCCTAAAGCACAAGGTATTACAGCAGCTGACTTTATCTATCTGATCATGCCGGATCGATTTGCCAATGGCGATAAAGGCAACGACAAAGGGCGAAATATGCTCCAGAAAGGAACCAACCGCGATAAAGTGTTTTTCCGGCACGGTGGAGACCTCATTGGCATCATGGAACACCTCGATTATATCGAAGAATTAGGGGCAACGGCACTTTGGCTCAACCCCGTTCTTGAAAACGACCAACCTTATGAAAGCTACCACGGTTATGCCGTAACAGATCATTACGAAATTGACCCTCGTTTAGGTACCAACCAACAATACCGCCAGCTGGTGCAATTGGCTCACGCACGCGGACAAAAGGTGATCATGGATGTCATCTTCAACCATACCGGGGACCAGCATTGGTTTATTAGAGACTTGCCTGCTACCGACTGGATTCATCAATGGGAAGATGGTTACCAAGATATTTGCTATCGGGCACCTGTACATCTCGATCCTTACGCAGCAGAAAGCGACTTCACTCAAGTTACCGAAAGCTGGTTTGATAAACACATGCCAGACCTTAATCAGCAACATCCACAATTGGCCAACTATCTCATTCAGAACAGCATCTGGTGGACGGAATACAGCGGCCAAGATGGTTTTCGTATTGATACATATGCTTATTGTGACCAAGATTTCATGAGTGAATGGAATCGTCGGATGCTACAGGAATACCCTGAATTGGGAATATTTGCAGAAACATGGGTGCATGGCACCGGTATTCAGTCCTGGTTTGCTGAAGGTGTACGGGCGAATGATCATAACAGTCATCTGCCGGGAGTTACAGATTTTCAGCTGTATTATGCACTCCAAGAGGCCCTCACCGAAGCCCAGGGATGGACGAGTGGTGTTGCTAAAGTTTACTATACTTTAGCACAGGATTATCTTTACGAAGACGCTTACCGCAATGTCCTGTTTTTAGACAACCATGACTTGGGGCGTATTTACGGCGAACTAGGAGAGGATTTAGATAAATTCAAATCTGCTGTAAGTTTGTTGCTAACGCTAAGAGGTATTCCGATGCTTTATTATGGCACCGAAATTTTGATGACTGGCAGCGGTGGTGCCTTTGGAGAAGGTGGCCGACGAGATTTCCCCGGTGGTTTCCCCCGAGACAAGGAAAACAAATTCAAAGAAAGGGACAGAACTACCGAAGAGCAGGAGGCGTTCAATGTTATCAAGGCACTAGCGAATTACCGCAAAGAAAACCCTGTGTTACAAACTGGTCAACTTACACAGTACATTCCAGAAGATGGCGTGTATGTTTTCTTTCGTTACAATGAGGAAAAAACTGTGATGATCGCCTATAATTCCAATCCTGCGGAAACGACACTCGCAACCGACCGCTTTGCGCAACGGATAGCAGGAGCAACGGCAGGAACAAACGTCGTTACGGGGCAGAAAGTCGAGAATGTGGCTAGTATTTTACTAGGAGCCTACGAGGTGGTAGTACTCGAGTTAGAGTAGTTATTTGTGATGTCAAAACTTGAGGATCATGAAAAGCATTCTGACACTAATGATTTCTATTGGTATTTCCTGCTGCTTTGGATGCCACTCTAAAGAACCTGATACAAATACAACACGTACTTTAGAGCAAGAAAAGAGTACTTCAATTCTTGGTTTGGCAGACTCCAACTTACTTGGAGTAAGGGAGCTAAGATACATTTCTATTATTCATGATTCAATCAATAAACAGGAGAGAGGCAAGGTGGAAAAACTGATTCTCGATTCTGTGCTTATCCATGACTATTTCTCTGAAGATGTTGGAACTTATCCGGATTCAACTTATGAAGATAAATTACTTAGTGTTCATCGTATAGATGACGCCTTGTTTCTAGTTCTTATAGAATATCGAAGTCTTTTTGGACCATTTGGCCTATGTGGGCAAGTCGTATTTATTGACATCAATAGTTATATTGTTGTCAACAAGACAATGATTGAGGGCGGGAAGTACCATGCCCCCGAAATAACATGGAGTGATGTTGACAAAGATGGCCAAAAGGAGATTGTCAGTCGCTTAGTATACCCAACTTCATCTGTTCCTGTTATTGAGATTTTTGAAACTATCTTTGAAGTTCAAGAAGATACGTTTGAATTGATTGAAGCCCTAAGTACGACCATCGAAACGATAAATTGCGTCGATAATACCAAGAATACGCCATTAATTCAACGAAGTTATTATTTTGAAAATTCTCTAAGGATAAAAACAACAGAGCGATATTATTCATTCAACTGTGGTGAGAATTGGAAGAATTTTGATAGTTCAAAAACACTAATTGGTGAAAAAGTCTTCTTCTCAACACGACAAAGTGAAAGTGGTGTTTTTAATTGAAGACCTAAAAACTCGGATAAATTGCTCAACTGAAAAACTAGAATTTATAATGAATAAAATACTCCAACTATTACTCCTCGCCACCCTATGCTCTTCTTGCATAGACGAGCAAGCTATCAGCTCCATTTCTCCTGTCAATTGGGAGACGAGAAAAGCAGGCGCTGTAATTCTTGATTCACTAGAACATGGTATGACTTACCTCTCTGTGTATTCCCAAATTTATAGCCAAACGGAGCATACTACCCACAATTTGACTGCTACGGTAAGCATGAGGAATACGAGCCTAAAGGATACTGTTTATCTTAGCCAGGCCGCTTATTATGATACCCAGGGCACATTTCTTCGGAGTTATTTTGACGGAACCATCTTCATTGCTCCCATGGAAACCGTAGAAATTGTCATCGACGAAATCGACAAGGACGGAGGTACCGGGGCTAACTTCATCTTCGACTGGCATATCCGTTACAAGGCACATGAACCCATCTTTGAAGCCGTAATGATCTCTACCTCCGGGCAGCAAGGTTTATCCTTCTCCACGCAGGGGAAAAGGGTAGAGTGATAACCGATAACGTGGGTGAATTTATTGCTTAATAATCCTTTTAGAAACGATAGCCCCATCTTCTATATCTCTTAATTGTAGGATATAAACTCCCTTGGGTAATATCGAAATGGGAAGATTGAAAGCAGGTGTATTCCCAGTGTAAGTTATAAGTGCTTCTCCCATTAGATTGAATAAAATAAGTTCGTAAGTCTCAGTGGTCGTTTGAATGGTAACTTGTTCATTTGCTGGATTAGGAAAAACTGCTATTACAGGAATGCTGGTTTTTCCTTCATCAAGGGCTGAGGGCAGTTCACAAAATACCCTACTTGCGCCTTCTACGGTATTAAAGTCTAATAAGGCATTCCAGCAATAGGTAGTTATTTCCTCAAACTGTTCCCGAACAACATTGGACACCGTTTCTGGCGGTATGAAGCTACTAGGAGCTTCTTCTCCGTAGATAGCCATATAGGTGATCAATCCTGCCAAAAAATACAAGGTAGGCCTACCGTGTGGAGCGTCGTCTTCATAAAGTTCTGTAGGAGATAGCTGCCCTGCAAGAAATTCTGTCAAAAGACCACTGATAATTGGTCCAACAGGAATCATTCTCACTTTTTCCTCGGGCAATGATTGCAGGAGTAAATCCTGGTATTCAATCCACCAGTCATGGAAACTTGCCTGTGTTGAAAGATGATATTGTGCTAGCTCATTTTCAGAAGGAGGAAAACCATTACCAAGAAAAGGTGCCATGTCGGGCCAGTTTTCATAAATGTAGAAAACGACTCCTTCTTCCTGTAGGTTTATCCAGTTTACAATAGCTTCCGTAGCAGAGACAGGGCTTACGCCAGGATCTGTCGGATATTCTGCATCTGGTGCTTGCCATTGCATGAAGTTACCAGCCGTAATTAATACGGTCGAAATATCAGCAGCAGAAAAGGGTTCGGTATCTGATTCCCAAACCGGTGGTACAAGATCATATCCCCATTGAGAAATAGGAGGCAAATTGGCATGCTGGGGTAAAAAGCCATATTGTCCACCAGCAGCATACGACTTACCTCCTGCTTCGGCAAGAAGGTAAATCCAGTGTGGTACAGTTGTCTCATTGCTTGGTGTAGGGATAGCGGGAGGCCGATGATCAATTAGACTATGCCCAAAAATAAACATGCGAATATCTTCTGTTTGAGCAATTAACAAACCCGCATTTAACCCCACCAACAAAAAAAGAAACCATTTTTTCATAACATGTCTTTAAGTACAGAACCGCAAAGAAATAAAATTCTTTGCGGTTCTGTAATCATATTAGTAGATCAATCTTTATTGCTTGCGCGTCACTTTCATATCTCCGCCCAATGCAATGATATCTGAACGTTGTTGGAACTCTTTATCAGCGGACCGCGAGTGGTCGTCCTTGTAAGCATCCCAACTTTCGTAGCCATGCTCAAGGGCAATCATTTCCTGAAGGACGGACCAAAAAAGACGAGGATTATCATAACTTTTGGTTTCTCCTTTGCGGAATGACATGGCTTCTTCACGACCTTCTGACACCTCGGCCTCAGTGATGGTCGCAGGGGCATTTACACTGCTAGGCAGACCATATTTTTTTCTAACCTCTGGTCGGTCAGCATAGTCGTTATAAGCTTCGGCCAAATTCTTGTTTCGAGCTTCTTCATTCGCACCCAAAGCAGAGGCCTCTCCAGCATAATCTGCTTGTTCAATTTTTCTTTCTACGTGACGGCTATACATGGCTTTATCGTAAGCAGCAAGACCTTGACGATCAAAGATATTTGCTATTTGAACACCATCGAAACCAGCAAGACTTAGCCCCTTAAACCATTCTTCACTGTTAGCGATGTATTTCATGTGTGACTTAGCTTCTCCGCTGGCATTGTCCCTTACTTCTGCCAGGTAAGCAGCAACGTCGGCTGCACTCATACTGAGATCGCCTTGCCCTTGCTGAAGAAAATAGACACCTGTAGCAAGGATTACTCCTGGCGACATGGTTTCTTTTTCAGCCTCTAAAAAGGTTTGCGCAGCACTCATTTCTATCCAGCTGTTGATATCGCTGCTCCGAATCATGTTTCGGCTATTACGATCGCTGACTGGGTTTACGTCTGGGTTAGCAACGGTTCGGATGTTGCTGCTACGTGGAGCTTCCCGAAGCGTAGGGAGTGCTGCACGATCTGAAGAGCTTCTTCTGATAGCGCTGCTTTCTCCCCTGAGGTCTTCGCGTGCCTTATTCAAGTTAAGGGTCGCATATTCCTGGGTTGGCCCAAGTTCATCTTCTGTGAAACCCTGGGTCGTCTGTGTTGCCAGAAAGGAGGATAAATCAGATTTTGAAATAAAGCCAACACAAAGTACAATGGCCGCAAAAGCGCCAAAGTATTTAAAAATTTGTAGAATGAAATTCATAATTACACGATTTTTGGTATGTTATTAAGTATAAATTTTTCATGAGTTAAGGGCGTTTGATAAGGCGGCATCCAGTCGCCATAATTCATAGGTTTCAATCAAGTAAACCAGTTTTTTATGGTAGCTTTTTGAGGTCGCATACCCCGCCATTTTTAGGCCGGCGGCTTGTGCAGCGTAATAGGGTAGGGTAGTGTATCCAAAAAAATCTTCGGGGGGAATTCCAGAGGTGTTTTGAAAAATAGAAGCCATCTCCGTAATGTCAATTCGCTCTTTTTGCACAGGAAATGCTTCCCAAATCCAGGCATAGCACCCTTTGCGGGCTGTAGTACATTTGTTTTTCAACAAATTGCTGTGTCGCCGATAGCTGTCCTGTACACTGAGGTAGGTTTCAAACCGGTCGTATTTATGGTCGTCATGATGTTGAGACACCCCAATTGCAGGTTTTTTGAACGTAAAATCGTGATCATACAGCTGACCATAATTTCTGCTTTTTATCTTTTTTCGACCATTGGCATTAGGAAGGGCTTTTATACCAAAATGGTTATTGGTTGTCCTGGCTAAACGAGACCTGCCAGCATCACTTTCCAATATCCCCTGAGCGATGGTAATACTCGCTGAAACATTGGTGTTATACATATCGTATAAGGCTTCATCCAGGTAGGATTCGATATAAGCCAGGTAAGCATTGGCTGCATTTAATTTTCCTGATGACCAGCCTTCTTTAGCTAATTTATTGGCGATTACATCAGCGTTCCAATTATGACGAACTTGTAATGATTCCTCCGTATCGATATCAACGGATAATGATGTGCTATATGCAGGGAAACGCTTATCAATCATGATGATATGCGTAGCTAATTGCTCTCCAAAATTTGAAGTTTGTTCCCAACCGACCAGATAGGCATCTGTGATTTCCTGAATGAGCGGTAGTTTCCTGAATTCACTAAACCCTTGTTCGTAAATGAGATACCCACCACCTGCCAGCACCAAGAAGCCAAAGACAGGTAAGAACCCATCCATAAAGGAATTGATTATTTGTTGTAGATAGTTCATTAGCTCACAAAGGCAAAATAAGGCGCTCTGGTAAATAATTACAAGTAAGGGAGCTGACTAACAGCTACCAAAAAAATACAATGGGAATGAGTGGGAGTGGGGCGTTGATTAAAAAAAGACTGCCATTTTTTATAGGAAATGGCATGTGTAGATCACTAGTATGTGGCAAAAGTAGCCCTTTGATGCGATAAGATAGTTGATTTTTCTCAATTCCCCTCTTTTAGTAAAAAAGGTATTCCGTCTTAAAGAAGATTCCAATTCTGTTCTGGTTGCGTTTTCTTACCCTGGTAATATCCAATCCTAAATCTGCCCCAAGTGTAAAACGCAAAGGCACGCGTTGGAATGGCGAGATGAACATTTGCCCTTTCACCGTTGCCAAAAGGTACCACTCTGAACCTCCTGTGTTTTTAGGTGCCTGATAACGGATACTTTCATGCAAAGTGGCTTCAAGGGATTTATATTCATCAAAGGTAAGGTCGCCTTCGGCAACATCCCGCACGAGGTGGTCTGTTATCAATTGCAGTATACCTGATTCTTCAAGGGAAATCCCAAAGCCACTGTCAAATCCTGCTTCAAGGCCTGTATAGACAGAAGCCATCAGCGATTGGGCACTGGCAGTAGCGGGAACAATCTCCCACATGTTATTCTCTGTTAAGAGGCTCATTTCGTGCCGTAACGAAAAAGAAAGTCCTCCATCACGAAAACGGGAGCCGCCAACGCTAGCGGTCGTGCGTGTATCACGATCAAAGGTTTCATATTGCATACCCATATAAAAGCGGAAAGCATTTTGGGTTACAGGTCCGCCAATAACTGTATCGAGATCAATTTCAATTTCTTCCAGACTGTCTATTTCCAGGATTTGCGTAGCGTATCCAATTCCCAGGTTAAAGAGATTAATCTGTCGTGCAGCATGATCAAAATCTTTAAGATTGGCCGCATCACTCACTATACTCGTTTCATTTGCCAGACCTACGGTCAAAAACACACTGGCACTGTTGGGGCTCTGGCCACCATTAATAGAGCGGCCAAAAAAGTCGATTTGTGCACTCATCGCACAAGGAATCAAAACCAGAAAGCACCAAAATGTAAAATTCTTCATAAGCTTAAAATTCTGAGTAGTCGTTGAAAAGATAGCTGGCAGTTACTTGTATTAACCCTCGAACAGCGATGATTCTGTGCTTCTTTTATTAAAAATCCACTTCACGTTAACGGTAGGAGTGATTCGCTGTATTTTTAGTTCAGGGTTAGACGGGTGATCATTGCTCAACTGTTGGGTCTGGTAAAAGAGTCCAATATTAGCATCTCCTGTCCAGGTGCTATTTGCCCAGCGGTAGCCTACAACACCGCTAAATTCCATTGTTTTACCTGTAGCCACAGGTAAGCCAAATCCATAAAGGGGCAGGCGGCTCTCGGCAGCGTCCAGGATAATCTGTCCGGCTTCATCGGTATCAATAAGGTTTTCTAATGGGTCAGGGAGGGCATTCCGTATTTCTTGCCCCATATCCACTTCTCCCAGCAGTTCACGGCCTTGTTTGAAAGTAAGATCGGTGGCTTTCACCCAACCAAAAGCAAAATCACCATTGAGGTAAATACCGCTGCCACTGTTCCACTCCAGCTGCCGAAACCCAGTAAGTAACATTATTGGATGAACCAGTAATTCTAGAGAAACAGCATTGTTAAGAGCAGATGTAGCGGCAAGTTCTCTGGCTGCGACGCCCACAAATTCATTGACATCAAATAGCTTGTTGATATCCAAGGGCTGTGGGAACTGCCCCGGAGACAATGCCCCAGACCAGTAGTTGGCTCGCATTGTGACGCCAATGACGTTTATTTCACATCTTGCCAGTGAGGTCCAGTTTTTAATCTCTCGGCCAACTTGGCCGGTCGGTAGCTCAATCAAGAGGTCTTCTAGTGGTCTTTCTACAATACTTGGTAAATTTACCGCATTAAGCAAGTCATCGTCAATGGTAATATTTCCTCCTAGGATTGTTTCGTCAGCTATATAACTCAAGCTGCTTTTTTGGTACATATAACGCACACCGGGCTTTACTTGAAAGCTTTCCATGATCCGGAGTGTCACCTTCTTGGACCACCAGCTGAAGTAATCCATCCGTTGCGCTCGCCATGGCCATTTAAATGCGCTGGGTTTACCTTTGCTCCCCATGTCATAGCTTGCAACCGTTAATGCTCGTTGTTTTGTAATATCGAGTAACTGAAAACCTGTTCCGTCTACTTCCTGGGCCAATACGGTAGCAGTTGTAAACATCCCCAAAAAAACAAAAGCCAACCAGTAAATATGCTTCATTCGTTGTTTTTTAAGCTGTTTTTTACTTTACTAAACTCACCTCTCCAGATATGTTTTTCCATTCTCCCTGGATAGCCCGGTACCATAGTTGATAGGCAAACAGCTGAGGATTGAGCCGTTTACCCCGATAAGTACCATCCCAACCCTGCCATATAATCCCCTGAGATAACTGTTCTGTTGGTTCCAATTGCTCGTCAAAAACGGTACCCCCTGTTCGAGAGAATATCTGCAACCGCACCTCTTCTACATTCGGGGAGGAGTAGACACTGAAGAAATCATTGTTATTATCGCCATTGGGGCTAAAAGCGGTGGGCACATAAACGCCAATCGGCCGTACGAGAATCTCGACTTCAGCGACACCTGCACATCCGATAGAATCAATCGCTGCTACTTGAAAACTGCCACTACTGCTTGCGATGTAATTGAAGGTAGTGTCCCCAATTTCGGGGCCACCATCCCAAATGATTTCGTAAGGAAAAGGAGTATTACTGACGAAGACTTCCATTTCAATGGCTGATCCCTGCCAGACCTCCAGCGGATTAGTTGATAGCAACAAGTGCTCAGCCACGGTAGGTGTGAGTTCTACGGATATATCTGTAAAGCCCACTGTCGCACTCTGAGTAGCCATACAGCCATTTTCACCTGTAAAAGTCACGGAGTAGGTGCCGGGTTCACTTACTTCCAGAGAAAAGTCATTGCTGCCGGTATTCCACAAATAGGTTCCTTCTTCTAGCGCATAAGCTTGCAATACTGCCACTTCGCCTACACAAGCATAGACATCCTCAAGGAAAAGCGCTGGGGCATCATTGAGTTCTGTGAAAGTAATCAATATACTATCACAGCCACTACCAGCAGTAAGGGTGTCAATACTGATACCTATTTCGGATGGAATACAACTTTGGGTATAGAGATAGGTGGTGTCAATAATTTCATCCAGAAAATAGTTCACCAATAAACTATCACAGCCACAGCTGCTTGGCAGGCTGGCTTGGAGAGAGTCTAGCGAAGCAAAATTTGCACAATCTAGTCCTTGCTGAATAGTATCTATAGCTGGGACCAAATGGTATACTTGGCGCGTATCGCAGGATGCAATGCCTGTGCCACTAGGCGTATTAGTGATCCCATCTACGAATAATGCTTCTGGATAACATTGGTCGACAACAACAAAAACAACCAAAGAGTCATCTCCTAGGCCATAGTTAAAGTTGACATTCTCATCAATCGTCCAAGTGTTGCATAATTCTTGGGTAGGATCAAGGCGAACAGTATCCCCACAGCTAACGAAAATAGTATTTTGAAACTCTACAGGGTTGGCCAGTGTACAATCACCACTAGGATCAAAGCATTCGTCTTGGGCATTCACTACGCAAGGCAGTAACCCGAAGAGTATTAGTCCACAAATGCTACTCATTCGCGAGAAAGAAAACAACTGTATCACAGACAAATAAAAGACGCTTAAGAACTTGAGCACACTTTGATGGTTTAAGGAACAGCACGAAAATGAAAACTGATTTTATTTTTCACAATAGTTGAATAAACGCTTCATTTTAAGTGTTTTAACTATTTGGAAAATTTAAAAAAAAATCGCGTTTTATTTTCTGCGCAATACATAGTCAAATTACCCAGCGATTAGCACTGGTAAATTAGGTCTTCGGAACAATTTCCCAAAAGGTTGCTGAGCTTGTTATTTCAACAGGCAGAAACCACAGTGCAAGACTGTAAAAGATAGTGTACTAGAGATTATGAGTAAGGGACAAGTTGCTTAAAAGAGATGTTTTCTGCCATCAAAAAGGGGTAGTTCCTTTTGACATTCGCTGGGCAACGAGACAAAAAACACTTGATCTTACTACTGATCACAAGGTACGAAGATTTTAAAAATCTAGCACCTTAATTCTCGTCTACTTCTATGAGTTTGGTTTGAAAGACAAGGCCTTTAATATCATGGTAATCGGCAAGATCTTCCACATACTCGCGGGCATCATCTAAGGAAAGAAAAGGAGAAACAATAACTCGATGCAGGGGAGCACCCTCTTGGTTGGGTTCTTTTAACAGGAAAACATTATTGAAACCCTGCCCTTGAAGTTTTAAAACATGGCGTTCGGCATTAGCATATTTGCTGTATGCACCTAACTGAACAGCGTAAGGAGAGATGGGGACATCGATAACATTCACTTCTCCAACATTGGTTGTGATCCCTTTGGTTGGCGTTGCAGGAGAGGGCTCCCGGTTAACGGCACTTATTTGCGTATTTGGTGTGTTGTTGACAACAGGCGTGCGCGCTGTCAACCGAGGTTCGTCTACCTGATAAGCATTGGGGCGAGGAAGTGTGGTTTGATAGGCTGTTGGCGAGGTTGGAGGAGGTACTCCCCGGCTAGTTAGCTCAGGCTCAGACGTTAAACTTGCCGCCGAAGCATAAGAAGTAGGATTGGTGCTGCTAGAGCCTATGACACTAAGTTTAACCCTGGTTTGACCAATAGACAAGATATCCAATTGCTGAGCAGCTGCTTTGCTAAGGTCTATGACACAGTCATCGCAATACGCTCCGCGGTCATTAATCCTAACCGTTGTAGAAAGGCCATTGTCCAGACGGGTTACTTTTACAATAGTGCCTAATGGTAATTTTTTGTGAGCCGCTGTCATTTGTTGCTGACTAAAAATCTCACCTAAGGCAGTAGGATTGCCTTCGTGATAATCAGGATAAATCTGTGCAGTACCTGAATAATCTACTTCTGCTGAAGCTCCTTTTTCAGTGGTGTCAGCTTCATCATTCCAGCGAAAGCTCTGTGCCTGAGCAAAAATGCCAAGGCATACGCAAAAGGTAAGTAGGGTTAATTTCATTAAGTTAAGTTTTTGGTCAGTGCCTGCTTGGAATAGATTTTTATCTATAACGAGTCAGCACTAATATTCAAAAGTTGAAGTTGTGGCTTTTCGTCGCTTTGAATTCAGACTTCTTGAATAGTTCAGTGTTTGAGAACAGCACAAAAATATTCGGTGTTTCCCGCTCACAAACGTTTCCTATCCTTGTTTTGTTATCAAACAAGATGGGATTAACCAGCAATGAAAGTAGATTATGATGAAGCTTTAACCAGCTTCTTTAGTTGCGTACCCCAAAATTAGTGGTTTTTATTAAAACCGTTGTACTGATTCAATAATATAAGGAGGGCGTTGTTTCATTTCCGTGTAAATATTGGAAAGATAGATAGACATAATGTAGAGATTTAGCGTCGTTACTGCAAAGAAAATTGCAATAAGGATGACCAAAAAAGTCCAGCCCGAATCTGCAATAGCTGGATTACCTAAGAGATCCGTTTCAGTAAATTTCACTTTGAGAGCATTGGCGATAACCCCCATTAAAAACAAAAATGACCCCAGAAAAATAAGTAGCATACTCGATCGCAGAAAGGTCGTATAAGAGGTAATAGCTACCAGCGAAGTGCGAAAACGTTCGCGAAAATCTTCATCATTAGGTAGCGCCTGCTCGGTATTGATACTGGTAGTACGAAAGCCAATGATCGAATAAATAGCTTTCATGTACCGCAGGTTTTCCCGCAAGCGCAACAGGGAATTCAATGCCCGCCGAGAGATTAAGCGTGTATTATGGGCTTTTTCATCGACTTTAAGCTGAGAGTATCGCTTGAGGATGAAGTAGAAAATGCGGTACAACCACTTCATTCCCTGAGAACTTTCCCTCTCACGAGCCCTTAAATAGACGACATCGTACTGCTCTTGACTTTTTGTAAACAACTCAAGAATAACCTCAGGCTGATCCGCAAAGATCGTTTCAAAAATGACCGTGTAATCACCGTTTGCACGATCAAGACCTGCCAGAATTGCATGATTCTTATTCGTACGAGAAGAAAGCTGTATCAAATAGATCTGCTTCTTGAGTGCAGGTAGGAGAGGGGCTATGGCATCATCTATCCGCCACTCTGGTACATTGTTGACCAAAATGATTTCGTAATCACTGAAATTTGCTTCCAGAATAGGAAAAAGTCCCTCTAAATAAATGGAGAGCTTGTCCAGGTCATATTTCTGATGAATGACCCCAATAACGGAAATGAAGGTATTATGCATAGCATTGCAAAGTAAATAGGTTTTCTGCGAATAAACATAAGTTGTTGTGAAATATCACCAAAAAGGTTAATTTTGTTGAAATCAGCGTTTTGCATTTTCCTCACGGACAGCAGGGTATGGCCAAACAATTTCCTTTTTTTCAACAGCTGGAACGCATGGACTGCGGAGCAACCTGCTTGCGGATGATTGCTCGTTACCATAACCGCTATTATTCGCTGGAGTACTTGCGTGAGCTAACTTATATGGGCAAGCAAGGGGTTTCCTTACTTGAAATCAGTGATGCTGCTGAAGCTATAGGCATGCAAACACTGGCCGTAAGAGTAAATTACGAACGCCTCCAAGATGACGTTCCTCTCCCGTGTGTCGCACACTTAGAAGATGAGCATTTTGTTGTTGTACACAAGATCAATGCCACTCATGTCTGGATTGCCGACCCTGCCGAAGGCAAGTTCAAAATAACAAAAGAAGAATTCGAAGAAAGTTGGGTACAGGAAGAAGACGAAGGTGTTATCCTCGTCTTGGAACCTACGCCTGAGTTTTATGACCGTGATAATGAAGGCGTAGATCACTCTCGTTGGAGTTACGTATGGGCTTATTTTCGCCAGGAATCGAGTTTACTCATTCAGCTTGGCGTTGGTGTAATTGTAGCAGGCTTGCTACAGATCGCCATGCCTTTCCTACTGAAATCATTAGTAGATATTGGGATCGGACACCTTGAGCCCAGTTTCATTACTATGATGATAGTGGGCTTGATTTTGTTGTTCATTGCCCAAACCGTAGTAGAAGTATTTCGACGCTGGATTCTTATCCATGTAGGCGTGAGGGTTAATGTCAAAATTCTTTCTGATTTCTTACAGAAGTTGACCAGACTGCCGTTACGCTACTTTGACAATCGACTTACCGGAGATTTACTGCAAAGAATTGCAGATCATGAACGTATTCAACGTTTTCTGACTTCTACTACGCTGGTTTCTGTTTTGTCGCTATTCAATTTTATCGCTTTTTCACTGCTCCTGTATTTTTGGAGTGGATGGGTATTAACCGTGTTTTTCTTAGGCACCCTCTTGAATTTGGCCTGGGTTTACCTCTTTCAGCAGAATCAGCGAGAAATAGACTATAAAAGCTTCGATCAGTATGCAGATAACCAAGGGAAGCTAATCGAATTGGTCGAAGGCATGCAGGACATCAAACTTCATAATGCCGAAAAATCGAAACGTTGGTCTTGGGAACGTACCCAGGCTGCTCTCATTCGTACAGAAATGGGTGGTGCTGTTTACAACCAAATTCAGCGTACGGGTGGTGATTTTATAAATGAAGGCAAGAATTTGATCATTCTTTTCTTTGTTGCCAATGCCGTTTTAGAAGGCACCATGACCCTGGGGATGCTGGTGGCGATCATGTATGTGGTAGCCCAGTTGAATTCTCCTATCCGGCAGTTTGTCGAATTCATCCGTTCCTTTGAAGAAGCAAAGATCAGCTTGGAACGAATGAACGAAATTCACACCAAGGCCAATGAGGAGGATGCCCGGGGCAAGATCAGCATGCTACCCGAAACTGGTGATTTAAGCTTTGAAAATGTTGATTTTCAGTACAATGGCCCAAATTCTCCTATGGTGTTGAATAATATCAGTCTTGATATTCGAAAAGGAGAAACTACCGTCATTGTAGGTACTAGCGGCAGTGGGAAAAGCACTTTGCTCAAGCTGCTACTTAATGTCTATCAACCCGTAAGTGGTGCCGTTCGGCTTGGCGAAGTAAAACTCGATAATCTACAACACCGCTTCTGGCGTGATAAATGTGGCGCTGTTTTGCAGGATGCCTACATTTTCAATGACACCATAGCGAAGAACATCGCTCTGGGCGATGAAATCATTGATAAACGTAGACTCCTGAGAGCCGTTAAAGTAGCTAACATCCAAACTTACATCGAAGGCTTACCTCTTGGGTATAGTACGAAGGTAGGGAAGGAGGGGCTTGGCCTGAGCCTTGGCGAGCAACAACGCCTACTCATTGCCCGGGCGGTATACAAAGATCCGGATTATTTCTTTTTTGATGAGGCTACTTCTGCGCTGGATGCTTTTCACGAAATGCTCATCATGGAGAATTTCGCGGAAGCTTTTCCTGATAGAACCATGATTATCGTAGCACACCGCCTCAATACGGTACGTTTAGCAGACCGCATTATCGTTATGGAATCTGGTGAACTGGTAGAACAGGGGACGCACGAAGATCTTTACTATTCTCGTGGTGCTTACTACCAACTTGTCCGTAATCAAATTGAACTCGGAGCATAACGCAAACCACGATATTTCCAACAATTTGCAATTCACTTGCCATATCGAAGATACCTGCCCCCTTCACCATAATGAACTACAATTACTTTAATCTATGACCGACGATATAGATATCAGGAGTGAAGAAGTACAGGAGCTGTTAGGTACTCCACCACACTGGCTCGTTCGCTGGGGATTGTTGTTTGCATTGATACTCCTTATCGTGACCGTTTGGTTGCTATACTGGATAACTTTTCCTGAAACGGTCAATGCTGTTATTCGTATCAAGCGAGAAGACCCTGAGATCGAACTGATCACTCCCCGTTCGGGGCATATCAGTGAGATTTTTGTTGAATCTGAAGATACTGTAGTTGCTGGTGAAACACTCATCGTACTTAAATCAACAGGAGAACCTTCTGATATCCATTATTTGGATGACAAATTAGCGCGCGTAAATATGGATCAGGATTCGGTGCTGATCAACTTAGATTTACCTAAAGACCTTATTCTAGGAAGGGTCAAAGAGCAGTTGTATACCTTTCAAGAGAAACAAGACGAAGTAAGAAACCTGCAAGAGGGAAGGCTTAGTCAAATGTCTATCGATGATATTAAGCAGGAGATTCGACAAGAAGAACGAAAAATAAGCCAAGAGCGATCGCTGATCGGCATTTTAGACGATCAACGATTATCTAGTATAGCCGCATACGATCGGGAGTACAACTTATTTCAGCAAGGAAAAATTGGGGACTATAACCGCGTACGTGAAAAAGAAAGCCAAAAACTACAAGCAGAACGCAATGTGCTGGAGACAGAATCTAGTATCAATGCAAGATTAGGCAATATCAAACTCCTGCGTAGGCAATTAGCTACTACTGCTACCATTTCAGAGGAAAGTAAGCGTAAAGCAATGGATGGATTAAGGGTAGAATTCGATAATTTACGTAGAGCTGTTGACGACTGGCGCCGACGCAACATGGTTGTTTCTTCCATTGACGGGGTTGTTATTCTTGATGACATTCAAGAAACCAATTATGTAGAATCAGAAGACCGCTTGGCGGTAGTTATCCCTGCATCGCCCTCTAGTTTGATTGGAAAAACAGAACTTAAGCTCAATGAATCAGGGCAAGTTGCGGAAGGCCAGAAAGTAATTGTTGATTTCTTTAGTTTTCCCGCCCAACAGTATGGTGCCGTAGAAGGGATCGTAACCTTTAAGAGCAAAATTCCAACAAAGGATGATACCCTTCCAATAGAAATACGCTTCCCCAAGGGCCTGGTTACCAATACAGGACGAAGCTTGGAGGTAGGACAAGACATGGCCGGTAATATGACGATTATCATCGAAGAAAAGCGACTAATCAGTTGGTTACTGCAACGGATTTAGAATGCAGAAATGATATGTTAAAAAGCCTTCTTTAAGGCTGCTAGTTTTAAAGAAAACTTAAATCCGGCCTTAATCATCAACGATCTTGCTGCTTTCATGCTTACTTGTACAAAACCCTATAAGTATGAAACATCTAGCGCTACTTTCTCTTTGTTTACTTTCTCAATTGGTTTTCGCACAAAAAAGTACTGATCTACTTTTTTCTACTTCCTCCATACAGGCTAATACAACCTGGGGGGCAGATTTTCCAAGAATCAAAGGAAAGGTAAATTTTCAACTATTTTCTCCCACTGAAAATGCTTATCACCTATTCCTTGATGCTAACAAGGTGCCAAAAGCGATACTGAAATTCAGTAATCAGCATACGCTACTAAATAACGAACAGTTTGAACAAAAATTCAACTTATCACCCCTCGTTTTTCAAGGAGCGATAAGTAGCAGGAGTAATAGTTTTATATGCTTTTCTCAATTTTCGCGCAAAGAGTCCACTCAGACTATTATGCTGGCCCCTTTCCAAGATGGCACATTAGGTCGTTTAAGTACCCTTTTTTCTTACGAGATACCAACTGCTCAAAGCGAAAATCCAATAAGTACCGATAAATACAATAACCTAGGAGTTGTTTCTCCAATTTACCGTAGCCCGGATGGAACAAAGCTGGCTTACATTCAGTGTATCTCAAAAAGAACAGTCAATACACAAGCGCGATTTGTATTTGCTGTTATGAATGAATTTGGTGAATTGCTCTGGCAGCGAAAGCTAGAATTGGAAAAAGTGGCGGAATATATAACAGTCCTGGATGCAACAATAAGTAATGATGGCAAGGTGATCCTTTTGACTCAACTCCATGCTTCAAAAGCATTCGCAGCTTCTGTAGGAACGCCTCATATAGCCGGCTATAGATGCCAGGTTTTTAGCATTGATGAAGCTACAATACAAGATATAGACATCTATCTAGAGGAAGGGGAGGCCCCATTAGAAAGTAGATTGTTTCTTCCTGGCGGCACCAGTGATGTTGTTACCGTTTGTGGGCTCTACAACAATCTGGCCCTAGAAGGTGGAAACAATGGTGTCTTTATTAATACCATGAACATTGATGAGCAAACATTCACGTCGAATACCCACCCATTTTCCAATGTTTTGAATAGCAATAGTAACTATAGTGATTGGCAAGACAAGTTAATACTGAGAGACTTCTTCTTGTTAGATAACGGAGATTTTGGTTTTATCGCAGAGGTCGCTTACATCAGTACTCCTCAGCGTGTTGCAAATGCACAGCAGGTAAGCTTTGCAACTCATCAGTTGATTATTCCCTGGTTTAATAAGCAGGGAAACCTGGAGCGTATTGCCACATTGGAGAAAAAACTATACACCTCCAACCCCTTGGTCAGCTCTTTTGCAGTAGGAGCCAAGGGAGATCAACTCCATTTTTTGTACAACACGGAAGCCACTACGACCTTGCCAATCCCCGCAAACGCAAAGAGAAACGCCATATTTACCATTTCTCGTAGATTGAATGCTCAAGCAGAGTGGTCTGTAGAAAGAATTGTCGCAATTAACACAGAAAAGAAGAAGGAGGTACTCGCTCGACGTTCTGTCTTTGTGGACAATCAAGTTTTTTTGATTGCAGCAGACCAAAAATCTTTTCAAGTAGGTATTTTTAATACCGATTAGTAAGTATATCTAATTGCTGCTCAATAGCCAAGCTAGCAGGAATAATACCATTACTGACAGAGGGGATAATTTGTTATCCCCCCTAGCGTTTACGGTTAAAATAATTCTTTTACTTTTGCAGCGTAATGAGAGTATTCTACCAGCTCGAAGACCTTCCTCAATTTAAGAGGGCGGTACTCACCATCGGCTCTTTCGACGGAGTACACAGCGGACATCAACAGCTGCTGGCCCGTATCAACCGCCTGGCACGCCAGAGTGGTGGCGAGAGCATTGTCATCACTTTCCATCCCCATCCTCGTCAGGTTATTTACCCAAAGGATAATTCACTCCAACTGTTATCAACCATTGAAGAAAAGGTAGCTCTATTTGAACGCTACGAGGTAGATAATGTGGTTGTGGTTCCATTTACGGTAGCTTTTTCACAGCTTAGCGCAGATGAGTACATCCAACGGTTCTTGGTAGATAAATTTCACCCATCGACTATTGTCATTGGTTACGACCACAAATTTGGTCTAAACAGACAAGGGGATATCGACTACCTCAAGTGGCATAGTAAAAACGCGGGCTTCAATGTGGTGGAAATTGAGCAAAAGGAGGTTGATGACATCGCGGTGAGTTCTACTAAGATAAGGAATGCACTCCTGGCTGGAAAAGTAAAAGAAGCAGGCCGTTGGCTCAATCACCAATATACCCTTACCGGAAAGGTGGTACATGGCCAACAATTGGGTACTCAGTTAGGCTTTCCTACTGCAAACATCCAACCTGCAAATAAGTACAAATTGATTCCTGCCGATGGCATCTATGCTGTACAAGTACTCCACGAGGGGGAAGAGTACAATGGAATGCTTTACATTGGCCGCCGGCCAAGTATTGAAGGGGTAGATGAGCGGGTAATTGAAGTTAATATTTTTGATTTCGATCAAAAGATATATGGACAAGAACTGACACTTTCTTTAGTAGAATACATCCGCGGCGACCAGCATTTTTCCGATATGGAAGGCTTGAAAAAGCAGCTGGCCGCAGACAAGGAAGCCAGTTTACAAATTCTTTCAGAAGAAGAACCAAGTAGCGTCAATAGCACATATAACCCTCAGGTAGCTATCGTTATCCTCAACTACAATGGAGCAGAATACCTGAAACAATTTCTTCCTTCAGTAATCGACTCCGTAGAAAATACGAACTATCGTCTAATTGTAGCGGACAATGCTTCTACGGATAATTCCCTGGAGGTGCTCAGTACAGAATTTCCGGAAGTAGATTGCTTACGCCTGGATAAGAACCACGGCTTTGCGGGAGGCTATAATGAAGCCTTAGCCCAAGTTGAAGCCGACTACTTTGTATTACTCAACTCTGATGTCAAAGTGACAAAAGATTGGCTTCATCCCTGTATCGAACAGCTTGAAGCCGATCCTGGTCTTGCCGCTTGCCAACCCAAGATCAAAGCATATTCAGATCCTGAATATTTTGAATACGCTGGTGGGGCAGGAGGGTGGATAGATACTTTGGGTTACCCCTTTTGTCGTGGGCGGATATTTGCCACCCTCGAACAAGACGAAGAACAGTACCAAGAAAAACAAGAAATATTTTGGGCTTCGGGTGCAGCGATGTTTGTCAGAGCTGACCTTTTCAAATCCTTCGGAGGTTTTGACGCCGATTATTTTGCGCACGCAGAGGAAATAGACCTCTGCTGGCGCTTTAAGCGTGCCGGTTATCGGGTAATGGCCATCCCTTCCTCAATCGTTTATCACTTGGGAGGAGGAACACTTGCCTATCAATCGGTGCGAAAAACTTACCTCAATTTTCATAATACGCTGGTCACCAGTTTCAAGAATGAAAGCAAGGGGAAATTGCTCTGGTGGCTACCTCTCCGGTTATTGATGGATGGGCTAGCAGGATGTTTGTTTTTACTTCAGGGCAAATGGCAACATATCGGTGCAATAGTAAAGGCTCACTGGCACTTTTTTCCTCGCCTGGGGTATTGGCTAAAACGCCGCAGAAGCTATAATCAGCGAATAACAATATTAGCCATAGGACCTGAGAATAGAAAGGGGGTATACCGGGGCAGCATCGTTTGGGCTTATTATGGCCGTCGTATCAGGTCCTTCGGGGCATTACCAAAGCAACGTTTGAATGGCTAAACAGAGACTAGAGGTTTTACACGAAGAAGAATCATTTCTTGTAATCAACAAACCCAGCGGAGTACTGAGTGTGCCAGATCGTTATGATCAGGACCTTCCGAATGCTAAACATCTATTACAGGGAATTTACGGCGATATCCTTACCGTTCATCGTATTGATAAAGATACAAGTGGGCTGCTTAGTTTTGCTCGCACAGCAGACGCTCACCGGAACCTTTCTCAACAATTTGCAGCACATAGCCCCCGGAAAGTTTACCTGGCCCTCGTGGAGGGAATCCCCTTGGAAGATGAAGGAGTGATAGAGACACCACTAATAGAAGATCCTCGCAAACCAGGCCGCATGACGACCGCCGCGAAAGGGTTGAGCGCTCACACCACTTACAAAGTCGTAGAGAAATACGCTAATTTCAGTTTACTGGAAGTGGGCATCAAAACCGGGCGAACACACCAGATCAGGGTGCATCTACAATCTATTGGCCACCCAGTAGTAGGTGACCCCTTTTATGGGCGTAGGCACGAACTATTTTTGTCTTCAATAAAAGGAAAGAAATACAGAAAAGCCAAGGGCAAACAGGAGCGTCCACTCATGGGCCGTACGGCTTTGCAAGCCTACCAGTTACAATTGGAGCACCCCATCTCTGGTGAAGAAGTTTCCTTTGAAGCTGACCTCCCCAAGGATTTTCGTGCGACGCTTAATCAGTTGAGTCGTTGGGATAAGTAACATTAACTATTATGATCCGGGGTACGGTCTTTCACGAACTACTCAATTTGCCTTTCTATTTGCTAGATGTGAAAGGTTCACCCGGCGTAACCTTCCCCATCAAGAAAATACCTTTCGGTGAACATTTTCGCCAATATTGCTTAGTTATTGAACCAGATACCACGCCAAAAGCCTGGGTTATTTACTGGCATGGTGGTGGTTGGCAATTTGGTAGCCCAGAACAATTCAAAAAGACTGCAAACGCATGGCTGGAAGCCGGCTATGGGGTAATTATCCCAAGCTACCGTCGTTTGCCTTGGTATGATTTTCGTGCTATCCACCAGGATACAATTAATGCACTCGTTGCTTGCCGCCGCTATTGGGAGGAAAACAATGGCGATCCTTCTCCGCCGGTTGTGTTATTGGGCATGTCAGCAGGAGGTCACCTGGCTGCTATTACAGGGCTAGATACTGGTATTTGGCAACAAGCAGGTTGGCAAAGCACCCAAATAAAGGGTGTTGTCGCCTGTGGAGCGGTACTCGACTTGTCTATGATGAAAAATAATCCAATCATTCGTTTGTTGGCGGGTTCTCCCCAAGGAGCTACTTTCTCAAAAGCTAACCCTTCAGCGCAGCTAGCTACTTCTACAGCACATATTCCCCCGTTTTTATTGATTCATGGCACAAAAGATGGAATGGCACCCTACCAGGCAGCAACAAATTTTCAAAAGCGCCTTCAGGAAATTCCCTCCGCTACTTGCGAATTGATCACCATGACGGAAGGGACGCATTTAGATGCTGCCCGTTGGATGTTTCACGATACGCCATTGCGCCAGAAGATTATTGCCCGCGCCGAGGAATGGTTACAAACAAAGGTATAGCTGTAACACTAAGAGACGTACAAAAACAAATTGAGTCCTCACTTGGCTACGCCGGGTAGAGGCTAAGTTTATCTACTATCGCCTAGCGTGACATGGTGAAATCAGGAAGACGGCTTATTTTATCATGATTTCGCAAAGCCCTAAGCATGAAAGGTGCAGCTCACCGTACTCTATTCAGCAGGATTGTCTGCCTCCAATGAGTTTATTGAAGGTTGGGAAATATAGAACGGTGCTCTGCACCAAAAATCGCTAGCCTGAAATAGGGAACTTATTATTCGCCGCCGTCTACGACTGCCGAGCCCCCTCAATATCCGCAATGCTTTTAGGGATAGCCTTGCCAAGCAAGCGAGAACCATTTTCTGTAATCAATAGGTTATCTTCAATTCTGATGCCCCCAAAGTTGAAGTAAGGTTTTAAAGCATCATAGTTGACGAAATCTTTGAATTTCCCCTCTGCTTGCCAGCGTTCAATAAGTGTAGGAATGAAATAGATGCCTGGCTCTACGGTCAATGCAAAACCTGCTTCTAGTTTTTTGGCCAAGCGTAAGGATTTTAGACCAAACTGAGTAGAACGCTGTGTGTCTTCATCGTAGCCTACCCAATTTTCGTTGAGATCCTCCATGTCGTGGACGTCAAGCCCGATCATGTGGCCTAGCCCATGCGGGAAAAACAAAGCATGAGCACCTTCTGCAACAGCTGCTTCCGTATCACCTTTCATCAGGCCCAGGTCTNTCAGACCTTCAACGATAACTCTGGCTGCTTGCAAATGCGCATCTTTATAAGCAAGCCCCGGCCGCAGTGCAGCAGAACAGTCGTCTAAAGCTTTCAGAACAATAGCGTAAATGTCTTTTTGTTGAGACGTAAAGGTTTTGGCTACAGGAAAAGTACGGGTAATATCACCGGCATATTGACTGATAGAGGAAGCACCAGCATCCAACAAATAAAGATGCCCGTCTTTGACAACATTGCCATGATGGTGATTGTGTAAAATATGCCCGTTGATGGTTCCAATACAAGGATAAGCCAAGCGACCGCCGCCGCCAATAGCAATACCCTCTACAATTCCTGCTACGGTGGATTCTCGTTGTCCTTCCGCTACCGTACGCATTGCTGCAAGGTGCATAGCGCGGGTTATGTCAACAGCTTTATCCATTTCAGCAGCTTCCTCTGCTGTTTTGTGAGAACGCAATTTGATAACTGCATGGCACAATGGTGCTGAAAATCCTTCTCTGGTCGCTTGCAAGGATTGCCCCAAACAATCAGCTAGTAACTCTATTCTTTCTGCCCGGTAGGGTGGGAGATAGTGAACCGGCTGTTTTTGCTCTTTAGCCTTGCTGATAACATCCAGCCCTGCTTTGTAAGGAGCATGTTGATCAGCTCCAATAAGAGCCGTCTTTTCGTCCATACTAGGCTGGTTGCCCATCCAGACGATGTGATCGAGGCTGAGATCATTGCCATAAAGTGTGGTCTTACCCGTCGACAAGTCCATGATCAAAAAATGCCCTGTATCTTCTAATCCGGCAAAATAAAGGAAGTTGGAATCCTGACGGAACGGATAAGTATTGTCCGTATAATTCATCGGGCTCTCTTCGTTACCGAAGATAAGAAGGAGTCCGTTATCAGTCATTTGTTGAGCCAGTGCATCCCGACGGTCCCGATAGATAGAAGGAGTAAACATAGAACAGGAATTTTAGAAAAACAGGAAAAGAATCTCTAGTAAATGAAATTGCCTAAAACAAACTCGTTGCCTCTTTACGAATAGCCATCTGCGCCGTAGCCACAGGGTCGTAGTCGCGTTGTTGCTGGTAAGCAAACAGTGCATCCCGGTAAGCCTTGGCGGGAGCATCTTTAGGCAGCTTCTCACTTACCAAGTCCAAAAACTGAATCAAATCATCTCTTGTTGCTTTGATGATTTCCCATAGTTTTTCGGACACATAAATCTGTTGTGAAATATTGTGCTCAAACTCTTGCTGAACGGTCATCATAAGTGCAATCTTCAGCGTGTTGGCTTGCATACCACTACTGTCTGTGCGCATAAGCAAACCAGGTAAAGAAAGACGTTCAATAAGCAGTGAAAGTCTTTCGTAAGCCTGCATGCGCAGTGGCGTAACTGCACTTTGGCGCTCCTGCCGAATGCGTTGTTCTTGCATCTGGAGTTGTTTGCGCAACATTTCTCTGATAATAAAATAGCTGGTTAGTGCTACAACAATCGCAGGAATGGCGATTTTAATAATTTCTAGGAATACCATCATGGTTTTATCCGTGATTATTTGATTGAACTAATGCACATAAACAAGGGGGTCCTCCTTTTTGCGCTCTACTTATTGGTATAATGCACCAATGCCACAAAAGTAACTGCTGTGTCATGAATCTCTGCTTTTCAGAGATATTTTTTCATAAATGCCAACTAAGTATCCACTGAGTATGTTTTGGATTTGTATCTTTACTTTAGAATTCATCTTAATAAGACATACATTCGTATGAGTACTGTGAAAACAAGCATGCAACCCATTACCCTTACGCCCGGCGCAATAGAACAGCTTAAGCGGATACAGAAAGAACAATCCGTTCCTTCAGACCACGGCTTACGGGTAGGCGTAAAAGGAGGAGGGTGCTCTGGTTTTTCCTACATTCTTGGCTTTGACCTGATCAAAGAACAAGACGATGTTTATGAAATCGAAGGTATGAAAGTGATGGTGCAGAAAGCCCACGCGATCTATTTGCTGGGCATGGAAGTTGACTGGCTAGACGGCCTAAATAACCGTGGCTTCACCTTCAATAACCCTAATGCCAAAGAATCTTGTGGCTGTGGAACTTCCTTTTCTGCTTAAAAAGCCTCCATTCTTCTTGGCGATATACACCACGGAGTGGAAAATAAACACCTTAGCGAACATTCCTGATTATACTATTGTCTAGGAAAAGAACTTCTATACGAATGAGGAGAAAATAATTATTGCCATCTATTGTCAGATGCGAGCTAATTATTTCGACTTTTTTCTAAAAGTAGTGACCTATATTTGTCTTTTATATCCTACACTTAAATTTAAAACATGCAATTCATGATGCAACGTTTACTTACACTCGCCTTTCTAGTATTGGCTGCCGGTGCTTTGACCGCGCAAGACGTTATCTGGGAAGAAGATTTCTCCAAAGGCCTAGCCGGTTGGAGCGTTAACCCTATTCTTTGTGGTGGGAACGTGAATACCTATGGTAACAACTCTGGTACTGATTATGGTATTTGGACCCTAACTGAAGGGACAGAAAATGGCACCTCCCTTAATTATGATGGCCTTACCTTTGAGTGGTCTTTTTTAAATGATACAGAGTATCAATTTACCTTTGATACCGATGATGGTTCTGAATACCTTACCGTATATGGTACTTATAGCCTTTCTGGCGATACTTTAGTTTCCTCTTTAAATGCTTCCCCGGAACTTGCTAATGGTTTAGCCTTTGCAGAAACTACAGCTGGTGGGGTGGTAGAATGGGCAACTATTGCACAACTCAATTTCCCTGCATTCGTTGATGCTTATACAGGAAGAGGTGAGCCTACCGTCGTGTACTCCGATGGTGGGAATACGCTAACTTACACTCAGATCACCGATAGTGGGGATGAGTTTGTATTCACCTACACTAAGCGCTCCGAGTGCGGTATGATTTGGACCTGGAGCCCTAACGGTAACCTGGGCAACGGTATCTTCGGTTTCGAAGCACCTGGCGCTATCTTTGTTGATTCACCTACCCGTACCAATGGTACGATGACCATGAACAACATGTTCCAGATGTTCCGTGGCGACGCTGCTAACGTACCTGCATCTAACCCTCCTCCGTACCCTCAGTACGTAGCAGAGTTGATTTCTCCTGCCATTGATATCTCCTCTGCAGATCGTGCTTTGTCGATTTCAATTTCGCAAACTTTGCGTTATTTGAATACGCCAACAGATGCTCCTGATGGTTTGAAGACCTCTTTCGCTGTTAGTACGGATGATGGCGCAACTTGGAGCCCAGCAACGGATTTGAACCCGAACTTAGCAAACAATGTAATCCGTAGCAACCGCCAAACGGTTCCTATTCTTGATGCTTATATTGCTGGTGCTGATGAGATTCGTATTAAGATCACCTTTGCAACAGATTACTACTTCTGGGGTATTGATGATATCTCTATCCAGGAGCGTATCGGTTATGACATTCAGGCGAATGCCAACTTCTTTGCTATTCCTGATAACGTAAATACACCGTACTCTCAGCTTCAGCCTCAGTACTTCATGTCTGACATCCAGAACAATGGTGGTTTGGTGGCTGAAAACGTAGAACTGAACCTTCAGATTGTAAACGTTACTGATGGTGGTACTGTGGTTTATGACCAAACGAAGAGCTATGGCGACATTGCTGTAGATTCTATCGCAGAGAATGATTTCATCGACATTACTATGCCGTTGGATCTTGCTCCTGATGCGTCATCTCTTGGTTTTTATGAAGGTACTTATATCCTGAGCCAGGATTCTGCCGATGTCAATCCTGGAAATGATTCTCTGTTCTTCAGTTTCTCTGTTACTGATTCTTTATTTGCTAAAGAAACAGGCCCTACCCGTGCTATCTTCCTTACCAACGACCGCGATTGGTTCATTGGTAACAGCTACTACGTACCTAATGGCGAAAACTGGTATGCTCGCTTCATATCTTTCATGATTAGTAATGTTTCTGATGCTCAGTCTAGTGGTGTTACGACTTTCCTATATGAATCTGACGGAGATGTAGATGGCGATGGCCGTATCGGACCTGATGAGTATGGTAATGTACCTATTGCCTTCAATGAATACATGTTTGATGGTACAGAAGATGAAGTACTGATTACCATTCCTGTAGATTTGGAAGGAGAGGGCATTGAAATGACCAGTGGCAAATATTACTTTGCAGTTGTACAGTATGTTGCTGCAAATGCAGATGACCAGGTAGCTATTTCTGCAAGTGAAGATTATAACTACGCTGCCAATAACTTCATTACTGATTCTATTGGCATTGAGCAGTACTCTGATGTTGTAGATTTGGTGGCTGAAGAACCAAACTTCTTCTCTGGTGGCTTTGGTGGTACATCTGTGCCTGTAGTGCGCCTATCTATTGGTGATAACCCATTCCTGGATCAGCCCGCAATTACAGCTATCGAAACGGTACTTCCTACGGAGTTTGGTGTGAATGTATACCCTGTTCCTGCAAAAGACAACTTCAACATGAAAGTTGATTTTCCTAAGCAGGTGGATGTACTTGTTCGTTTGTACGACCAAACTGGACGTATCATTCTTACCCAAGAGTTTGATAAGCTACAGAACGGTACTTTCAACTATGATGTACGTTCGCTTGCTAGCGGTTTGTACTTCCTACAGTTAGATACCGATGCTGGTACACGTATCGAGAAGATCGTTGTACAGCACTAGTAGTAGACTTTTTATGCTATAACCTGTGTTTTAGCAAGTCTTTTGACAAAAATAGCGGGCTGATTCAGTTGAATACTGAGTCAGCCCGCTTTATTTTTGATAGAATATTAAATAAATGATTATGCGACTTCTCTCTACACATTTACTTCCTAGCCTTTGCGCTATTTTTCTTTTTTCGATTCCTCTCAATGCTCAAAATGGACCAGATTTAGAACTGGACACTACCTTTTATGTCATTCCGGAAAACGCACAAGCGCTGACAGCGCTTTTTAGTCCCCAGTACTTTGCGGTTAATGTCCTAAATACAGGAGATGAGGCCGCCAACGATGTAATTGTAAACTGCCAGATTACCAACCTTACAACCGGAGAAGTAATCTATAATGTTGAAAAAAACTATGGTGAGCTGTTATCCGGGGCAAGCATCGAAAATGATGTACTCAATGAGGAGCCTTTCAACTTACCATTAACTAATTTTTTCGTAGAAAGAGATTACCGGGGTACCTACATTGTTACGACCACCAGCAATGATATTAACACTCAAAATGATACCATTCATTTCAATTTTTCTTCTAGCTACGAAAGCCTGGCAAAAGAATCCGGGCGGACAGGAGGTATTAGGCTGGAAGGATCGAATTACTACGTGGGTACTTGTTTTTACGTTCCCGAAGGTTATACTTTTGAAGTAAGGGATTTGGAATTTATGATTGATAATGCAGACGAGGTTGCGCAGGGACACGGAATCGTCACCATCCTGCTTTACGAGACTTTTGGTGACCAAAATCAGGATGGGATTATTGATACGATGGAATATGGATATTCCCCAGTCTATTTCAACGAGTACCTCTTTGATGGTTCTGAGAACCAAACATTGGTACGATTACCTATTCACATAGAAGCGGAAGGCCCCTATGATCGACTAGAATTACTCGGAGGCAGATATTATCTATTGGTACTTGAATACATTAGTGAGGATGAAGAGGACACGATGGTAATTTCCGTAAGCGATGACTATGACTACACTGCGAATGGCATTATTTCTAATCAAATAGACTTGCCCCAATACGCCCACGTTATCTATTCCGATAGCCTCGGAGGGGATCGACCAAACTTTGAAATAAACGGCCTTGGGGCGAATGTTACTCCACTTATCCGGTTGAAACCTTTCGTTCCAATTGGAAATACTCAGGGTAATTCACTGCCTCCTAATTATCAAATTACAATTGCTCCAAACCCTGCTGATGAGTACTTTACGCTGGTATTTGATTTTCCAGAGCAGGCAGCAACCCAAATCGCCTTATTCAACCAAGAAGGCCGCTTAGTCAAGACTTATCCTTCTCAAAAGATGTATAAAGAAACGATTGCAGAAAACTGCCAAAGCCTACCAAATGGTATTTACACCCTGCAAATAGTCACGGAGAAAGGAGGCACGAGCAGAAGTATTGTGGTTCAGCATTAAATAGAACGGGCTTTTGACGCAAGTCAAAAGCCCGTTCTAAAAGTTAAATCACTTCGTGATTTGTACCAGCCTAAATGCTAGCTAAAATACCATTTAGTGTTTCACTAGGCCTCATTGCTTTATTTACCAAGGAGACTTGTGGGTAGTAATAGCCATCAATATCAACAGCAGATCCTTGAGCATCCAGTAGTTCTTGAAGGATTACAGCTTCTTTAGCAGCTAATTCTGTAGCTACAGTCGCAAATTTTTCCTTCAATTCCTTGTTTTCGTTTTGCTCCGAAAGTGCTTCGGCCCAATATTTAGCTAGGAAAAAGTGGCTGCCTCTATTGTCGAGTTCATTCACTTTCCGAGAAGGTGATTTGTCATTTTGCAAGAACTCCGAAGTAGCTTTATCCAAACTGTTGCCCAAGATGACCGCACCTGAATTATCAAATGTGGATCCGAGGTGTTCCAATGACACGGCTAATGCTAAAAACTCACCAAGAGAATCCCACCTTAGGTGTCCTTCTTCAACAAACTGTTGCACATGCTTAGGTGCAGATCCACCAGCTCCTGTTTCAAATAAGCCTCCTCCATTCATCAATGGAACAATAGAAAGCATTTTAGCACTTGTTCCTACTTCCAAAATTGGAAATAAGTCGGTATTGTAATCTCGAAGAACATTACCTGTGACAGAAATCGTATCCTTACCTTCTTTAATCCTGTTTAGCGAAAATCTAGTTGCTGCTGAAGGTGACATGGTGTGAATCTCCAATCCATCCGTATTGTGATCCCCTAGGTATTTATTAACCTTCTTGATTAACTCTCTATCGTGGGCACGTTCTTCGTCTAGCCAAAAAACGATAGGAGTGTCACTTGACCTTGATCTATTGACCGCCAATTTAACCCAATCCTGGATAGGTAAGTCTTTAACCTGACATGCTCTCCAGATATCGCCGGCTTCTACGTTGTGTGACATTAGAACATTTCCGTCGCTATCAACAATCTCTACTTTCCCATCTGCTGCTATCTCAAATGTCTTGTCATGAGAACCGTATTCTTCTGCTTTTTGTGCCATCAAACCTACGTTTGGTACACTACCCATTGTGGTGGGATCAAAAGCTCCGTGTTCCTTACAGAAATCAATAGTTTCTTGGTAAATCCCAGCATAGCTACTATCAGGAATAACTGCTTTGGTATCTTTTTGCTCGCCATTTTTGTCCCACATTTGTCCAGAAGTACGGATCATAGCAGGCATTGATGCATCAATGATTACATCACTTGGTACGTGTAAGTTTGTAATTCCTTTATCACTATTAACCATCGCTAGATCTGGACGATCTGCATAACAGGCATTTATGTCAGCAAGAATTTCTGCTTTTTCTGACACATCCAATTCATCTAGTTTTGCAATCAAGTCGCCAAAACCGTTGGTTACATCTACTCCGATTTTTTCAAATGTACTGGCATGCTTTGAAAAGACAGGTGCAAAGAACCTTCTGACAGCGTGACCAAATATAATAGGATCCGAAACTTTCATCATAGTAGCCTTCATGTGCAGTGAAAAGAGTATATCTTTTTCTTTTGCATCACGAATATTTTCATCCAAGAAGCTTAGCAAAGCTTTTTTGCTCATGAATGTTCCATCAATAATTTCACCCGCCAATAAAGCTAAGTTATCCTTGAGGATGGTTTTTGTTCCAGCTTGATCTACATGCTGAATAGTTACTGTAGTATCAACTGGGACAGTAATGGATTTTTCGTTTGCTTTGAAATCTCCTGACGACATGGTAGCTACATGCGATTTTGAATCAGCTGTCCATTTACCCATTCTGTGTGGGTGCTTTCTAGCATAAGCCTTGACAGGCTTCGGAGCGCGTCTGTCTGAGTTTCCTTCCCGTAATACTGGATTTACAGCACTTCCTTTAATCTTGTTGTAGCGATTTCTAATGGCCTTTTCTTCTTCAGAATTTGCTTCTTCCGGATAGTCAGGAATAGCAAACCCTTTTGCTTGTAGTTCTTCAATTGCAGCAATCAACTGTGGTACAGAAGCACTAATATTAGGTAACTTAATGATATTAGCTTCTGGTTGTTTTGCAAGCGTTCCCAGTTCTAATAAATCATCAGATACTTTTTGGTCGTCAGAAAGGAAGTCTGGGAATGCAGACAAAATCCTGGCTGCAAGAGAAATGTCTCTTGTTTCTACTTCTACACCGGCTGACTTGGTGAAAGCTTGAACAATAGGTAAAAAAGAATGAGTTGCCAAGAACGGTGCCTCATCAGTCTTTGTATAAATAATCTTCTGTGTACTCATATTTATTATCCCGTTTGAAATCGTTATTTTTATAACCGCACAAAAGTAAGAATTTCTCCGCTTCTTACTAACTTGCAAACATGATCAAAAAACATCTAGTTTGTTTTTTAGGATATTTTTTTCTGACGAATTCAAAATATGCGAAATCCTCACTTGGATCCTGATAAAGATCAGCTACCGGCAGATGATCAGCAATACGAAAGAGCACTACGTCCCAAGGCATTGGATGACTTCAGTGGTCAGCCTAAAATTGTTGAAAATCTAAAAATATTCATCCAGGCCGCTAAACAACGTGGGGAAGCACTGGACCATGTTTTGCTACACGGCCCTCCGGGATTAGGGAAAACGACCTTGTCACATATTGTTTCCAACGAAATGGGCGCCGAGTTGAAGATGACCAGTGGCCCTGTCTTGGAAAAACCAGGAGACCTAGCTGGTTTACTAACCAATTTAGGGGAAGGCGATGTGCTCTTCATTGATGAAATCCACCGATTGAATACCGTTGTCGAAGAGTACCTTTATTCGGCAATGGAAGATTATCGGATTGATATCATGATTGATAGTGGTCCCAATGCACGTACCGTACAAATCAGTCTGAGTCCGTTTACGCTAATCGGTGCGACCACCCGCTTAGGACTGTTAACAGCCCCTATGCGCGAGCGTTTTGGCATCACCTGCCTACTGGATTATTACGATGCTGCTACCCTGAGTAAAATCATTATTCGTTCTGCTGGAATTTTGCAGGTTCCCATCAATGGCCCAGGCTCAATGGAGATCGCCCGCCGTAGCAGAGGTACCCCAAGGATTGCAAACGCACTACTGCGTCGAATCAGAGATTTTGCCCAAGTGAAAGGCGACGGAAACATTGATGTGCCAATTGCAAAATATGGCCTGGAAGCCCTTAATGTTGATGAAGGTGGCCTCGATGAGATGGATAACAAGATATTGAGTGCAATCGTCCACAAATTTAAAGGCGGCCCGGTTGGAATCACGACCATTGCTACCGCAGTAGGAGAGGAGTCTGGTACGATCGAGGAGGTCCACGAACCTTTCCTAATCATGGAAGGTTATATCCAGCGAACACCACGAGGGCGAGAGGCTACTGAAAAAACCTATCGCCACCTTGGCCTTGTTCCTCCGGGAAGAACAGGAACTTTGTTTGAGATTACAGAATAGAAATTCTCAACCATCGTCATTTGAGTAAATTAAGGAAACTTATATTTCCTTATATAACTTATATGGTTCAAGTAATTTTTTGACATCAGTCCTTTAAATTCAATGCTGTGGCCAAATCGACATCTTCTTTTTTAAAGCCAGGTATCCTATTCTTATTGCTGGTATTCACACTATTAAGTGCATTTACTTTAAGAGACACTGCAATGGAGGAATGGGGCTTTTTCGGGCATCGCCGAATTAACAGAATGGCGGTATTTACCCTACCACCGGAGATGATGCCTTTCTTTCGCCACCATATCGAGTACGTTACCGATCATGCCGTAGACCCAGACAAGCGCCGCTATGCCACCAAGCATGAGGCCGTACGGCATTATATTGACATCGACCACTGGGGCGTCCACCCCTTTCCGGAGGTGCCCCGCAACTGGACTGAAGCATTGTTGCGCTATGGCGAGTTAAGAATGATCAAGGCAGGTTCTGCTGATACGCTGGTTGTAGAAGTAGCATCAATACTAAGAGCAAATAACGGTAGAGATACCGCCCTTTTGAAAGTCAATCACCCTGAGCTGCCACTCTATTTGTCGCTGAAAGACTACAAAACCTATTGGCAAGAGGAAATTCAGCCCCAATACTACGAAGATGAATGGTTGCCATCACCTGCCGCAACAGCCGCCCTTTTTGGCTGGCCCGCAGAGACTTTCAGTAGGGTAGAGGCCATTGATCATTTTTCAGAATACGGCATCGTCCCTTATCACTTGGAGGCTACTCAACGACAGCTTACAAAAGCTTTTGAACGAGGAGATGCCCGTTCTATTCTGCGAATATGTTCAGAAATCGGCCACTATATCGGCGATGCACATGTACCTCTTCATACCACTGAAAACTACAATGGCGAAATGACCAACCAAGTAGGCATTCATGCTTTTTGGGAAAGTCGTCTACCTGAGCTTTTTGCCGATAAAGGCTACGATTACTTTGTAGGAAAAGCAGAATACATCCGCGATAAAAACGACTATTTCTGGACCGCTGTCTTAGACAGCCATAAGCTATTAGACAGCGTTCTTCTTATCGAAAAAAGACTGAGCCAAACGATTCCGCCCGATCAACAGTTCTGCTTTGAAGAAAGACTGGGCCGTTCGATCCGTACCCAGTGCGAAGACTACGCAAAAGTCTACGAGCAAGCCATGGATGGCATGGTGGAAACACGGATGCAAGATGCGATCCTGGCCATTGGCAGCTCCTGGTTTACCGCATGGGTCGATGCCGGGCAGCCAGATTTGAACGCACTACTCGATACCCAAGCTACCGAGGAAGAATTAGAGAAACAAAAGGAACTGGAACAGGAATTCCAGCAGGGAGAAAGCAAGGGGAGGGACCATAGCGGAAAGTAACCCCCTGGTATTTCGAGCTAAAACGAATTGGAGCAGCTTACTTTCCGCATGAAAATTGTAATCGGACAAAATAGCTGCGGTCGAAGCCCGTGAGTACAGATTGTCCGCTGCCACCATGGACATCGCCAGAATTACTCGCTCCGCTTAGTGATCGACTCGATTGATTGAGCAGGTTTTTTGCACCAATACTGAGATGTATTCTTTCTTGCCAAAAGTGACGGTTTAAAGTGGCATTTAACTGATGATTTTGGCCAATGAACCCGAGTAAAATCTCGTCTTCATAAAGATGGTATCGCTGCTGCCGTGCAATATAACGATGCGTAACCAAGAAGTCAATGTCTACTTTAGGAATCCAAACGGATAGCCGGGATTGCACCTCGGCTACAGGAACAAAAGTAGGTTCGTATTGGGGCTCTTCTGCAAAATCATTGGCAATATTGGTTATTGAAAAGCCACTCTCACAAGAGATAATTTTTGATTCATAATTAATGGTGAAGTTTAGCCCATGCGTAGCGTATGTTTCCAGATTCTGGTAGTTGTATTGCAGTGGCGCAAATTCTGCTAACGTTATTTTATTCCTGATCGTGTTGTAAAAGCCTTTTACGCCAAGACGAAGCAATTGGTTATTCCCTAAATTGTTACGATAATCAAGGCTCAATCTCGCATTGTTGGAATACTCTGCCTGCAATTCATTATTACCGACAATGAAATGATTGATATCAATAAAATTGAAGTGCAATTCTTTGATAGAAGGTGCGCGAAACCCTAATGCATAACTGGACTTTAGCGTCCAATCCTCAGTGATGTTCCAGCGCAGGTTTAAAGCTGGCAACACTGGGTGGTCAAACTGGCTGTTATGGCCATATCGAACGCTCGCTTGAAGGATTAATTTTGTAATTGGCGTCCAGCGAGCCCCAAGCCAGAACGCAATATTTTGTTGGCTAGGTTCATTTAGATCAACAGCCGAAGTATCCACTAGTCGGCGGCCAAAAGCCATTTCTCGAAGGTATTCTACGCCAAACTGTCCATTGATTTTTTGCTGGCCTGCTGTATTGATACTTGTACGATGCAGTACTGAGGTAAACCGCGAGGTGTCTTGTTCTGCTGAAACGGGAGTAGATTCACGGCTTTCCAATTCCAGCCGTTCATATTGTTTGGTTCGCGTAAAGCTGTTCAGTGCCGTTTGTGATTGCAAATACAAGGAGGAAGACAACCAGGTATTTAGAGACACCGTATGATCATGGCGATTGGTGAGATAGGTTTCATCAAAAGCATAAGGATTGAACGAAGGGCGCTTTACAGGGCCGTAAAGAAAAACAGATTCCGTAAAGTAACGTTGCTGGTAGGTAATGTCAAACGAGTCATTGGGCCGATAAGTCAATTTGCCATTGAGGCTGTTCTGCACCTTTGGATTCCATGGAAATTTCCGTTGCTGAAGCGTTGAGCCGTCGGCTAAGGTTGTTGTTTCAATAAGCCGGAGACTATCATTGGGTTCAAATTGACTCTGATAATGACTTCCGCTGGCGCTGAAAAAAAAACGATTAAAACGGGCAGAAAATAAAGCGTCATAATTCATGATACCAATGTCCTCAAATTGGCTTGCAAGCGAAACATTGTATTTGTTTAACTGCGTTTTTTTGGTGATAATATTGATGACACCGCCAGCAGCATTGTTGCCATACTGGGCAGAGAGTGCTCCTTCAACGATCTCAATGTGATCTACATCCGAAAGTTTTATTTGGGAAAGGTCAACATTGCCGTTGACCCTCCCTATAACTGGAATACCGTCAATAGCTACCTGTACATTCTCTCCTCCAACGCCTTGAATTTGTGCGCCGCTACCGAGAATAGGGTCGTTGCTTACACGAAAATTCAACTGCTGTGTAAGTACCTCCGCCAGGTTGTTCATGCCTTGCCGCGTAATGTCCTCGATTTCGATTACTTTAACCTCATGCACCGCATTTTCCTTAGCAGTAGGTGCAAATTGAGCAGTCACGACAATGTCTTCGATAGCTAGAGACCAAGTTATTGAATCATCTTCTACTTGTGCGAGTAAGGTACTGCAATGCAAGAAGAGGAGAGCAAAAGGTAGTAGCTTGGGTATTTTATTCATCAGTTTCTGATTAGCTGCTCAGAGAATATTGGTTAATAGCTTCTCGCCAAGTTTCTAACTCTGGCTTTCCTGGCTTGCGTGCACCAAAAAAGTAAACGATAAGTTCACCATTTTCATCAAAAAGCTCCAAACTGGTGACGATACCGTCTACTGTTGGTTTTTTAACAATCCAGGCTTTCTTTACCATTTCCATATTTAGGTGAAGGTTAAAAGCGGGGTCCAGAATGTTGTACCACTCTCCCAATTCCTTAAGTTGGCTTACTTCACCGGTATGAATCTGAACGCAGCCTTTACTGTGGACAAAACACATGATAGGAATTGCTTGCGCTGCACAGTATTGGAGAACCTCCTTTATGAAATCTACAGGCACGGCCTGGCTATGATCTGTAGGAGCTAATTCAATCGCACGGGTTCTGCCAAGACCGTACTTTCTCAACAAACCAAAGAAGTCGTGCGTATCCTTGAGGTTGAGCCACTCTTGCTGGAATGCTTCCACATCAACGTCTTCTTTTATTTCCTGAGTGCTTGCTTCTTCTTGCTTCTTTGGCAATGGAAATAATGGAGACTGGTCTTCTGCCCGGTATTCAGCAACCAACTGGTGGTAAACATCAATATCTGACTTCTCCGTAGAGAATATTTTGTGAACAGCTTCTCCCTCCCCGTTAAAAAATTGGAAAGAATAGAGCATCCCCATTTTACCCCGATCCATGGTTACAGCAAGCGCATGTACCCACTCATTCATGAAAAAACGAAGGTCAATATCTGGATTGACTGCTACGCCCATATTGGCTGGGCCTCCGTAAAAATTGATGTTATCGTAAACACCTTTTCGCTCATGTACACAAGCTTCGTTACGGGTAAGGGCCATCACATAGCCCATGCGCTTGATTTCCGGCAGGAGCAATTTCCAATCGCCAGAAAGTCGAATAACCGTATTATCTGGTGAAAGCGTAAGTAATTCAGCTTCGCTGATACCAAGTTGCGCAGCCAAATTTCGCTGGCGAATACGTGGGGTTTCAGCAATAATGGCCTGCTTATTGTGCAAAAGTGTTTCAATTGAAGTCATTGTAATTATCAGTTTTGTGTCTAAGTATTGCGCAGAAAATAAAATCGCTTTTTATTTTCGTGCTGTTCCTAAGCTAAATGTGTAAGGTTGTCCAAGAATAGCGTAGGGATCTGGTGACTTTTAAGTTCAAATGTTTTAGAGATATTGGCAGGAGTTAAAGTGACTTTACAGTCGCCTTGTGCCAATACCTTACCTTGTTTTAGTAATATGATTCGGTCTGCATAAGTAGCAGCAAGCCCCAGGTCGTGAACGATGGCAACTACACCTATTTCTCTTCGTTGGATAATGTTTTTCACCAATTGCATCACCTCGTGTTTTTGTTTAATATCAAGGTTAGCAGTCGCCTCATCCAGGAATAAATATTGTGTATGTGGGCGCCAGTAATTGCTTTCGAGCTGAACAATACATTTTGCCAGCAAGACGCGTTGTTGTTCACCACCAGATAGGCTAGGAAAGCTTCTGTTTCTGAAAGCAGTCATACCAACTTTGCGTAAAGCATAGCGGACAATACTGCGATGCTCTTCGTCTTTTATAAGATTGCGTACTGCATAATTCCCCATACCAACAAGGTCTTCTACCTGGATGGGGAAATTGACGTGCATTTGCTGAGAAAGTACCGTCCTCCGGATGGCCATTTCTTTTGCAGACCAGTTGCCAAACAACGCATTTTCCCAGGTGATTACCCCACCTTGTGGTGTAAGTTGACCTGTTAGTATTTCAAACAAGCTGGTCTTTCCTGCTCCATTGGGGCCTAATATCATTGTAAGCGCCCCAGGCGGCAAATCAAGGTCAATGCTCTCCAGAATTTGCTTCCCATTCCTTTGAAGGCTTATGTTCCTAAGGTTAATCATAGCATTACTTGGTTGTTATTGGTCCTGTAAATCAGCCAAAGGAAGAAAGGTGCCCCAATTAATGCCGTTATAATACCCAATGGCAGTTCTGCAGGAGCAACAATGGTCCGCGCAAAAGTATCGGTGATGACCAAAAAGAGAGCTCCCAGTATGGCAGAACTCGGAAGGAGCTGGGTGTAATTACTTCCCAAAAGAAGGCGAAGAAAATGTGGAATGATGAGTCCTACAAAACCTATAATCCCCGTAAAGGAGATACAAACACCTGTGATTAAAGCTGCTATTAAAATGATCAGTGTTTTCACACTTTCCACTTTCACGCCGAGGTAGGCTGCTTCCTTTTCTCCTAGTAACAAAGCATTGATTGTCGCTGCTTGCTTATTCAATAGCCAAAGCCCTCCGACCACCAGAGGAGAAAGAATACCTACCTGAAGCCAATTTGTTCCACTTAAGCTTCCTAAAGTCCAAAAAGTAATATCTCTTAATTGCTGGTCATCTGAAAGGTAGATGCATACACCTACAATTGCACTTGCTAAAGCTGAGATGGCAATTCCTGCCAGTAGCATGGTCATAACAGAAACATACTGGTCTTTTTTCGAGATCGCATAAACGACAAAAGTAGTGATGACGCCCCCAATAAAGGCAGATAGACTTACGGAGGTTTGCTGTATCCAATCGGGTAGGGTAGACCAGTAGCTTTTCGTAAGAACAATCGCCAAGACGGCAAACAATACAGCTCCACTTGAGACGCCTATCAGGGTAGGGTCTGCCAGCGGGTTGCGGAAAAGCCCCTGAATAGCTGCACCTACACTTGCCAGTCCGGCCCCAACCAATGCTGCGAGTAATACCCTGGGAAGGCGAATATGATAAATAAGGAAACCTTCTCCTATTTTTCCTTCAGGCCCTGAAAATGAAAAGAGCCCCTGGAATAATTCCGTGCTATTCATTGCGTAAGCACCAAACATCAGGCTTCCCAAAATACTGAGAATCAATCCTGCCCAAAGCAACCAGTAAATTTTATTGCCTACTTTCATCTAAAGCTCCGTTTGACTAAATACCTGTAACTGAAGCGCCAAATCGTAGGCTGCTTGGGCAGCCCGTGGACCAAAAGAACTCAAGTAGTGACCGTCCATCGTGATGACTCGCTTGTGCTGATAAGCAGTGGTTTGTGCCATTCCAGGTATTTCTCCAAGGCCATCCATTCCTTCTAAGCTATTCAGGCCGCTTTCAAATAACAACAGCACTTCCGGATTAGCAGCTAGCAATGCTTCTGGGCTCAATTCTTTATAATCAGAGAAGTTTGTGACAGCATTTCTTCCACCAGCCTTTTCCAGCATAGCAGCTACGGGCGTACCGCTCCCACTCACAAAGAGTCGACCTGTTCCACGAGCATATAGGAATAAAATATTGGGCTGATGAGTTGTTTCTTCCAGGAGATTAGCCAAACGCAGACTGTCTGCGGCAATGTTTTGAGTTAGCTCTCCTATACCCGCTTCCGAAATTGACAGTTTCGTTTGCAGCTGTCGAGCTACCTCAATAGCATTATTAAAGTGCGTAGTCGTCGTAATCCCAAATACGTTCACACCAGCAGAAATAAGCTGCGCCAAGACGGGGTTGTTTAAATCCTGTTTTTTGCAAATGATTAAATCAGGACGCAAGGCTAAAATCGCTTCAGCATTTAGCTGACTGACATGCCCAAGTTGAGGTTTACCCTTTAGTTCCTCTTCGGGATAAGTACTCGTTACATCAATACCAACAATTTGCTCTCCTAATTCTAATTGGTAGAGCAATTCTGTTACCATTCCATCAAGAGACACAATCCGCTTTAAAGTGTCTCCGGCATTTGAACCGGAGACATCCGAGGTAGTGTCGTGAAAGCAGGAAGTCGTGGAAAAAGCCACCACTCCTATAGCCATTAGCAAGAAGAAAATTCTAGCTGGAAAATGCTTCATTATTTTTATTTTAAGAATAGCTGCTTGTAGTTGCCTCGCAACTACAAGCAGCTATTAAAGAGAGAAAGGACTATTGCGTTATGATTAATGGCCGAACAATTTGCGCTTGGCCATCTTGAATCCTTAGGTAGTAGTGCCCCGATGGGAGTGCCGTTGACAATTGGTAGGTATTCATGCCTATTTGCGTGGGGATCGTTTCATGATAAACAACCTTGCCTAAAGCATCAACGATTTCCAGCTTTTGATGCTGAGAATAAGCTGAATTAACCGTCCAGTGGAGGTTAATCACTCCGTTGCTTGGGTTCGGAAAAACAGAAAGGTCGTCTGAAGTATCAGATAAGTCATCACTATTAACCAATAAGCCCTCGTAGCTTTTCATTAGGGTTGTGATGCCTGAAGAAGAGCCGGAGAAATCCAAAAACTGAACTTGCCAGATGCTACCAGCTGCTGTTTTAACGAAGAATACTTGATTTTCCTGAATACTCCAGCCTGTAGTAAAATCAAAGAATTTCCAATCGTGACCAATGGTATTCAACGTGTCCTGAAATTCCGTTAGGTAATCCTGAAAGGAAACGGTCAAAGGATTTACCTCGTCAGCTTGTGCTACTGCAACATTCTGATTTGATAAAACGCCAGCCACCTGATATTCGATGATACCACCTCCACCATCATCAAGCGGAGAATAGTAACGGGTGAAAAGCAAATCCCAATGAACTGGTTCCAGGTCTTTTACTTCATTGCTCGCAAAAGAATAATAGGCGAGTGTCTTGCCGGTGAAATCCCCCTTCGTAATCTGTACATTGACTTCATCCGTACCATCGAGATTAGCGTGGCGGAAGGAATAGATATTGTTGGCCAAAGACTGAATCTCTAGTTTACGCCAAATTCCACTACGCAGATGTATAAAGAAAATGTAATTGCTATTTATCGTATGATTGCTTGGGTTGTACGTTCCCCAGCCCAAATCAAACGGGTTGTCTGCACTAGCTATGCTGTTAAATGCACCTGACTCCCAACTGATCTCTGGGTTGAAAACCTGCTCAATGATATTCAGCGTGTCAGCAGTTGAAAAATCCTCGTCGATACTGAAGAAAACGGATACTTCTGGTGCCTGAGTTCCAAAACTAGCGGACACTCCTTCATTTACAAAAATGCCTGCGCTTTGCGGAGCTACCCCAAAAGCAATATCCCACTCTTCATGAGCGATACTTGTCGTACTCCCATCCTGAATCTGGTAAAATACCTGGTTGGAATAGTTGGTGCCGATACTAACTTCCTCCACTTGTGCTTCAAGGCAATACCCCGTAAAGAGTAATACTAATAGGAAAATATATTGTTGATTCATGCTTGTGTTATTTTCTGTGTTGGCACAAACATAGAAAACAACTTATGCTTATTTAGACTAAATCTAAATAATACCTAATTTTAGTGATGCTTGCTACCTAAGCGTTAGGTATTGTTTCTACCTAAACGTTAGGTAAAAACAATAAACCTGCCAACTTCAAGTAGAAATTGGCAGGTTTATTCTGATCGTCTAGTGACCCTTAAGGACGCGGTTCTTCCTTACTAGGTAATCTATTTAATGCTTCCCCAGCCTCTCCGTCAAGTTCTAATTTATGCAAGTCTTGATAGTACATCAATCCGCTCAGGCTTACCAAGGTGACTTCTTCGGGGTCTTCTACCAGAACGATGAGTTCTTCAATCACTTCATCTTTGTTTTCATGGAGATAAATGTAAACTAGATCCTTTCCATCACGAATTCTAATAAGTTCTTCGTAGTTATTTGCCTGAATACTTTGCCGCAATGCAGTGAGGTCAGAAGCTGCAATATCTGCGCGATTAGGCACGGAGAGTACTCGGAGGTTTTCTAGTTTTGACAAAAAAGTCCGCTCGCCATCTTCGTCAGTGGCTTTGCTGATGAAATCGAGCAGTCCACCGCTGATATTTACGTGGGTGACATCTTCCAACCCCTTGTATTTATCAATAAAAGAGTTGATAACATTGTTTTGTGCTGATAGGGTCAAAGTGCTCAAGGAAAGAGCGATTAGCATCATTAATGGTTTCATGCTTATAGTTTTTTGGCGCACAAAAAGCGCCGGGTGATTTCTTAAGCCAGGTTTGCGAGAAAGAACCTGAAAATGTATTGATATGATCGGCCAGTCTTCCGTAAAAGGTATTAGGTACTTGGTATAGCATCCGTTTAGATTTCAAAAAATCCTTATACCCTGTACCACGTACCTAGTACAGTGAGGTTTACTTCGTGACTCCTAGGTTTTTAGGAATACAGTCAAGTAAATCTCACGTTAATTATCCTCGTCCATTTCGTTGGCCAGCTTGATGATCTTATCAAGATTCAAAGGGCCAACAAAGCTCATAAGGGTGAACTCACTTTCGCCGTAAGAGAGGAATAGCAGTTCCTGAAGATTCCCCTTGTCGTCTTCCCGCAGCAGGAACTCTGTATTTCCACCATTACGTTCCCTAATCGTGATCAGTGTTTCGTAGGTTTTTGTATTAATCTTCGATTTTGCTTCATTGAAATATTTCTCCGGTGTAACGTCTGTGCTAAGAATACGGAGGCCACGAAGGTCGGTAGCCAAATCCATGAATGCGGCTGCTTCGGCATCGTCTAGTTCCAGCTTTTCGCCGCCTATCTTTTCAAACATCTGGAACAGGCGAGGACTAATATAGACGACCGAAAACTGCTCATCTTCCACATAATCCTGGAAATAATCATCAATGGCATTGGCCTGCCCCAAAAGGCTCGTTGTGCCCAGGCAAAGCAGGGCTAATGCAAAGAACTGTTTCATATTGCTGTGTTTTTTGATTTCGATTTTGTTTAAATTGAATTTACTTCTTGGGCATTAGCCTCTTGGGGGCTTACCCCCCCTGTACTTTGTACCAAGTACCTAATAATCACCAAGGCTGTACCAATTTCTTGACACTTTGCAGTTCACTGGTAGCGACATTCATGCCGCGACGCAAAGACGCACTTGTTTTCTGAAAAGCAGTCGTTGTTACACGTATGGCTTCTTCCTCACTTTTAGGCTCAAATTGTGACCAGTCTATCGTAGCCTGTTGCTTATTTGATTCGCCCTCCGGGGTCAGTATCCAAACCGCAAGTGCTAGTGTAATCATGGCCGCAATGGCCAACCAGCGAGACATCGGTTTTCTGAATTGTACCAATTGGCTGGCTTTCCTTTTCTGTATCGAGTCGAGCCGAGCCGAAAATTCTTCACTTACTTTCTGTTCTCCAGCTATCGCGAAAAACTGAAACAGGGAGCGGTAAGGTTCCATATCCTCTGGTAAAACCTCTTGCTTAAAGTAGCTGCGCAATGCTTCTTCTTCCGTTAAAGAAGTATTGCCTTCGAAATACCGATTGAGTAGTGTTTTGGCTGTATTATAGTCCATAGGAAGATTGTTTTAATAGTGCTTCACGAAGGGCTTTTCTAGCCCGGAATAAATTGGTCTTCACCTGCGGCATCGTCATTTCTAAAGCATCCGCAATTTCCTGATAACTCATTCCTTCGATATCCCTCAGTTGTACTACCGAACGATGATTCTCTGGCAAGTTTTGTATTATCGTCCGAATTTGCTGGTAGGTGTCTTTCCATTCCAATTGCTGATCGGGGCCATTTGCTATGGTGAACTGAGGAAGATTATCTGTGATTTCTGTCCTTCTTTTTCGGTAACCACCTTTCAGTTTATCCAACGCCTGGTTGCGAGTCATCCGGAGGCACCAAGCCTCCATGTTTTTAATAAGCAGCAGGTCTTTCCCCTGCTGCCACAGTTTGACCATTACCTCTTGTACAACATCTTCAGCTTCCGCCCTATCATTGACCAACCGCAACGCTAGGCGATAGAGTCGGTCTTTAATGGGCCATATTTGTTCTCTGAATTCCATCCAGTCCATTTGTGGATTTATCCGTTTTCAATTCCTCGACGAGGCGAAATTGACGTTTGTTACAGCTGGTTGATATTTTTTTCGACTAAAACCATCTTTTTCCTAAAATATAGCAGCAACGCATCTCTTTTGGCCATTGGAGCGTTACCTTTGAGGTAGCAAATCAGGTGCTAGTTTATTCTTGTGCTGTTCTTAATTAATTTTAGCTTTTGAAAAAAATTGACCGCCTTTTACTGGTAAGTTTCATTGGTCCCTTTTTGGTGACATTCGGTATTGCAACCTTTGTGCTCCTGATGCAAATTCTTTGGGTGTATATTGATGACATTGCCGGCAAAGGCTTAAGTGTCTTTGTTATCATGGAATTGTTGGCTTACAAGTGTGTCGGCCTCGTTCCTATGGCGTTGCCTTTGGCTATCCTCATTTCGGCAGTAATGGTCATGGGAGGTTTGGCGGAACGGTACGAACTCTCCAGCCTGAAATCTGCGGGAATCTCTCTCTTACGAGTCATGCGCCCCATTATCGTCTTTGGCAGTATTGCGACTTTTGTTTCCTACTTGTGTAACGACTATATTATTCCTGTAGCAAATCTCCAGTTTGGATCTCGGATGTACGATATTCGGGAAAAGAAGCCCACCATGAGTATGGAAACGGGGGTGTTCAACGACGATTTCGGTAATTACGCGATCAGAATAGGGGAGAAGGGCAGCGACGGTCGAACGATTAGTGATATCCTGATCTACGACCATTCAGAAGCCAATAGCGGCAAGCTTACGCAGGTGGTTGCAGAATCAGGCGAAATGTTCTCCACCAAGGACGGTAGCTATTTTGTGATGCAATTGTACAACGGGCACCAGTACATCGAATCAAGACCCACCGGGCGAAACACAGGTAAAGGAGCTCCTTTTATACGTACGGCCTTTAAATCCTGGAATAAAGTTTTCGATTTGAGTGAATTCAACATGGATATCACCAATCCTGATCTATTTAGCCAAAATAGGTCAATGATGAGTATCAGTCAACTGGCTAGCCAGATTGATACCATCCAAAAACGTATAGATCAGCGCTATTTGAATCTCGCCAAGCAAGTTGGAACGCACTTTAGTGTTCTTCCTGTCGATAGCCTTTACCCACAAGCACAACTAGAGCCAGAGGAGGATGAACTGTCTGAAATAGATGCAGAGCAGGATAGCTTAGCCAATGAAGATACTATGCAAGACTCCCTCCTGGCTGATAGCTTGCGGCTATTAGAAAAAATGGGAACCGACAGTATACAACGTCTAGAAAGTTACTCTCAGCGTATGTCAAACGCAGGCCGAAATCGAACTGATGAACGCGAAAAACTAATCGCTTTAGAAAAAACTACCGATCAAAAAGAGAGAATGGCAAAAGCCGCGGCCATTAAGAAGGCTGCAGGCATGGAGACAAAAGTCGACTCTTCAAAAGTTCAGCCCCAAGTACCTTTAGAGCGTTTTGATGATACGATTACCTCTGTCACTGCCTGGCTGGAAATCCTTACCCCTGCCGAGCGGCGAAGATTCATGACGAAAGCAAAATCAAGCGCCCGGGCGATCATTAACCAAGCTGAACAAGCGGAAGTATCTCTCAGTAGGACTAAAGAAGACAAGGTTAAGCACATTTATGAAATGCATACAAAGTACAGTATGGCAGTGGTCTGTATTATCTTTGTTTTCATAGGTGCACCGTTGGGAGCCATTGTCAGGAAAGGTGGGTTCGGCTACCCGCTCTTGGTAAGTGTCGTGGCTTTTATCGTGTTTATCGTTCTTACCATTTTTTGCCGGAAAATAGCCGAGACATTACTGGTGCCAGCCTCTCTGGCGGCATGGTTGCCTTGCATTATTTTGTCGCCTATAGGTGTTTGGTTGACCATCAAAGCCATGGCTGATAGTAAACTTTTTGACCTGAGTGGATTGACGGCAAGTGTCAGTAAATTATTCAGAATGCTACGCCCTGAAAAGAAGCAGCCTGTTTAGGAATGCAGTATTCTCTTAGCGACTTCGCCAAATAAGCTTTCCTTCCTTGTCTTTCTCAATAAATCCTTCGTCCATAAGGTAGCTCAAGCTGGTGAGTACATCCTCTTCACGTACATTCGCGAAGCGATCAACCAGTTCATCCAAGGGTATACTCTCTTGAGCGAGTAAATCTTCAATACGCTTAGCTAGTTGTTGATGTTCACTGACAGAGAGTCCTTCTTTTTTTCGCGACAAGCAAACATCACACTGCCCACATGGCTGACTGCCTTTTTCGCCAAAGTAGCGAACCAATTGCTGCGACCTGCAGATATCTCTTTCCACATAGCGAATAGCAGCTTTAACTCTTGTGAGGTGCCGTTCTTTGCGAATGCGATAGACGGGTAAATCTATCGAAAGGTGTTCAGCAGCCACGCGGTCGCGTAACAATGTGATTTGGGGACTATCCTTTGCTGGGCGATAACGCACGATGCCAGCAGTATGCATTCTTTGTAAACCTTGGCGCAATTGACTAGTGCTGATTTTTAGAAACTTGGCAAGCTGTGGTTCTTTGAGCTTTACCGGATGATTGAAAGCCCCTTGGTAGGTGCGTAAAATGATTTTCAAAATACGATCCAGCTTCTTGTGTTTCAACTGGTAATCATATAAAACATCTTTGTTAACAATGACTTGTAAATAAGCGGGCACATACACCGCATCACTTACCATCAGCCAGCTGTTTTGTTCCAATACCTTTAGACAATGATGGACGACGACTGCATCAAGCTGATAAGTTTGTGCGAATTGCGCAAGGTCAAAATCATAACTCCTGCCAATTCCGGAACCCGTAGCTAGCTGAAGATAACTCCCCAGGGCCCGATAAACCCTGCGAATTTCTTCAAGGGGAGGGAAGGAAAGCTCATAATTCCGTAGAAGCCGGTCTTTATCATCGCGGCTGTAAAGGAGAACGGCGTATGCCTTTTCACCGTCGCGGCCACCACGGCCAGCCTCTTGGAAATAAGCTTCAAGACTATCGGGGATGTCAATATGAACAACAGAGCGCACATCAGCTTTATCAATTCCCATCCCAAAAGCATTGGTGGATACCATTACCCGAATCCGCCCATCAATCCAGGCTTCCTGCCGCGTAGAACGCTCTTCCATTTCCAGGCCAGCATGATAATAGCTCGCCGCAATTTTTCTTCGTACCAACTCTACAGCGATCTCTTTGCAACGCCTTCTACTTCGGACATATACAACGGAGCTGCCTTTCACATTTTCTAAGATGTTCACGAGTTGTGCAATCTTGCCTTCTGCCTGTCGTACAACATAGGCTAGATTGTCTCTTACAAAGCTCTTCTGAAAGACTTCTTTGTCTTTCCTGAAAAGCAACTTTTCTTGAATATCAGTAGCAACTTCAGGTGTTGCGGTAGCGGTAAGTGCAATAATGGGCACATCGGGCACTAGTTCTCTAACTGCCGCTATTTCCAGATAGGCAGGACGAAAATCATAGCCCCATTGACTGATACAGTGAGCTTCATCAACGGCAATCATCCGCAACGGCATCTTGGGCAACCGTTCTTTAATAATATCCGACTGCAACCGTTCAGGAGAAAGGTATAAAAGTTGCAGGTGGCCGTAAACCGCATTATCGACAATTCGATCAATATCAGCATGAGTAAGTCCTGAATATATGGCCTCGGCCTTGATTCCTCTTTGCTGGAGTTGCTGCACCTGGTCTTTCATCAGTGCAATCAATGGGGAAACAACCAGGCATACACCTTCGCTTGCCAAAGCTGGCACCTGAAAGCAAATGGATTTTCCGCCGCCGGTAGGTAAAAGGGCCAAGGTATCTTTACCTTTCAAAATAGCATCAATGATCTCGGCCTGTAGTGGCCGGAATCCTGGGTACCCCCAGTACTGCTGCAATATTTTGAGCGGATCTTTCAAAAATTAAAATTGATAACCAAGCGCTAAAATCATCGGTACAGATAAAGTAAGATGCCACGGCTCTCTAGCGCCATATCGCCAGAAAAGAGAGCCATTGGTGTCGAATATCGCTCCTTCTGGAACTTCTTCATAGTTGCGATTATTTAGGCGTAAGCCCAAACCTAAGCCCAAATCCAACTGCCAGTGCTCTCCAAAGATAGCGCAAAAGCCACGAATGTAATTTAAGGAAAAACTGTGCTGTACAATGCCATAAGGGATTCTTTGTGTAAAACCACTGAAGCCACCACGTATAAAATCCCCTTCTACACGAGCATTCAATAATCGATAGTCAAAGGCAAATTCATGATAGTGCCGCTGTCGAATAACCCCTGGATTGTTGTGATATTTCCGGCGGGCTGTACGCAACCTAAATCCACTAAGATTTTGAAGTGATTCCTGATCAGGATAGTCGTAATCAAAGAAAACGCCCACTTCGTGTCGTAAATAGATATTCCCCCGGGTACGATGCTCATAACTCAAGTGTGGCCCAGGGGTTAGAGGGTCAAATAGATGTCCAAGGGAGAAACGAATTACCTGGTCAGCGCCCTGCTCTTCATAAAGTGGCTGACCGAAACTGGTGGCAGAAAAAGCACTACTGATAATGAATATCAAGCCCCAGGTGCGCAAATTTGTACAAACCAGATTTCTCATCAGGTAACTTCGGTGTTATTTTGTTCTAAAAAATAGGCCATCCATTGTATTAACGCGGCCAGTAGGCAAATCGACGCCTTCTACATGGAAACTAAAAGGCTGGAAACCTTCTTGCTCAACAAACCTGAGGGTTTCATAAAATCCTAATTGAGCATGTTGGTAAATTTTATAAACAGGAATTTCTATTTTCAATCCCTTTGCTTTAGCCATTACTTTAGCAGCACCACTAATTACCTGCTGTTCATAACCCTGGGTGTCGATCTTCAAAAGAATAGTCGTTTGTTCCCAATCCGGAGCATACTTGTCAATTACGCTATCCAATTGATGAATGGGCAATAACTCCTTTTTGACAATCGCAGATTTAGTGTTGTGCGCAGAATAGCTGTCCTCAATAGGGAGTACGGAACTGAATTTAGTATCGTCCGTTATATGAAATTCTATTTCGCCGTCCTTTTCACCAATGGCCATCCTTTCGGCGACTGTCCACTGTGGGTAGGCTGCAGACCTTGCGCTAATTTCCCTATGAGCATCGGGCACGGGCTCGAAGGAGATGGTACGTCCACGGTAACCAAAATCGTACAGAGACTCGGCAAACTGCCCTGTATTGGCACCAATGTCTATAACCAGATCAATTCCTTGATCCTTTAACAACATTGCAACCCGTTTCGGCTCACTTGCCGAAGCAGTAAATCGTTTAACCTTAATATGCAAGCCGGTCAATTTCCCTAATTGTCGTTTGCTGCGCTCCAGCCACTTCGACTCTAAAATGCTTTGCAGTAAGTTCATTTATCCAGCTTATTCTTTTTTGGTTATCTCTTTGATTCTGGTCATGATCTCTCCGATAGGAAAATACTCCTCTGAGATGGCATGAACTTTACCTCCCTCTTGCTCTATGACCAGGTAGTTGATGGTCGTGGTAGCACCTTGTGCCTGGAAAACAGAAGCACTTTTGTCCTGTTTAACATAAATCTTCCTGATTTCAGCATAGGGAATTTCAGTAGCTCCAAATTGTATTCCTTCTTGATAAATCTCGACCTTTCCCTGTTTCCGGAGGCTCCAACCACTAAAAAAAGCAGTGCCTACCGCCATCATTCCAACAAAAAAGGCCAACATCGCAATGATACTATTTCCTGTATATGCGCGACCTACGGCTGGTTTTTTTAGTAAAAAATAGGCAGTACCAAATCCAACAAAGGCTAGGACAATACCCAACCATAAATAGAATTGGTCATCTGAAGTAGGAGTGTATTTATAAAGTATTTCAGTCATGATTGTTGATCCATTTTTGCCAGGGTTGAATAAGTTGAGCATGCAGGCCTGTGCTATCACTACTGATCCAGGTACTCCGAAATTGCGGAGAGTGGAGCAGATAGGGTAGCTCTCTGGTCGTGTCTCTATAACAATTTAAAACCAATGAATCATTGCCCTGATAAACCGTAAGTTGCCAAAACCTGAGTGAATCAATACTCAACTCATTAATGTCATCGGCAAATTCATCGCCCTTTAGGTCATTTAATTCTTGGAGGTAATTCACCCACAATAAGCTATCACCTGCCACTTGACCATTCACAAGTATCTGGTTTTGATCCGTGTGGATCGCTTTTAAGGCATTCGCAGCAGAGACAAAATATAGGCTGTCTGCCCTTCCTTCACCGCTAAGTAACTGATTGTGCCGAAAGGCTGATAATTCTCCACTAAACATACTCAAAGCCAAACCATTAATTGTAAAAACCTCTTTTTGCTTTTCTAAGCGCGTATACGCTTGTACTTCTTTGTCTTCTTTGGAGTACGCATAGCGACCGATCCTTACACAACTTTTTGCTTCTTCTTCAAAATGTAAGCACAACAGTATGCCTTGCTTAGGGCCTAGACCAAAGTCTTCCCAATCGCTTTGCTGCTGGCTTACAAGGGCAGATGTTCTGATGTCGCGCAATCGTCTCAGTAAGTCTTCTACGGCTTCTGTTGATGCTGCTTCATTCACATTCTGTTGGCTTAGCAACCATCGGTTTTCGTAGCGAATGATACTAAATGGAGGGCTTTCTTCTTTGTGGATATCAATTTTCACAACGTCCTTAGGCAGGAAATCCATCAATACAGAATGAAAACGATTACTGCGTTGTTGCTGAAAGTACTGACTTCCACCGTACGCGACAACAGCTAACCCGAAAAGAAGAACCCATAGTCGATTTTTAGCCATGGTCCGCTTGTTTTTCCAAAAAAGCCTGCAATTTGGCAATCGCCCGCCCACGGTGGCTGATCGCGTTCTTCTCTGCTTTACTCATTTGGGCAAACGTTCGACTTTGGCCTTCCGGCATAAATACAGGGTCATAGCCAAAACCATCTTCTCCCTGTAATTCTGTACTTATTTCTCCTTCTACGATTCCCTCGAAAAGATATTCTTCCCCTTTTAGCAAAAGCGCTATAACCGTACGAAAACGTGCCTTCCGATTAGGGAATGGCGCCAATTCTCGGAGTAATTTTTGCATATTTAAATCAGGGTCACGTTCAGCACCAGCATACCTTGCCGTAATAACGCCAGGTGCACCATCGAGTGCTTCTACTTCCAGGCCTGTATCTTCCGAGAAACAATCCTGATGATAATTTTGCAAAAGGTAGCGTGCTTTTTCCAGTGCATTACCTTCGAGCGTAGGGCTCGTCTCTGGCAATTCTTCCTGGCAGCCTACTTCTTCCAGACTTAGGAATTGATAATTACTGCCCAGCAATTGCTGAACTTCTCTAATCTTGTTTGGATTGTTAGTGGCAAAGACAATAGTTTCCATGAATGCTTACAGATATTTAGCTTTGAGAGCCTGCCAGAGTAAACCGGCTTTTTCGTTTTTATTTTGTTCCCGCTCTTCACGGATCGTGTTCAATGCATGAGCGCGCAGCAAAGATAAGTCACCAAGGCGAGTAAAAGAATAAAGTGGTAGCTCTGCCCGAATACCTAGCTGAGCAGGAGGGGTGCCGAAAATATACACAGTGGTAATAGCGTGATCCCTACATATAGAACTCAAAGGCCAATGCTCTCCAGGCGGGCATCCCAATAGGAAAACATGATCCGCTACAGGACTAAGTTTAACAGCTTTAAGGATGTTTTCGAGAAAGGTTCGATCTTCAGCTGCCAGTTCAGAATGGTTGTAAATAATTAATATCCCACTCTTTCCAGTGCCCTGCCATACCAAGGCGGCCTTTTCGGGCTCTGAAAAACGAAACAATCGAAAATCAAAATAATTACTACTCAAAATTAAAAATATGTTTTTGGTTTTATTTTAGAACAATATTTTAAACGAGATTGTTTTGCTTGTGTAATTTAGAATAATCCAGTATTTTTGTAAAAAATAATTTGTCTAATGAAGCATAACATCCAAGTCACTAAGGTACAGGAAAGCAAGGTAGCAGAAGTAGATTTTGCTAATATTCCTTTTGGACGGGTTTTTTCTGATCATATGTTTGTTGCGGATTACCGCGACGGCGAATGGCATGATTACCGTATTATTCCTTTTGGAAACTTTTCAATGCATCCGGCTTCGATGGCACTCCATTACGGACAAGCTATTTTTGAAGGGATGAAAGCCTCAAAAGGAAAAAATGGTGAACCGTTATTGCTTCGCCCTGAAATGCATGCACAGCGCATTAATCGTTCTGCGCAACGCATGATGATGCCCGATTTTCCTGAAGATGTATTCGTTGAAGCACTCCACCGCCTGATCGATGTGGATGCTGCATGGATTCCACCACAAGAGGGCAGTGCCCTTTATGTGCGTCCTTACATGTTTGCAACCGATGAGTTTATTGGTGTTAAACCATCAACTACATACAAATTTGTGATCTTCACAGGCCCCGTAGGTCCTTACTACGCTAAGCCCGTAAGTTTGAAAGTAGAACAACATTATGTACGTGCGGTACCAGGTGGTACGGGGGAAGCAAAAGCTGCCGGTAACTACGCTGGTAGTTTGTTGCCAGCACACCTTGCACAAGAGCAAGGTTTCGACCAAGTTGTTTGGATGGGTGGCCCAGAGATGAAGCACATCCAGGAAGTAGGTACCATGAATATCTTCTTCGTTATTGACGGAAAGGTTGTCACGCCTGCCACTGACGGTGCTATTCTAAAAGGTATCACCCGCGATAGTTTCTTGAAGATTCTCGCTGAGAAAAACATTCCTTTCGAAGAGCGTCCATTAACCATTGACGAAGTGGTTGAAGCTTACAAAGCTGGTACTTTGCAGGAAGCCTTTGGCGCTGGTACTGCTGCTGTCGTTTCTCATGTTGCAGAGATTGCTTATGGCGATTTTCGTATGACTTTACCACCGGTAGAGGATCGTAAAATCGGCGTAATGCTGAAAGATTACATTGACGGACTTCGTTCTGGCCGTATTGCTGACACTCACAATTGGATAGTACCTGTAAAGCAGGTTACTGAAGTATAAATGTCAGCCCTGCTGATATAGACTTCGGCAATACTAGATTTGTGAAAATTTAGGGTTGGCGAAGTCTAGAATAAGCATTAAAAATCGGGAAGGATGAAACGAAGGTTTTATCGTTCCCGATTTTTTTTATACCATTGTGAGTAATTTGATCCCCTTTACTTTAAGTTGTTATCATGTCCACCACAAATTTGGTAGTAGATTTACGGCAAATTAATATCCAGCAGGGTACACAACTGGTATTGGAAGGAGTCAATCTGCGGATTTCCAAAGGAGAATTTGTTTACCTGATTGGTAAAACCGGAAGCGGCAAATCCAGCCTGTTAAAAACACTTTATGGGGCACTGCCACTGCAAGATGGACATGCCAAAGTAACCGACATTTCCCTGGCAACGCTTGACCGGCATTCCATTCCGATTTTACGCCGGAAGTTGGGAATTGTTTTTCAAGACTTCAATCTTTTAACCGATAGAAGTATCAGAGACAATCTCGACTTTGTGCTACGGGCAACAGGCTGGTTGAAAGCAGACGAACGAAGCAGTCGTATCCAGCTGATGCTTGAACAGGTTGGCCTCTATGGGATGGAGGATAAAATGCCTTTCCATCTTTCAGGAGGAGAACAACAAAGGGTTGCGATTGCAAGGGCTTTACTAAACGACCCTGAAGTGATTCTGGCAGATGAGCCTACAGGTAATCTGGACCCTGAAACCAGTGACGAAATATTGTTGCTCTTACGACAACTAGCCAACAAACACAACACCGCTGTATTGTTTGCTACCCATGATTATCGGATTCTGGAGAATTTCCCAGCCCGTATCGTGCGTTGTTTTCAGCAACGAGTGGTAAGTGATGAAGACATTATTGTTTAGAAATACATTAAGCTTATGTGGTTTAGATTAATCGCGATGCTCTTTTGCATTGTGTTTTTTATCAACGGCTGTAATAGTCTTATTTCTCAGTTTTTCGGAACGCATAAACTGAGAACCTTTACCATGGATGAAGCCCTGGAAAAAGGTATAGGAGACGCAGATTTTGTAGAGTTGACGGGAGCTTGGAAAAGTGGCGACTATATAGTGGTTCCTCCACGCACAGGAGCAGATAAGGCAATACTTATATTTCCTTTGCTTAGTGAGAAACAAATGGCAGCCGCCGATGCAGGAGAAAAGGTGCAACCCCAGTTTATTGGGTGGACCAAAGAATTCTCTCTTGATTGCGACATTGAGAACACTTGTGCGCCACGTTTACATGGCAATGTACTAGGAGTAGTTAGAGAAATGCAGCGCCAGAAAAACAAAGCGCACATGTTGGCGGCTAATAAATACGAATTATCTGAAACAGTAAACTATATCGAAGTAGGGCGCGAGCCCCTTGCCTGGTATTGGAATCTCCTGTTTGTGGCCGGAGGAATTGGCTTTGCTTTCTGGATTGAATCCAGGGCGGATAAAAAACGGCAAATGGCAGGTACCGCAAAGAATTTGTAAGGAAGAAGGGATAATCGCTCTACTTAGTGTATTTTTGTCACTAACATTAAAAACAAGAAACAAATGAGTCACCGTAAAAATATAGTTGCTGGCAATTGGAAAATGAACAAGAACTACGAAGAAGGGCGCACGCTTGCCCGTGAGATCGTGGCGAAACTCAAGCCTTCTGAAACCCTTGCCATTTTAGGAGCCCCTTATATCCACTTAAAAGGAGTGTCTCACATTATTAGTGATATCAATAACCTCCATCTAGCCGCGCAAAATTGTCACCAAGAAGAGGGTGGGGCATATACGGGTGAGATTTCAACAGGTATGCTGCGCTCTGTAGGCTGTGATTATGTAATCCTTGGTCATAGTGAGCGTAGAGATTATTTTGAGGAAAGCAACCAGCTAATCAACGCCAAAGTCAAAAAAACTTTAGCAGATGGTATGCTACCTATTTTCTGTTGCGGTGAAAAACTGCCTGTTCGGGAAGCTGGTGATCACGAAAAGTTAGTAGCCCAGCAAGTAAAAGAAGGCCTTTTTGACCTTAGTGCAACAGACTTTTCTAAAGTGGTAATTGCTTACGAACCGGTATGGGCCATTGGTACTGGCGTAACGGCTTCTCCTGATCAAGCTCAGGAAATGCACGCCTTCATCCGTTCTTTGGTTGTAGACCAATACGGGGAGGAAGTCGCTGATGCCACATCTATCCTTTATGGTGGTAGTGTAAAGCCAGGTAATGCCAAAGAATTGTTCTCTCAGCCTGATGTTGATGGAGGCTTAGTAGGAGGGGCATCTTTGAATGCAGCCGACTTTCTAGCGATAATGGATGCGATGTAAGCAAAAAAATGGCAATTCGCTAATTATTACCTTTTTTGTTGCAGGTGCTTTGACAGAACTTGCTATATTTGTTTTATATATGACACTGGGCCAATGGTCCTACTCTTCGTACTGATTCTTCAGGCGGGCTACAAATTCTCGAATGAGCAACATTGTTACACAACGTTTCATCAAATGCCATGACAAGCTGAAGTCGGATGGTACGGTGCGTTCAAGTAGGCAATTTGCACTTTCTGTGGATTATCTTCCTCAAAGTTTAAGCGAAATATTGAAAGGTCGACGAGATGCCACTGTATCGCTTATGGAAAAAACCATCAGCAAATACAAAGTCAACCCTGTTTATCTCTTTACCGGAGATGGGCCAATGTTTATGACAGAGGAAGAAAATCAGGACTTTAGAACCCTGACGATCGTTACTACAGTCAACGAAGATGAACGTATTGTCCATGTTCCTATTCCTGCTCAGGCTGGTTATGCTGCTGAGCACACCGACCCTAACTTCATACAGGACCTACCGAGCTATGTATTACCCGACTACAAATACAAAGTAGGAACACATCGTTCTTTTGATGTAGCTGGAGACAGTATGGAGCCAACTCTCTTTGAGGGAGACAAGGTGGTATGTAGTTATTTAGAGCCTACTTTGTGGGAAACCGGTGTCAAAAGCAACTATGTTTATGTCATTATCACCAGGGCTGATGTGCTCGTACAGAGGGTGAGCAACCTCGTGAAAGAGTCCCGCCAATTGGAACTGATCTCCGATAATTTATACTACGAGAGGACGACGATCAAGCTCAATGACATCCGCGAAATATGGTATGTAAGAGCTCGGATTAGTCCGTTTCTTCCTTCTCCTCAAAATATTAAAAACTTGGTCAGAGAGGAGGTCTTCGAACTTCGTAAAACGATGCAACAGCAATCAAGGTTGATAGAAAACCTTAATGCGACCATCACGCAATTAGTAAATCAACGCAGAGACTAAATAGGCTATTTAGTATATTCTTCTGTCGCTAGCATAACCAAAGTGCAGGCTATTTCTACCTCTATACCTTTTGTTTTCGCCATTTCCATTAATTCAATATTTTCCGTTCCCGGATTAAAAATAATTCGCTGGGGTTTTAACCCTAAAATGTAATCATAATAGGGCTCCTGCCGCTTCGGGTTTAAATAAAGGGTTACCGTATGTACTTCCTCAAGAGGAGGAGTACCTTGCTGAAGTGGGATACCTGCCACTTCACCTTCTCGAATTCCAACCGCACTTACTGGATATTCTTTCGCTACGAGGCGATGGATGGCTTGAAAGGCAATTCGCCCAGGATTGGTGGTCGCGCCTAAGACAAGCGTATGCATATTTTTGATAGCTGTTTAATTTTCAATTAGGTAATGGTCAAATTTATGTAATTATATACTACATTAGTGAATCTTTATGTTTTCATACCTCTCCCAGTCAAACACTATAAGAGGCCATTCCGAATAAAGTATTTTCATACTTCTGTGATGGGCTTCTGACAACACAAAATTCATTCCAGCACTGCGGGTGTTGATGAAGCTTTTCTCCAGTTAACAACATGCTTAAACTACTTTCCCTGTGATCTACACTGGGCAAGTATCTATTTGACCTCCTTTGGTAATTCACCATGGGCAAGGCACCTGTATAGCAATTATCTCCCTTGTTAAATTAATACACAGTTTTATGTTTAAACATTTCCATTCCGTATTTAAGTTTTTGCTTTTTACTCTTTTTGTGTTTTCTGCACAATCTCTTACGGCCCAAGAAGAGGGATGTGGTACCGCTACTCCTACCCAAGAGCAAATAGAATACACGCTCAATTATGTTGCAAATATTCCACCAAACAGGAATTCAGGCACCACAGGTATTCCTATTCAGATTCATATTGTCCAAGATGGAGGAAGTGGAGGGCCTAGTTTAGAGGAACTATCCATGGCATTGAGCAACCTGAATTTGTTTTATGCCAGTGCTGGTATTGAGTTTTTCTACAAGGACTTTCCAAATTACGTTAACGATACAGATTTATACAACTTCAACGGAGAAGACGATGACATGGGAGCCAATGATACAGAGGCAGACCTTATTGCTCTATTTACGACTGCTACAGATGCTGTTAATGTCTATTTCGTAAATAGCCTACGACTTTCCGGTGGTTTTGATGCCTGTGGATATGCCTATTTCCCCTGGAATGCTGCTTGTTCCAATCGTTCAGTGATGGATACGGATTGCCTTTTGAATGGTGCAAATGGTACTTTTGTACATGAATTTGGACACTACTTTAATCTATATCACACGCACCAGGATACAGAATATGGCCCTGGTGACCCAGATGCAGAGAATGTACCTAGATCAGGCGCAAATGCCAACTGTGACACCAACGGTGATTTGCTCTGCGATACAGATGCAGACCCCCGATATGATAGCGGAAATTTCAGCAATTGCTCAATTCCAACAGATGAGATGGATGAAAATGGAGACGTTTATACCCCTCCAATTGACAATGTCATGTCTTATTACCCCGATGCCTGCGGCGGGATATTTACGCCTGATCAATATACACGCATCGCTCAGGGGCTCTCTACCCGGCAAGGGCACTCGGCCTATTCTTTAACAGCAAGCCCTCAGAGCGTAAATGTACCGACTGGATTAATGGGTGTTATAGATGAAGTAAACAATGAAATAGACATAAGTTGGACGGATGCTGCTGGTAATGAAATGGGCTACGTTATAGAACGGTCCACTACTTCTTCAAATAGTGGGTTTGTAGCGCTTGAGAATATGGGCCTAGGTCCCAATGCTGTCAGTTGGTCTGATCCTAATATTGAGGCTTTTACCACTTATTGGTATCGAATAAAACCAACAAATGGCGATAAGGACACTTATAGCAGCGTACTAGAAGTTGAAGTTGATCTAATCTACTGTGGGATAGGGTCTGATGATTGTGATGAATTCATATCAAGAGTAGAAATCGGTACTATAGATAACTCTTCAGCTTGTACTGCCGATGGTTACCATAACTATACCGCATCTTCTACGATAGTGGAAAAAGGGACCGACTATCCTATCACAGTCACAAATGGTATGGGTTATACAGCTGATGAATGTGGGATTTTCGCTGATTGGAACCAAGATGGCGATTTTGATGATAGTGACGAAACCATAGCAGTTACAGGAAACCCCGGAGGAGGACCATACACTGCTACGGTTACTCCACCCGCGGGGGCAGTATTAGGAGATACTCGATTGCGCGTGCGGATCACCTGGAATACAAGCGCGACATCTTGCGGTACCGATTCATACGGAGAAAGTGAGGATTATACGCTAAACGTTGTTGCAGCACCTCTTCCTGTAGAATTTATCGATTTTACAGGAAGTGCTAAAGAAAAACATATAGCACTAAATTGGACAACTGCTACGGAGCATAACAACAGTGGGTTTGTCATTGAGCGACTCGATGAAAAGAAAAATCAATTTGTGAGTTTAGGTGAAGTAGCTGGTGCAGGTACTTCTTTTATAGAAAAATCTTACAGTTGGTTAGACCGGAGCCCTTTAGCAGGTGCAAATTATTATCGCTTAAAGCAGCAGGATTATGATGGGCGGTTCACTTATTCCAAAACTGTGGCACTAAACTGGGAGGGAGATGAGTCCTTGCAATTGTTCCCCAATCCTGTGAATCATACTCTTAATATCCGTTTGAATTTTGAGTTATCACAGGAGAGTAAAGTCCTAATCACCAATAGCCTGGGCCAAGTTCAGGAAATAGTCATCTATCCGGGTGTATCCGCTTTTCAGGCTAGCTTAGACTTGTCGAGTTTGCCCTCAGGGGTTTATTACTTGAATATAGAGAATCAAAACAATGCTCCTCAAGGGCAATGGTTTACAAAACTCTAATAGCTACTATGCTGCATTATACCTTGCTTTGGCTAGTCCAAAGCAAGGCATAATAATTTCGCTTACATAGGCTACTAATTCCCGCTTATTTACTTTTCAGTTGCTGTATCTGAGCCAATATTTTTTCGGACTCTTCGATCTTGCGAGCGTACGCTTTTAGATCGCCTGATCGTTGTACATGCATGGCTTCTTCCATGAGTTGTTGATACTCTTTTTCGAGTTTTTTTACGGGGTCTTTTTTGAATAATCCAAACATCTTTCTTGATTATCTTTGATGCTGCATTGAAACACCACTATCCTCAATTTGTTGTTTTATTATGAGATTAACAGTACTAAAATTATTGCTACTTGGATATTCACTGTTCTCTTACCTTAATGCAAGCGGACAAATCGTTAATATAGAAGATAAACGAGCTCACCTGGACACTGTGGGTTGGTTTTGGCAGCTAGACTTCGGGGGCAAGCTTACAGAGAATACCAAATCGGTACTTGCCCTGAATGGAGCCATAAGAATAGATCAGGTTAAAAAAAAATCACAATGGCTTTTTCTGGCCAATTATAACTTGGTAAAAGCCAATGAAGATCGGTTCGTAAATGATGGATTTGGCCACCTTCGTTTTGGGCAGGATATAGACCAGCGGTGGAGTTGGGAGACATTTGGCCAACTACAGTACAATCGTCGTCTTTTAATTGATTTACGTGGACTTGTAGGTACAGGGCCGCGATTGCAGATTCGAGAAAATGAGCAATGGGAATTGGCTATAGGTTTGTTGTATATGTACGAGTACAATGAACTGGAAGAAGGAGCGATTACAAGAGAGGATAGTCGCCTGAGTAGCTATTTAAGTGCTAGAGTTAAAATTGGAGAACATGCTAATCTAGCCAGCACTTCTTACTACCAACCGCTGGTATCTCAACTCGGAGAGAGCCGCTTATCTTCTGTAAATACACTATCTATTGATCTCAATGAACACATTGCCTTTGGAAGTAGCTTTAGCATCACCTACGATGGGCTATTAACTCAGCTATTACCTGGTATTCCAGCTACGAATTACACATGGAATAATATCTTACGCTTGAGATTTTAATTTATACTTCGCCAACCCTAGATTTGTGATTTTTGTCTTGCTCTTTTTTCATCCGGCGGCGTTAAAAAGCCTCGCCTTAGCTCAGGCTATGGCTACGTTTTTTGCCTTGCTGGCTAAAAAAATAGCGTTGTCAAATTTTCACAAGTCTAGGCTTGCCGAAGTATAGTCTAGATACTCAGCTGCTAACTGATCACATAATGCTGATATTTCCTTATACTTTACCAAAGTTTTCTTCCAATGAGAAGGTATATCTGAAAATCCATACAAGGCCCCTGCCAAAGCCCCCACAATGGCAGCCGTTGTATCGGTATCTTCTCCCAAATTGATGGCGGCCAAAATCGTAGCAGGATAATCTTTATTCCGTAGCAATGACCAAAGACTTGCCTCCAGGCTGTGCAGAACATAGCCATCCGAAGCAATAGCTTCTTCTGGTAATTCAGCAATTGCTCCACTAAGGATACGGCTAAAAAGCTGCTGCTCTCCATAAGCAACTTCTTTCTGCTTCAGGAACGCTGTAAACTCGTAGTTAGTAATAGTGTAGGCCTCTTCCTTTGTCTTTTTACTCACAATTTGGTGAAAGAAACGCAAATAATAGAAACAGCACAGGGCTGACCGAATATGGCCATGTGTGAGCGCTGATACCTTCCATATACGATCAAACTGCTCTTCTAGCGAAAGCTCGTGAATTGCAAAATAGAGGGGAAGGATTCTCATCAAGGCTCCATTTCCATTGGTATATTCGTCTGCCTCCCAGTGCAACTCTTCCAGCGACTCCAAATCGCCGCTAACCAGGATTTCTGACAATATTCCGATGGCGCGGTGGGTGGTCATGCCAATATCAAAAACACTGCCATGTGGTGTCCAGATTTCTGCATTACGCCAAGCCACAAATTTACGGGCCATGTCCACCAAATTGTATCCATCTACTAAACTATCAGCGAGGCAAAACGTGAGCGACGAATCATCTGACCACGTTCCCGGAGGTTGGTTGTATGTACCATAACCACGGACATCAGTGACAGGATCGGCAGCTAGCTTGCTACGATCCTCAAATTCTACGGGGACGCCCAAGGCATCTGCAACCGCAAGTCCTATAATGGCACTATGAATAATTGATGACATAGATTTGGGTATTACTTTATTTCTCCTTCGGTAAGTTCCTGTATCCTTTTCATTCCTTCCAGCGGTGTCGCAAACCATTCCTGTGCTGCTGTCATTTTTTCTTTGGGCTGAGAACTACAGAGGCCTAACACATACATGCCTGCTGCGGTTCCTGCTTCTGATCCAGCAGGGGAGTCTTCTAAAACAAGGCATTCATTAGGAGAGACGCCTAGCTGTGCAGCTGCCAAGAGATACATTTCAGGATCGGGCTTTAATTGTTTAACATCAGAAGAAGTCACGATGACTTTCATAAAGCGATTGATCGGTGTAGATTGGAAAACATAATCTGTATCCTGCCTTGAGCTGTTGGTTGCTATAGCTATTGGTAACCTGCTGGATAATTCCTTGAGTATAGGCTCTATTCCCGAGAAAGCTTGATTTTCTTTTACAACTAATTCGTAAAATAAGGCTTCCTTTTCCAGTTGTAGTACTCGACGATTAATCGTAAGTTGATGCTCATCAATCACTCCTTGAGCAAGAAAGCGATCTGCCGTGCCGATCCATTGTTCAAACCATTGTTCATCATAATGAAAGCCGCGCTTGGCAAGTACCGTTAACCAAGCTTCACAATGAACACTTTCGGTTTGGACCAAGGTGCCATCAAGATCAAAAATAACAGCAGAGATGGGGGTAGGAATTTTCATAGCGCGAAGGTAGGTGATCGCTGGAAAAAGGAGTAGATTTGGCTAGTCTACTTTGAGTTAATTTTTAATTAATTATAAAATGAGAAAGCTAAAGCTCCAAGTCCAAATAACCATCGATGGTTATATCGCGGGCTTAAATGGTGAAATGGATTGGATGACCTTCCCCTGGACGGACGATATTGGTGAATACGTGAAGAGTATCACTGCACCAGTAGATACAATTCTATTAGGACGAAAACTGGCTCAAGGGTTTATCCCTCACTGGGCAGGCGTGGCGGCTGATGCTTCTAATCCGGAAGTAGAAGCGGGTAAGAAATTCACAAATACACCAAAAGTGGTTTTCACCAAAACGCTCAAGGCTGTAGAGTGGCCGAATACAGAGTTAGCGGGGCGGGATCTAGTAGAGGAAGTAAATGCCCTGAAAAGTATGGAAGGAGAAGACCTGATAGCCTATGGCGGCGGAGAATTTGTATCCAATCTTATTTCAGAGAGCCTGATTGATGAATACCACTTATTCGTTAATCCTGCCGCCCTTGGTACAGGAATGAAAATTTTCGAACAGCGCACTCAACTAAAACATGTCAAAACCCAGTCTTTTGATTGTGGGATCGTGGTTTTGGTATATGAAAAGGCTTAGCGTATTTTGAGAACATGAGTCATCCCGAATTTTGATTGTCATCAAAACCCGTGCTGACCAACTTCAAAACCTATCGTTAAAGACAAAACTCCATGATTTCACTAGTGAAATCATGGAGTTTTCTACAAAAAGTCGGATAAATCACTCTTTTTAGCTATTTACGGACTCTTTCTAAGTTAGAGTCAGGCTGGATTTTGGCCTTAGCCAAAATTCGGGATGACTTATGTTTTTTAATATTGAAGAATGATCTTCTTGACCATGCTTGTTGCCCCTTGGCGAACCTCTAAAAAGTAAGCTCCTGGACCATTCTGAGAAATATCAATATCATCACTGAAAGTCCCTTGATATTCCCCTAAATCGAAAGAATAAATCAGGCGGGCTTCGCCATTAAACACCCGGATACTGGTTTCGCCGCTTTGAGGAAGCTCGAATTCAAGGCGAAACATCCCACGATTGGGATTAGGGAATAACTGGATATTTTCAATGGAAAGATTATTGATCAGTGGCATGTCTACACCACGGCTAGCCATCGCTGCAGCATCCTCTTGATCCATATCCGCCATATCTACCTTGATACGATCCATGTCTACAGCTGGAGACTCATCATCCATCTCCCGATCCGGATTATTACTGAAGCTTTCGTCGTAGTTGTAGTCGTACCAGTTGTTTTCGTTACGGCTCTCACCATTTTCACCACATTCAGCCCCCATCACGGCAATAGCGGTTTGTGATTCCCCATCACGGATATACCCGACAGCTATTTCCTTACCTACATTGGTACCATTGATAACTGCACTAAGATCACCCCAGTCGATAATCGGTTTGCCTGCTAAACTGGTAATAACATCTCCACTTTGCAAACCTGCTTCTTTGGCAGCTGAGTTCCGTACTATATTGACAGGTACTCCTTTGCGATCCGTTTTATTATGGTTGTTGCTAACCCCAAAGAAAGGTTCTTCTGAACATGGCTGTGAAAGATTATCATCGGAAGATTCGCCTAAAACAGCATTGGCGCGCATCGTTTCTCCATTGCGGATATAGGTAACAACCACTTCATCTCCAGGGCTGAATTTGCGCAGTGCGCTGGTCAAAGAACGATCATCACTCATTTGATAATCATTGATAGCAACTACATAATCCAATGGCTCCAGACCAGCAGCTTCTGCGGCAGAACCCCGAATAATACGTTTAACATAACTTCCATAAGGGTTTGTCAAGCCTAGCTTGCCAGCCTTAGTGCGATCCATGTGGCCTGAATAGATGCCGAGATAACCGCGACCCATCTTGAGGCTGGGATCGTCTTCTCTTCCTATGGTACCATTAGCACGCTGAGGAGTATTGTTGCGAGAGTAAGCAATTTCTATCGGATCGCCATCTTCCATATTATTCAGCATAACGCTGATATCACTCCAGTCAATCATCGGTTGGCCATTGATACTGGTAATTACATCACCATCGTCTAGCCCTAGTTTCATCGCTGTAGAATTGCGTACGGTAGTGATACGTACCCCAATTTCATCATCATCGTTATTCTCATGTTCCCGCACTCCTAAAAAAGCAGAACCACCATAATGCTCTCCATCAGAATCATTAGGCCTACCTAAGGTGACCGGTAAACTCATTTTTTTTCCTTGACGAACAATTTTCAAATCTACTTTATCGCCAGGACGATGCGCTGCCAACAGTTCTGTCAAACCAGTNTTACGGTCAACCATCTCATTGTTCATCCCTATGATATAATCAAACGGTTTTAATCCCGCTGCTGCCGCTGCGGTGCCTTTGTAAACATATTTGACCATGTCTCCATCGTCTGTAGGAAGGTTAAGCAAATCTGCTTTGTCATCATCAATTTCAGTAGAGCTAACTCCCAGAAAAGCGCGATTGCTGCTGTGCTGAGCGTGTAGTGAAAATAGACTAGTAGTAAGAAGTAGTAGTAACAACAGGTGTCTCATTGCGATTTTTTTTTGATTCTCTGAAAGGTTTTGCGTTTTGTAGACAATCGAAAGCAGAAAGACGATCTTTTTAGTCGCTTATGCTTTTACTTTTTTTGGGCTACAAAATTATCAAAGAAGGAAATTTACATGGTCAAAAGACACAATATTTGCGCTACCGTTGCACAGTAAGGCACTTTTTTATCAATCTTCTTGATATTTTTGCCTTAGAGCTTGTTGGGAGATTTTGCGAACTGGTTTTTAACGATTTATGGTTCTGGCTAAGAAATTAAGCCGGAGCTTAGCGGGCTAAGTAAGGGGTTCATTTCGACGTCAGGTTCATCAATCCTTAAAAACCAGGAAGCATCAACCTGTTTCTTTTCTTAAATTTGGGGTATTCGTTTTTCATCAAATGAAATTTCCCAACAAGTTCTTAACTAAACAAAACTACTCCATGCGGAGCTTACTCGCTTTATCTGTTACCGTGGTAATCCTCTCTTTGATGGGGTGCAAAACCACTCAACCGACCCGGCCTTTGGAAAACTATACGAATGACGACCGTTTTGAAAATCAATCCTCTACTATTCGAATTCCTGTTCGATTAAATATCCAAGAACTGGAAAATTCACTTAATCAGCAACTAGGCGAGATGCTTTATCAAGATGATAGCTTTAGTGACGGAGACAAAATGAAAGTTACGGCCCGCAAGGATGGTACCATTAAGATTACGACAGAAGGAAGTGCTGTCAGTTACCAAGTTCCCCTTGACCTTTGGATACAATACGACCTGGGCTTGGGGAAGGTAGAGGCTACCGGTCGCTTAAATTTAGACTTCTCTACGGTATACGCTATTGGTAGTGATTGGAAATTCGCTACGCAAACAAGTTTGCAGGGGCATGAATGGAAAGAGCGGCCGCGCCTAAAAGTTGGAGGAGTAAGCATCCCAGTACAATCTATTGCCAATCTGATACTCGGTCGAAGCACGAGCACCATCAGTAATAGCATTGATACCTTAGTCGCTAGTTCGTTCAAACTAGAGGAAACTGTAGCAGAAGCATGGCAGCTAATGTTCGAGCCTTATGAAATATCGTCAGAATATCAGACTTGGCTACTTGTTAATCCTACCGACTTGGGGATGACGCCGATTAAAACAGAGAATGGCAATATGGAAGCAACCATCATTGTTCAATCAAAACCTGAACTCCGCTTTGGACCTAAGCCAACAGCAAATCCCACTATCTCCTTACCTGATTTTGAATACCGAATGCTCAATGAAAGTGCGGAAGAGGGGTTTCAGATTTTCCTTGATGCTACACTGCCTTACGAAGAAGCAGAACGCCTTACCAAACAAAGCTTACAAGGAGAACGCTTTGAGCAGGGGAGTCGTCATGTCGTCGTAGAAGATATAGAACTATTTGGTCAAGGCAATAATATCGTGGTTAACCTTTCGCTATCAGGTAGTTACAATGGTCATATCTATATGACGGGCGAACCTGTCTTTAATCCTCGGCGAAATAGAATAGAAGTAGAAGACTTGGAATACACATTGGATAGTAAAAACTTCCTTCTCCGCTCAGCGGCTTGGCTAGCTAAAGGTACCCTGAAGAAGAAATTACAGGAAAACATGGACTACCTTCTGGATTACAACCTTTCAGATGCGCAAAAGCAAATGGCGGAGCAGTTGCAGGATTACGAAATAAGTCCAGGGATAAAACTGCAGGGGGCATTAGAAGAATTGAATATTTATAATGCTTACCTGACCACCAACGGTATCAAAGTAGTGATGTCCTTGAAGGGCGATTTGGGCGTAATTGTAGATGGCTTGTCAGATTTTGGAATGTAAAATTCTAATTTTAGCTGTTCTTTAGCAGACGATTATTATTTTTGCCGGCTATGCGGTTGAAACAACTAGAAATAAAGGGTTTTAAAAGTTTCGCCAACGAAACGCAAGTCAACTTCTCTGAAGATGTCATTGGGATCGTAGGGCCTAACGGTAGTGGTAAATCAAATATCGTTGATGCCATTCGCTGGGTATTAGGGGAGCAAAAGAGTAAAGAGTTACGCCTCGATCAAATGTCGAGTGTGATTTTTAATGGTACTAAGAAAAAGAAAGCTTCGGGCATGGCCTCGGTCTCCCTTACTTTTGAGAATACCAAGAATTTACTTCCTACAGAATATAATACGGTGACGATCACCCGTATGTTGTACCGAACCGGAGAAAGCGAGTACCGCTTAAACGGGGTTACCTGTCGACTAAAAGACATCACTAGCCTTTTTCTAGACACTGGTATTGGTTCCAACTCTTATGCAATTATTGCATTGGGAATGGTAGATGATATCCTGGCCGACAAGGACAACTCTCGCCGTAAAATGTTTGAGCAGGCGGCGGGCATTTCCAAGTATAAAATCCGTAAAAAACAAACCCTCAACAAGCTTAAAAGCACAACTGAGGACCTCGACCGGATAGAGGATCTTTTGTACGAAATCAACGGAAACCTGAGTTCGCTTGAAAAGCAGGCGAAACGTGCTAAGAAGTATTTCGAATTAAAAAACAACTACAAAGACCTTAGCCTACAACTGGCCCGCATAAAAATTGACGACCTAAGAGATAGGCATAAAACGCTCCAAAAGCAACTTACAGAAGAGGAAGACAAGTACCGGCAGTATGAAATAGATGTTGCTCAACTTGAAGCGGGAATAGAGTCAGAGCGTAAAGCGCATGTAGATAAAGAGAAAGCACTTTCTGATCGACAGCGAGACCTTAACAACCTCATCAGCCAGTTGAGGAACAAGGAAAGTGACCGACAGATGCTGAAACAGCGTTTGCAGTTTATTACTCAAAATCAGGAAAAGCTTACCCAGGATATTGCCCAGGCAAAACAACGACTTACACAACTCGAAGGGCAACTTGATGACTATCGAGGAGAACTTAATGCCGAAAAGAGGGTAGAGGCTCGCCTGGAACTAGAATTAAGCACTGCCGAAGACAAGCTTGCACAGATACGTTCCAGCCACGGTTCCGTAAAGGCCAATTTAGATACTATTGTTGGAGAACAACAAGCCGTAGAACGCGAGGTTTTCGAGCAGGAAAAGCGCAGGGCAATTAATCAGAGCCGAATGGAAAATTTCGAGCAACAGAAAGCTCGAAACACCTCCGACATGACCACCCGTGAGGAGGATATGAAAGAGCTCAATGACCGTCTAGCTGCTTTGGAAGCCAAAGAAAGCGATGCTCAAAAGCAAGTAGATGCACTTGAGCTAGCAGAAGAACAGCGGCAACAGAAAGTCACAGAGTCTGAAACCAGACTTGAGGACTTGAACCAAAGGCGAACCAAAGTCAATCGTACGCTGGATGCTAAACGGAATGAATACAAACTGACAAAAAGCATGATCGAAAGCCTGGAAGGTTTTCCAGAATCGATCCGCTTTTTGAGTCAAAATAAAAACTGGAAACAAGATGCGCCGCTATTGTCGGATCTTCTTTATGTAAAAGAAGATTACCGCGTGGCGATTGAGAACTACCTGGAGCCTTACCTGAATTATTACGTCGTTGAGAACCTTGAAGAGGCTTATGAGGCGATTCAGTTATTGGGACGTAGCCAGAAAGGGAAAGCAAACTTCTTCATTCTCGATGCTTTTAAGGAATACCTTCCTCCAGCGGAATTGCTGCCTTCAGGTATGTTGTTAGCTGCCGACCTCATTGAGGCAGACGATAAGTACCGCCGCTTGGTCGCTTATCTTCTTGAGAAGGTTCTTGTTGTTGATAGTGAAGACGTTAAAAGTGCCAATGCTGGTGGTGAATGGATTGTCCTTGGGCGTAGTGGTCGGTTTATACGCCGCCGGTTTAGCATCTCGGGAGGGTCAGTTGGATTATTTGAGGGCAAGAAAATTGGTCGAAAGAAGAACCTGGAGATTCTAGAAAAAGCCATTGCAAAAGCAGAAAGGGAAGAACAAAAACTATCTACAGAGTATTTTCAGGAGAAGAATGACCTAGAGCGCCTAAAGCAGCAACGCAGTAAGCAGGGTATCCAGCAGGCGCGGCAGGCGGTGAATCAGATATCACAACAGAAAGTCTCTCTTGTGACTCGCCTTGAGAATTTTCAGTCCTTCATGAGTGACATGCAGCAAAAGAATGAGCAGCTGCAGGCGGACACTAAGCGCATGGAGGAGGAAAATAAAGAGATAGATGCCCAGCTGGCAGGAGGCCAGCGAAGGGTGGCAGAAATTAAAGAACAAATTGCCAATACCGACGGCAGCTACAGAGAAATCGCGGAAGAATTAAGCGCTGCATCGGCTGCTTTTAATGAAAAGAATATTTCTTTCATTCGCCAGCAAAACCGGGTAACGGCCCTACAACAAGAACTCTCTTTTCGCGAGAAGCAACTCACTGAAATCACGACTGTTCGTAAACGAAATGAGGAGTCATTGCTAAGCAGCGACCAAGAAATTCAAAATGCGCAGACAAAAGTCGATGATCTAGAGATTGAGTTACAGGGACTTTACGAAGAAAAGACCAAACGAGAAGCCGGTCTTACCGAAGCAGAGCAGGCTTACTTTGAAGCGCGTGGTGGAATTAATGAGCTAGAAGACAAGCTCCGCAAAGTGGGCCGCCTTCGCCAAGATGCTCAAATATTGATCAACCAACTTAAAGACAAATTCAGTAGCGTAAAATTCGATATCAGTACCGTAGCTCAACGCCTACGAATTGAATTTTCCATTGATGTCAATGAATTCATCAATCAGGAGACAGAAATTGATGCGAAGATTGAAAAAATGGACCCTACCGAACTTGAATTGAAGGTAGAACGAATGAAAAGCCGCATTGACAATTACGGCGAAATAAACCCTATGGCGGTTGAAGCGTACGACGAAATGAAGGAGCGCTTTGATACGATCACTAACCAAAGAGAAGATATCATCGCCGCCAAGGAGTCTTTGATTAAGACCATCAAAGAGATTGAAGAAACCGCAACTATTCAGTTTCTTGATGCCTTTGATAAAGCCCGCATTTACTTCATTGATGTATTCAGAAGTCTCTTTACCGAAGATGACAATTGTGATCTGATTCTACTGGAACCAGAAAATCCGCTGGAATCCAAGATTGAAATTGTAGCAAAACCTAAAGGGAAACGGCCACAATCTATCAGTCAGTTATCAGGTGGAGAGAAAACACTTACCGCTACCGCATTGCTTTTTGCCCTCTATCTGCTCAAGCCAGCACCGTTCTGTATTTTTGACGAAGTAGATGCTCCTCTTGATGATGCCAATATCACCAAATTTAATCGTATCATCAAGAAGTTCAGTAAGGAAAGTCAGTTCATCATCGTGACCCACAACAAGCTTACGATGGAGGCCGTAGACACCATTTATGGCGTGTTTACCAATGAACAGCAGGGGAGTGGTGTACTTCCGGTAGAATTCTCAGAATTGGATGGCAGCGGCTTCTTTAAAGCGGCGCAGAGCAATTGATATGTTGCAAAAATGTAAAATTCTGTTGATGGTTGATGGTTGAAAGTTGATGGTCAGGTTTCCGCTTTTCCAGCGAAAGCTGTTAACGATCAAAGATAGACAGCTTCCTATTGGGCACGTCATGATTTTTTATCAAGACTACTCACAAACAGCACAACGCACCAGCCTGAAAGGTTGAGAACCCTTACACCTTTACACGCACCCAACCCTTACACCTTCTTCATTCCTCCTCCTGATATTTATCCCTTCCTGAGCGATCAATTACCGTGCTACTTGCTTGCTGTGTGCCTTGCAAAACGACATCGAGGATATTAACGTGAGCAGGTTGCTGAGCAATAAAAAAGACCGTTTCTGCAACATCACGACTGGTGAGTGGCTGGAAACCTTCATAGATATTCGCCTTTTCTTGGTCTCCATCAAAGCGGACCAGGGCAAACTCTGTTTCTTCTACATGAGCAGGAGCCACTTGGCTGACCCGAATATCATGCCGGTGCAAGTCCAGACGCATACTTTTGGTGAGTGCGTCTACCGCAAATTTCGTGGCACAATAAACGTTCCCCTTTGGATAAACTTCTTTACCTGCCGTAGAAGCCACATTGATGACGTGTCCCTGCCTGCGAGCAACCATACCTGGCGTAACAGCCCTGGTTAGGTAGAGAAGTCCTTTGATATTGGTATCTATCATTTCGTCCCAATGCTCAAGGTGACCTTCGTGGATGGGGTCAAAACCTTTGGCCTTACCGGCATTGTTCATCAAAATATCAATGTCTGACCACTCAGAAGGTAGACTGTCAATAGCGTTCTGAACCGCTTCGGCTGAACGTACATCAAAAACAAGCAGATAAGATTCCGTTCCATAGCGTTCTTCCCACTCTTGTTGCAGTGCTTCCAGGCGTTCCTTCCGTCTTCCGGTGATGATTAATCGATAGCCATTAGCTGCAAATTTTGTTGCTGTTGCACGACCAATTCCTGAGGTAGCACCTGTAATCAGGATACATTTTCCTTTTCCGACTTCGCTTTCAAGTAGGGCAGAAGCCTCTCGTTGTTGAATGAGTGCTTCCAGGCGTTGAACGTTGTCTTTGAGTGCCTGTAGCGTATTTTGTTCTTGCTGAAGATCAGATTTATGAGCCATAAGCTTAAAGACGGTGTCGTTTTCAGGAGTTTTCAACTCCGGGTTGATAGAAATTGCTTGTTGGTAAGCATGAAAAGCCTGCTCGTGCTCCTTTTGTCGATGGTATAAAAGAGCCAGGTCATAGTGAACGAAAGCGTGTTCTGGGTTGATTCCAATGGTTTTCTTAAAAGCCTTGAGAGCCTTTTTAGGATGGTCAAGCGCGCCAGCGTAAAGCAATCCTAATTGATAATAGGCATCCTCGGGCGTGCCTTCTCTTTTCGCAGCTTCTTTAAAGTACTTGACAGCCTTTTCTGTGGCATCTGGTTCGGCTTGTAAGCTTAATTCCCCTAGACGGAACCAAACATCAGCGCCCTGCTCATTTATTCTAACAAGCCTTGCAAAATACTTTCGTGCAAGGGCTGGTTTGCCCGCTAGATCGGCTAGTTCACCTGCTAAAAACAAGCCATTTTCGTGTTGTGGGTTTTTGGTCAACAAAAAATTCACCTGCTCAATAGCTTCTTTGGGCTGATCATCCTGTGCCAACAACAAGGCGTAATTGTACAGTAATTCTTCGTTGTTCGGAAAAGACTCTAGTCCTGCTTCCAGCAATGTAATACCATCAGTGAGGCTGCTGCTATCTGCCAGGCGCCAAGCTTTTTCTATCAAAATTCCTACTTCATCTTCAATGTCATCAGTGCTTTCTTCTGGTTCTCCTTCTAGTGCTTCGAGATCAGGTTCCTCTTCTTCTTTTGGATGCTCTTCTGGCTCTCCTTCCAGTACTTCGATCCCAAAATCTTCCACTTTATCTACAACAACATGGTCTTCCTGAGAATCCGGCACTTCTTCTGGTTCCTCCTCATCATCAGCTGGGGTGGGAGGGAGTAAGTTTATTCCCGGTATACCTGTCAAATCAATAGGAGGAGCCTCATCTACCTCCTCTGTAGGTTCTTCAACTGCTGGAATTTCTTCTGGTGTGATGGCTTTGGGTTCACCAGCAAAGGTTGCCCGAAAAACATCACCGGCATCGGTTTCGTCCAGAAAAATGAACAGTTGCTCATAGGCATTGTGCTGAAACTGGTAGAGTTCCAAGTGCAGATTGCTCCTTAGTAAACGAATGAATTCACCTGCTTCGCCAGATATATCCCGAACGGTCTTTAAATGTGTGGCAAAGCTTTCGCTATTTAAGCTGTTATCTTCTCGCTTTTGACGGCGTAAATCAAGATAGCGATCTTGCCAAAAATTAATGTATTGAATGATATCCGTAACCCTTTCAAAACTAGTTGCTACCTCTTCTTTTTCGCCATTTTCCTGCAGTCTGTAACCAGGAATAACAACAGGCAGTAAGTCATGACCATGCTCATTGAGCATACTCAAACCTTGCTCCATACATTTGGTAGAGCGAAGGAAATTATCGCTAACCAATAAAATGATGGCTCCTTCAAAACCTTTGAGAACACTGGCCAGACTTTGTTCTTGATCTCTTTGAATAGCTACCTTCTGTAAAGAAATAATGGATGCTAAATCAGCAGCTATTTTGTTCGCGATTTCCTCGTTTTCAACACAGTAGGCTAGCGATACGGGAATATTTAATGTTTGCATAGTTGGATATTGCTTAAAGCAAGAAGTTTAGGACTCAGAAAGTAATTGTTGAATACTTTGTTCGAATTCTTCCTGAAAAGCCTTGAATCTGGAAGTAGCTGGACCATCAAAACCAGTGTGAATTTTCCTTACCCGATTTTCTTTGTCGATAAATAAAAGGGTAGGGTAGGAGATGATCTTATTAAGCATCGGTAATGCTCTTGAAGCTTCTTCTTTATCATAATAGCCTCCCCAAAGTACAGGGTAAGGAATTTCATTGCGTTCCTGGTAGCGCCTCAAGGCAGCTAATGCCCTTTCTTCTTCACGATAACGCTCAAAGCCAATGCTTATTACCTGAAGATCAGGATGAGTATTTTTGGCAAAATAATCTAATAAAAACTGAGTTTCATCTTTGCAGTTTGGACACCAGGTACCCATTATCTGGATCAGCTTGGCCTTGCCGGCAAAAGCTTCATCCGATAAACTTACTGCTTCTCCATTGGTGTTGGGAAAAGTGAAATCGATTGGGTCTCCAGCGTCTATTACTTTAGTTAGTTCGTAAGGGCTTTTTAAGGTCACCTCGGAATTTCGACGGGCTTGCCAAATGGTACGATAGTGCTTTCCTGAACGGAATGATCCTATCATGGTTTCGGCATCAGCGTCTATCTGAGCTTCAAATAAAAAGGCATGTGCACCGTCAAAAACAGATAGATAGGCTTTGGTTCCTGATACTTCTCCTTCCAAGTAGCGGTAATCACCAGTTTCCGTTCGAAAAGTACCGCTCAACTGGTTGTCTTTTTGGACAAATTCGCCAATACCAGCAAAAGCAGCAGACTCATCCCCGCCCGGTCCAAAGGTGACTTCCCAAATACCAGAAAGATTCAATGCCGGTGCCTTTGGAATCTTGGTAAAGCGATGGTTTTCTCCAAAATGAGCAATAAACGGAATGCTGTAGTTTTCGCGGTAGTTGACCACATACTCGCCTTCAATCAGGCCTTCTTCATAAAGCCCAACGATATAGGTATCATAGATCGGAAAATTGATCCGTATAGAGTCTTTCGCCCTCGACTTACTACGGCCGAAGCTAATATCTTTGACCACAATTCTTTCTTCTCCATTCAGGAAGACAACCTGGAAGGTGGTATCGTCTGTATATTCAACCTCGAAATTAAAGGGAAGTTCTCCATTCGTTACTTCATCAAAAGTGAGGCCAAGCTTATCTTCTCTGTATTCCCCTTTGGGATTCGGACTGACGGCACTAGGATCAAGTTGAAGAACAGCCCGCCAAACACCAGGAGGAATCTTGGTGTAGGCATTTTCCATGCGTAAGCAAGTAGTAAGGGTCAGCAATATCATGGCTGCTAACAATATAGGAGCAAATTTCACAAGCGTAGTTTAAGAACAATAACGAATAAGATGGCAAAGGGTTATGATTTGCTCCCTTTAAAGTGATCATCTTTGTATTTGAAAAGGACATTGAAAGAAGTCAGACTTCCGTAAATCCGCGTAATATATTGCTGAAGGTTGATCTTCTCTTCGTCAATCAAAGCACTGCTATTGATCCGCTGTTCCATCACGCGTAAGCGATCCCTGACCATCACGATTTTATGGAAAAAAGTATCAATTTCCATTTCCTTCCCCTTCATGTCAGGGTCTGCTGGCTGCAGAATGAGTTTCCCGTCAATCCACTTATCCGCGAGATCTACCACTTCTTCGAGGCCATTGTACGCCTTTAGTATCTTGACCAGTGCTTTTTCGGCTTCCGTGAAACTTACTTCCTCTTCCGCAGGGATGGCTTCGACAATCTCCCATTTATCATAATCGCGGCCTACTAATTTTAGACCATAAAGCGTGAAAGCCAACTCATAAGCTGCTGCATGGAGTCGAATGACAACTCCATCACCGTAGGCTGGGTGTTTTACCCGTGAACCTACTCCTAGTACTCCTTCCATAATTTCAACGATCCTTTCGGTTTTATAATCAGGATTTTAATATTTCCATGTCCAAGTCACCCTCTGATTTAGCAATTAATGTTGAAACAGTGGCATCACCGGTTACATTAACAACTGTTCTGCACATATCCAGGATACGATCTACCGGAAAAATGATAGCGATCCAAGCAGGGTTTAAACCTACCGACTGCAATACAACAATCATCATCACCAAACCAGCAGAAGGCACCGCAGCCGAACCAATAGAGGCCAGGGTAGCGGTAAGGACGATGGTGGCTTGTTGAGCGATAGACAAGTCTACAAAGTGCATCTGAGCCATAAATACTACCGCTACAGCTTGGTAAAGGCTCGTACCATCCATATTAACGGTTGCGCCAATGGGCAAAACGAAGTTGGACACATTCTTTGATACACCAAGGTTGTCGCGTACACACTCCAAGGTCACTGGCAGCGTAGCGGCGCTAGAACTTGTGGAGAAAGCCAAAAACTGAGCAGGGCTGATTTTACGAAAGAATGCTGCATAAGGCAGATCTCTCACAAAAATCTTCATCATTAAGGGATAAAAAACAAAAATCATAAACCCTAACCCTGCGACTAAGACCAAAGAATAAGCAGCTAACCCTTTAAATATTTCAATGACTTCAGCCGTTGTGCTTGCCATCTTTGCAATAACTCCAGCCATCAGCGCAAAAACAAAAAATGGCGCAGCATTCATCACTACTTCTACCATTTTTAGGAAAACCTCGTTGGTACCATCCATGAAAGCCATAACAGGCTCCGCTTTTTCTCTTGGAATCATCAATAAGACAATACCGAAGAAAATGGCGAAGAAAATGACTTGCAGCATCAATTTGCCATCCGATAACGACATGAAAATATTTTCAGGAACGAAGTCAACAAAAAATTTCAAAGGCCCCGCTTCCTTCATTTGAGAAGCATCAGCTAATTTCTTGGAAAGGGAAGGATCTTCCTCAGCCATACTCAATTCATCTACCAGTGCCGTAGCAGCAGCATCTCGAAAATTAGCGTAGGTAGGGTCAGAAAGATAGTTTTTGCCATCCAATATTTCGACACCATCCGTTTGCTGTACCCAAAGCTCGTATTTCATGCGATTTTTGATACGTTGATCTTGGTCAATTGTTGCACCTGGTTGAGCTATATTTACCAATACAAGCCCTACAGCAACTGCAGCAACAGTAGTTACCATATAAGCCAACATCGTTTTGACCCCCATTCGTCCAAGTTTGGACAAATCGGGCAAGGTGCTGATTCCTGAGATGATAGAGAGTAAGACCAGCGGCACCGCAATAAATTTCAACAAACGAATAAAGATCGTACCGAAAGGATCAATCCAGTCTATTGTAAACTTGCTCCATCCCCACTTTACGGAAAAGAAAGCATAGATAATACCTAGAAATAGGCCGATAATGATTTTCCAATGTAATGGCAGATTCTTCATGAAGTTAGGAGGATAGTTAGAAATAGCCCCCAAATTAATGAAATTTCTGATTCGGTTCTTTTTTGTCAATTGATTATCACAAAATAGCAGAGGTTTCATCAGTTCATATAATTCTCTTAAGTTTGCCGCATGAGATTGGAAAACGACCTATTATTACGCGTTGCTCAAGGAGCCGAAGTAGAACNCCCCCCAGTATGGCTGATGCGCCAAGCTGGAAGAATTTTACCTGAATACCGCGCCCTAAGGGCCAAGTTGAGCGGATTTAAAGAATTGGTAGAAACCCCTGCATTGGCTGCAGAGGTTACCCTACAACCTGTAGATATACTAGGTGTTGATGCTGCAATCATCTTCTCCGATATATTGGTCATCCCAGAAGCAATGGGACTCACCTATGAAATGATCGAAAAGAAAGGGCCGTCTTTCCCTAAGACGATTCAGTCACAAAAAGATATAGAGGACTTAATTGAGGGTGTTGATGCTGCATCTGAATTAACTTACGTGTACGATGCTTTGGCATTGACGAAAAAAGAACTTGCCGGTAGGGTTCCTTTAATTGGTTTCGCTGGCGCTCCCTGGACCATTTTCGCTTATATGGTAGAAGGTGGAGGAAGCAAAACTTTTTCTAAAGCAAGAAAAATGCTTTTCCGGGAGCCGGAGTTAGCTCATGCCTTGCTAGGAAAAATCACCAGCACCACCATTGCCTATCTGAAGCAGAAAGTAAAACACGGTGCAGATTTGATTCAATTATTTGACTCTTGGGCAGGGATTTTATCTCCAGCCTTGTATAAAGAGTTCGCTATCCCTTACCTGCGCCAGATTACAGAAGCACTACGAGAAGAAGAGACCCCAGTGACTGTTTTTGCTAAAGATGCTTGGTTTGCACTCAGTAAATTAGACGCCTTACCCTGCCAGGTAATAGGCTTAGATTGGACTCAGAATCCTGCCGATTTACGCAAATCACTAAAGACGGATAAAGCCTTTCAAGGTAATCTCGATCCCTGTCAACTCTATGCTCCGGGAGAAAAGGTTGCGGAAGCAACGAAAAAGATGTTAACTACTTTTGGTAAAAGACACATCGCTAACCTTGGTCACGGAGTTTATCCTGACACACCACTCGAAGGCGTACGTGCGTTCATTCAGACCGTACAGGCTCATAGGTATTAACCTTCCCTGAAAATGGGATGTTAAGCCAGTTAATCTCTACAGCTTTACCCTTCATTCCTAGCGAAAAGGAGGATAGAGAAATTTAATTAAATCATACAGGCTTTTATTATCCCATTAGCTTTATTACTTTTGCCACGCTGCAAGCATAAGCATCAATTAATTTGGTGTACAAAAAGACTTGCGCGACACCTAAACATTCCCGCTTCCATATAAACTGATTTTATGGGTTGGTTCAAGCGACTTAAAGACGGAATTCAGACAGCAACGAGGAACAAGAAAGAAGCTCCGGAGGGCCTGTGGTATAAGTGTAAACGTTGTAAAGAAACGTCTACAATGAAAGAATTGCGTGAGAACTCCTACAAGTGTCCTCACTGTAATTATCATGTCCGCATTGGTTCTTACGATTACTTCGATCTTATTTTTGACGGCAACTTCGATTTGATGTTCGAAGAGTTTCGTTCAAAAGATCACCTTAATTTCGTCGATTTAAAATCCTACCCGGAACGGTTGGCTAGTGCCTACAAGAAAACAGGGCTCACGGATGCAATTACGGTTGCGCAAGGCAAAGTTAATCGCCGACCATTGGTGATTGCTGCCATGGATTTTCAGTTCATCGGAGGCTCGATGGGGTCTGTCGTTGGAGAGAGAATAGCCAGAGCCATTGATCACTGCCGTGAAACCAGAACTCCCTTTATGATTATCTCTAAAACGGGAGGAGCTCGTATGATGGAATCCGCTTTCAGCTTGATGCAGATGGCCAAAACATCAGCCAAGCTGAGTACTTTAGCTAAGGCTGGAGTACCTTACTTTTCCTTTATGACAGATCCTACAACAGGAGGAGTTACTGCTTCTTTTGCCATGTTAGGGGATATAAACTTTGCTGAACCAGAGGCACTCATTGGTTTTGCTGGCCCCCGAGTCATCAAGGAAACGATAAAGAAAGATTTACCAGAAGGATTTCAAACTTCAGAATTCGTTCTGGAGAACGGCTTTTTGGATTTCATTGTGGACCGTAAAGACCTTAAAGATCGGATTTCTGATCTGTTGCAGCTTTTTGAAAAATAAGCCTGTAAACTACCACCTGTCTGATTGTATTCGGGATCAAGAGTATTTTTACTCTTAATTCTGCTGTTTTTTTGGCGAATAACCCTATCATGTTGTTCTCTTAGCCAAGTAATTTGAATACTACAGAAAGATGGATAAAATTTCACTTACACTATTTATCGTTTTCGTTGCTCAACTCATAAACGCGCAACAAACGACGCCTCCCGTTTTGAATCCTTTAATGTATGAGATAGCTGAGGGGGCTTCTGCCGAACGCTTAGAAGCAGATATTCGAGCGTTGGTCAATTTCGGCACTCGCCACACGCTAAGTGATACCCTTTCTGAGACCCGGGGTATTGGTGCCGCACGCCGGTGGATCAAATCTTCTTTTGACAAAATAAGCAGTGATTGTAATAATTGCCTGGAAGTAGAATACCAACGGACATTGGTGACCGCTGAAGGGAATCGTCGTATTCCAGAAGACACCTGGGTGGTCAATGTAATGGCTATTCAAAGAGGTACGCGTTATCCTGATCGATATGTCATCATGAGTGGAGATATAGATTCCCGTATTAGCGACCCTCTCAATGGTACCGATGATTCTCCTGGAGCAAATGACAATGCTTCTGGTATGGCTGGTGTAATAGAAGCCGCAAGAGTACTCTCTAAATATCAATTTCCTGTTTCCATTATTTATGTTGGCCTATCCGGCGAAGAGCAAGGCCTTTTTGGTGGTCAGCATCTCGCTCAGAAAGCCCTGGATGAAGAATGGGACATCCTGGGGGTGATCAACAATGATATGATTGGCAACATCGAAGGTATTGATGGCGTAATTGACAATACCACCTTTCGAGTTTTTAGTGAACCAACACCACCGAACGAAACAGAGCAGCAACGCATTTGGCGACGCTTTTACGGCGGTGAAGTAGATGGCCCCAGCCGTCAGTTAGCGCGCTATATTGATAAAATGACCGAACAGTTCTTCACGAATCTGGATGCAATTTTGATTTACCGTCTTGACCGATTTGGTAGGGGAGGGCATCATCGACCATTTAATGACCTCGGCTTTCCTGGTGTTCGAATTATGGAGACCCACGAAAACTACAACCGTCAACATCAAGATTTACGGACAGAAGACGGAATTGCTTACGGGGATGTAATAGAAGGTGTTAATTTTGATTATACAGCCAAGCTCACTGGCGTCAATATGGTGACACTGGCCTCTTTAGCAAGCGCTCCTCCTGCCCCAAGCGGGTTGATGATTGGCGGTGCTGTTCAACCTTCTACCCAATTGGAATGGGAAGCTAGTGAAGATCCTGATATCGCTGGATACGTGGTCTATTGGAGAGATACTACAGCTCCGAAATGGCAGCATGCTCGGTATTTTCCAGCAAATACCAATGCCGTTGAACTTACAGGGATCGTCATTGATAATTATCTCTTCGGCGTAGCTAGTATTGGTGAAAACGGGGATCAAAGTCTTGTTGCTTATCCCAGAACACTGATTCCACGACGGCGCTAAGTAGCGTGTTTTTTTCTTTTCAAACCCCAAAGCTAAAGTCATAAAGGTATGATACGGTTCTTCTTCTTCCTCTTTTCCCTAATTCCAATCCTTAATTACGGCCAACAAGTCGATCTGACGCCGGAACGTTTTCCTTTTGACGAAGCATTGGAATACAATGACAAGATACAATCTCCCGCAGCGTTTCTTGGATATGAACTAGGAGAACGATTTACAGAGTACCATCGCTCAGTAGCTTATTTTGAGTACTTGGCGAATTTGTCAAATCGCATTACCCTAAATACTTATGGAGAAACCTATGAACAACGTCCTCTTATAAATCTAGTCATAAGCAGCCCTGAAAATCATGCACAAATGGAAACGCTACGTGAGCGTCACCTACAATTAATGGATGCTGATTTTGCTGTGAGTGAGGAAGGAAAAAAGATCATTGCCAACGATCCTGTATTTACCTCTTTTAGCTATAATATCCACGGAAATGAAGCCTCCTCTACCGAAGCAGCCATGCAGATTGCTTACCGTCTGGCGGCGGCCCAGGATGAAGAAACCGCTAAAACACTAGCCGAAAGTGTCGTGATCCTATTTGTTTGTATCAACCCTGATGGTCGCGATCGCTACGTTTATTGGATCAACGGTGCTGGACGCCAGCAGCCTGGAATTAATCCCAGTGACTTCGAGCATTACGCTCCTTGGCCCAACGGACGTACCAATCATTATTGGTTTGATTTGAATCGCGATTGGATTTGGGGTGTTCACCCTGAGTCACGTGGACATACGGCCGAATATCAGCGATGGATGCCACAAGTTCATGTCGATTATCACGAACAAGGTTATAATTCAAATTATTTCACGGCTCCTGGCGCAACACCACGAAACCTCCTGCTACCAGATTCTTATGAAGCCTGGAGTGACACTTTTGGGCGTGCGAATATTGCCGCATTTGATCGTGAGGGCCTCATGTATTTCACCCGAGATCGGTTTGACTTTTTCTATCCTGGCTATGGTTCGTCTTACCCAAGTGTAATGGGAGCGATAGGAATGCTGACCGAACAGGGAGGGATTGGAGCTGGCCGAGCCATCACCACTGATGATGGATATATTTTGACCTTGCGTCAGCGAATATTTGATCATTATACGACCTCATTGGCGACTATTCAAAAGGCTGCTGTTCAGCGACAACAACTTCTTGCTTATAGTGTAGCCGCCTGGAATCCGGCAACTACCAAATCTCCCCACCAAAGTTTCGTTATCCGAAACGAAAAAGGAGGCTTTCTTGAAGACTTTTTGAAAGTAATGGATCGCCAAGGTGTCGTTGTCGAACAGGCCAATGAAGATTTTACATTAGCAAGCAGCCTTGATTATAGAACTGGGAAAAGCAGCACGACCACCTTTTCTGCTGGTGATTATATCATATCCGCACAACAGCCCCGCCATCTATTTATTCACAGTATTATGGATCGAAATCTGGCCATTGAAGATTCTGTAATGTACGATATGGCAACCTGGTCGGCCCCACTTGCATATAACCTGGAAGCTTATGCCAGTACCATCACCCCCAAAGTGGCTACAACACCCGTAGGAGAAAAAGAATGGACCGGTAGTTTGAATAATGCAACACTAAAAGGACAAATGGCTTACGCCTACCTTATTGATTGGCAGCAAAGATGGGCCCCAAAAGCCCTTGGTGAGCTTTGGCAAAAAGGATACCGTGTAAGGTCTGCTGTTGCACCATTTTCTAATGGGGAAGAAACCTACTCTGCCGGCACGCTTATTGTTCTTAGAGGGCGAAACCTGGAAAGGACATCAAGTATGGCCGAGGATATGGAAAACATCTCTGCCAGTACTGGTGTGAATATCACTGCACTTCCGACAGGCCGAATGAGCGACGGTTTTGATTTGGCATCAAGCCGCAATCGGCCGGTTGAACAACCGCGGGTTGCCATGCTGGTAGAACCTCCTTTTAATACCTATACGAGTGGTCAGGTCTACTTTCTTTTTGACCAGGAAACCGCTTTCCCTATCGACCGTATCCGTACCTCTGCTTTTGCTCAAACCAGTATGCCTAAATTAGGACAGCGTTATGGCTATGTAGATATCAACGATTATGATGTTCTTATCCTACCTGGTGGCCGCGACCTTAATCGTATTTTCTGGCAAGAACAACGGCTTGAGATTAACCAATGGTTGCAACGAGGAGGAACACTCATAGCACTCGAGGAAGCCGCTCGTTTTTTTACGACCGAAGGGAAATTTGGAAAAGTAGAATTGGTTAAAAGTATTCCTGACACGAGTGAAGCAGCCAAATACCTAACTTATGCTGAGCAAGAAACATACCGAGGGCTAAAACGTATCCCCGGCTCTGCATTAAGAACCAATATTGATACCACACACCCTCTAGCTTTTGGTGTGAAACCCGAAGTTTTTGGACTAAAACTCAATACAAATGCCTTAGAGCCTGCAACTATCTTAGAATCAGTAGGTACCTATCATCAGGAACCGGGAGAGCTTCTTACCGCAGGGTACGCTTCTATGGATAATTTGAAACGCTTGGCTGGTAAAACTTTTGCCGGAGTGCAAAAGGTTGGTGATGGTAAGATTGTATACCTATTGGACAACCCTCACTATCGAATGTTTTGGAGAGGAACAAGCAGAATGATGCAAAATGCAGCATTCTTATTACCAGGCTTCTAAACCCTATCACTGAATATTTTACAATGGAGATCAAACCGACCAAAAACTTCGGTGCAATCATGGATCGAACCCTGAAGATAATTCGTCAGAATTATCTTCAGGCCTTTCGTGATCAAGAGGCAGATATCACAACGGAGCAGTGGGTACTTTTAGACCGTTTAGCAGAAGGAGACGGTGTTTCGCAGACCGACCTGGCCAACGATAGTTTCAAAAATGCACCTACCGTTTCCAGGATTATTACTTTACTGGCAAAAAAGCAGTTAATCCTAAAGAAACAATCTTCGGCTGACCGTCGCCAATCACTCATTTTTCTATCTGAGAAAGGTAGAGCATTACACAACAAGGTTCTACCATCTGTCTTAGCGCTCCGAACACAAGGTTGGGCGCATTTATCCGAAGAAGATTACGAACACTTTGTTCGAATCATGGAGCAAATTGGTGAAAATTTCAACTAGCTAGGAGGTTTAGTACTATCTCTTCTCAAGCAGTGGCGCTAGTACCTGCCATACATTGTTGGCTACAATTACTTGACCATCCTTGTTGGGATGAATTCGATCAGGAAGATTCAATTCTTTAATACCTCCTACATCGGCTAATAAGAAGGGAATAAGCGCAGTCTTTTTTTCAACTGCAAGTTCTTGATAAATCTCGCGAAACTCTTGTGTGTAAGCTTCGCCCATATTAGGGGGAGCTTCCATTCCTGCCAGCACCAATTTTACTTCGGGATATTTGTTGCGTACGGCATCAAGAATAGCAGCCAAGTTTTCGCGCGTAGCAGTTAATTCAAATCCACGAAGGACATCATTACCACCTAATTCAAGGACAAAGACCTCCATGGGTTGTTCCATCACCCAATCTATGCGGTTGCGCCCACCGGCGGTGGTTTCTCCACTCAGGCCTGCATTGACAACTTCATAGTTATACCCAAGCGAGTCTATTTTGTGTTGAATCTGTGAGGGAAAAGAATATTGTTCGTCAAGACCATACCCGGCAGTAAGGCTGTTCCCAAAAAAGACAATACGTGGTCGATCTTTTTTTTCGGAACTACTGGTCACTTCTTCATCAATTGTATCTTCGGTCATTCCGTGTTCCGCAGCAGAAGCCTCTTGAGGGGCATCGCCACAGCCGTTTAAAACAAAAAATCCCGTAACCAACAAGGCTAAAAAGATGTTACGCATTGTAATCGTCATTGATAGTAATTTTATAATTAGCGTGTTTTCGATGGCCTTAGTCGGCTTAGGCCTGATTTTAGTCCACTAAATTGTTCTTTTTTATCGATTAACAGTGTTCTTGTTCATCCAATTTGAATTGGTACTGTTATTAATGGTCAAGGTTGAATCAATTATTACTGAACGAGCCTGCACCCAATAAAGTTTATTCTTCTATGTCTACAATTCTTGCTGTCGAGCAACTCAGCCAGACCTACCGATCTGGTGATAGATCCTTAACTGTTTTGGATAATGTTTCCTTTGCTATAGCTCCAGGTGAAAGCCTAGCTATTATCGGTCCATCAGGGAGTGGAAAAACAACTTTACTTGGCCTTTGCGCTGGCTTAGATAGAGCAGGAGAAGGTAAAGTGATCTTATGTGATGCGACGCTCAATGAGCTGGATGAAGATGCTCGCGCAGCTGTACGTAACCAGTATGTTGGGTTTATTTTTCAAAACTTCCAACTTATTCCTACCCTCACCGCGCTGGAAAACGTGATGATTCCGGCAGAATTGAACGGCAAGAAAAATGCCCAACAAAAAGCCAAAGAGCTTTTAGCTAAGGTCGGGCTAGGGGATCGCATGGATCATTACCCTACTCAGTTGTCTGGTGGTGAACAACAGCGCGTAGCCCTTGCTCGAGCTTTTTGCAATGAGCCAAAAATTCTCTTCGCTGATGAACCTACTGGAAACCTCGATGACAGCACTGGGCAAATGGTGGAAAATCTCTTGTTCGAGCTTAACAAGGAAATGGGGACAACACTTGTAATCGTTACTCATGACCCAGAACTAGCTGCAAAAACACAGCGGATCATTCAACTCAAAGGTGGCCATGTGGTTGCTGATACTACCACTGCCCAAAACACCTAAACAATGAGAGATTGGTCCTTTATTCGTCGGCTAGCGTGGCGAGATTCTCGTAAAAATCGTGGTCGCCTAGTCCTTTTCATGTCTTCTATTATTCTTGGAATAGCCGCATTGGTGGCTATTAACTCTTTTAATTATAATCTTCAAAGAGATATCGACGAGCAAGCAGCTTCTCTATTAGGAGCTGATTTGGTTGTGAGCGGCAATCGCCCCGTTAGTGAAGACTTAAAAGCGGTATTAGCGACGCTGCCCGGAGAGGAGGCTTCCAAACAGGAGCTCTTTTCAATGGCCTACCTTCCCCGTATCGACCATAGCCAATTTATTCGCCTGCAAGGATTAGCAGGAGACTTTCCTTTCTACGGACAGCTAAAAACAGCACCTGCTGATGCTCGCAGTCAACTAACAAACGGCAATTACGCCTTAGTCGACCGTGGCTTCATGGAACAGTTTGAGGTTAAAACGGGCGATAGTATTCGCTTGGGTTCAATGTCTTTTCTTATTGCTGGAGAGCTACTGAATGACTTTGCTAGTGCTAATGTAGCCGCGGGTTTTGCTCCTCCTGTATACATTTCTCAACAAAATCTGGAAGCTACGGGTCTTGTTCAGGCGGGTAGCTTGGTCAACTACAACTACTATTACAAACTTCCAGCAGATTATGCTGTTGAGGAATGGGTGGATACTCAAAAAGAAGATTTCAGAAATGAAAGCCTTCGTTTGCAAACCGTCCAAGGGCAGAAAGAAAACCTTAGCGATGCGTTTTCTGGCCTGAACTCTTTTCTAAACCTGGTTGCTTTAGTATCTCTTTTATTGGGGTGTATCGGCGTAGCGAGTAGTGTACTGATCTATGTGAAAACCAAAATACCTTCTATTGCCGTGCTTCGGTGCTTGGGTATGAAAGGAAGTGATATCTTCTGGGTATACCTCTTGCAGATTTGCACCATTGGTGGCCTAGGCGTCATCTTAGGGACTATTATGGGAACAGCTGTACAGCTGGCATTACCACAATTGTTTCAGGATTTTCTCCCACTAGAAGTAACTACTGAAATCTCATGGAAAGCCATCGCTGAAGGAGCTGTAATTGGTATAGTCATTACCATGCTGTTTGCACTGGTTCCGCTTTTGCCAATCCGCAGGATCAGCCCATTGCGGATTTTGCGTGCTTCTTTTGAAGACGATGTTCAAGCCCGCGATTGGCTCCAGTGGGGCGTATTTGGGGCCATTGGCTTGTCTTTATTGGCGTTCCTCTGGTATTTGACCGGAGACTTTATGAGTGGGCTTATGTTTACCGCAGGATTGGTATTCTCTTTCCTGCTTTTATTTGGTGTTGCACAAGTAATCATCTGGGGTGTAAAGCGTTTCTTCCCCCGACAATGGAGCTTTGTCTTTCGGCAAGGTTTGTCCAATTTGTTCAGACCCAATAACCAAACAGTAACCCTGCTTGTGTCCATCGGTTTAGGAACAGCAATTTTAACGACACTTTTTATCGTACAGGGGTTGTTACTGTCCAATGTACAAGAAATGGATGCAGGCAACCAGCCTAACGTCATCCTCTATGGCATAGAAAAAGAGCAAATGGCCGAATTGGCTGAGTTGACCACCGAATTTGATATGCCTATTGTACAGCAAGTGCCCATCGTTACAATGCGAATGACTGGCTGGCAAGGCAAAACCAAGGCAGAATGGCTGGCAGATACTACGCGAGAGGCAAGACGATGGGCTTATAACCGAGAAATCAGGGTTACTTTTCGTGACTCGCTAGATGGTTTTGAAGAGGTTTTGGAGGGGGTTTTCCCTCGACCTAGGGCGACCAATGGTGATTCTATCTATGTTTCCCTCGAAGAGGGCTTTGCAGAGTCTATGGCTGTCTCTATTGGCGACGAACTGAATTTCAACGTCCAGGGAATGCCAGTAACGACCTATGTAGGAAGTATCCGAAAAGTGGATTTCACCAAAATGCGTACCCGGTTTTTTATCATTTTCCCTGAAAAAGTATTGGAAAATGCCCCTCAGTTTCAAGTATTGGTTAGCAAATCGCCTAACCCGGAAACAACCGCCAAATATCGCACAGCAGTGGTGCGAAAATTTGCAAATGTCTCCGTTGTAGATCTCAGTTCGATACTTGATGCCCTCAGTGATATATTGAAAAAGGTTTCTTACGTCATCCAATTCATGGCTGTTTTCAGCATACTAACGGGCTTTTTGGTATTAATCAGTTCACTGCTTCTAAGCAAACTACAGCGTATCAAAGAAAGTGTCTTGCTACGCACACTCGGCGCTAGCAGTAAGCAACTTTTAAAAATAACAGCAACAGAATATGCTCTTTTGGGAAGCTTAGCAGCAGCTACCGGAATCATCATAGCTCTCGTAAGTAGCTGGTTACTGGCTACTTACCAGTTGGAGCTTACTTATTATGCTCCTTGGTCAGCAATCGGCGTGATATTCGTCTTGGTTGTTGCTTTGATTGTGATTATTGGTCTACTCAACAACAGAGAAGTATTGCGAAAAAGCCCCTTGGAAGTACTGAGGAGAGAGTCTTAATACAGTCTTCTTTTTTGAACCACCAAAGGACACCTAAGTTATTTTTTCTCCTTCTCTGATAATTTTTGTGGTCAAGCTAAAGCAGAAATCGTAAGTGACTGGTAAGGAACGTGATTTTTGTTTTCGATTGACTCTAGACACAAAAATTGTCAGAGAATCTTTTTTCTTAGGTGTCCTTTGGTGGTTTAATTTACGAGTACACTGATACAGCTGGGTAACCTAAACGAAAACTGCCCCGGACATCCTTTCGGAGCCGGGGCAGACCACACACTATGAGAACACCCATTATATTTTGATGATCGTTTCTGATTACGATCCTGTATTTATTTCCTAACTTTCACTATTATAGACGCTTTCAGATGTGATTTGTATGCATCCTTAAATGTTATAGTCCTTAACATTTGCTATAAGCGACTGATAGATAGCTCGTTATATTTTAAGCATTTGTATTAAAATCATTTTTTTAACACTTATCTGACAGAAAAAGAATCTTCAGCCATTGATTAAGCCAAATACAGTACGAGAAATCATAGAAACGGCACGAGCCGAAGATGTTGTAGGTGACTTCGTTAATTTAAAGAGGCGAGGTACCAACCTCATTGGGTTATGCCCATTCCACAATGAGAAAACACCGTCTTTTAATGTCAATCCAAGCAGGAATATTTATAAATGTTTTGGCTGTGGCAGGGGAGGGGATCCTGTTAATTTTTTGATGGAGCATGAGCAACTCAGTTTTCCGGAGGCACTACGGTGGATTGCAGGGAAATATGGGATAGAAATAGAGGAAGTAGAACTTTCGGAGGAGCAACGTGCTGAGCAGCAGATGGCTGATAGCTTATTTATCGCCAATCAGTTTGCCTGCGACTATTATCAAGAACAACTTTTCGATAGTGATCGAGGACGAAGTGTGGGCTTGAGCTATTTCAAGAAACGCGGCTTCAGGGAAGAAACCCTTCGCAAATTTGGTCTTGGATATGCACCCTTGGGGCGAGATGTTTTCCTAAATGCTGCCCAGCTAGCTGGGCATAAAAACAGCACACTCGAAAAAGCCGGGTTAATTAAAAACAAGCGTGACTTCTTTCGGGATCGGGTAATGTTTACGATTCGCAACCTTTCGGGGAAGGTAGTAGGGTTTGGTGGCCGCATCTTGCAAAAAGATGTGAAAGCTCCTAAATACATCAATACGCCCGAGACGGAGGTTTACAATAAAAGTCGCATTCTTTATGGGGCGTTCCATGCGAAGCAAGCCATCCGTAGAGAAGATGAATGTATCATTACAGAAGGCTACACAGATGTTATTTCCTTGCACCAGGCAGGCATTGAAAATGTAGTCGCCAGCTCGGGTACTTCACTGACGGTTGATCAGATTGGTGTAATAAAACGCTATACCCCGAATGCAAAGGTTCTTTTTGATGGTGATAAAGCTGGTATTCGCGCAGCCCTCAGAGGCATTGATTTACTCCTTGAGCAAGACCTTAATGTAAAGATTGTACTCCTTCCTGATGGGGAAGATCCAGACTCCTATTTACAACAAGTGGGGCTTAACGCTTTTAAAACTTTCCTGGAGAACAAGGCTGAGGATTTTATCTTTTTCAAAGCCAATTTACTACTCGCAGAGGCCGGTAATGATCCGGTAAAGCGTACCGCACTGATCAAAGACATTGTTGGTTCTATTAGCCTAATTCCAGACCCACTTAAGCGATCACTTTACATTAAAGAATGTGCGCGACTTTTTGGCGTTGACGAACAACTACTCGTAGCAGAAACCAACAAAATTATTGCTCAACGGCTGCGTAAACATCAGCAAAAAGAGCGCGCGCGCGGAGGGAGTAATAAAAATGAAAAAACACCATTCCCTTCCGGACCACCACCAGGCTGGGAAGAGCAAGGAATGCCACCGCCAGGCTGGGAGGAACAAGGTATGATGCCACCACCTGTTGCTGCGAAACCTACTGTAACGGGAGATGAATATCAAGAAAGGGATTTGGTTCGGATTTTAATCTTATATGGTGATAAGTCCCTAGACGAACAAGAACAGTCTGTTGCTCAATTCATCATGACCAACATTGATGATGTTATTGATAATTTTGACAATGAGCTTTATCAAAGAGTTGCCAAGGAATATCAAGTCTTAGTAGAAAAAGGAGAGCTCCCATCGGCGAGCTACTTCATGCAGCACGAAACCGAAGAACTGCGAAAGTTGGCCATTGATATGGTAAGCACACCTTACGAGTTTAGTGAAAACTGGGAAAAGAAATGGGAAGTGGTTCTTAACCAAAAAGCACCCGACGAGAACTTCATTATTGATAGTGCCCACGGATTGAAACGCTTCCGGTTACGGAAACTTACTCGACTCTGCCAAGAGAATGTAGATAAACTCAAAGAGCTGACTGCCAGTAATGAGATAGAGGAATTGGTACTCTACATGAAGCTGCAACAGCGGTTGCAGACGCTTAGGAATGGTCTGGCAAATGAATTGGGCACAGTAGTGCTATAGAAAAGAAAAGAGGGTGGTTTTGTATAAAAACCACCCTCTTCAGATTTACGCGTTACGATTGATACAATTGAGGTCTTCGAAAGCCTCTTTAAGGCGAATTACGAAAGACTCCTCAGCAGCACGTAGCCACTTGCGGGGATCGTAGTACTTCTTGTTGGGGCTGTCTGCACCATCGGGGCTACCGATTTGGGTCTGCATGTAGTCACGCTTACCTTCATAGTAATTGCGGATACCATCCCAAAAGGCCCACTGCATATCGGTGTCGATATTCATCTTAACAGCACCATACTCGATAGCTTCACGAATTTCTTCCCGTGAAGAACCAGAACCACCGTGGAAAACGAAGTTGACCGGATTCTCGCCAGTCTTGAATTTTTCCTGAATGTGTACCTGAGAATTCTTCAAAATCTTTGGCGTTAGCGTTACGTTACCAGGCTTATATACACCGTGTACGTTACCGAAAGCCGCAGCAATGGTAAATTGGTCGCTAACCTCCAAAAGCTTTTCGTAGGCGTAGGCTACTTCTTCTGGCTGCGTGTAGAGTAGGGAGTTGTCAATATCAGTATTGTCAACGCCATCTTCTTCTCCGCCAGTAACCCCAAGTTCGATTTCGAGGGTCATGCCGATTTTAGCCATCCGCTTGAAGTACTCAACGCAAACTTCGATGTTCTCTTCGATTGGCTCTTCCGACAAGTCGAGCATGTGGGAGCTGTACAAAGGATAACCACGGCTAGCATAGAAACGCTCACCAGCATCAAGTAGTCCATCTACCCAAGGAAGAATCTTCTTGGCACAGTGGTCGGTATGAAGCACAACGGTTACACCATAAGCCTCAGCCATGGTATGAACGTGCATAGCACCCGAGATACCACCCAGGATAGCCGATTTTTGCCCTTCGCCAGGCATACCCTTGCCCGCAAAGAAACCCGCACCGCCATTAGAGAACTGGATAATAACGGGAGAGTTTAGCTCACGTGCAGTTTCCAGAACGGCATTAACGGTATTGGTACCCACTACGTTGACCGCAGGGATGGCGAAATTGTTTTCGTTGGCATAGTTGAAAAGAGCGGTTACTTCATCACCGTGAAGAACACCGGCCCGAAAACGGGTCTTGGGAGCATTAGCCATAAACTATAGGTTGCTTTAAACTAAAAATTGTCTAAATATATGAATGGTCAGGGTGCCCCAAAGATAATAAGTTTATGCTGAAAGCAGTGTAAATCGCAATGAAAAGGCCGTAGCGAATAGCGAAGGATGGCGCATCCCGATTTCCTCTAGGAAGAGCAGCGCAAGGGATAGAAATGAAATAGGGGAAATACTTAACCAGTATTTCCCCTATGCAATGGATACCATATTGTATTGCGCCAAAAAAGAGTTAGATAATCTCCTTTTCGGTCAAATAGCGTTCAGCATCAAGCGCAGCCATACAGCCTGTTCCTGCTGCTGTTACTGCCTGACGATAAATATTGTCCTGAGCATCACCGCTGGCAAAGACGCCTTCGATGTTGGTCTTGGTGCTTTTAGACTTGGTTACTAGGTAGCCGGCCTCGTCCATATCAAGCCAATCCTTGAAAATTCCTGTATTGGGCTTGTGGCCAATAGCTACAAAGAAACCTTTGACAGGAATGGTACTCTCTTCATTGGTTTTATTGTTGTAAACCCGTACTCCTTCTACTTCATCACCACCAAGTATTTCCTTGGTTTCTGTGTTCCAATAGATTTTAATGTTTTCGGCCTTTTTAACACGATCCTGCATGATCTTAGAAGCACGCATTTCGTCTCTACGCACCAACATATGCACCTGCGGGCTCAATTTTGAAAGATAAAGAGCTTCTTCGGCAGCAGTATCACCTGCACCTACAATAGCAAGTTCTTGCCCACGGAAAAAGAAGCCATCACATACCGCACAAGCAGAAACTCCTTTGTTCATAAAGGTCTGCTCAGAAGGAAGTCCTAACCACCGGGCACTGGCTCCGGTAGAAATGATGATGGTGTCAGCGTGCAGTTCTTCTCCTGCTTCTGTCCATATCTTGTGAACAGGGCCTGAAAAGTCTACTTTAGTAATCATCTCCAAACGCACGCGAGTGCCGAAGCGTTCTGCTTGCTTTTTGAAGTCCTCCATCATCTGCGGCCCCATGACGCCATCAGGATAACCAGGATAGTTTTCTACATCGGTAGTAATCATTAGCTGTCCACCGGGCTCTTGTCCGGTAAAAAGTAATGGCTCTAGGTTTGCGCGTGAAGCGTAAACTGCTGCGGTGTATCCGGCAGGCCCCGATCCGATAATAATACACTTTTCGTGTGCTACCCCGTTGTTACTCATCTTCCTTCAATTTGTTTATGTGGCCGCAAAATTATAAAACTAGGAGCAATTCTAAGGGTTTGTCACCTGCTTATTTGCAATAAGCTTTACGTTGTGAGTACTAGTCTTTACTTCTTTCAGCCAAATAGGTTGATATATTCATTTATAAGAACACCTTTGCCTAAGAGAGGTTGAGTAGCAGATTGTCCGCTGAGCGACGGAGTGTTCGTCCCGAGGATCGGGACTCACGATGGTGCTCATCTGGCGGACATCACTAATTACCCTCCATTCGTCGAAAAAACTGTCTGAACAAGCAGAATTCATTTACTTTAATGGGTGACATTGTAATGATTTGCTCAAAACTGATTTGCTTATGTATACCTTAGGATTTGTTCTCACCTTACTGGGTTTAATGGGAGTCATGCTGGATCGAAAAGGATTAGAGGCTTTAAGCTATGCTGTAGTGCCAGGGCTAGGCTTGTGGCTATTTGGCTTGGTGACCCAGGTTTCTACCTTAGGTGACTTCTTTAGCTATAGCTTCACTGATTTGTTGTTTTATGGAGGTGCAGCGATGTTATTTCGAGGTTTGAGTCAGTCTAAACACCTCGCTATTCCTGCTAGTATTGTAGCCCTGCTTATGATGGCCTTTTTTCATCAAAACATTCGGCCTCAAGCCGAGGATATGCCTGCTACAACGCAATACGGTTTAGCGGCAGAGGGAGAGTTATTGGTAGAATTGAGCGATGAAGATAACTTGGAGCGATGGAAGCGATGGATTGGCGCACAAGGCTGGACTACCGAGCGTGCCTTCGCTCCGGAAGAGGGCGCACGTACTGATTTAGATGATTACTTCACGGTGAATATTCCAGCAAACGAGTTGAGCAATTTAGAGGAGATTATTACTCGTATTGAATCGACAGGTTGGACCGACTGGGTGGAACCAAATGAAACCATTCAAATCGAGCTTAGTCCTGCACGAATCTTGCCCAAACTCAACAAAATACTCGGTGTGAATGACCCTGCGGTAGAACAGCAGTGGGCCTTGCAGGTGCTGGAAATGAACAAATTGTATGACTTACTAAATAGCGATAAGGTCAAAACACGCAAGAAGGCGATTGTTGCAATATTAGACACCGGGGTAGATGCCGGGCATGAAGACCTGAAGGATAATTTTTATTCGATTGCAAAAAAATACAATGATGACCCCCAGGGCCACGGTACCCATTGTGCGGGAATTGCTGGCGCTGTAACAGACAATGGGGTAGGGGTAGCCTCTTTTGCACGCACGGGAGATTATTTCCAAATAACCAGTGTCAAAGTTTTAAAAGCAGGCGGCAGTGGTAGCCAGCAAGATATTATCAATGGAATCATCACTGCTGTAGACAAAGGAGCTGACGTACTTTCTATGTCTTTAGGTGGTTTTAGCACTCAATCACGGCAGCGAGCCTATAGTGAAGCGGTACGTTATGCCACTGATCGCAATGTCATCGTCGTTGCATCTGCTGGTAACAGCAACCGTGATGCAGCCGGATTCAGCCCCGTAAATGCCAACGGTGTCATCGGTGTTTCTGCCATTGATAATCAATTGCAAAGAGCCAGTTTCTCCAACAAAGTCAATCGAATAGGGATGGCGGTTGCAGCTCCTGGAGTAGGTATTTACAGCACCAAGCCGAATAACAATTATGCCGCCCACAATGGCACTTCTATGGCAGCTCCCTTCGTAAGTGGCCTCTTGGGAATCATGAAGAGTATTCGGCCGGAATTAACGAACAAAGAAGCTTTTAAAATCCTCCAGCAAACAGGCAAGAATACAAGAGATACAGCGAATACTGGTCGACTGATTCAGCCGGCAGCAGCGGTGGAGGCGGTTTTAGACAATAACCTTTAGGCACAGGCTAGGATTTATTGGATGGGTAGGATTTCGTGCACCTTCATTACTGGGGCATTCTATCTAATCCCAGTATTTTCGGAGGGTTATTTCTCCAGTTCTGCTATTTTTTCCAGAAGCCAGTTAGCGTTTACAACACCTTTAGTAGATTTAACATCTTCTCGCAGCTTGATTAATCCATCCTTGTCACTTGGAAGTATTTTTATCAATCGTCGTATAAACCGGATTAAGTGTAGATAATCCTCAATTTTAGATTGTGGTAATCGCTTAAGTTTACGCTGTCTGCTGAGGTAAGTGCGAAAAGTATCAGTAAGCGAATAGAGAGGTTCAATTTCATCTAACTCATAGTAAGTGGCCATTAAAATCGTCTTGGAGTTCAAGTTGTACGAAATATCATCATATTCAACAAACTGTAGTTGTTGAATCACCTTATTGTACTTCTTTTGGTAGAAGTATAGTTGTGCGAGATTGTAGGTGACAGCATTTTCGCGGTGTTCATCAGGAAGATACGGTTTGTATTCGTTGATAAACTCTTCGGTCCACTCATATTCCCCTAAGCGCAAGGCAACTACAATAATATTTCTAAAATACCAAGGACTTAGCTTTCCTTCTGAAAGGAGAATATTTTGCTGAATCTGCAACTTAAACAATTCGAACAATTCATTAAGAAACTTCCTTTCTCCCAGGTTTATCTTCTTTACACAATAATTTTGTGCCGCACCATACAGCTCATCTACAGCAACATCCCTTGGAAAAAAATGTGCATTTTTAGCAATCAACTCCTTTAGTTTATAATAGTTATCATCGGCTTTAGTTTCGGATAAAATTTGGATGATCTGATAGTATATCTCAATATGTGGCAGTTTCTCCAGGTTGGTAAAGTGCTTCTTGGTGAGATAGGAGACCTCGTTGGTAAAGGATAGTTTGTATTCGTGTGATTTTAGTTTTTTACGACTTTCTGCCTCTGTTATTAGACGTAATTTTTCTCCCATATAGAACCAATCCAGGTAGTTGGATATTTCTTCAATATTGGATTTCACACCCCGTTTAGTGGAGAAGTTTTCCAACTCATAATAACTCTTCTGCAGTAGGTATTGGTATAAATAGTAGGAGGTATCTCGGTAGGGATATTCTTCCATCATCTTGTCAGAATAGGTAACCACACTACTCGCTAATTTATCAGCTCGTTGTTCCTGCTGACTCAGTTTTTTGAGTAGAAAAACTTTTTGTTGTACCTCATCCTCTTCAAAAGCTTGCTGGGCCAAGAATCGCTCCATCAATTTTGATAAATCTGAGCAATATTTTCGAAAACGAAGATCACTGTAAGGTTTTTTCTTGACCACTTTTCCCCACAAATATTCTTTATCCAAAGGCTTGTTTTTCTCCTGTAGCCGAAGGATTTCTTTGAATAAGAGTACGAGCTCTTTACTGCTGTTGAAATAAGGAGACTCCAGAAAACGCTTCGCGGATAAACGCCCTGCTTTATCGAAGGTTTTCAGTACTCCAGCCAGTTTAGTATTGTCAATAGTATTGTTCACGAAAGTATTTTATAACCATTACATTGTCAGCGTTTTTAGGTAAAAAAACACGCTTTATTTGTTCACAAATATAAGCAACTTTTTATCAAAAATACAGGTTCTAATCTACGCTTTTTTTAATGCTAGATTTTATTTGAAGCTGAGGCTGTCTTTTTCGCGTATTACTGTCTTGTAATTTTATTGTGCAAACATTGAATTTTGTCGTATATTGCACCCAAGCAATGATATTATAATCCACAATCCATGAATGTAGCTTTACAAAAACTTTTCGTCCTGCTGGGGCTGGTGTCTTTACCCTTCTGGGGGTGGGGGCAGTCGGTTGACCTGCTGACGTACCAAAACAGTGAGGTCAACTATGACTTTACCTCTCGGCCAAACTCGCCTTCTTTGCCGGGAGCGTTCCAGCCAGACAATGGCACCGTTGAACTTATCAACAACGGCAACTGGGAATACACCGTCGTTTACACTCCCAATGAAGGCTTTACTGGCACGGACAATTTTCGCATTGTTCGTTGGGTCATTGACCCTATTCCGGCTTTCCGCACAGTTGACGTAAACGTCACCGTTGCTCCGGCGCTCATTAAAGCTTATCACGACTATGCAGTCACCTACACCGATCAGCCTGTTGTCGTAGACGTTTTAGCCAATGACATTAGCAGCAATGGTGTCAAGGTTCTACAAGCAGTCCCTGCTATCAATCACGGTGATGCAACTTTCAATGCAACTACTGGTCTTATTTCCTTTACTCCTGCCCCAGGGTTTAGAGGTACTGCTCACTTCAACTATGCCCTCTGCAATGGAGTAGGGGACTGTGATGATGGCACGGTCAGCATTACCGTAATGGAACAAACACCAACAACAGAGGATGAGGTAACAAAGGTTTTTGTTAAGAAAAACGAAACCCAATTTATCCTTGTCCCAAGCAACTATGTTGTTGTTCAGGCTCCTACCAATGGTGTCTTTGACCAGGGTGCAGACGTGCCAGAATATACTCCCTCCCAAGATTATTCTGGTAGCGACGAGATCATCCTAACGGATGGCAACCATAATTTGACCTTCGACATCGAAGTGCTCGATTTAGAAACAAACAGCTTTGCGTTTGATGATCGGGCATTTACTACAACGAATACCGGTATAGACATCGCAGTGCTTGCTAATGACCTCGCACTAACAGGCTGTAGCCTTAATAATGTTACTAGTCCACAACATGGTACGTTACAGCAAAATGGTAACGAATTTACTTACACACCTGACAATGGATTTATTGGTGTAGACCAGTTTACGTACAGTTCTAATATCTGTGGTTCCGGTGCAGCCAATGAAATCGCAACGGTAACAATCTTCGTAAGCAATTTTGCTCCTGACCGGACGACCTTCCACATGGCTACGCCAAAGACGGTTCCCATGATTATTGGGTACAATGTTCCGGTTTCTACCTTCTCTTTTGAAGTCACTTCCCAAGGCGAACTAGGCGAAACCGTTTTTCTGGAAGGCGAAGTAAATACTGTTATCAATGGTCTACCTATACAGGGTAACAACATCCTTCTTTATATCCCTCATGCGGATGTATCTGAGGGGTTAGATGAAGTAGAAATTACGTACTGCCTTGAAGACCCTAACCCTAATAACAATGATTGTCTTGTCAGTAAGCAGGTTAAAATCTGGATGACGATCCTTGATGTAGGCGACAACGGAGAACCGGTCTGCGTAGGTGATTGTGTATGGGCAGGAGACACCAATGCGGATGGCATNGTGAATATGAATGACCTACTGCCGATTGGTCGCAGTATGGGTGAAATCGGCGAAGAACGCGCTGGTGCTACTTTTGATCTTTGGTACGGACAGTACGCAGAAGATTGGGGTAGTTTGTTTGGAGGAAGTGAGGTAATTGACATCAAGCATATTGATGCAGACGGAAATAGTATCGTTACTGCGGCTGACACCACGGCTATTCGCTCTTTTTATGGGCGAACCCACAACATGGTACCCTCAGTAATGCCTTATGCACCTTACGAGTTTATCCTTGATGGCCCTCTCTTTATTACTGCTGGTGATTATGTAGAGTTTTCTATCTCAGTAGGTACTTCAGAGGCTCCTGCGGAAGACCTTTATGGCTTCGTCTTTCCTTTTGCTTACAATCCTGATGCCGTTCGCCCCTCTAGTGTTAGTGTTAACTGGCACGACAACAACTTTATGGCTTACGACTCGCCTGTACTTTTCATGGATCACAATAACTTTAGTGGTCGCTTTGAAGCAGGTTATACACGTACCAGTGGCCTAGTAGCTAGTGGACACGGAGAGCTGGGTACGCTGGGGATCGTTATTGATGATATTCAAGGTTTCCGCACCGACGAAGAAGAGATTATTCTTGAGTTTGGTGGTGAAACAGGTAGCAGTCTCGATCAGTTTGGCGAATACAATTCGGTTTATGTTCGTCCGTTCCAAGTACGAGTAAGACTGAATGATAATGAAGATACCCTGGTAGATGAATTAAGAGAGGATTTATTAAAAACCTATCCTAACCCTACCAGTGAATACCTGAATATTCACCTAAATGGTCAGCAGGAGTTTGAGCAATTAACCCTCCGTACAATGACCGGACAGGTTGTTCATCACCAAGAATCGTCTGGTATCAATCACGCTACGCTAAATGTAAGCCGCTTAACACCCGGTATTTACATCCTTAGCGTAACCAGTGAAAAAGGAGTAATCAACCGTAAGATTGAAATCTTGCGATAAATAAGAATCATTGCTTTTTATTTTATGTCTGGCTAGGGATAGTCAGATGAATTCGTGGAATTATTATCATTGCAAAGCCACACCGGGAGGTGTGGCTTTTTTATTATGCGCCCTCTTAAAACAAGGATTAGGGGCATAGGGAAAGCGAAAGAGAATAGCTTTGATCAAATACAGAAAAGTAAGCTCTTTTTGTATCTAAGCAATAACATTTGATTTCCCTTAATCGTTAGAAGAATTGACGATGAAGCTATAAATGCTTATTGCGTCTAGACTATTAATAACTACTCTGCGAAAACTACACACTTCGTAAATCTTGCAGCAAATTGCTGCCTCTAAAAACTAGCTATGTTCACTATTCGTACGTTTGCCTTAGGCGCAAGCCTTTTGCTTAGTAGTTTACTTTTCGCGCAACCGCCAGGAAACGACCTTTCTACACGGGACGCTAACCAAGTGATCACGCTTGGTGTTACCAATACAACCCTTTTTGACCAGCTGATGGTAACAGTAGAAGGCGTAGGTAGTAATTCACGGCTTACACAAGAACAGCAGAGTTTGAAGCCTTATCTAATGCCTGTACGAAAGATGGGATTCAGAGGGTCGGATTGGAGTTACATGCTTGCCAGTTGTCTAGAATATTATGTGAATCTTAGTAGGAACTTTAAGGATAATCTTAGCCCCGACTATATATCTCTCAGTTTGCAATCTCAAGGCCAGCGATCTTCGTTGGATCAGGGGTTAAAATTTTTGGTACAAAACGGCACTGTCAGTGCTGCTATCGTTCCTTACGATGCGGCCCAAGTATCCTCTACCGTATATGCGACTACAAAGTATCAAATCAATAACTATCTACATCTTTTCCAACCATTTGCCTCTCCCAGGGAAAAGATTTTTGAACTCCGTAAGGCATTGATTCGAGGAAATCCCGTTTTGATTGAATTTCAGGCTAGTGCAAATTTCCCACAGTTGGGGCCAACACGTAGCTGGGAACCAGATCACAGTAATACCAAAATAGCTTACACCTTATTAGTAGTAGGTTTTGATGAAAATCAACAGGCTTTTGAGGTGATGAGTAGCTGGGGTAGCACTTGGGCTAACAATGGTTATCTTTCGATCAATTACAATGATCTTGCCAATCGGGCAACCAACGGTTACGTTATGATTCCTAATACTTACTAGATTAATGAGAATAGGCCTTTTAAGTGACACCCATAGTTTTCTTGACCCCAAGATATTCACCCACTTTGCAGAAGTAGATGAAATATGGCATGGCGGTGACATCGGTGCACCTGAAATAATGGACCAGCTAGAGGCATTTAAACCTGTAAGAGCTGTTTTTGGAAATATCGACGAGCCCGAACTGAGGCATCGTTATCCCGAGGATATCTTGTTTACTATTGACGGGGTAAAAGTTTTTATGACACATATTGGTGGCTACCCAGGTAGATACAACACCAGGGTACGTAAGCTATTGGATGAATTTAAGCCAAAGCTATACATCTGTGGTCATTCCCACATACTAAAGGTAATGCCAGATAAGAAGAGAGAGTTACTACATGTCAACCCAGGTGCTTGTGGACAACACGGTTTTCATAAGATGCGTACAGTTGTCCGTTTTTCGCTAACTTCTGGTCGGATTCATGATATGGAAGTCATTGAATTAGGGCTGCGTGGCAGATAATAGCTAATAATGCTGCGTCCGTCCGCAGAGATAACCTTTTCAATAGAAAAAATGGATAAGACAGCGATACGTAATCTACTTGATCAAGAGATTGTCAAGACAGAAAAGAAAATAGAAGAATACGAAGAGATGTCCTCTCCCGTAAGCCCGGATGATGCTATTGGGCGAGTGTCTAGAATGGATGCCATTAATAACAAAAGCGTGACGGAGGCTGCTTTACGTCAATCAAAAGATAAACTTAGCAAACTACGTCACGCTTTACACCGGGTAGATGAAGACGATTTTGGCCTTTGTAAGCGATGCGGTAAGGCTATACCCGTCATGAGGGTGGCACTTATGCCACAAAGTCCTTTTTGTGTCAATTGTGCCCGCTAGGATATCGTCAAGTGCTTGTTTAGAACCCTGTATAGATGAAATACATGAGAATAAGTAAAAGCACTGTTACCCCAGCCAAGATTAAAAAGAACTTATAATTTGCCTTTTCATCTTTGGCTTCAATACGCTGTTGTTTTCTGGATTTCCGTTTTCTTGTTGACATAATATATTTTTAGCTTGTGATGGGTATATTTTTTCGTGATCAAAGTAAACCAAAACTAAAATCCAGTTCCTTGTCTTTAAAGGGTACTAAGACACAGTCGTTTATGATTTTCACTTTAGCCAATTCAAAAAAAATTGCCCGTGAAGATAACTTGTTTGCCCAAATTTATATGGCCGATTGAGAATATCCCAAATTTTCCTTTGGAATTTTATAAAAAGGCCTCAATTAATTGATTCTCTGTTTTTGACTCCCTATTGCTGCCCTTCATAAAAAGTGACAATACGCTCGTCTGTTATCACATCCCGAGGACGAAGTGCCTGACGGAGAATGACCCCATCCAAGGTCCGACATCGACTTAACGCAACATAGGTCTGTCCATGCTCAAAAGCCCCCCGTCCTAAGTCAATAATTACCTTATCAAAAGTTTTTCCTTGAGCCTTATGAATCGTAACAGACCAGGCCAAGCGCAAAGGGAACTGTTTAAATGACCCAAGGCTTTCTGTTCCTATTTCATTGGGCTTTTGTTCATCCAACTTGTATCGTAAAATCTCCCACTCGTGTCGCTCCACCTTTACCTCCTCACTCTTATTATCGTCTTCCACTAAAACGGTAATGGCATCGTCTTCCATCTTTATGACTTTCCCTATTGTCCCGTTGACGTACTTTTTATCGGGGTCATTGCGCAAAAACATAACCTGTGCATTCAATTTCAGGTGCAAGAGGGCATCTGTTGGAAAAAGTCGGTCAGGGAAATTTCCGTTCACCTTTGCCAAGAAGGTTTTTGCAGGAAAAGGAATCGCCTCTAATCCTTCTTTATTAATAGCATCAACCCGGGCATTACGTGCTGATAAGGTAATTGCAAATTCAGGATTAGGTTCTTCAGGCAAGTGGCGAGCATTTAAATCCTCAAGATCATCGTAATCCAGTCGATTGAGTCTTATTCCTTCTAAAAGTCGTAAAAAATGGCGATTCTCTTGCCGGTAAACGGTATTAAGCTCAATCATTTCCATGCTCACCGGAGGCTGAATGACCTTTGCGGAGAAAAAGTAGGGAGATTCGTAGGTAGTACGAAACAGTTGTTTTTCCACTTCTGAAGCGACCACTGGTGGAAGTTGAAAGAGGTCGCCAAAAAAGACCATCTGCACGCCACCAAAAGGCCGAGGGTCATCACGATGTAGCCGCAGAAAGTAATCAATATTGTCGAGCATATCTGCTCTGACCATACTGATTTCATCGATAACAACGGTGTCTAATTTTTGATACAGTTGCCGGTAGCGGCGTTTCTTAATATCCCGGCGAGGATCAATGAGCCTGGGAGGAAAACCGAAGAAGGAATGTATCGTTTGCCCTTTTACATTCAGTGCTGCAACACCAGTAGGAGCCAAGACCACTATTTTTTTGTTGGTAGTCTGGCGGAACAATTGAAGTAAGGTCGATTTGCCAGTACCTGCACGCCCGGTAACGAAAAGTAAATCGTTACTTTTTTCCATACGCTCCAGTGCGTAAACGAAATCACGATTAAGAATTAGCGCCTTTTTATCTTCCATTTATTAGCATACTTGTAGTTGCCAAAGGTGCACTTTTATCCTGAGTTCACCCAATGATAAGTCGGTGGATATTGCTCCTTTTGCGCTATGCAAGAGATTAAAGCCATAATCTGGTGCAATTTATAAACGGAATGCAGAACTATTAAAGGCTTAGCTGTATCTTTGCTTCTTGCAAAAAATGTGTGTATGCCAAGTATATCTCATCGTAGTACAACCGTTCCACTTTCTCCTTTCCGGAAATTGATTCCAATAGCTGACGAAGCTAAGAAGAAGGGGCGTCACGTATATCATCTGAATATTGGTCAGCCAGATATACTTACTCCACCTAAGGCGATTGAGCGCTTCCAAGCTGAGCCATTAAAGATTCTTGCTTATAGTCCTGCGGAAGGCCATCAGAACTACCGAGAAGCCTTGGTCGACTACTATGCCCGGTATGATATTGGTCTAGGATACGAAGACATCATCGTTACCACGGGAGGCTCTGAGGCTATTCTGTTTTTTCTATTGGCTTGCCTTGACCCTGGAGATGAAATAATCGTTCCTGAGCCATTTTACGCAAATTACAATGGTTTTGGCCACATCGCTGATATCCGAGTAACACCTATTACTTGTAATATTAAAGATGGTTTTGCGCTACCCCCTATTGAGGAGTTTGCAGCTAAAATAACTCCCCGTACAAAGGCTATTTTTATTACCAACCCCAATAATCCTACTGGTTGCTGTTACGCTCCCGCTACGTTAGAGCAACTAGGTAAATTGGTGAAAGAGAAAGATATTTTTCTCTGTGTTGATGAAGTTTACCGCGAGTTTTGTTACGGAGAGAATACTTTTCTATCTGCGCTGAGCTTGCCAGGAATTGACGATCATACAGTAGTTATTGATTCGGTCTCTAAACGATACAGTGCCTGTGGCGCTAGGGTAGGAGCACTTGTTACCCGTAATCAAGAGATTACATCTGCTATTTCCCGTTATGCGAAACTTCGCTTGAGCCCTCCAGGATTAGGGCAGATGCTCTCGTTGTATATGCTACAGGATGATCAAGCTTATCTTAATGGTGTAAAAGAAGAGTACGAACGTCGTCGAAATACGGTCTTTCAACGGTTACAGGCCATGCCTGGTGTTGATTCTTATCTGCCAGGAGGTGCATTCTACTGTTTTGCACGAATGCCCGTAGATGATGCGGAAGATTTTTGCCGTTGGCTTTTAGAGGATTTTGAGCATAAAGGTGCAACAGTAATGCTTTCCCCTGGCCAAGGCTTTTATGCCACTCCTGGGTTTGGAAAAGATGAAGTGCGAATAGCCTATGTTCTCAATGAAGATGATTTACATGCTGCAATGGATTGCCTGGAAGTAGCTTTATCTGTTTATCCAGGTCGCAAAGAAGCATCCAATACCGATCTACAGCGTGCGTCTTATTAGTTACTAAATCCGTTGCACCATAGTAAGGTAGGAGGCTTATTTGCCTCGACGAAAACTACTGCATTCTGCTGCCAGTCCTGTCCAAGGACTAAGGCTTCTTTGGCATTGATTCCTAGAATTAGAAAACTTTGCTCTGGGGGCCAAACCCCCAAAGGATCTTCCCCTTGGCCCTCAAAAAACGTGTAGTTGTTTTCTTTGATCCAGGCAAGTAAAGCCTCATTAGCCTCCTTGTTTTTTTGAACACTACATATATTAGAATAAGGGTTAGATGCGGTTAGAAAAATGGCCTTTTTTGCGCCATTAGCTTGCAGGAGCTTATCAATGCCAGGTTCTACGGTTCCTATTTTCCAGCTAATTGGAGGCATGAAAATTCTGTAAATAGCTTGTTGGTAGGCAGTTTTGAGCTGCTCGTCGAAACCTTGTGATTTATTCCTTGGCACTTTTTTTAATTAGCAGTTCGAAAGTGATACCTTTGCGCGACTAATTTACACAAGTTTCCATTCATGGATAAGAATCAGGTAGTAGGGATTGTACTTATTTTTGCATTGCTAATGGCTTGGCAACAATTTTTTGCGCCCTCACCAGAAGCACTAGAAGCTGATCAACGCCGTCAGGATTCGATCGCTAATATAGAGCAGCAATTAGCAGATACTGCTGATGCTGTTGAACTTAACTCCCCAAATACCACTGAGGCACCAGTAGCAGTACCAGATTCGGTTTTGTTATTGCAGCGTAGTGGTACCTACGGTGCATTTGCCGCAGCAACAATGGGGGAAGAAGAAATGATTACCCTTGAGAATGACCTTATGACCGTATCGGTTTCTACCAAAGGGGGAAATATCGATAAAGTTGTATTAAAAAAGCATTTCAAGGTGCTTCTTGATTCTGCCGGTGTAGAAACAAAAATACCACTAGCGTTACTAGAAGACGATAAAAATCGTTTTGAATACTTGCTTCCGGTAAGTAATACTCCTAATGGAATCGTCCGCACCAGTGATTTGTTCTTCAAGCCTGAACTTAAGGGAAATACCTTAAGTATGAAAGCTGAAATCGCTGCGGGGCAGTTTGTAGAGCAAATTTACACCCTTGCTGACGGTAATTACCTTGTAGATTACCAAGTTAAGTTTAGTGGTCTCCAGCAGATTCTGAGCAATGATGCCCAGCAGATTCAGTTATCCTGGGTTAATTACCTAGACAAGCTAGAAATCAACGAGGCCTACGAACGNAATTATACCTCCATCTACTACAAGCCTACTGATGACGATGCTGATCGTTGCTCTTGTACCTCTTCCGACGAAGTAACTTCGGAAAATCAAAAGGTAAAGTGGGTTGCTGCTACTAACCAGTTTTTCAATACCAGTATTATTGCAGGCGAGCAGTTTAAAGGTGTTACGCTACAAACAGAAGTACTTGAAGAAGATTCGGACGACTTGAAAAAAGTAAGTGCCGACATCCTCCTCCCTTATGCCCATAGCCCCGATGAAACAATCAACATGCAGTTGTACATTGGGCCTAATAATTTTGATCGCCTACAGGCACTAGGAAATGACTTGACAGATATTATCCCTTACGGTCGCAGCATCTTCGGAGCCATTAACCGGTGGATCATCCGTCCTTTGTTTAATTTCTTTGATGGAATTACCGGAAATAAAGGGATCGCAATCCTACTTCTTACTCTTTTAGTAAAGCTCATTGTTTTTCCATTGACTTATAAAATGCTGTATTCGCAGTCTAAGATGGCGGCAATGAAGCCCTACCTTGAGAAAGCTAAAGCTAAACACAAGGATGACGCCCAAGCGCAGCAAATGGAAACAATGAAGATGTATCGAGAGTATGGTGTAAACCCTCTTGGAGGATGCCTGCCCATGGTGTTACAGCTACCTATATGGTTTGCCCTCTATCGATTCTTTCCGGCCGCAATAACCTTCCGACAAGAAGGCTTCTTATGGGCGACAGACCTTTCTAGTTACGATGTACTTATGCGCCTACCTTTTGAAATCCCCCTCGGATTTGGTGCACACATCAGCCTTTTTGCAGTACTTTGGGCAATAACCACCCTGATTTACACCTATTACAACACCAAGCACATGGACTTTGGGGCAAACCCAATGATGAAGTACTTCCAGTATATCATGCCTGTCATGTTCCTTGGTTTCTTTAATAGCTTCGCTTCGGGACTTACGTGTTACTTGTTGTTTAGTAATATCATCAATATTACCCAAACGGTAGTGACTAAAAACTTCATCATTGACAATGATAAAATCATTGAAGAGCTAGAAGCCAATAAACGTAAACCAAAGAAAAAATCGGGCTTCCAGGAGCGCCTCCAGACGGCAATGGAGGAGCAAAAACGTAAGCAAGCAGCAATGGAGGCTAAGAAAAAGAAGAAGTAAGTAATGTCATGATTGTTCTTCGCCTGCTGCGCTTTCCTAATTTGGTGGTAGTCGCCCTAACACAATGGTTAGTCGCCCAACAAATCCTAGGTAAAGCTTATGAGCAGGAAGGTCTAGTTGCAGTATTGAATACTGAAGAGTTGTTGCTAATTATTTTTGCAACAGTTTGCCTTACAGCAGCAGGTTATGTAATCAATGATCTTTTGGATTACCCTATTGATATGATCAACCGTCCTGAACGGGTATTGGTTGGGCAAAAAATAGGAGAGGGTACCGTTAGGTGGTTGGTCGCCAGCCTTGTTTTTACAGGCTTCTTTTCTAGCCTTTTATTGGCTTTTCTCAAACAAGAACTTGCTTGGCTATGGTTATTTCCATGCTTTGCAGTATTATTGGGCATTTACCCTCGCGCCTTAAAGACGAGGCCTTTTGCTGGCAATATCTTTATTGCTTTTTGTTGCGCAGGAACTGCAGGCCTTATCTGGTTGGCCGAACGCAGCACTTGGCGCTTACTCAGTCAGTCCAAAATGGATCAGATCAGTTTTATTATCCTTCTATTCATGGGCTATGCTTTTCTGGCGACCTGGATTCGGGAAATCATTAAAGATTTTGAAGACTTATATGGCGATATTCGGTTAGGTAGAAATACTCTGCCAGCATACTTGGGAATAGCCCAGGCTAAACGTTTTGTATCTGCCTTGAGCCTTGTTCTTATCATTACCCTTTGTGTCGGGTTAATTCCTTGGAGCTATTCTCTTTTTCAACCGATAACTGCAGTAGTAAGTGGTTGCTTGATGATAGGGGTTCTTATTCTATTGAAAAAAATGCACCAGGCTCGTCAACCAGAACATTATTATAACCTTAGCCAACAATGGAAATTCTTTCTTTTAGGAGGTCTTCTTTTGTTGTTCCTTTATAAAATATAAATCTTGCTACTTAAAGAAAATCGCCGAATCATACTGGCTTCAAAGTCACCTCGCCGCAGTCAATTATTGAAAGAGGCAGGCTTACCATTTGAAGTCAAAACACTAGAGGTAGAAGAATCCTACCCTGATAGTATGCCCGTAGAAGAGGTGCCCGTTTATTTAGCAAAGAAGAAAGCTCGAGCATCTAAGGTCTTTCTAGAATCCGATAATGATATCATCCTTGCTGCCGACAGTGTAGTGATTCTAAATGGTAGCATTTTTGAGAAACCACAAAATGAAGAGGAGGCTCATGCAATGTTGGCTGAATTATCTGGTCAGGAGCATCAAGTTATCACTGGTGTTTGTTTACTCACCAATAAGGAAGAGATCGCCTTTGGTGACTTAACCAAGGTCAAATTTGCCCCATTAAGCAAAGAAGATATTCACTATTATGTAAGTAACTATCAGCCGTTTGACAAAGCGGGATCTTATGCGATTCAAGAGTGGATTGGACTCTGTAAAGTAGAGAAAATTGAAGGTACTTATGCTAATGTAATGGGCTTACCCGTTGAACGTGTATGGAAAGCACTACAAAATCTATTGAGCTAAGTCAGCGCCTCTTACAAGTCAGTGTTTTTACCCTGCTTTTAAGTCGAGCCTGGCAGTATTTGTATTGGGATAGCCCTTTACGTACACTGCTTTGGGATGAGGACTTGGTATCTTCATATGTCATGCGCCTAGGCTGGACTTGGAGCGAATGGGTGAGCTCACCTCAAGCGAGCCTTTACATCGACCAGATGACTTTTATGCTTGGGATAGGTTTTCTTATCGCAGCATTAGGAGCATTGTCTTTTAACAAATTTCCTTCTGTCAGTTATTCTCTGCTAATTTTAGGCGGCTTACTTTGTTTGTTTCATGCCTTGTTGGACACTAAAGATCACTTTGGAAGACTAGGCCATTTCGCAGAACTAAGTTTGCAGTGGATGAGCCCCTTTTTATTGGCATTCTTATTGTCAAAACTTTACACAGATAAGAGGTTTCATTACTGGGTTAGACTAGCCATTGCGCTCACTTTTATTGGACATGGACTTTACGCCTGGGGTTATTATCCCGTACCTGGTCATTTTCAACAAATGATGATCAGTGGCTTTGGCGTGACAAACGTACAAGCTCTTTTTTTACTAAAAATCGCTGGATTTTTAGATTTCCTGGCAGCGTTTCTTCTTTTTGTCCCTTTCAAAAAATGGGCACATACTGGTTTGTATTACATTATCATTTGGGGCTTCCTGACAGCCTTAGCTAGGGTATGGAGCCATATGGAATTAAGTTCGTTGAGCAATTTGTTTACTTTTTGGCTCCCCGAGGCAACTATTCGCACGGTACACTTCCTTGTACCACTTGCTTTATTATTCTGGTGGAAAGAAAAAAAGTGGTACTTTAAAAAGTGACACTGCTTCCCTTTTTTAAGTCTAAAGAGAGATATTTGTTACTTAGTCAAACCACTAGTCATGAAAAAAGTCCTTTTGCTATTTCCTTTCTTATTGTTGTTAATAAGTAATGGGCTAAATGCCCAAAACGTTGACAATAGAAACAGTTTTGCTATTCGCTATATTGGCAGTAATTATCAATGGCCATTGGAAGATATTTCCGCCTTGAATTTGGATGACTTTAATTCCGGTTTTGAAGTGGAATATTTCCATGCACTTGGCAACCTTTTGGATATCAGTTTCCCCCTAAGGATTGCGAGTGCTCAACTTCCCCAAAACGCAACGGGTGATCCTACTCGCCAGGCGCTTAACATTGGATTGGATGCTTTGCTGAATCTGAATATCTACAAAGGAAAAGTTTTCCGTCCGAGAGTATTTGCTGGCGTAGGAGGCTTGGTGGAAAACTCCGAGAAACTGACGCTTGACATTCCTTTAGGTATAGGGTTGGATATTCTCTTATCTAAGTCGACTTACCTTAGTACAACTGCTGGCTATCACCTCAACAACAATGATTTAAGGGATCATCTTCAAGCTGGCCTTGGTTTACGCATAATGATCGGCGAAGACCCTAACCAAGTTCCTGAAGTCGCCGACCGTGACAATGATGGCATTCCTGATGCTGAAGATCTTTGCCCCGACCAAGCGGGTACGCTTGCCCTAAACGGCTGCCCCGACCGTGATGGCGATGGTGTTGCTGACGGTAGCGATAGCTGCCCGGATTTAGCAGGAGTACTCAAGCTAAAAGGCTGTCCAGATACTGATAGCGACGGCATTGCAGATAAAGATGATGCGTGTCCTAATGAGGTTGGCCCTATTAGCAACAAAGGCTGTCCGGTGACCGATCGCGACAGTGATGGTGTTGCTGATGTCGATGACCTTTGTCCGGATATAGCGGGAAGCGCAGCTACAATGGGTTGTCCTGATCGGGATGGAGACGGTATTGCAGACAAGGATGATGACTGCCCTAACCAGCCTGGAACAACAGCTAATAATGGTTGCCCAGATTCCGATGGGGACGGAATTGTAGATCGCTTAGATTCATGTCCTAATCTTGCTGGACCAGCTGGTAATAAAGGTTGCCCTGAAATTGCTCAAACAGACCGTGAGGTACTCGCTGAAGCAGTACAATCCATCGCCTTTGAAACGGGTAGTGCAACCTTGCGAAGTGAGTCTTACGCTATTTTGGACAAGGTTGTGGATATACTACAGCGATACGCTGGCTATAAGGTTCGCATAGGGGGACACACGGATTCTATTGGATCTGCTGGTGACAATCTAAGTCTTTCAAAACGCCGAGCTAAAGCTTGTTACGATTACCTCTTGAACAAAGGAATTAATGTTACAAGAATGTCGCACGAGGGCTATGGCGAAACTCAGCCTATTGGCGACAATCGTTATGCTCCAGGACGTGAACAAAACCGCAGGGTTGAATTTGATTTGTATATAGAATAAATTTTCCCGCCCACATAAAAATCCCGCTGCCTAATTTCTTAAGCAGCGGGATTTTTTTTATTCAGCCTGTTGAAAGCTAAATTACAAAGCTTGCTGTAAAGCAGCTTCAATCGCAGCAGCGCCACGTAAATTCACAGCCGCAATCTTTCCTTCACGATCAATAAGGAAGGTACGGGGGATACTAGACACGCCATAAGAACGGCCGGCAGCACTTTCCCATTTTTTAAGGTCGCTTACATGATACTCCCAAGCAAGTCCGTCTTGCTCAATGGCATTCACCCAGCGTTGCTTCTGGCCTTCCATTACCCGATCCATGTCTTCTGGCTTGTAGCGGGCCTTGCTACGTGTATCTAAACCATCAAGAGAAACACTGTAAACAGTAAATCCCTGAGCTTTATAACGGTTGTATACCTCTACAACATGTGGGTTCTCTCGGCGGCAAGGGCCACACCAGCTTGCCCAAAAATCAAGAAGGACTACTTTGCCACGAAGATCAGAAAGCGCATATTCTTTACCATCCGGGCTCGACATGCGAATATCTGGCGCTTGCATACCTACTTGAATAGGGCCTGCACTACGTTGCTGCTGTGATAATGCCTGTTGTTCAATATTAGTAATATGTGCAGCATAGGCAGCTGTACCTTCAGCATCAGGATAAGCCATTGTCAGGCGTTCTAATGCTTTCTTTTGAGTAGGTATAAACTGACCATTGTTCCCCAATGAAGTGAAAGCAATGTATGCAGCAAGATGAGGGTTGCTTACACTGTCTACAAAAGCTGCAATGTCTTCCGGCTTATATTCCCGGCGAAACAAGCCTTGCATTGTTTGCGTTAGCGTTTTTGAGTCGCTTGAACCTGTGATTTCAAAATTATACGTTTGTAAATTTTCCAAATTGCCATCTAGCACCACATGAGATTCAGTGCCATCAAGGACGAAGTTTACTTTCTTAGCACCGATTCTAAGGTTATAGATACCAGCAGGTAAGCCATCAGGAAAAGCAAGGCTAAAACTACCATTTGCTCCTAAATCTGTACTTTGTAGCGGTGTACTTGCTTTGCCCAGGCGTACCTCATCTACAAACACCTGTAGATTTGTAGCGTTTTCAATATTCCCTTCTATGGTTAGGCCTTGTTCTTGACAAGCTTGGGTTATTAACATAATCAGCAGGAATCCGCTGAAACGTAGTATCGATTTCATAATCTATTTGGTTGATCAGAATTAATAATATTATTGCTCAATAAGCTCACCGAGGGTATGGTCGTAAGTAGACTTCCATTCTCTAACAGCTCCAAAGTCCTGTCCATCAATAGCAACGTTGCCTGCTACCGTTTGGCCAAGCTTCGTATTAATAATGTTTTGGGCTTTCAAATGGTTGAGTAAAGCCTCTTCTTGCTCAGGCTTAACCGCAACCATCACCCGACTTTGGCTCTCTCCAAAGAGGAACGCATCTTTGCGGATACTCGCATCTGTATTCACTTCAAAACCAATACCTTTTGGCATTGCTGCTTCCATCAGTGTAACAAATAGGCCACCTTCTGAAACATCATGACAAGCGTCAATTAATCCAGCTTTGATGATCTTAGAAACTTCCTGCTGCAGTGCATACTCTTCCTCTAGGTCAAAGTGAGGAACCGGAGATTGTTCAACACCGTGAATAAGCCGCAGGTATTCTGAACTTCCCAGGTCTTCCCGGCTTTGGCCTAGCAAGTAAATAGACTGGCCTGCTTCTTTAAAGTAAAGCGTCATTGCCTGATCGTAATGATCTAAAAGCCCCAGCATTCCAATGGTAGGGGTAGGGTATACTGGTTCCGTTCCATTTTTATGAACAGACTGGTTGTAGAAGCTTACATTACCTCCTGTAACAGGGGTGTCAAACTTGCGACAAGCTTCCCCCATTCCTTTGATGGCATTTACAAACTGAAAATAAACTTCAGGGTTGTAAGGGTTTCCAAAATTCAGGCAATTAGTAATTGCTACAGGAAGGCCACCAGAGCAAACAATATTCCTTGCTGCTTCTGCCACTGCAATCATTGTTCCCTTGTAAGGATCGGCATATACGTAGGCAGAATTACAATCTGTCGTTACAGCCAGTGCTTTGGTTGAGCCTTTAACTCTTACCAAGGCGGCATCGCTAGGGGCGTTTGTTCCCATGGAATTGGTACGAACCATGCTATCGTACTGCTCGTAAATCCAACGCTTAGAAACGATATTTGGAGAAGCAAAAAGCTGCTTTGCTGTCGCCAGGGTATCATCAGGCGTAGTAATAGATTCCTGATCAAAAGCGGCAATCTTATCAAAGTATGCCGGACGAGTATACTCTCTTTCGTAAACAGGAGCACCGCCGCCAAGTACCAATGGCTCAGCAGGAACATCGGCAACTTTCTTGCCCTCATAGAAAAACTCTAGGCGACCGGTATCTGTAACAACACCAATTTCTTCACATTCTAAATCCCACTTATCAAAAACATCAAGAAGCTTTTGTTCTTCGCCTTTTTTAGCAACAATCAGCATTCTTTCCTGACTTTCGCTAAGAAGAATTTCAAAAGGCACCATATTGCTTTGGCGAGTAGGAACTTTACTCAAATCAATCTGCATACCAGTGCCACTTTTAGCACTCATTTCACTGGTAGAACAGGTAATTCCCGCAGCTCCCATATCTTGCATTCCTACTACAGCTCCGGTCGTAATAACCTCCAGACTTGCTTCTAATAACAGCTTTTCCTGGAAAGGGTCACCTACTTGAACCGCTGGTAGATCGTCCGCCGAGTCCTCGGTAAGGTCTGCAGATGCGAAAGTAGCACCGTGGATACCATCTTTGCCGGTAGCGGAACCAACGATAAAGACAGGGTTACCAGGCCCATCAGCACTCGCCGAAACAGTTTCACCTGCTTTAACGATCCCCACAGACATGGCATTAACCAATATATTTTGGTTGTAACAGCTGTTGAAGTAGACTTCACCACCTACGGTTGGGACACCAAAACAGTTACCATAATCACCAATACCACTCACAACTCCTTTGACAAGGCGACGCGTATGAGGTTCTTTGATATCACCGAAACGCAGAGAGTTTAAAGCGGCAATAGGCCGAGCCCCCATCGTGAAGATATCTCTATGAATTCCTCCAACACCAGTAGCAGCACCTTGGTAAGGCTCAATGGCAGAAGGGTGGTTATGAGATTCAATCTTAAAGGCACAACCAAGGCCATCGCCGATATCTACTAGTCCTGCATTCTCTTCTCCTGCTTCGACCAATAACCTTGATCCATCGCGAGGAAGGGTCTTTAACCAGGTGATAGAATTTTTGTAAGAACAGTGTTCTGACCACATGACCGAGAAGATACTCAGTTCAGTAAAATTGGGCTCACGGCCCATGATTTTATGAATTTTTTCAAATTCTTCGGCATTAAGTCCCAAGTTTTTGGCGACTTCCAGATTGACAGCAGGTTGCGTAGTTGGCATGAGTTGAAATTTTGCGAGGGCAAAGATAGCATAGATAGTGCATTACCTCAAAGTTAGCTCTATATTTGTGTGTTGATTTTGGTTAAACTTATGATAAAATTGATTCTCTGCCAATTTCTGTGTTCGTAGGTCAAGCTCAAGCAAAATAAGACGCCTTAACTGTTCTTAATCATTTTTACTTGAGCTTGAACACAAAAACGCCTTGAGAACAACAACATCCAATTAATGAATAATTTCTCTTTTTTCCTGGGTTTACTCTTCGCTTTTAGTACCCTTACGATTGCTGCACAAACAGATCAATTTCGTGTTGGTTTCTATAATGTAGAAAACCTCTTCGACCTAGAAGATGACCCTGTTAAACTGGACGATGACTTTACACCAACTGGAAAAAAACAGTGGACACAAGAGCGATACGACAAGAAAACAAGCCAAATAGCACAGGTTATAGAAGGTTTGGCGTTTCCTTCTGTTATGGGATTTTGCGAAATTGAAAACACTACTGTCCTAAAAGCAATAGCGGCCGAAAATCGTTTAAAAGAGCACACGTACCAAGCTGTTAGCTACGATAGTCCTGATGTCAGAGGAATTGATGTAGGCTTACTTTACGATGAAAATGATTTTGAGTTGATCTCCTCTCGGCCTATACTGATAGAATTCCCTCTTTGGCTAGAACCTGAGGGATACACCAGCAGGGATATTCTTTATGTCCAGTTGAAGCGTAAAGAAGGGGAGGACATTTTTCATTTTTTTGTCAATCATTGGCCATCTCGCCGTGGAGGAGCCGAAGCAAGCGAACACCGCCGTCTTTGGGTCGCCTCTCATCTCCGTCGCGAGGTTGACGTTATTCTTGCAGCCAACCCAATGGAGAAAATTATCATTATGGGTGACTTTAATGACGAACCAGTAAATACCAGTGTAACATCTGGTTTGGGCACGGTAAAAGTAGGTTCTGGGCCACAGCTACCTGGGCTTCTCTACAATCCCTTCTTAGCCATCAATAACGAAGAAGAAGGTTCTTACAATTACAAGGGTGATTGGAATGTTCTTGACCAAATCATCTATGCAGGGTTACAAACCCCAAATAAATGGGAGGTTGCTCAATTCGGAATTTTCAAAAAGGACTGGTTATTGTATGAAGGAAAAAGCCCTAATCGTACTTATGGTGGCCCTAATTACTATGGTGGATATAGTGACCACTTGCCCGTTTATCTAGATGTAGTACGAAAAGTAGAGGAATAGCGTCCAACAAATGCCTCAACTGAACTTTTGGCATTCTACCGAAAGTTCAGTTGAGCTATTTTTTACCTTTAACACTTTTCCAGAATTCACTGAAAGAGTTGAACTCTTTTCGCCAGCTGAGCCCCGTGCCCACCTGTATGCGACGGTCACCGCCGATATCTTGATCACGGCGTTCATAAAGGCGAATCTTGAGGTCTCGGTTTTCGCTGATCGCATATTCGAGTACAATATTTTCGCCAAAAAAGGTGCCATTGGTGGTAGTTTGCCCAAATTCAAAGTTACCACCAATATCAAGAGAGAGTCGCTCATTGAGTAATCCTGAGCGCAAGTTTATTTCGACGGCATCCCCAAAGGTAGTACTCTGGCTGTTGGTTAAATCCTCACTGGTTACCCGGTTGTAATCAAATTCGAAATCCAGGCTGGAGATGGTTTTTCCATTCCCTACAACCTCGCTAAACAAGTCGGTAAGTAGTAGACTCAACTGATTGCTAAAGTATTCACTAAGCGTATTTGCGAATAACTCTGTGCTGTTAAAGGATAAATCAGAAGGCAAAAACTGCCCCAATACAATTAATCCGAAGACTTGTTTATTCATCTCGTTTTGCTCTTGACGCAAAACATTCAACTTATTTTCTGCCAAGTTGGCCATAATTCCCTGAAGGTTAGGAAATCCAATATCAAAAGAAATTGCAGGAGAGAAGAGGTCACCTTTCAAGCCAAGGATCAGATTGACATCCGTAGCTTGTTTGGCCTGTAATTGTTCAGCAGGTGGCGCATTTACCAGGTATTCCTGGATGAAGGTTGTCAAAGAAGTCTTTAAATCCTTGTACTCTGCGGAGATGTCAATTTGAGCATTGAGGGGGTCTCCATTCCAATTGATCTTTCCTCCGGGACTGATTCGAAAATCCTTGTTGATTACATCATAGAGGGTGAATAGATAATTTCCGCTAGAGACGGTTATGTCACCATACATTTGGAATTCCTCTGCTCGGGGTAGTAGTATACGCAAGTTGCCGCGGCCACGCCCCTTCAGTATATCCCCTGCTTTTTCATCAAAAATCAACTCCAATTCCGCAACTTCTGTAACCTGGAGGTCCATTTCCAGGTTAAGTCCTTTAATTTTGGTGTTAGTGCCGGTAGAGGTCTGTTGGGTTCCCTGGTGTTTATTGATGAATTTCACAAAATCCAGATCGTTGCGTTCTGCCTGATCGGTGACGGGGATTACGATATAGGTACTATCTCCGACAGTACCATTTATATAAATATTAGGTCTTTGGAAATCTCCTGAAAAAACGACTTCCCCCGACCCAATGGCTCGCCCGTAAAAAAGGTCGTTATCGCCTTTTGCCAGATCAATGCCTAAAAAGCGGCGGGTTTGCATCCGCGCAGCCAGTCCCATGTGGCGAAGGTTCTCGTGCGTAATTCCTCCTTCGACAACTGCGCTGTTTCCGTATTTGTCATAAATCACTGTCCCTGTGGCATCAAACAGATCAGGGGTCATTTTTATAATACCCTCCCGAAAGGTGTAATGGGTCTTTAATGCATTGAGTGTAAAACCACCGTTACGGGCGACGATGGCACCTGTCGCACCGAGTTCATTGGTCAGCCCTTTGATTTGTAAATCTGCGCTAAAGATGCCGTGGGTTTCAGACATTCCTCCTCCCAGCCAGTATTCGGCAATGGAGAGCGGGAAGCCCCCAAACTTGGCGTTAAGGTCCAGGTAGTTTTTTTGACGAGGCAGTGGGATTTGGCGGCGAATGACGGATTTATCACCAAGATCAGCGAGGTTGTATTTTGCCTGTACTTCCATCCAGGTGGAATCTTTGCGTAGCGTAACCAAAGCATTCAACCGACTCTTGATATTCGGTGCAGTAGCCTCCAAACTAAATCGACCAAAATTGTCCTTGTTGATATAGAAGTCTTCACCTGTCATCACCGCATTAAGGCCTTCCATTTTGAAAACATCGTCCACCTGAACGAGCATGTCAAAATTACCGGAGAAATTCAAAGGGTCATAATCCCATAAGTCGTCGAGGAAACTAAAGTGAAAATTGGCCAATTGGACGCGTAAGCCTTTGTTACCGTTGTTTCTAATATGAATTTTCCGATCCTGGTTACTCAGTGAAAAATTTTCGGCAGAAATCTGTCCTTGCCCAAAGCGAATAAGGTTGTCTTCATCAATTGCCCATGGCGTTTGTAGTAAACTCAGGTTTGATCGCCTTAACTGTAAAGCATAATCAACCGAATCCGGCAAGTAGAATAGGCCATTGAGGTTGACTTGATCGAATAAATTAGGAGTGTCTGTACTAATATTTATCGCAAAATCAATCGTATCAGACTGAAGAATACTCAAAAAAGTAAAGGTATTGAGGCGAGGTTTTCCATTGATAATGGTAGAGTCAATGACAATATCCAAGTCGCCTTCACTTTTTAGGGCATCCATGTGTACGTAGACGTCTGCAAGCCTTATTTTATCATAAGTGATCTGTGGGACTTCCAGGTAAAAAATCAGCGAGTCGTTGTTGCCATTGTAACGGCCATTAAGATCAATGTCCTGTAGCATTCCCAACTTGGGATCGACCAAATAATTCAAGCCTTTGGAATCTGCAAGATGAAAATCAAAAGAAAATTGATTAACATCAGGAATTCGGCGAGGTTCTTTGAAACCAAGGCGGCCAGCAAAACCGGGGTAATTCCGCAATAAAAACAACTGAAGGGAGGCCGGCAGTTCATTTAAGTCATAAGCGCCGCGAATTTCGCCGCGGGCAATATCGGAGTCAAGCCGAAATACCTTTTCACCATCCTGAGCAAAGAAAGTAAAAGCCCTGATGTACTCTATATCGTATTCTTCCTCTTGATTCTTGGTAAGTTTGATGTTAGATAGGTTAACATCCCCTTCCATTTTCGAGAACTGTGTATTTCTGAGCTTCAGGTCAATATCTCCCTGAAGGACTAAATCAGCGGGTGAAAGGTTTAGCGGCTGTAAAGCCAGGCGGTTCAAAGCTGCATTAAAGTCAAAGGTAGGAACGGTATCCGTGAAATCAATCTCTCCGGTAAAGGCAAAATCTATGTTTTCATCTTTAATACTTAGGTCTCCGTTAAAGAAATTTTTGTTTAGCTGCCCTGTAATCGAAGCATTCTCGTAGGTATAATCTTTGATGGTAATGCTTTCAATAGCTGCAGTAAGTTTTGCGGAGGCCAAATCACCGGTAAGCCCAAAACCATCTTCGACTTTAGAATTGAAATTTACTAATCCAAAGGCCGAGTTACTTGTCCAGCCACCAAGGTCGAAATCTACCAAATTAAGGTTTCCACTGTAGCGCGCGCGCTGGGCTCCTTCCGTAAGGACCATTTGCATATCCAGACTAGCTTTCCCCAGGTCTGTACGCAGATTACCGTCGGCTACAAAATCTACAAAGAAGCCAATAAAACTACCGTCAAAGGACAAACGCCCAAGTTTGTCAAAATTAGGAGGAGGGTTAAAATTGGGAATGAGTTGCCGCAGGGTTCTAACCTGGGTCGTAAACTGTTTTAAGTCCAAGGTCAGAAACTCTTCATTTTTGACCGCTAGGTTTCGAGAAGAGAATTTCCCTTCCAACGTTGTGCCATCAGCCAGATTCAGTTCTAAATTACTCCCTCTTAAGTTATTAACTGTTCCCCGGATGCGGCCATCGATCTGGAGGTTTGTGTTTTGATTGGTGGAGAAGAAAATATTATCGTTAAGTTTAGGGACAAAGGCCATAATGTCTTTCAAGGTCACATCTGCATCATTGAAGCGGGCATCCATTCTCACTTCATCCTCGAAGTAGGCCCAATCGGCAAATGATTTATACTGAAAACGAAGGGTATCCCCCAAACTGCTGGTTGGCGTGATAATCGAAAGGCCATTGAGCGTCATTTCCCGAGGAGAAACGATCGCCTCTTTGGCAGACAAACGCTCTAGCTGAAAGCCACTACGGTCTTTTGCTGCGATCCAATTGACTCGCCCCTGGTATTCGTCACCGAGTAGATGAAAGCTATCTATTTCAACCTGGAGGTCATAAAGATCCAGGTGTTTTAGATCAAGTTGATCCGCTGCCGTCAATTTTACCGGTGCTTTGCGGTAGTTGTGGTGCCTAAATTGTCCTCGGCTAAGCTGAAATTCCCCGATGCTCAATTCAAATAGTGAATCATCGGTGCTTGCCTGGACTAAAGAGTCTAATATTTCCAGCGGTTCAGGAATAGGGGGCCCATTCCACGAATTAAGGGTGACAACAGGGCGGCGAATATTTATAGAGTTAACATCTATTTTTTGAGCAGCCAAGTCCATATTATTGACATAAATTTGGCTTTCTGTCAGATATACGCCCAGGTAGCTGCCTTTGAGGCTATCATTTTGGGTAAACTGAACATCTTTCAAGTAGAGTTCTTTCAAATTAAATGGCAAGGGGCGCTTGCTTGCTGTATCAACCTGGGCCTTCGGAGGAAACAATTTAAGGAGGGTAACCTGAAGATTGGATAAGGAATCCCCTAAAGCTCTCTGAATATTGAAACGAGCGCCTTGTAAATCAAGGGCTTCTATTTCTATTCCCCGACGATAAATAGCTAAAGGACTAAGATTGAAGTCAGCTATAAGATGCCCACTGGCCAATAACGTATCTCCATAGGAATCTTCAATATAGAGACTTTGCAGGGTTAACTCATCGAACCAGGCAATTTTTACACTTTCCAGTGAAACCGGGGTGCCTAAGGTCTGTTCCATCCGCTTTACAACGTACTGGGCTATTTTTTGCTGAACAAAAGGTAACTGTAAAGCTATGAATATGGCTAAAAAGGACAGCGCAATCCACCTTAAGACTTTTACCCACCAGCGCTTTTTCCGAGGCGGAGGGCCATCAGGTTCAGTTACAGGATCAGTAATTGGAGTAGTTGTATCGCTCATTAATATTCAGCTCACAAAGATAGAACCTTAAGTGCAAGAAATAAGTGTTATCTCGTCATTAATATAACATCATTTTAACGCTATCGGTTAAGTACCTTTTCTTGAATAAATGACAGTGCCCGCCGCTCCGTCCACCAACTACCGTCTCTGTTAGTCGAATAGAACCCACAATGGCCCCCAAAAGAAGGAGTTTCAAGATAAACAGAAGGATGGTTGGCTGCCAATTTTTCCGGATAACAAGTAGGCGCCAGAAAGGTGTCATCCAGGGCATTAATCAGCAGCACTGGCCTGATAATATTGGGCATAAAGTGAATACTGGAGCAAGATTTCCAATAATCCTGGGCGCCGCTATAGCCATGAATAGGGCCGGTAAACTGCTCATCAAATTCGTAAAAGCTGCGTGGCAATGGCCCGGAAAGATCAAGGTGAGTAGGGTAGAGGCTAGTCTTTTCTACCAGCTTGGCGTTGAGGGTTTTTAAAAATCGCTTAAGGTAAATCCGGTTACGCCAATGGGCGATTTCAATATTAGCGGCTGGAATATCACAGGGCACAGAAAAGACTACGCCACCTTTAATCTGGCTGGGTAAGTGATTACCACTTTCACCAAGATATTTAAGAACGACATTACCTCCCAAGCTGAATCCTGTCAATACTATTTCTTCGTAATACCCTAACTGCAAAACATGATTTATTATTAATGACAAATCATTGGTCTCGCCCATGTTGTACATTCTCAGGCGGTTATTCAGTTTTCCACTACAGGAGCGAAAATTCATCCCTAATGTATCCCAATCGTTTTTACCAAAAAAAGAAAAGAGTCCTCGCAGATAGTGCCGGTCGGCATTACCTTCCAGGCCATGCAATCCAATGAGTAATTTTTTGGATGAATTCTTTTGCCAATCCAGGTCAAGGAAATCTCCATCAGGTGTGTTTATCGTTTCTCTTTCGTAAGCAATAGAAGGGACTTTCCGAAAGAGCGCCGGATAGATGGTATTTACATGAGCATTTGTAAAGGGCCAGCTGGCTTGATAGGAGGACCCAGATAGGAGCGGCATAAATTATTGATTAGTAATGGGGTGAAACTTAAGGAGCCTTAACTGCCTATCTGTACTATCCAATTGTTGTTGCAAACTATCAAGCAACTGCGTGGCACCAGTACTGTCAATAAGTAACTCATCTACGTAAACAAGGAATCCCTTACCTGTACCGCCCAAACAAGGAGGCCAAACNGCAGTAGCAGAAAGACCTAAATCATTTAGTTCAGATAAACGATTACGAGCACCTGCAAGTTGGCTATATACAGAATCCGCCAAGAGGTAAAAAGTAGTATGAAGGTTATTATAGCGATCACAACTGTAATAAAGTGCAACCTCTTCTCCTGGATTAGCTGACAGTATTCTTAATGGAGGAGCAGCAACATCTCGCGAATCATCTGTTTCCTCTGCCTGAATCATTCCCGAAAATTGTTCTTCATTAAAACGCATCTCGTAAGGCGTAAATGTACTATCATAAAAACCTGCAATGGGAGCATCTACAACAAAGTATTCTGGTTCCCGTCTTTCCCCTTTGTTTTCAGCAATGACCTCTTTTCGGTATCGTTTTTCGTTAGGGAAAAAAGTGGGCAATTTTTGGTGTTCAATTTTAATCAATATGCTGGTGATCAACAAACCCAAAAGTACCAACGCCCATTGGTTGTAGTACATTCGGGGAAACCACCGAAAATAGCGGTTTTGAACAGGCAGTAACCGTTCACGTAATGCTTTCTTGACTTTCGCCCACGGACCCAAGGTCATAGATTGTAATCTCTTCTGCCATTCTCCATGAGGTAAAAAATCAAATACCGAACGAGCGGGTACAAAAATCTCAGCGCGGCTAGGAGCCATAATTAATTTGGGCAACCGCTGCGCGTTAATCTCCACCAAGCCAAAACCAAAGCGGGAACACTGCCGGATGAGTTCACGTCGGTACTTCCCTTTCATCCCACTAAAGGCATCGTAGCCAAAAGCAATCCACTGATCATTGGCCTTGTATTGTTTGAATTGCTCAATAGCAAAAATATATCTGTAGCGAGGCAATCTTCGGAATGCCACAAAATAGATAGACATCCAAAGCGGTAAACTGAGCAATAAATAAAGCAGGCGCAGGTAAAAGTCTTCGGCAGCCAGTGGATACCAATTTGCAATATGCGCAATTGCTAAAAAAGTAGGCAGAAATAGACAGGCAAAGGCCATACTGTCCCATAAAACATGACTAAGGCGTGGTCGATAACAAATTTCATCCTTTGTAGCTTGTGAGCTGGCTTCAAAAGTGGCGGTAAAAACATTTCCATCCTCTTCTGTGAAGTGCAGAAAACCATCAGCAATAATATTGTTGGAGCCACGCATATCGGTTCCTGTAAGCGTAGCGGTATTAAATGCGCGTGGACGTAACCGGTAGAAGCTCTTGAGGTAACCCAAGGCTATTTGTTTGATGGTATTTTCTGAAAGAGAAGACATCTATACGCCTGTTGTTTTTACATCCTCCATCATTTTCCAAATTTTTATTACCTCAGCGGCTTCTTTCACGTCGTGTACTCTAAGGATTTTGGCATCATTCTGCAAGGCCAAGAGATGTACGACGGAACTTCCATTAAGGGCTTCCAAGGGGCTGCAATTTAAGAGTTTATAGATCATTGATTTACGGGATACTCCTATCAAGACAGGGACTTCCAGTATCTGAAAGAGATTTAGGTCATTCAGAAGTTCATAATTTTGGCGGATGGTCTTGCCAAAGCCAAAGCCAGGGTCTATTACAATGTCTTTGACTCCTTTTTGGCGGAGGAGGGTTACTTCAGTGATGAAAAAGTCAAGAATTTCCTGAACAATATTTTCGTAATCCACCTGTTTTTGCATCGTTTCAGGCGTTCCTCTCATGTGCATTAAGACATAGGGGACGCCCAACTCAGCAATGGCATCATACATTTCAGGGTCAATGCGACCAGCTGAAATGTCATTAACAAGAGAAGCACCTGTGGCTACCGCTTCTTTGGCAACTTTGGCATGCACGGTGTCGATGGAAACAATTGCTTCCGGGAAGCGTTGCATTATTGCTTTTATAGGAGCTATTACCCGGTGTAACTCTTGGTCGGCACTAATAACTTCGGCGCCAGGGCGAGAAGACATGCCTCCTATGTCAAGCAAGTCGGCACCATCGGCTAACATTTTTTCTGCTGCACGCAAAATATCGTCCAAACCTTCCTGACGGCTATCAGCATAGAAAGAGTCTGGTGTGACGTTGATCACTCCCATTATTTTGGGTGTACCCAAATCCAGCAATGTACCGTCACAATTAAGTGTTTCTTGTGGAAAAATCATATCCCACCGTTTGGTGCGCGCTAAAGTTATTAAATTTGCTGCACAAGACTTCGTAAAAACAATATGGCTGTTAATTTAAACAAAGCAAACAAGATCGGAAGAGTACTCATTTTGATCTGTCTAATCGGCATAGCAGTGATTGTTATTAGCCGTTATTACAAGAGCAAACCCGGTAGTTTCCTGGGAGCACCCAAAGAGTACGAACTCAATTATATGCCCTCGGATTATGAGATGACCATTGATCCGGAGGATGCTTTGGCTATTGCGAATAATCCGCAACGTTACCGGAAAGAGTTCAATCAGATGGTCTACGATATCAATACCAGTGTCTTGCGCCATGTGAGCACCCGTATGGGGCTATCCGACAGCCTGCAACGGGCTGTCCTTAAGGAATATGAAGACAATCATCACGGATACTTGGAAAAGCTCTACTACAATGATTTTGTCCGTTTGAAGGATACAACGGCCAATATTTATGAAACCTGGTACGATAACGAAAGCGGCAGTGCAACTAAGGTTTTTGAAGAAATCACCTCAAAGTATACCTGTTATTTGATCAACCAAATTTTGGCGACGGTGATTCCTACCGATGGAGGGAGGATATATGCCAAAGGAAGTGGCTTGGAAACCCCTTGCGGCATCGCGCTCACCGAGGCATTAGGGCCAATGATTGCCAGAATGGAAGAGCGTGCAGCCATTGATGATTTTAGTAAATCCAGGGGGCTACTGCAAGAAAAGGTCGAAACAGTCATAGCGGAATTGGCAACGATGGAGGTGCGAGACAAAAAGGGGATCAACAAGCAGATGCAGACCAAAATCTGGGGAGTGAATGTTTCCAGTTCGGATTTGGAGATTACCGCAATCTCTATCCTCAAAGTAGGCTTTCGCCTAAATGATTATTTTGATATTCAACTCAACCCCAAAGCCAACCTTGTAACGGTCACCTTACCCGAACCTGTTATTCTGAGCCATGAAGTTTATCCTAAAATTGAAAAACTGGACATTGGCTGGTTGCGAGAAGTAGAAACCGTGAATTTCAATGAAAGTTTCAATGCCCTACGTAAAGAATTTCGCAGGGAAGCGGTTGAGAGTAACCTGACGAAACGTTCTGAACAACAAGCGGTACAGCTAATGAATACGATGTTTGGCCCGTTGATAAAAAGCATGAATAACCGCTACGAACTAAAGGTAGAATTTCGCCCTGTGCCTAATAACACTCCAGAAGAGAACCTGGAAGATGACGGTAACAGTATAAGGGGGTAAAAAGACACAGCCTTGCAAGAAAAACTTACGAAACAGACAGTAACCCATGTTTAAACGCTTTTTTCTACGAGAGGAGAATATGCTGACAGCGATCATCCTCAACTCGATCGTAATTTTTGCACTTTATTTTCCTTCCCTTGAGAATGAGAAATGGCTGGAATATATTGATCATTTTTTCATTACGGTCTTCACCATTGAAGCTATTGTAAAAATCCGTCACTACGGGTGGAAAAAATACTGGGAAGGTTCTTGGAACAGGTTTGACTTTATCATTGTAGCCGGTAGTATTCCAACGTTGCTTACTGGTTTTCTGCCCGTTCCGGACACCTCATTACTTATTGTATTCCGGCTTTTCCGCTTACTGCGTTTAGTACGTTTCCTGCGATTTGTGCCAGATATGGCCAAAATTATTCGTGGTTTAGGTCGAGCAATGAAAGCTTCTGTTTTTGTGGTCTTGGCTTTGATATTTTTAAATATCCTGCTAGCTATGATGACCTGCCAGTTTTATGGAGACATCGCTCCCGAGTATTTCGGTAATCCTTTGTCATCCTCCTATGCGATCTTCCAATTGTTTACTGTTGAGGGCTGGAATGACATTGCCCAATCAGTTGCTGAACGGACCGATAGCCCGTTTTTAGTTGGTATCACTCGTTTTTACTTTGTATTGATTGTATTGCTGGGAGGAATATTTGGAATGTCGCTGGCAAATGCCGTTTTTGTAGACGAGATGACAATGGATAACAACGATGAGTTGGAAGCTAAAATCGATCAGTTGCACGTTGAAATTCAAGAGCTGAAAGCGCTGCTAAAAAAATAAGGGGTCCACAAAAAATAATCTACACACCGTACTACAATTTTTTCTGTATCCATCATCCCTAAAAAGAACTCTTTGAACTTTATCATTTACGATATTGAAGCAACCTGCTGGGAAGGAAGGCCTCCGTCTTTGACGCAAGAGACCATCGAAATCGGTGCACTAAAGATGGATCGTTACGGGGACGTATTAAGTACTTTTCAACGCTTTGTCAAGCCTACACTTCATCCTCAGCTTTCCCATTTTTGCAGGGAACTCACTAATATCGACCAAGTTGATATCAACAGAGCCAACACTTTCCCTTCTGTCATTGATAGCTTCATTGACTGGATAGATATTTGGGACGAAGAATACCTCCTTTGCTCTTGGGGGAATTTTGATCAGAAAATTTTCCAACGCGACTGTGCCCTCCACAACCTAGAAGACGACTGGACAGACAATTATCTCAACATCCGCAGGCAGTACTTTGAAATCAAGCGCCTCAACCAGCCTCGTGGTCTCAAAAAAAGTGTCAGAGTGGAAGGCTTCGACTGGGATGGTGAGCATCACCGCGCTTTTGATGATGCCCAAAACCTGGCGAAGATTTTTCAGAAGTATATTGATGTCTGGCAGTATTAGGGGGGTAAGGGTTGGGTAGGTGTAAAAGTGTAAGGGGTGGAATATTTAAAAAACTTATTATTGTAACAATAAAAAAGCTAACATGAAATTTACAGCTTTCTCTCTGGTACTTTTTCTGGCTATTACTTCCTGTTCAAAAACAAATTTGCAAAGAGATGTCGAATCCTTTTCCAGTAGCTCGTTTATCACTTTCGAAGGTTATATTAATGGGCAAGACCTTTTGTTAACTACTGATGAATCCTTCGTGGTTGCAGGGAATGCAATAGAAGACGGAGGCGCTATTCTCAGGCCTTGCACCCTACACACTAATGATTTGCCACACCCCTTTTATTCCTACAACAGAAGTAAAGATTGAGAACAGGAGTATCAAGAATAAAATAACATTGGTAGCCTTGCTGTTCCGGTAAGCTCCCATGAGATCTGTTCTGTTTCCCAAATAAAAAATACATAAGACGGTTGCCGGTAATATTACAGCATTAAATGCTTGGGAAGCGATCATCACAAAAACTGGTGGTGCGTTGAAAATGGGTACCACAAGGCCAAGTAATGAAATAAGGAAAACCATGATACGATACTTTGGGAGCGTCATTTCCCGTTCCGACTGATTGTAGTCACAAAGCAACCATGGTAGCATGAGCACATTGGGGATTTGCGATGAAACGCCAGCTGCAATAATCCCGAACGCGAATATTGCTGTTGCCAGAGGCCCTGCCAGAGGTTCTAATAATTCTATCATTTGAGAAGCTCTGGTCAGTCCAATATTAGCTGAGTGAAGTGTTCCAGCAGCAGCGGCCATGATAGCCATACTGATGATGAACATTAATGTAACAGCAACTATTGCATCTTTTCGCTGGACTCTCAGGTCCTTTATCGTCCAGCCAGCTTCCTTTATCAACGTGGTTCTAATAATGAATAAGCCTGAAAAAACGGTGGTCCCCACAAGGGAGGCAATTACCAAAAATGGCCCTTTCCCCTGATCGGCGGAAACTTCAGGCATATTTGGTATCATACCTTTAATGATATCTATTGGGGGAGGCATCAATAGGAAAAAGTTGGCTACAAAACAGGCCGCCATGATGGCTACTACTACCGCCAACGCTCGCTCGAAAAACTGTGTTTTTCCATTCCAGAAAATGAAATAGACCAGTGTAATAAAAACCGATGCAAAAACAACAGGAGAAATTCCTCCCTCTACATAACTCTTTGACCAGACAAAACATATATCAGCTACAATGCCCATCACACCCATCACGCTTCCCATTACTCCGGCGGTCAGTGCGACTATAAAAAAGATTCCAACCGCTGGGTGAATGTGTTTTCGAAAAGCATTAAGTGCAGTCTCTCCCGTTACCAGGGTATAACGACTGTATAAGTTGATCATAAAATAGGTAGTCAGACAGGAAGCAACAATAGTCCAAAGAAGGGACATGCCATAGGATGCCCCCGCTTTTGCCATAGCTGTAACACTGCCTGTTCCTATATTAAATCCCAAAAGGAAAATTCCGGGGAGAAAAAGGGCAAGACCTTTTAAAATTTTGTCTTTAGTTAATGCCATAGTAGTGCGCAAAGTAGATTGCGGTTTTTCGTTTTATTCCATAAGTTAAGAATCCAATAAGCTCTCTCTTTATGGCTATTAACTAAAAGCTAATCCTCCATCAGTATCAAATTATTTCTTGAGATTTCTCTTGACGCTAAACAAATCCAAGCTTGACTATTAGCCAAAAGGCTAAAGTCAAGCTTAGATATTAAAATTATATTCCCAATGCCTGGCCACCGCCAACTTGAATTGTTTCTGCGGTTAAGAAGGCTGCATCTTTACTCGCTAAGAAAGAGACAACACCAGCAACATCATCTGGTTGACCTAGTCTTCCCAACATGATATTATTTGCCCAAGAAGCAAAAACTTCTGGTTTCGTTGATTTTATTTGCTGGTGGAATGGGGTGTCAATAGTACCTGGAGATACTGCATTTACTCTAATGCCGTATTCCGCCAAATCCTTTGCTAATGCTCGGGTAATTGTCTGAACACCAGCTTTTGATGTTCCATAAATCCCAGCTCCGGGCCCTCCTGCGTTCCATGCCGCATTTGAGGTGTAGTTAATTATGGTAGGATTCTCTCCTTTCTTCAGGAAAGGGATTGCCGCTCTTGATGCGAAAAACACAGAATCCAGATTTAATGCCATCACAAATCTGTAAAATTCCGTTGTCATTTCTTCAAACCTAGACCTTCCACCTAGGCCACCTGCATTATTTACAAGCACATCAATTTTTCCATACTTTTCACCAATTTTGGTGATATTCTCAGTTACGGCTTCTTCTTTTGTAACATCGAATCCGTAATATTCAGCCTTAATCCCTTCTGCTACAAGCTCTTCAACTCTTTTAGCTCCTGACTCATCTTCAATACCGTTTAATATTACAGTATATCCGTCTTTGCCTAATCGTTTAGCTACTGCAAAACCAATGCCGCCAGTGGCACCAGTTATTATGGCTACTTTTCCATTTAAGTTACTCATCACGTGAAATTTGTCTTGTTTTAATTAATTATTGTTCTGATACAATCAAAAGACGGAGCTTATCCAACTTTGATCAAAATGTCTTCTTTCGTAAAAAGATGAAGACATTAGTCGTTCAAATTTTCTTCAAAATTGTTGCAAAATTCAATTAGCTTTTCAAAATGCAACTGCATGCTTTCAATTGCTTTTGCTACATTTTTATTTTTTATGGCCTCAAAAATAGCTTCATGTCGTTGGAGTTCTAAAACAAACTCGTCTTCATCACAAACGCGATTATTTTCAAATACTGAAACTATCTTGGGCGTGATCTGCAACATTAATGCGTTCATAGTGCTATTACCACTCGCTCTTGCTATAGCTAAATGAAACAATAGATCTTCCTCCAGGGCATTCTCTCCGTTTAGCTTTTTTACTTTGTAACTGTTAAGCGCCTCTTCAATCAGCTCCAAATCCTCAGCCGTTCTTCTTTTCGCGGCCAATTCAGTTGTTTTTAATTCTAGTAGCACTCTCGTCTCTACCAAAGAATTAAAATCATGTTTTTTTAACCTTAGTATGTCATTAATCATACCGTTCAAAGCAACTTGTCCAATGTTGGCCACAAATGTTCCCGATTGGGGAATTGATTTCAGCAACTCATAGAACTCAAGTTTTTCGATTGCCTCTCTTACATTTCTCCTGCTAACTCCAAATCTTTCAGCCAATACCCTTTCTGAGGGCAGCTTGTCTCCTGGTTCCAGGTTCTTATAATTGACCAAATCTCTGATTTTTGATATAATCAGATTCTGTACTTTGCCATTATCGCTTTTTGCAGGTATATCTAGTTTCATGCGGGGAAAATAACCTATATAAATGAGTTAGCAAAATTGGTTCACCAGTTTTACTGAAATAAATTGGCTTCCTGAACACTTATCGTGCTTAACCAGGATCGTAACCCCTTCAGGCTTCTGAGGTTTATAAAGTTTTAGAAGGTCTACCACCAGTAGCGTTAGTTGGACAAATTTGCTCACGCTTTCATTTCGTATGAGTATAGAAGCGTTTTATCGACTAAACCAGCCAATAAAACGCTTCCATATTAAATTGTCCTTTGCAATTAGTTACTAGACTTCATGCTAGAACTAGGATTGTGAGTTAAGCTAGAGCTTTTCTCTACATCCTTTTAAATGACTAGTATCCAGCATTTTGTGTAATTACACCAAAGCTTGCTAGTACTTCTGAATCTGGAATTGGGAACAAGTGATACTTACTATCAATCGTTTCACCCATTTCAGCATCAACAGTACCAGTTCTAACCAAATCAAACCATCGCTGGCCTTCAAAAGCAAGCTCCAGTCTTCTTTCGTCAGCAACAGCAGTTCTAACTTCACTTTGTGTAGTGGCAGTTGAATTAGCCAAACCAGCTCTAGTTCTAATCTTATTTAATTCTACCAATGCTGCTGGAGTACTTCCATTTTCATTCAATGTTTCTGCATACAGCAGGATAACATCTGCTAATCTCAGTTCGATCCAGTCATGATCAGGGCCTCCGGTTTGAGGGAACTTTGGAGACATCAATAGTGTCTCGTCAATGTTTACCGCTCTTCTTAAATCTCCAGGGCTTGCATCAAAAGCAGCAATTAAATCTGTGTCTAATGGCTCCAAAGATTTTGTATCAAGGCCAGCAGACCATGACCAAAATTCAGAAAAACCATATTCATCAGTAATAGAACTTGATATTTGAGTGGCATAAATGATTTCTGAATTCAAATCATTATCCACACCAAAGATATCAGCATAGTTAGCTTGTAAGCTAATCCCTGCGGCATCAGCTCCACTTACAACGGCTGCCAGATGTGATTCAGCTTGGCCAAAATCGCCCATTTGAACCAATACTTTACCTAGTAATCCTTGAGCTGCATATTTCGATGCTCTACCATCCACTATTTCAGTGTCTAAAGCTGCTATTGCATCTTCCAAATCAGGAATAATTACATCAGTATAAACACTAGAAGCAGATTGTCTCACCAAAATAGATCCATCGGTTGTACTTGGGGCAGCAGATAAGTTTACTGTAACATCACCAAATACACGTACAAGCTTGAAGTAAGATAATGCTCTTAGAAACTTAGCTTCACCTACCTCACTAGTAGATTTAGAATTTTCAATTACATTATTCGCGCTTAATATAGACTTATATAAAGCCGTATAGAAAGGACCGAAAAACTGCTCTTCCATATCGGTTAAAGCAGGACCGTACTTATCAAACTCAGTATATGGTGGTTCTAACATTAGAGCATTGTCAGCTCTGAAATCGCCCATCACTGCCATTGGAGTAACAGACCCGTGCTGATAGAAATACGCTGCATTCAGTACTCCGTCATAATCTGTCAAAGAACCTGAACTCGCAATATTTGGTGGAACTTGATCCAAATCCTCACATGCTGTCATAAACAGCAATGCTCCCAACATTATATATAATATTTTCATTGTTTCATGTTTGAAAACAAACGTTTAGTTATTCAAAAAAACTAACGTTTGGTTATTTAGAAATTAACATTTAAACCCAGTGTGAGACTTCTTACAACCGGACTAGCACCTACTTGCAGACCGTATGTGGTTGGTCCTAAGTAACCAGGGTTCGTAGTTTCTACACCTTCTGGGTTAAGAGAAGTGTAATCATCTCCCATTAAGTAGAGCAAATTAGTAGCTGCAGCATAAATTCTAACAGAACTAAAGCTTGCTTTGCTCGTCCAATCTGGATCAAGTGTATAACCAACAGTTAGGTTTCTCAATGCGATATAAGACGCATCTTGAATTTGCGCATCCAACTGATTTCGTGGTTGGTCATAGTGTAGTCCATTATGATCAGCAATGCCATCGCCATCAGCGTCAAAGCTATCGCGTACTCTTCCACCAAACTGTGATTGCCAGTAAATTGGGTCAACATTCCAAACTTCTCCACCTTGAGCTCCTTGAATTTGGATGGCTATATCTAAGTTCTTGTAAGTCAACTGGCTATTCAATCCCCAGTAGAAATCTGGTGTGTTTTGTCCTATTTTGACTAAATCTCCACCTTCTTCAACTGTTCTTGTTCTATCAATTACGCCATCACCATTTTGATCAACGAGGTAATATGCAGAACTATTGATGCCAATTGCACGAGATGGATCTTCCATGAATTGAGTTTCAACCTGTCCTACGGTTTCGATTCCCCACATTTCGCCAATTTCTCCACCTACGTAGTTTCTCCAAACAGGATTTCTACCAGATTGGCCATAATCAGATCGTGGTAATTCATCCAAGCCACCTAAATCAGTAATTTCGGTGGTAACTGTGGATAAGTTAGCACTAACATTCCAACGGATCTTTCCGCTATTGATCACTGTTGCCCCCAGTTCAAGCTCTAGTCCAGAACTTGTAACATCACCAGAGTTAAGTACGATAGATGTAGTACCTAATACTTCAGAAACACTTTGATTAATTAAAATGTCCTCAATATCAGACGTGTAATAATCAACACCCAGTGTGAAACGATTACCTAGGAAACCTAAGTTAAGACCATAGTTGGTCTCTGTGTTGGTCTGCCAAGTTAAATCCTTGTTCTCGATATCTGACGGGATTAGGAATCCAGTTCCAAATACTGTTGCTTGAGGATTTAAAAGACTCAATGAACTGTATGAGCCCAAGAAAGAAGTAGTTCCTAAAGAGCCCGTACTGAAGCGGAGTTTCAAATCAGTCAAAAAGTCTGAGTTGTAAAAGGCTTCATTGTGTACATTCCAACCAACAGAAACTGCTGGGAATACTTCGTATCTATTATTAGATCCGAAACGAGAATCACCATCTCTTCTGACTGAAACTGATGCTAAATAACGATTATCATAGGCATAGTTGATTCGTCCAAAAACGCTTCTTCTTGCAACCGTCTCATTCCGTTCTGTAACAGCGATATCTGCAGGATCTAAAAGTGCATAGTTTAGAGGCTGGCCATATGGTATATTTGAAGCGTCTAAAGCGAGACCATTGATATAGAAGTTTTGGAACTCTACCCCAGCTATTGCAGAGATATCATGGTTACCCAATACTTTCGTATAATTCAAAGTTGTTTCACTTAATACAGAAGATCTCTTAATATCTGTTTGGTCCATTGCAGTCTGATTAGTACGTGCTCTGGAATCGAACTCTAGTGTTCTAGAGAAGAAATCACGGGTATCTCTGAGGTCTCCACCTAGAACAGTTTTAATGTTCAATCCTTCTAGGAGACTGTATTCTAAATAGGAACTAACGTTAGCGAAAAACGTCTTCTGCCAACGATCAGTGTTATCAAGCTTCGTTGCAGGGCCTGCATCACCTGACCCTCCAATACCATTACCGCTTCTTCCATAATGCCAGTCTTGTGCTGTCATGCCAGGCTCCAAGGTATAGATGCTGTTATTAAAAGGTGCATCACCACCTCTATAACCAGCGTCAAATCCATCAAGTCCCAAAGCTTGTGCTTGCTGATCCAAATCCTGAACGAATGCAATAGACGCTTCTGTATGGTAAATAGGGTGAATACTATAGGATCTCAATAGGTCTCTCATGTCATGACCTACGATATCTCTGTCAGACATAAAGCCATTGAAATTAATTCCTGTTTTGAATCTCTCGCCCAATTTAGCATCAACATTCAAACGTGCATTATACCGCTCAAAACCTTGTGTAATTACAACACCGTCAGCATTTAGGTAACCAACTGAAGCAAAGTAGTTGACATCATCTGTGCCTCCACTCATGCTAAAGTCATGACTCATGGCATTTCCGTTTCGGAAAAGCCAATCTTCTGCAGCTACTACATCAGGAGCATTTCTATAGGCATCTAACCGATAGTTCAATAAATCCTGGTCTACTTCAGAAACGTCATAAGTACCATTGGCAATACCTGCCTCTAACTCATCAGCCCATTCTCCGGCTGTCTTAAGTTGTTCAACGTCTTTGACGTACCTGCTAGAAGTACTTACATAAGCATTGTAACTAAAGCTTGCTTTACCTGATTTCCCTTTTTTAGTGGTAACCAAAATAACACCATTCGCCCCCCTAGAACCATAGATAGCAGCTGAAGCAGCATCTTTCAATACCTCTAAGCTTTCAATATCGTTTGGGTTAACAGTAGCCAAGTTTCCTGAAATAGGGTATCCATCTACAACAATTAGTGGGTTTGAGTCACCTGAAATAGAGGAAGCTGCTCTAATTTGAATCTTTGGATCTGCACCAGGTGCTCCATCTTGATTTTGAATTAAGACACCTGCCAACTTACCTGCCAAGGCATCATCTACACGATTAGCCTGAATAGCTGCAACATCAGCACCTCCTACCTGTGCAATAGCACCAGTATTGTGCGACTTTTTACGCGTACCGTACCCAACAACAACAACCTCATCTAATAAGGTGGCATCACCTGCCATAGTGATGTCTAATACTGTTTGATCTCCTACTTGAATTGTCTGAGGTGCATACCCCGTATAAGAAAATTCGAGTACGTCACCTTTACTAACTTGCAATTCATAATATCCATCAAAATCAGTAACCGTACCCGTTGAGGTACCTGCTACAAGTATATTGACACCAATAAGTGGGATATCATCCGTATCCGTTATCGTACCTGTCAATAAGCGTGCATCTTGCGCCATTAATGAAATATTGAGAAACAATACTCCAACTAATAACAGTTTGATTTTTAAATTCATCTGTAGATGTATTTCATTAAATAGTGAGTTGTATAGTTTGATGCCTTATCTCTTATTCAAAGGTATAGAGCATACAAACTTATTATTTTGGTGATTACAGGCCATTAGACCTGGTCAACCAAACTGGTTTACTCGTCTGGTGAACCAGTTTGGTATCCCAAATATATGCTCTTTTTTCAATAATTCAATCTTTTTAAAACTTTTAATAGCTCATCTTTGGCAAATTTTATATCAAAACCAGTAATTACATCCAAAATTTGCACACATATATCTGCCTTGTGATACTTTTTCTAATTAGGTTTACAGCCCACTTCACGTCGCAATGGGTTCTCCAGACCATACGACCTTAGTTGCCGGAGTCAAAGCGGCAGGTTTACAAGATGTGATAACCAACGCTGGCCCTTTAACGGTATTTGCACCAACGAATGAGGCATTCGCTAAGTTACCGGAAGGCACATTAGACAATCTATTGTAGCCACAAAGGAAAAGACATCCCATTTGCAATGAAGACAGACGTACTGATAAAATTCTATTCGAAAAACTAGAGACATGAAAGCAAAAACGAACCTGATAGCTGTATTTCTTTTTAGCTGGATATTTACCGTACCAGCTTTCGCTCAAACACTGAACAGCAGCTACACCATTCAACAAGGTGATTGGTTGAGTAAGATTGCCAAAAAAGCATACGACAATCCACATTTGTATTATCGCATTATTGAAGGAACTAATAAGAAAGCGGCCTCCGATGATAGTTTCGATAATATAGGAAGCGCCAATGATATCCAGGTCGGCCAAAAAATCTGGATACCTGCGCTGCCGTCTGCTAATAATTTAACCGGTATTCCGCAAACGAATTGTGAGATCCGCCTCTGGTACAATTTCCAAATAGTAGCAGTCGGAATTATCAATAAAAAGTGGGAACAAGACGGGATTGATCTGGAAACGCGCGCGCACAAGGCCTATGAGATGCGACATGAAGCTCGTGTCAATGCGCGTTTTATGATGCAAAACAAAGAAGAGGTAAGCGTATTGCAGGCGCGCGATATGGAAAAATACGGCAACCCCAATGGTCCTACTTTTGAATATTTATTGAAAAAGAATACGGATGCAGGCCTTACTTTAGCCGATGCCTACCAATCAATTATTGATAGCAGTAGCAGAACGGATACCCGATACAATGCCGATTGCCAGTAAATACCTGGCAGTAAGCTGACTGGCATATCGCAAAGAATCACCTTCAATCTGAATACCCAACACGCGTGGCCGGATCAACCTTCGCCAAGTCTGTCAAAGTAAGCATACCCACCAGTTTCTTATCATACGTCACGGGTAATCCACTTAGCTTGAATTCTTCAAATACGGATTTGACTTTTTCCATTGAGTCTTGCGGCTGGACGGTAACGAGGTCTGTCAACATGATGTCTTTTGCAAAACAGCACAGTTTAGTTCCTTCTTTCTCCAGTCGCTCTACGGTGCCGTCGGTGATTAGGCCCACAAGGTCTCCGTCCAAATCTTCTACAGGAAGGTGGTGAATCTTATTCCAGTTGAGGATACTTTTCACTAATTCTACGCTGTCACTTTCGCGGACAGAATAGATGTCGGTGCTCATCAGTTGCTCTACCGTAGGTTTTTTTTCTGCGAGTGAATACTCTTTGATCGCAACATCTTCCCAGGCATGCAAAGGCGTGTTTGATTTCTGATAATCAAGACTTTGGCTCACTAGCTCTTTCTCTGCAATCGCCTCCCCATAATGTTTTGACAGTGACCTAAAGTTTCGGATCGTCCAATCTGATCCGGTCGTTTCAGTAGCTACTCTTTTTTCAATAACGGATAAATATTTGTCAATATCAGCAGGAAGAACACCGGATTTTTCCAATCCCTGACGTGCCATGGGCAGTAATTGCTCCAGTATTAGCTGTTTGGCCGGTACGTTTTTGCCATACCAATCAAACACCGTATTCAAACCATAACGAGCGGCTCGCAAAAAGTTGTTCTTGGCGGATTTGAAGCTTTGGTTTTTCCAAAACTCGACACCTCCTTCCGGTTCGCTTTTCATCAAACCGATCCAAAATGCAAAATTGGCGATCTCATCAATAGCAGTAGGGCCTGCTGGAAGATAGCGGCACTCAATACGGAGGTGTGGCTTCTTTTTTGAAAAACCATAACACATTCTATTCCACGTATAGGTCGTACCATTGTGTAGTCGGATACCTCTCAGGTCAGGAATTTCTCCTTTTCTCAATGCTTCTTTTGAATCTGATAAATCATCTGAAGTCACCACCAGAGGAAAGCGCATAACATCATTTTTCCAAAGTTCGGCAGGAGACTCTTTAAGCCAGCCTCTGCCAAAATATACCCGAGGCAATTTCATCCGCAAAAACTTCTGAGAGCTACGGGTGTCAAGGCTTTGCTTAAACAAAGCAATCCGTGTTTCAGCCCACAATTCATTTCCAAACAACAAAGGAGAGTTTACACAAGCAGAGAGCACCGGCCCTGCTATCATTTGTGACCAGTTGTGCTGATCGACAAATTCATCCGGCTTGATTTGGAGGTGCAACTGAAAACTGGTGTTACAAGCTTCAAACAAAACAGAGCCTAAGGACATAATGAGGTCATCTACCCCTTGCATATAAACCTCGAACTTGCTGCCTCGAATCGCTGACAATGCCTGACTCAAGGTCTCATAACGCTCAATTGGCGTCATATAATCCGCATGAAGGTGATGGTAATTTAAGGTCGGGAGAATACCCGTCATCAAAAGATGTTCATTGTGCGCTTTAGCTACGTTGTAGCCTTTTTGCATCAGGTTAATCAGCGATGATTCCATCTTGGAAAAGCAGGTTCCACGAAGGGGTAGGGGATCGAGGTTGATCTCCATATTAAACAATGCCAATTCATTGGTGTAATNCTCATCGTCAATCTCGTCCAACAGATCAAGGGCTGATGTAGTGGGATCGTAATGTTTGTCTACAATACACAACTCCTGTTCTGCACCTATCCAGAGATCACCATCTTCAAACATCTTTTCTTTGAGCATAAACTCAAATGCTTCAATATCATTTAAAGCATGCTGGTACATTCTTCTGCGATCATGTTCGTCCGCGATCTTTCGTACATGGAAATCTCCCATAAGTGCAAGGTTTTTAGTTTACGAAAGAAAGGTAAATCGAAAACCTTGTGGTTTTATTGATATAAATTAATCAAAAAGATGATAAATGTCAGAATAACAACTTGTTGCGCTGCTGATGCCTTCCCCTCTGGCATCCACAAGGGGATGATCATGGACTACCTGAGTGTACACCATTGGCAAGATCAAAAAGTAGCTTATTATGGCATAGGGCTGGCCTTATTTTCTGTTTCACTGATATTTGTTTTGGAAAACTTGTTGATGTATCGTAAATCAAAGTGCCCCCGTTTCCTTTCATCCTGTTCTTTTTGAGTATTGGAATGGAATAATTATGGGTGATAAAACGTTACTTCACCGTTTGTGATCCCAATCCAGATAGGACTCAGAATAAACCTACTTTAAACTTCAAACAGCAATGCGAAACAACTGTTATTATTTTCTCCTAGTTATCGGTGCTTTATTTCTTTCCAGTACTGCCTTTGCTCAAGGGGGCAACTTTGAGGAAACCTGGAAGGAATTCTTGGACAACGACAAGATTTCCAATATGAGCGAATTAATTAAGCCTAACATGGCTTATGAAAAACCAAAATATGCCAAATATTTATTGATGAACACCAACTCCTGTCTTTGCCAAAGCCAGCTAGAGGACGCGGAAAGGTTGATGACAGAAGTCCAGGGGCTAGACGCAGCAGTGCGTAAGTCGATTCCGGGATTTACAGGAAAAATGAACGAGCTAGATTCAAAAATCAAAGCCTACTATAGCGTTGATGAGATTTGGAGAGATTTTTTGGCCACCAAGGAAGTGAAACTGGAAGAATTGGAGGCTATTAAGGAGACGAAAACGATCTGTGAAAAGAAGACGTTGGCCAAATACTCCTATATGACGGCTTACGCCCAATTCTGCCGGGGAGATGTGGCGGGTTCAAAGGATATTTTTGAAAACCGCACCCTCCGATTAACAGAAAAAACCACCTTGCGAGTAGAAGATGTACATGGCCTAGCAAGCGAGGTTGCTCGAATGAAGTCTTTCTTTATAGACATCTCCAAATTGGATGCTGCGTGGAAGACTTATATGGATACTGGCGTATCACCTGGCTTTGATATTGAGTTGCCTTTGCTCCCCTGTAACCCCACACCAAATATGAAGGCACTGGTTTTAAAAGGAGCACTGGACATCTGTAATTTAGCGCCATTAATGCTGGATGAAGTTTATCAATTACAAACCGACAGCGGGGTAAACCCCAACGGAGAGTTGAGGGGTAAGATAAAAGAGCTAGAAGAAGCCATTGCCCTAAAAGAAAGCGATGTTGCTACCTTGAACGAAGCATGGGAAGCCTTTATCCCCGATAACAAGGTAAAACACATGGGCATGTATGGCTATGAGTATTGCGAAAAAGAGCCATTGATCCGGGCTTACATCATGGATGGTTTCGCTTATCTCTGCGAAATGGGGGAAGACATGCTCCAAAGAATTGATGAGCTCCAAAGATTGGACAGAACGCCCCTTGAAGAGATTACCATGATCAAGATCAATGAGCTGGCAGCCTTAAGCGATGAGTACAAAGAAAATGGCGGAAAAATTGAGATGATCTGGCGCAAGTTTGTCGCACAAGGCGATGTTCTTTTAGAAAATTATCAATCGGCAGATTTTTACTGTGACAATATTCACCAGGTTAAAGACTGGACTATGAAGGGGCTTTCAGGCACCTGCGAAGAAAGTACCCAATACCTGGAGCAGATTGAATCGTTTCAACGAACATTTGAGTTCAATTTCCTTCCAGACTTGGAATGCCGGGTTCAGCGGTTACGCATCAAGGTATGGGAGTGCCGCCATCAGGCATTGCTAAAATTAGCACAAATAGAAGCCCCAGATGATTACGAAGCAAGGTTGGAAGTATTGATGCAGGAATATGGGGTAGGAATGCGACCACAAGAGTGCTCGGGGAATTAACAAGTGATAACACCACCCAGTTCCAGGCGACACCCATTTGTAAGGTAGCTTGAAACTGGGTGGTGAACAATCATTGCCCTAGCTGAATAACTTCGCTTTTAAATACCTGGCATTCATTTCTGCGATATTGACAATAGAAATTCCTTCCGGGCATTCCACTTCACAAGCCCCGGTAAAGGTACAGTGGCCAAACCCTTCTTTCTCCATTTGGGCAGTCATCTCAAGCACCCGTTTATGGGCTTCTGGTTGCCCTTGCGGCAAGGAGTTTAAGTGATTTATTTTTGCGGAAGTAAACAAGGCTGCAGAAGCATTTTTGCAGGTCGCTACACAAGCGCCACATCCAATACAAGCGGCGGCATCCATAGCACGGTCAGAGATTTCTTTGCCAATAGGGATAGCATTTGCCTCGGGGGCCGTTCCTGTTTTTGCGCTAATGTAACCACCTTGCTCAATGATCCGGTCAAAGGCAGAACGATCAACGATTAAGTCCTTAATAATGGGAAAAGCATCCGCCCGCCAAGGTTCAATGACAATCGTTGCTCCATCTTCAAAGCTACGCATGTGCAATTGGCAAGTGGTGATGTTTTCATGCGGGCCGTGGGCCCGGCCATTAATGTATACACCGCATTGTCCGCAGATGCCTTCGCGGCAGTCGTACTCAAATGCAACGACTTTCTCATTGCGGAGCACCAGTATTTCATTCAAATGATCTAAGGCTTCCAGAAAGGACATATCAGCATTAAGGCCATCAACCTCATAATCTTTGAAACCTCCTTGGCCATTAGGAGTGTCTTGTCGCCAAATTCGAAACGTAGCTTTCATAAGGGGGCTTATTTATAACTTCTAACAGTGGGTTTAACAAATTCGAATTCCAGTTTCTCTTTGTGCAATTGGAAACCACTATCTGTGTATTCCCAGGCCGATACGTAGGCATAGTTATCATCCACCCGAACAGCTTCTCCATCTTCTGTCTGATACTCTTCCCGGAAGTGAGCGCCACAAGATTCTTCTCTTTGCAAGGCGTCCGTACACATCAAGAGGCCCAATTCGATAAAATCGGCCAAGCGGAGTGCTTTTTCTAACTCTGTATTCAATTCCTGGTCGTGGCCAGTAACTTTTACTGTTTGCCAGAAATCTTCCTTTATCTCATTGAGTTGATGGATAGCCTTCTCTAGGCCGACCTTGCTGCGGCTCATGGCACATTCTTGCCACATTACTTTCCCAAGCTCCCTGTGAAAATGATCAACGGTTTTAGAGCCCTCGATAGAGAGTATACGCGCGATGTGCTCCTTGACATCCTTTTCTGCCTCGGCAAAAGCCGGATGATCGGCTGATACAGATGCTTGCTTGATTTCCGAGGCCAGGTAATTGTTGATCGTATTGGGTAGAATAAAATAACCATCTACGCTGGCTTGAAGCAGTGAGTTTGCACCAAGACGATTAGCGCCATGATCCGAGAAATTACATTCGCCAATGGCGTATAACCCAGGGATAGTGGTCATTAGTTCATAATCTACCCAGAGGCCGCCCATCGAAAAGTGAGCGGCTGGTGATATCTGCATGGGTTCCTTATAGGCATCTACCCCCGTGATTTTTCTATACATTTTGAAGAGGTTCCCGTAGCGATCCTTGATCGTTTCGAGCCCCAGGCGCTCTATCGAATGTTTAAAATCGAGGTAAACTGCATTTTTTAAGCGACCTACACCATGCCCTGCATCAATGCGTTCTTTGGCTGCCCTGGAGGCAATGTCACGCGGGGCAAGGTTGCCAAAGCTAGGGTAGCGCCTTTCCAGGTAATAGTCTCTTTCTTCTTCCGGGATGTCTTCCGCTTTGCGGGAATCTCCTTTCGCCGTGGGCACCCATATTCTGCCATCATTACGTAACGACTCCGACATCAGGGTAAGCTTCGACTGTGCCTCACTAGACTGGGGTAGGGCCGTGGGGTGTATTTGCGTAAAGCTGGGAGCCGCAAAAAGAGCACCTTTCTTATGTGCTTTCCAAATCGCAGAGCCATTGCAGCCGATAGCTAGCGTTGACAATCGGAATACGCGGGAATAACCACCGGTGGCCAAGACCACTGCATCCGCCGCGTAGCGTTTAATCTCTCCGCTGACCAGGTCGCGGGCGATAATTCCCTTTGCTTTACCATCGACCACTACTAAGTCCAACATTTCTGTTCGCGGCAGCATGGTCACTTTTTTAGCACGGATCATTTTATAAAGCTGGGAATAGGCTGCCAATAATAGTTGCTGGCCTGTTTGCCCCCGTGCGTAAAAGGTTCTTTGTACTTGCACACCGCCAAAGCTTCGGTTGACCAATACACCACCATATTCTCTGGCAAAAGGCACCCCCTGTTGCGTAAAATGATCAATCAAGGGTGCTGATAATTCTGCAAGGCGGTAAGTATTGGCCTCTCTAGAGCGAAAATCTCCACCTTTAAGCGTATCGTGAAACATACGCCAAACACTATCACCATCGTGCTGGTAATTCTTGGCCGCATTGATACCACCTTGCGCCGCAACAGAGTGCGCACGACGAGCAGAGTCCTGGTAACAAAAGCATTGCACATCGTAACCCAACTCTGCAAGCGTAGCGGCTGCCCCAGCTCCAGACAAGCCAGAACCCACAACAATGACGTTGAGTTTTTTCTTATTAGCGGGATTTATCAGTTTACTTTTTATCTGATAATTACGCCACTTCTCTTCGAGTTTTCCTTCCGGGATTTTTGCATCCAATCTCATAAGACAATAGCTATTTGAAGTAAACGATAAAAGGGATAACACCAAAACCAATAGACATAATCGCAGCATAAACGACTGCGACTTCCGCTAGTAAATCAAGCCCCGATTTATGATAAAAACCAAGCGTCTTGAACGCACTTTTTAGTCCATGATGAAGATGAAGCCCCAAAGGAATCATCAGCAAAGAATAAAAAATAACGTAGTAAATGTTGTGGAATAAACTGCTGGTTACTTCATAAACATCTACATAACCAAAGGCATCAGTACCTACAGCTTCTCCCATTCCCAGTTTTATTCTGGCCCAGAAATTAGCTAAATGAACGACGATAAAGAGGAGGATAAAAATGCCAATCAATCCCATATTCTGTGAGGCCCAGCTACTGTTCTCATTACTATGATTGAGAGCGTACTTCGTTGGTTTTGCTTTCCGATTACGGAGCGTCACCAAGAGCGCATAGACAACATGCAGTATAATGGAAAGATACAGGGCATAGGCTACCAATTTTATCAGCGGGTTTTCCCGTAGGGTAGTAGAGTAGGAGTTGTACAACTCTCTGGCGATATCCTCTGGCAACAATAAAATACAATTGGCAGAAAGGTGAACAATAAGAAAAATGCAGAGAAACAAGCCAGTGGCGGCAATGATACTCTTTCTGAAGAATAACTCCATGCTAGATCGTGTTTGGCTAAGATCTTGTTTTACAGAGCTCTCAAGTTAAGCGCAAAATAGGTGCCGCAAGGGTGACAAATATCACCTTGATGACTGTATTACGTAAGCTACATACTGAAGAATAAAGCACAGATAAATATTAAGAAAATCAACGGGAGCTTGTTGGAATCAATTGATGGTTATTTGCTAATTTGAGGGATATTAGACAACATTAATATTTACCTAATGCGCACTACTTTAATAATAACAATTTGCCTGTTATCTCTTTTTGCAATGGGTGTTTCTTGCAGCGAAGACAGCAAGGATTGCTCCAGTACAGAGGAGCAAATCCAAAAGCCCTTGAACCCCAATGGTGATAGTGAACTGGCGCTTTTAATGCGAGCCATGTTTGATGAGGCTCAGAGAATTAAAAAACAAATAGCAAACAACGAGCCGGTTACGCTAACCCTGGATCACGACAAAATACTCACCGCCCACGCTACCGAACCCGAAAAGGCAGCTTCTGAAGAATACAAGGCATTTGCGGCAGCCTACCTGCAAACGATTAAAAGCCTCGAAACCGCAAGCCAAGCCCAGATAATAGATGTTTATGATGGTATGGTCAATAATTGTATGACTTGTCACAAAGCGCTATGTCCCGGGCCGATGGTTAGGATTAAGAAATTGCAGTAGGTTTTTAGCGTATAAAGTGAGTTTGATATTCCATCAACTAAAAAACATAAAGACCAGTTAACCAATCTTTTGGTTTACCTCCCTCTTATATGCCCTTATAATCCCTCATTATGGTTCAAAAACCTTCAGTATCCTTAGGCAAAACAACTCTTAGACCGAAATCTCTTACCTTTACCTCCCCATAATTACAGAACCAACAGCCCAACCAACCATGACCAACGATCACACCATAGAAATAGAAGGACACCGCCACGTCTCTTTTCACCTCGACCGCCTGGAACCTGCAGAAATGGCCGCAAAAAGTGATGCCTTTTACCAGTGGCTGGATACGCGCCGTTCCGTACGTGAATTCACCAGCGAGCCCGTAGCCAAATCGGTCATTGAGAATATCATAAAATCGGCTTCCACAGCGCCCTCTGGGGCACACAAGCAGCCTTGGACCTTCTGCGCTATCAGCGATCCGGTACTCAAGAAACAAATTCGTATCGCAGCAGAGGCCGAAGAAAAGGAGAGTTACGAAAGCCGTATGAGTGAGCGTTGGAAAGACGATCTCAAGCCCATGGCCACCAATATGTACAAGCCCTTTCTAGAGGAAGCCCCCTGGCTGATCATCGTCTGTAAAAGGGCTTTCGAACTAGATGTTGATGGGAAAAAGCACAACAATTATTATGTCAACGAATCGGTAGGCATTGCTTGTGGGATGCTGATCACCGCTATCCACAATGCGGGCCTGGTGACACTTACGCACACGCCTAGCCCCATGAATTTTCTGACCAATATTCTTGAAAGGCCCAAGAACGAGCGCGCCTACTTGCTACTGCCCGTAGGCTACCCCAAGCAACCCGTTTACGTACCCGACTTAGATAGAAAAGGATTGGACGAGATGGCGGTATTCTATGAAGGGGAGTAGCCTTGGAGGGATCATGACAATGCATCGACATATCAGCTACCTGTCTCAACAAAATGTGTCCCGCTGGCGGGACTGATTCACAGAATCGAGGGTGGTATGCAAAATCTATTCTTTTGTATTACTCACGCCTTACTCAACTGATCCGCCAACTTCACCAAGTTAGGCAAGCGATAATCACCCGCCATTTCTTTGATTCTGTCCGTAGCCCAAGCTACTTTACAGCCAATCGCCGTGACAAACAAGGCCTTGCTACTTTCTCCCCGTAACAAGCGCATTTCTACTTCTTCAGCGGCCCGAAAATGGTTCTTTGCCAGTCCTATGACAGGCACTTTTACCTCCAAGGCATCATAGAGGTAGACGCCTAGACCAGGTTTATCTTTACCTAAATAAACATAACTGTCTACAAGAATAAAATCGAGGGATTCGCTCACCTTTTCGAGAAGGGCCAGCAGTGCAGGAAGCTCGCGCTTGAAAAACTTTCCCGGCTCGTATTCCCCAGCCAGGGGCGTTTGGATAGTATACGTTTTATGGGCCGCCTTGTCAGTCCAGTCCTTGAACAACACACCCGCTACCTGCGCGAAATCTTCGCGGTAATGCACATCAATACAAATAATCATCCCCGTAACTTTAAAGCTCGAAGCAATTCAGGTGCTTGCCATTCTCGTACATCACCGGGCTTCATGTCGCCTAGCGTCAAATCTTCAATCGAGGCGCGTACCAATCGTAAAACAGGAAAACCTACGGTGGCACACATTCTGCGAACCTGACGGTTTTTGCCTTCTGTGAGACGTAATTCTATCCAACTATCAGGCACACTTTTGCGAACCCGAATCGGTGGGTCGCGATCCGGTAGCGTAGGGGAGGGGATTAACATTTTGGATTTGGCAGGACGCGTGCGGTAATCACGCTTCTTAATACGGATATTCACACCGTTATTCAGTCGCGTAAACGCCTCTTCTGCAGGCACACCCTCTACCTGTACCCAGTAGTTGCGTTCATGCGCCCATCGTGGATCCAGTAGCTTGCTGTTCAAGCGTTTGTCATTCGTAAGAAGGAGNAAACCTTCACTGTCCTGATCAAGGCGACCTACCGGATATACATCTTTAGGGAAATCGTGCAGGTCGGCCAGCGTACGGTGGTGAGGAGCCTCTCGCGTAAATTGCGAAAGCACTCCATAAGGCTTGTAGATGACGTAGTAATAGAACATTATACGTTGAAACGGAAGTGCATGACGTCACCGTCATTAACTACATATTCTTTGCCTTCTACACTCAGCTTACCGGCTTCTTTCACGGCTTGTTCTGAACCGTACTCGACATAATCGTCGTAACCAATAACTTCGGCACGAATAAAGCCTTTTTCAAAGTCGGTATGAATCACTCCGGCAGCGCCAGGAGCTTTAGTGCCTTCAATGATCGTCCAGGCACGTACTTCCTTTTCACCCGCAGTAAAGTAGGTGATAAGCTTCAGTAAAGAATAAGCACTACGGATAACACGGTTTACACCAGGCTCCGGAAGGCCCATTTCTGCGATGAATTCGTCGCGCTCTTCTTTCGTGTCCAATTCAGCAATATCTGCCTCAATGGCCGCTGAAATCAAGAGTACTTCGGCCTTTTCATCAGCGACTGCTGCTTTGAAACGCTCGGTGTATTCATTGCCACTTTCCACCGAATCCATATCTACATTACAAACATAGAGAATAGGCTTGGCAGTCAGCAACATCATCTCTTTGAGCAGTGCATAACCATCTTCTGGCAAAGACACGCTACGGGCAGGCTTACCATTTTCGAGGTGCTCCTGAATGATTTTCCCGATCTCAACAATGCGCTTGGCTTCTTTTTCGCCACTTTTGGCAGCTTTACGCAATTTATCTACACGCTTCTCAACGGTTTCCAAATCTTTAAAAATCAACTCGGTATCGATGATTTCTTTATCACGAACCGGATCTACATTGCCATCGACGTGTACAATGTTGTCATCATCAAAGCAGCGGACAACATGAAGAATAGCATCCACTTCCCGGATATTCCCCAAGAATTGATTACCCAAACCCTCTCCCTTACTGGCTCCTTTAATCAGGCCGGCAATATCAACGATATCAACGTTGGTAGGAAGAATCCGCTGCGGATTGACAAATTCTGCCAATTTATCCAAACGCGGGTCGGGTACGGTAATTACCCCCACATTGGGTTCCTTGGTTGCAAAAGGATAGTTGGCCGCCAGCGCTTTCGCGGAGGTCAAGGCGTTGAAGAGGGTAGATTTACCTACATTGGGCAAGCCCACAATACCACACTGAAGTCCCATTCGATCGTTTCTTTTTTATCGGGCGCGAAGATACAAGTAATTCTGTTGTTTGGCTTATTATTCCTTACCTTTCCTTCATGAACTTTCTAGCACATCTCCTTCTTTCCTGTGAACAGGAGGAACTCATGATCGGTAATTTCCTCGGGGACTTTGTCAAAAACAGGGAATTGCCTCAGTTTTCGGAGGCTGTTCAGCAAGGCATAAAGTTGCATCGCTTGATCGATACGTTCACGGATGCTCACCCGCTCGTCCGGCAAGGCACCAAGCGCATCCATCATCGGCATGGCAAATATGCGGGGGTCGTCATTGATGTCCTTTACGATTATGTGCTCGCCAATCATTGGACAAGTTTCGGGCCAGGGAGCCTTAAAGAGTTCAGCCAAGGTGCTTACCGTACGCTCGAAAAACACCTCTCAATAATGCCAGAGCGCCTGCACTCCATCGTCCCTAGAATGATTGCCGATGATTGGCTGGTCAGATATGGCACCCTCGACGGCATAGCTTACACCTTCAGCCGCATCCAAAAACGTGTTTCGCGCCCCGAGTTCCTGCAGAATATACTCCTAACCATTGAGGAAGAAGAAACCGCTTTGACACAAGAATTCACAGCCTTCTTTCCTGAAATTGCCAATGAGGTAAAGGTTTTCTGTGCATGTTAGCTTTTGGGGCCATGCCTTCTCCCGACTGATGCAGTCGGGATCGGCACCGGGCTGTCTGCCGCTCCGGAGCGGCGGCCCATCCCTTGTCCTGCTCCTCCGTCCGCCGAGCTTCAGGCCCTGCCTTCCGCACTAATTTCAAGTCAAAAGCCCCGAGGAACGACGTTCCTCGGGGCTTTTAAAAAATCTTAAGTGCCTTTGGTGGTTCAAAATCTTAAATGACCTTATAATCCCTCATATGGTTCAAAAAAGCCTTTGGAGGTTCAAAAAAAACCTACCCACCAAAGAAGATACGCTTGATATCCAACCCATTCGCGAAGATCACCAAACCAATCACGATCACGAAGCCTACAATAGTGGCGTATTCCATGAATTTATCGCTGGGCTTACGACCAGATGCCGCCTCGTAAAGCAAGAACATCACGTGTCCACCATCGAGTGCCGGAATAGGTAATAAATTCATAAAGGCAAGAATCAATGACAACACAGCCGTCATGGTCCAGAATCGCTCCCAATCCCAAACAGCACCAAACATTGAACCAATGGAAGCAAATCCACCCAGGCTTTCGGAAGCCTTGATGCGCCCGCGGAACATTTGCCCGAAGGCTTTCAATTGGTCATTCAAGGTCGCCATCCCGAGTGCTGCACCTGCCGGCATGGCCTCAGCAAAAGTATACTCTTGGCGCTCTGTGCCGAAAAAGTAGTTAGGAGCAGCTGGCCTCACACCAATTTTACCATCGTCCGTAGTAGTGACTTTAATATCTTTTGGCTTACCATCCCGAATGACGCCAACCGTAACCTCTTGCGCAACAAAAGGCTTGATCTCATTGACAAAATCGGAAAAGAATGGGGTAGGAGTACCATTCAAAGAAATGATACTGTCCTTCTCTAGAATCCCAGCCACCTTAGCAGGAGATTCTTTCGAAAAATCAGCAGCTATGAAAGGTACACGAGGTACAAAAAGCAATGCTCCTTTATTTTCGTAGCTAGACAGTTCACCTACAAACCGCTCATCAATCTCAATATTGACAACCTCGCCATTACGGCGTACTTGCATAGCCTGAGCATTATTGATCACAATCTCCCGTAAGAGGGTACGGCTATTGAATTTCTCAAAATCCTGGCCATTGATAGAAAGTACATGATCGCCATCCTGTAAGCCAATTTCACGGCCTAGAGAATCAACGGCAATACCATATTCGATTCGTTCATTAGGCAGGTATTCCTGGCCATAATACCAGAGTACACAACCAAAAATGAGGAGTCCAAGGATAAAGTTGACGGTTACCCCCCCCAACATAATGATCAAACGTTGCCACGCTGGCTTGGAACGAAATTCCCATTCCTGAGGCTCGCCCGCCATTTGCTCTTTATCAAAACTCTCGTCGATCATACCACTGATCTTGACGTAGCCGCCCAGCGGTAACCAGCCAATACCGTATTCGGTTTCACCAATTTTCTTTTTAAACAAAGCAAAGCCTGGATCGAAAAAGAGGTAGAATTTCTCTACACGGGTGCCAAATAATCGGGCGGGAAAGAAGTGGCCTCCTTCGTGCAAAACAATCAAAATAGAAAGGCTCAACATCAGTTGGCCAGCCATGATCAAAATATCCATATGTTAGCGGGTAGGTTTACGTTGAAAACCCATTTTTGTTAGTTACAATCGGGAAGTACAACATTGCTCAAGAAAGAAATGTTGCCCAGAAAGTTGGCAAAGGTATTCGATTTTGATTAATTCTTTAGTTTTGCGGTCTATGCAATTGTTTTTTATACCACAGATTGACCAGGAATTCATCGACCTCCCCGCTGAGGAGGCTCGCCACGCCGTGCAAGTTTTGCGCAAGCGGGTCGGCGATGAGTTGGATATTGTTGACGGAAAAGGGGGCTGGTACAAAGGCCTCATCACCGAAACATCAAAACGCTCCTGCACCGTTCAGCTTACGCAAACACGACAAGAAACCCAGCGAGCAAACTACCATTTAACAATGGCCGTTTCTCCCACCAAAAGCAATGACCGCTTTGAATGGTTTCTGGAAAAGGCTACAGAAATTGGTGTGGATACTATCATTCCCCTAAAATGCAGTCGCACGGAACGCCCCAGGATCAGAATTGATCGCTATGAGAAAGTATTGGTATCGGCCATGAAGCAGAGTCTGCAAGCATGGCTGCCGGAACTGAAGGAGTTTACCCCTTTTGCAGACGTTGTAGCTCAATTCCAGGAAGATCAGGCTACTTATATCGGTTGGTGTAATGAGGATGTAAAAAGCCCGCTCATTGACAACTACCAGGCACCGACCAACGTTCTTATCCTGATTGGTCCGGAAGGCGATTTTACGGAAGAGGAAGTGTTGTTGGCACAAGCAAACGGCAGCCAACCAATCACTTTGGGGCCAACCCGCCTACGTACGGAAACCGCCGCCTTGGTGGCCACTCAAAGCATTGCTTTATTAAATCAACTTCTCTGACATTTTTTTGTGCTCAAAGAATTTCAAACTAAAGAAAAAATCGTGAAGATTACACAGCCTCTACTTTTTGTAATGATTGTACTGCTTGCGGGCAGTAGTTGGTCTTGGGCCCCGGTGCCACCTGCAACGGCCCCAATGAAATTGGGCTTACTAAAATACAGAGGCGGGGGAGATTGGTATGCCAACCCGACTGCTCTGCCTAATCTGGCTTCGTTTTGCAATACGCTACTCAATACCAATTTCAACGAAAGTGAATATGCGGTCGTCGAAGTAGGCAGTGCCGAGTTGTTCAACTACCCCTGGATTCACATGACGGGGCACGGAAACGTCGTCTTTTCCGATACTGAAGCAGACAATCTGCGTAACTACCTACTCGCCGGAGGTTTCCTGCATATTGATGACAACTACGGCATGGACCCTTTCGTACGCACTGCGATGAAGAAAGTGTTCCCTGAGTTAGATTTCATAGAACTGCCTTTTGAACACGCCATCTATCATCAGCGATTTGATTTCAACAACGGCTTGCCTAAAGTGCATGAGCACGACGGTGGTGCAGCCCGTGGCTTCGGGCTGATCTTCGAAGACCGTTTGGTTTGCTTCTACACCGCCGAATGTGACCTAGGTGACGGATGGGAAGATCCCGCTGTACACAAAGACCCTGAAGAGCTTCGCCAGTCCGCATTACGGATGGGAGCGAACATTATACAGTTTGCGTTTGAGCAGTAGGTTTATCTGCGAAGATTTGGAGTGGTAGGTGCTTCCAAGGGTAGCCTTTCGACAGCTTAATTAAAAATAACTTAACTTGAGAGACCATAAAATGAGTAATTACTCTACTAGGGAGTAATTACTCATTTATTAGTTAGCTATTTTTGATTTTCTGTTGAAACCTTTTTTGCACCTATTCTAATCCAAAATTCAATGCCTTCAAACAATGCACAAAGTCCAGCTGTCAATTCGCTGAACTTTCGTTCCTACTATACGCAATTAATCATCAGCGGCAAAACAGATGAGGTGATTAAACAATTGCGGCAACAACTCCCCGAGTTTGCTCCTAACCTGGAAGCACTTCAAGCACATTATGATGAAATTAAACGTCAAGCTACAAGAGCTACCATAACCCAAGAGAATTCTCGGGTAGAGACGAATCGCATCAATATGGCGCTTATTGCCTTTTTAGACGATCTAAGCAAAGGCGACAACAGCTTGGCAGCCAGTCATCTGGCCATAGGCGATGAGGCCAACAGTGTATTGGACGAAGTGCTTGATAATCAATTGGAGTTTAATAAAAACGCCGTCCGAGAAAACAAGGTATTTAGGACTGCGGTAGGTCTCCTTTTTCTCGTTGCGGTTATTTTTTCCGCTATTGTTCTTTTGCGCCATTATGATTTTCTAAAGGAAGATATCAAGGTAGTAGGGATGTTGGCGACGACTATCGCCCTGTACATCGGTATTGGAATATTGGCACTATTTGCCCTTTCACTCATCATTAAGGGCAGCTTATTCAACCAAGTATTCCTGAATTTCTCCAAGAAAACCCTAAAACGCTAAGCCATGAATTTTCTTTCCTTTTTCAAAGAAATCGACAATAAACGCCGCAAAAGTAAGCGTATCGCTATCAATCTTTTGTACTTGTTATTGCCACTTGTCATTCTGGCCAACTCCTTTACCAGTGATCGTATCATTACGGAGTGTGAAGAAATTGACCATTACAACACAGAGCTTCAAAAAGAAATTGACCTTATTACGGGTAAATATGATGCTTCTCAAGAAGAAGTCAACCTCATTACGGGAAAATACAATGATTCTAAAACCGAATCTAGAATTGCAAAAGAAAACCTAACCGAAGAAATCTTAGAACTTGAACGAGAACGAGAACTTATTAAACTAGAAATTGCAGTAATCGATAGTCAACGACTTATCATTCTACAAGGAAATGGTGAACTTGCTGAAGAAGCACAAAGGTATCGTAATGAACGCGATCAAGAGAGGCGTCGTAATAAAAACCTGGAAGAGGAATTGACTACGGTCAAAGAAGCGCGAAACAAAATGAGAGATAGAGCCAACTTGTGCGAAGCAGAAGCCCAAGAATTGACAGCTCAAGCTTCTGAATGCGCCGCTGATATTAAAACATTGAATACGAATATAACAGTCCTTCAAAATGAGAAGAGGGAGCTAGAAGTTCAGTTAAGAAATCAGTCTTCAGAAAATGCAACGTGCAGTGCTAATATTAAAACATTGAATAGGAGAATAATAGTCCTTCAAAATGAGAAGAAAGAGTTGGAGGTTCAGTTGAGTAATCAGTCTTCAACACCTACTGAATATGAAGTTGCTTTCTCTCAGGTTCTGGATGATTCCCCAGCCTTCAGTAAATCAACGGAGTGGAACTTAGATACTACTGTTAAATACGCGGTAATGGTTAATGGGAAAACTGTAACCTATGTTTGTCCGGGCGAATGCGCCAACTAAGATATTCAATGGGTGCTTGAAGTTTGCTTCCAAAACACCCAATATCTTTCCTATCTTTGTCCCGCTTTACGGTAGTTGATGTTAGTAATTAACATCAACTTTAAAAGGGAATCCGGTGAGAATCCGGAGCAGTCCCCGCTGCTGTAAGCTTCGTTGAATGTATTGTTTTTTGTGCCACTGCTAAACGCGGGAAGGCAACAATACAGAGAAGTGAGCCAGAAGACCTGCCAGTAATGCATCATAATTCTTCAAATCTTTCGGAGGAAAAGAAGGAGGAAATGCTAACCTTTACTGGTGTGCCCCGGCTATTGCGTGGGTAACTACCCAGTGTGCATTTTCCTTGTATCCTATCTGAAAGGGAAATGTAATTAATTTGATTCGTTTTGTAATTATATTGGTGTTGTTTATCCCATTTGTGCTTTCTGCGCAGGAAGAGGAAAGAGATAGTGTGCGTCATGCCGAGCTTCCATTGGTTACGGTGAAGTCGGAGAATACGACAGGGCCAGTTAGTACACCAACGCCTTATATTCAAAAATATGTAGGCCAAAGCTTGGTGGATGCATTGGAAGAAAGCGGGATGTTGTTTATCAAAACTTATGGGCTTGGCAGCCTGGCTACGGCTTCTCTACGTGGAGGAGCGGCTGGGCAAACAGCCATCACCTGGAACGGCATCGCGCTGCAAAGTCCTATGCTAGGTCTGGTGGATCTTTCGCTTATCCCAACCATCCATATCGATCAAGCTCAGGTTGATGGAGGAGGGCAGAGTGCCGCAATGGGCAGCGGTGCCGTAGCTGGAAGCATTTCTTTTAAAACAGATCGACCAGATACTGCTTTTCGGATGGCTCACCATTTCACGACGGGCAGTTTTGGGCTGTTTCATAGTGCTCATCGACTTAGTGGTGGTACCGAGAAATTACGCTTTAAGCTAAGTGCGCAGTTTGACAAAGCCACCAACGACTTCCCATTTCGCTTACGCGACGACCTCCCCGAACAACGATTGAGTCACGCAGAGTTTCAGCAGCAAGCCTGGCAGCAATCGGTATTTTGGGATTTTCATCCTAAGCACAGACTCACAGCTCACGCATGGCAACAAACTACCAACCGAAACCTACCTCCAACAACAGTAGAAAACCTAAGTTTGGCGACCCAGGAGGATCAATTCTGGCGACAGCAGCTAATTTGGCAAGCGAGAGGGCGCAAAGCTGTTTGGGAAAACCAACTGGCCTATAACAAGGAAGATATTTATTATCAAGATCCAATTGCTGGGATAGATGCGCCGAGTACTTTTAATCAACTGACTTGGCAAAGCAAACGCTACCAGACTATCGGTAATTTGGACTTGGAAAGCGGCCTTCAGTATATTCGCGCAAGTGCCGAAGCTAAAGAATATCGCCAAATACGATTGCAAGAACAAAAAGGGCTGTACCAACGATTTACCTACCATTTTACGCCCACCTTTAAGCATACACTCCTGGCGCGGATTCATCAAATAGATGACCATGACCCGCTTTGGGCATTGCGTGTGGAGATGAGCAAAGAATTTCCACAGTACTGGCGCGTGAGTGGAGCCGTTAGCCGTGATTTTCGGGTTCCCACCCTAAATGATCTTTACTGGATTCCCGGCGGCAACCCTGACCTAAAGACGGAGCTATCCTGGGCCCAGGAACTAGAAATCAATAAATACGATGATGAGGGCAGATACTTTTTTGGGGCTACCGTCTACAATCGCATGGTAGATAACTGGATACAATGGGCACAACAGGACGGCAATGTTTTCTGGTCTGCCGGCAATGTGACCCGCGTTTGGAGCCGTGGACTTGAGTTTACCGGAATACTTTCATTCCCGACAGGCAGAGGCAGGTTAGATGTTGATGCCAGGTACAATTACACCAAATCTACTTACGAAGAAGCTGTTGTTAATCCAGCGATTGAGAAAGGAACGCAGCTATGGTATACCCCCATTCATTTGGCCAACCTACAGCTGAGTTGGGAAGTCGGCCATTTCCTTTTCCGGTATACCCATCGCTACGTAAGTGAAACAGAAGGTGTGAATGCAGACTTGGCGGCTTATCAATTAGGCGATTTTCATCTCATTTGGCAAAAGCTTGAAAAAGAGACCGGCTTTCGCTGCTTTCTGGAAGTCAACAACCTTTGGAATACGACGTATCGGGTCATAGAAAGAAGAGCCATGCCGGGTAGGCATCTGCGGGTGGGTATCCAAACAGATTTTTTGCTTAAAACATAACAACAAAACCATTTTATGAAAAACAATCTACTATTTTTCGTGCTGCTTTTTGCCGGCGTACTGTCTGCTCAAACGACCACTGATTTCGAAGACATGGGGTTAAGTCAGGGAGAATTCAACAACCAAGCTCCTGATGGCACTTTCACAAGCGGAAGTGTAAGCTTGGGTAATTTCTATGATGAAGTTTACGACTACTGGGGAGGTTGGGCCATTTCTGCAACTACCGACACCTCTACTCCCGGATACACCAACCAGTATTCCTCGGCAGCAGGGGAGGGCGCAAATGGCAGCACTACTTATGCGCTTACTTACGCGTTTTTTCCAGAGCGTATACAATTAACTGGTGATGCAGCAGGCGCGCCCGTAAACAGTATTTACGTCAACAACAACACTTACGCCTACTTGAGCATGCTAAATGGCGGTAACCCTGCCAAACGCTTCGGTGGAGAAACGGGCGATGATCCAGACTTTTTCCTTCTCACCATCCAAGGGGAGCTTGGGGGCGAAATCAAAGACGAAGTCATTGAATTTTACCTTGCTGACTATCGCTTTGCAGACAACAGTGAAGATTATATCGTAACCGACTGGACGCAGATAGACCTAACTCCTTTGGGAAATGTGGATCACTTGATCTTAGGGTTGACTTCTTCCGACAATAGCCAGGAATTTGGCATGAATACGCCTGCCTATATTTGTGTAGATGATATTACAACCAGCGATATGCCTTTGAATGTACGGAACCAGCAACTGGATTGGAATGTAGCGCTATATCCAAACCCGGCACACGATTACCTCCAACTAGAATGGCCAGTGGCTACTACTGGTACCGCAAACATTTTTAATACAAATGGGCAATTGGTTAAATCAGTTCATTTGTCTACTGGGGTGAACAAGATTGATATCAAAACACTTTCTAGTGGTCAGTATTCGCTGCGGTTTACAAATGGTGAACAGTGGAATGTGCAACGTTTTATGAAGTTGTAGACTTCGCCGAACCCTTAGTCTTAAAATTAGGTTTCGCGGGCTTCAGTCCGCATGGATTTTTACTGCATTCAAAGTGCGGACTGAAGCCCGCGAAACCTGATTGTAGCAAACTGGCCAGTTGGTTTTGTGTTTTTAATGTCAAATCTTATTTAGACTAAATCAAAATAATAAATCGTTTACTATATTTGCAATTCTAATTACAGACGATGAATAATCTTAGTAAACAGCTTGCCACCATCTGCCTGGATGATCTTAGTTCACAGGAACAGTCAGATCCTTTAGTACTAGGGATGGGCTTGCAAAAGGGTGAACTCCAGGAGTATATTTCCAGTGCGAGTCCAATTGCCTTGCAACAAGCAGAAAATAAGTGGTTATCGGCACTTTGGGTCACCCCTCCATCGGATAGTAGGACGGGAGAACTTGTTTACGTTGCCAAAGACTGTCCAACTAAAAAGATGGCACTCATAACGGCTAACTATTATCGTTTGCACTGTCTGATCAACAAGTCGAACACGGACTTTTATACCTCTCAACCGTAATTCTTAGGTCATGGCTATTAAAAAAAGCAACCAGGAAGGTACACTTCCCTCAGAAGTACGATTCCCTTGTCCGATTGCCACCGTACAGGGTAAGAAGCTCAAAAAGAAATGTTGTAAAAAACACAAAAAAGGAAAGCGTTGTGGCCGCTGTCCTAATGGATAATCTTTTCCTATCTTGGCAGGATGAAAATTCTGCATACCTCTGATTGGCATCTTGGGCAGCGACTCCTGCAAATGGACCGTCACGAAGAGTTTCGGATGGCCCTCGATTGGCTACATTCTGTCATTGAGAAAGAAAAGATTGAGGTGCTCTTGGTAGCTGGTGATATTTTTGACATTGGCAACCCTCCCAACCAGGCGAGGCAGCTTTATTACCGCTTTCTTCGCCGTTTACTAAATTCTACCTGTCGGCACATTGTAATTACTGGGGGCAATCATGACTCTCCGGCAATGCTCAATGCTCCACGAGAACTTTTGGAAAGCTTCAATATTCACGTTATTGGTGCCGCTACGGATAATATTGAAGAAGAGTTGCTGGTTTTAAAAAACGACAAAGGGGAGGAAGAATTAATTGTAGCGGCGGTTCCCTTTTTGAGAGACCGGGACCTCCGCATCACCAAAGTAGGAGAGGAGCAACAAAGCCGCCAAGCTCGACTTCAAGAAGGTCTCCAGCAGCATTACCAAAGCCTGGCAGAATTGGCCCAACCTTATGCTGACAAAGGGTTACCAGTCATCGCGATGGGGCATCTTTACGCGAAAGGGTCGGTAGCTTCCGACAAACAAGACAATATCTACGTTGGTAATCGAGAAAACATGGAAGCTGGGCAGTTTCCAGCTGCTTTTGATTACGTCGCCTTGGGCCATATTCACCGGGCACAAAAGGTAGAGGACGTCGATCACGTTCGTTATTCGGGTTCTCTTGTGCCTTTAAGTTTTAGCGAAACCAAAGATGATAAGCAAGTATTTATCCTCCACTTCTCCGGCAAAGCATTGACACAGATTGAAGCGAAATCTGTAGAAAATTTCCGTCGTTTAAAAACCATCCAAGGCGATTTAGAAGACGTTCAGCAAAAGCTGGATCGGTTTGCCGCAAAAATGGACCGCCCCTTACCTTCCTGGGTAGAGGTAATTATCGACACCGAAGATTACGTTCCTCAACTCGACCAAATTCTGCGGGACTATTGCCAGGAGATGCCACTGGAGTTGGTAAAAATCAGAATTAACCGGCCTTACCGTGAGTTGGCGCATACCCTCGCAGAAGTCCCCGACTTAGAGGACCTAGACGTAGAAGAAGTCTTTCGACAAAAATGCCTTAGCCAAGGCGAGCTCCCCGAAGAAAAGCTGGAAGAATTAGTGACAACTTTTCGGGAGTTACAAAACTGGATGGCGGAACAAGAAGCATGAGGATACTACGTATACATATCAAAAACCTGAACTCCCTCCGGCTGCAAACGACCATCGATTTTGAGCAGCCGCCACTGGCGCATGCCGATATTTTTGCCATTACGGGAAATACCGGGGCAGGGAAGACGACTATCCTGGATGCCATAACATTGGCCCTTTACGGGAAAGTAGCCCGTGATAAAGATGCCCACAAGGAAGTACTCAGCTACGGCACCACCGAATGCTTAGCGGAAGTAGAGTTTATTGCTGACGACGAACGATACCTCGCTAGATGGGGCATGCACCGGGCTCGCAACAAGGTAGACGGCAACCTGCTGGCACCAGAAAGAGAGTTGGCAAAATGGTCAGCAGAAAAGCAGAACTTCCTGCCCATCGCCGAGAAAATCAGGGAAATCGATGAAGCGATAAAAGAAATTACAAAACTTGATTTCGAGCGCTTTACCCGCTCCGTTCTACTATCGCAAGGAGATTTTGCGGCTTTCCTGAAGGCCAGTGATAAAGAGCAGAGCGACTTGCTGGAGCGAATCACCGGCACAGCGATTTATTCTCAAATTTCAACGGCTGCATTTGAGCGCTATCGCCTGGAGGAGCAGCAACTGAAGAACTTGCAAGAGCAACAGGCTCAATTGGGCTTACTGGAAGGCGAGGCCATCACCAATGAAATGTTAGCTGATGCAAGAAAACAGGTAGAAGAACAAAGCAAAAAATTAGAGAAAATCCAGGCCGTTGTACAGCAATTTGAGCGATGGCAGGAAGCTTCTGGAAAAATTCAAGCCATTGAAGCTGAACAGGCGCAGCTTCAGCAAGAAAAAGATGCCTTTGCTCCCGAAGCATTGCGGCTAGCACAATCTTTAAAACTACAGCCCCAGCGAGAAGCTTTTCAGGAACTAACTTTCCGCCAAGAAAAAAACGAAGGCTTATCTAAGCAAGTCATCAGCCTTCAAGAAAAAGAAGAAGCACAAACCAATAATATAAAAAGACTAGCGGAGCAAGTAAAAGCAGCCAAGCAGCAGCATAGCTTGCTAAAGTCATCCGCAAAGAAGAAAGAACTTATTTTCCGACAGGCAGAAATCCTGGAAGAGCAGATCAAAGGTCTCCATAGACAGATCAGTGCTTCGAAGTCTGCATTACAGCATGGTATTCAGGAAGAAGAAACCCTCAAAGCTGCGCTAAAAACCTGCACTGAAAAGCAACTGGGCCTTGGTCAGGAAAAGGAAAAAGTACAGACATGGCTGGAAAAACATGAAAGGTACAACTCCCTTCCTGCTCGGCTACCGCTCATTGAACGCGAAAGAGAAAGTTTACGGGCAGTGTACCTTGAGTTGGATAAATACCAAAAGCAGCAACTGCAACTTCTTGGCCAACAAAAAGAGCAAGTAGCACTGACGGAAGAACTAGAGAAAGCCTACGTATCATTAGAAAAAAGGCAACTCCAGGAACAACGAGCTTTTGATGAATTACTCCCTCAAAACTTTAATCCCGAAGAACAAGACAGCACCCAGCGGTTTAATAATGCCATCATTGAACTGCAAGAAAAGAAACAATTGCTCTTGCAATTAAAAACGCTTGATGAAGCTTATCAGGAGCTGTTGAAGGAGCAAGAGCAGTACGAAGAACGACTTTCTGGATTGAGTGCCAGACAACAGTCTAACAACAAGCTTCTTTTGAATCTGGTGGAAGAGCGAGAACAGGTTCAGGAAGCGCTAGACTTCCGCCGAAATATTTACCAGCAACAGCAATTGATTGCGAATTACGAGAAGGACCGGGAGACCTTAAAAGCTGGTGACCCTTGCCCACTGTGTTTGTCAACTGATCATCCTTTCCATGAGCATCCGGTAAAACCGTTTGTAGACCAGGCAAAAGACGATCTAACCAAGATAGAAAACCAATATCAGCAACTAAAAGAAAAGGAAAGGAAGGTCTTACAAGAAGAAACAGAGCTCAGCCAAGAGATAGATTTGCTTTATGGCGACGATTTGAAGCCGCTCAGTGGTCGCATCAACGAGCAACGCAACAAACTTTTGAAGTACGAAGAACAGATAGCGGGCTTGGTGCATCCTGGTCAAGATGGTGTGTTTACTGCTCGGGGGCAAGCACTTTCTTCACAAATCGAAACAATCGAACAGCAGCTTAGCCAGTGGCGGAAGGTACAAGCTGCTTTAGAGGATTTAGGCAAAAAACTAAGAACGACCACAGAAGAGCTTCAGGTGACAGAACGCAACTATCTGAATAATAAAGCAAAGCTCGAAACAATTGAGGTGCAGTTGCAGCGGGCAGAAAATGATCTGAAGCAAGAACAAGAAAAATTCACAAATGCCCAACAGGAGCTTCAAGCCTACCTTACGCCGCTGGGTTTCACCTTTGACCTTTCGACTGCAAGAGATACTTTTGACCAATTGACCACATTAGCAGAAGGTTACCGAACGCATACGGAACGAAGCCAACAATTGGTGAATGAACTATCGGTAGCCTTATCTCAGAAAGAAGGAGCACAAACAGCACTGGACAAGCATCTTAAAAGCTTGATTAAAAGCAGAGAAGCTCTATCTCTTTTGGAAAGCCAAAGCGCAAAATTACAGAAAGGGAGAACAAAGTTACTGGATGGACAAAGTGTAGAGGAGGCTCGCAAAGAATTGGAAGAAAAACTGAGCAACGCCGAAAACAGCTGGGAAAAACTGCAACAGCAAACACAAGAACAAAAGGAAATTAATGTTGCCACCCGACAGTCCATTAAGGATACCCAAATCCAAATCAGCGAAGGAGAATTAGCGATTAAGCAGCTAAGCGACCAACTGCTACTAGCTAGTAAAAAGTTAGGTTATGCAGATATAGCCGCTGCTCAAAAAGACTTGCTACTCGCGAAGGAGGAACAAGCTTTGCAAAATCGCCAGCAAGCGCTTCAGCAAAAAATCGCGGAAAGTAATAGAGCGCTGAAAGAAGCCACCACTGAAGAACAAAAGTTCCGCCCAAAAGAAGAGGAGTTAAACAACCAAGAAGAGAATCGCCAACAGCTAAGTGCGGCCAAAGAACAGCAAGAACAAGCTTTGGTTGCCTTGGGCCAAATGGAGCAGCAACACCGCCAGCAATTGGCCAGAGAAGCTCAATTCAAGGAACTCTTAGAAAAAATTGAAACCCAAAGGCAGAATTTCAACCGTTGGGCACAGCTCAATGAAGTGATAGGGCAGAAAGACGGCAAGAAGTTTCGCAGTTTTGCACAAGGGCTAACCCTTCAGCGTCTGGTTGTTTTAGCCAATCAGCATTTGGAGCGACTCAATGGTCGCTACCTCATCAGCAAGAAACCACAGGCCGAATTAGAACTGGAGATTATTGATACTTTCCAGGCGGATAACCACCGTAGTATGTTCACCCTCAGCGGAGGAGAATCCTTCCTGATAAGTCTTGCGCTGGCTTTGGGCTTATCGGACCTGGCAGGGCGGCACGCACAGATTCAATCCTTGTTTATTGATGAAGGTTTTGGTACCCTTGACGAGCACAGTCTCGACTTGGCCATTAGCACTTTGGAGAATTTACAATCAAGTGGAAAAACGATTGGTATCATCTCTCACGTAAAAGCATTGAAGGAACGGATTGGTGTTCAGATTCAATTACAGAAACAGAGCAATGGGTTTAGTCACTTGGAAATAAGAGGCTAGATATTAATACCTGTCGAAAAACAACCTTTACTGGTCTAATTTTAGCATCTTTTCGCCTTGGTTTAGGTTTCTTCGATAGTAACAATTATTATTGTGAAGTTGTATTTGTATAAAACATAGTTTAGATGAAAGACTTTTTTGGTGCCCACCACGGCCTTGATGAACGCAGCATGGAATCGCTGGTAGGTGCTTTAGAGCGGGAGAACCTGCCAGGCTTTGATTATTTGGAATTCAAGCAATCCCTGGAACGCTTGCAGGCCTTGGATATAGAGGAAGAGGTAGCTTTTAAATCTGCTTTTGCAACAGCTTCTACCATGGGGCTAACAAAGGAGAAACTACTAAAAACAGCTGCTCATTATAAGAACGTACTGGACAAAGAGAAAGTAAGCTTTGATGCAGCACTAAAGAAGCAGATCAAAGCCAAAATTGACGGTAAACGTAAAGAAGTAGAAATCCTACGTAAACGTTTAACGGAGTACGAAGCAAAGATTCAAGAGTTACAAAAACTCAAAGCAGCCGCTGAGAAAACCATCTCGGAAGCTGATGCAACCATAGAATCGGCACAAGATAGTATCAACGATGTTCATCAGCGTTTTGAAGCAACACTAAAAGCGCTACACAACCAGATTGATCAAGACGTCACCGATATTGATCGTTTCCTTTAAGAACAGCACGAAAATAAAAAATCGCGTTTTATTTTCTGCGCAATACTTAATTAACTACCCACTAGCTTAAAATCAACGAATATGTCTACGGAAATGCCTAACATGGGTAAAGAAAAATCTTTCTGGAAACGACCAGAAGGGATTACCGGTTTATTTTTTCTTGCTGCACTGGTAGCTGGCGCAGGTTATCTACTGACCACAGTTAATTGGGGAGCAATATTTGCGAATACGCTTTATTTGGCAGGTACCCTTGCCGTTGTAGGTGTTGTCGCCTATATGGTGCTTGATCCTAAAATGAGAGGATTAATTGGCTATGCTTACAAAAGCTTCATGCGCGGGCTTACAGGGATTTTTGTCAACATTGATCCTATTGGGATTTTAAAATCCTACATTGAAGATCTGGAAAGCAACCTTGGAAAAATGCGCACTCAAATAGGGAAGCTTCGCGGCCAGATGCGCCACATGCTGGGCCTTATTGAGGGCAACGAAGCCGAAATCAATAAGCAAATGAAACTGGCCAGTGCCGCTAAGGCGAAAAACATGGACCAGCAAATGGTACTTGCTTCTCGTAAAGCAGCTCGCCTGAAAGAAAGTAACGCAAAATATCAAGCGCTACACTCGCGAATGGAAGTGATGTCTCGCATTTTAAATAAGATGCATGACAACTCTGAAATCCTGCTGGAAGACACTAAAGATCAGGTTAAACTCAAGGAACAGGAGCGCAAGGCTATTCGTGCTTCTCATTCTGCTATGCAGTCTGCGATGAGCGTTATTTCTGGTGACCCTGATAAGCGTGCAATGTTTGACATGGCAATGGAAGCTGTAGCAGAAGACGTAGCCAGCAAAGTAGGGGAAATGGAGCGCTTCATGGAAATGTCGGCCAACTTTATGGATTCTGTTGACTTGCAAAACGGTGTTTTTGAAGAAGACGGCCTCCGGATGCTTGAGCAATGGGAACAGCAAAGTACCTTGATGTTGCTAGGAGAAGGAGAGCGTACGAATACGCTTGACCTTGGCTCTGCTCCAAAGCGCACTGCCCAAGGGCAAGAACGAACCGATGGCGCTTCAGAAGGCTACGACAACTTGTTCAAATAGCATTAGTATTGCGCAGAAAAGAAAACGCGATTTTTTTTTCGTGCTGTTCTTTAGGCCTCAAAATCTCTAAGTACCTGGTACATTGAGCTTTCTACTTAAACGGTGTGTGCGTTGGATCATCTTCCTCGTACACACCGTTTGCTATTGAAATATCTTCGAGTTCCTTGATCAGTTGCTCTGCTTTCTTGGCACGCCGGCGAGGGCTTATCGTATAAAGGGTGTAGTTGACCAATCCATCATCCAGAAATGCTCGATCCTTAGGGTCACGAGCGAAGAAACCAACAACCGCCAAGTGGTTTTCGTCACCATCAATATCGAAGGAAAAAACATAAGCCCTGCGCGGTTCTCCTCTAAATAAGGTCTCGACAATATCTAGTAATTCCAGTCTCGACACTTCTCCAGTAGGAGATACTTTTTCCATAAACAGATAACGGGCAATGGTTTCCTCTTCATAGTATTTGCCGCTAATATCTTGTAACAAGTCGAATTCGTTCAACAATCTCAGAAAAGGAACCTTTAAACGCTCGTCTTTGAGCATTTTTTTCCATTTTCTTTTAGAAGTTACTTCCCCGTTTTCAAATAGATAAGCAGCAGCTTCCAAGCTAGCCCAATCAACTGCTGAACGCTCATAATAGGAGATAGCCATATTAAGCACCTCATCCTTGAAAGGGAGCATACGGTAAAGGCCAAATACCGCTTTCGGAACTTCATCTCCCTGAGCAGCTGTCCAGGAGGCTAGTCGCTGAAACCCACGGTTGATAAATAATTGCTGGTTACCCAGCACTAGGGCTTTGTCTACTGAATCCTGCACAAGCACTTGCCGTGCAAGTTCCCACAACAAAAGTGGCTCTTGTTCATTGGTAAGCAACTTGACAAAACTGGGCCAATAAGTCTTTACTAGCGCTGGGTTTTGATCAAAAGGAGCCAAGGCAGTCTCCGCCAGGGTAGGAGAGGGTTGCCCCTTCTGCTCCAAAAGCCGGAACAACAGTTGGTACCCCTCTGGTTGATCAGCAGTAGCCAATGCCGAGACAATGGCCAAACGTAGTGTCTCACCAAGTCGGTCATCCTGGCAAATCTGTTGAAGAACCTGTTGGCCATATTCTCCTTCGCTTAAAAACGCAGGGATAAGCTTGTCCGTTATTTGCTGCGCCAGCTCAGATTGCTCCCAGCTATTGTCTAAAAAAACATTTCTCAAAAGCGGCAAGTCATCCTGATCCAATGCCAACTCAGCGTCAAGGACTTTTAATACTTCTTTTAAACGTATACTATCTTGCGTTTGCAAGGCTTCGCAAAGGACTTCTGTCCGAGGAGAAAACAAATTAAAGGAGGAAAACGAACGTTGCCAGTTGTCATCTTGAAAGAAGAGAGAAGCATTTTCTCCGTTCAATTCTGCCTGCGGAGCTACCATTTGCTTCCTTACCCAATAGCGCCCATGATGGTAGTGTTGAATTCTCTTTTGGAGTTGTGCATGGCCAGTGCTATAGTGTTTTTCATAAGCGATATGTCCAGATGCTAAATAAGTTTCGGTGTCCTTGGTAAATTCATCATTGGCGTGAATCAAAGGAGCAATGCCTTGCTCAATAAAGCTTATACTGTCTTTTATACTGATCGATGAGGGGTAAAGGAACACATCTACAAGATAAGTAGCGCTGGTTCCGGGATCCACTCCTCCTACTTGGTATTGAATTTTTGCCATTTGTGTATCATCGCTCCGTAAGTCGACAACTTTGGCTGTAGCTTCCGTGGGTAAAGAAACAGATAAGACATCTTTTACAAGTTCAACCGAATTCGATGGCACGCCCACCAGCGGAAGTAACTTAAATGAGGATTGAAATTTCTTGGTCGTTTTACTTTTCGCTAAATCTACCTGACTCAGTAAGTAAATGCGGTTGGCACGGGTTATCAATTGGCCAGAAAATAGTAACCCCTTGTCGGCGAACTCTCCCTCAAGTTTCCAGCGTGGAACCCCTTGCAATGAATCCCGACTGGTCACCTGGATATCTATTCCATATAATCCTTCAAGGTATTCCAGCCCTTCTTGAAACTGGGTAGCCTCATTCTCTTGCTGCTGCCCAGGCAAGTAATCATAATATTGACACCAAACGGACGCGGCTGGTTCTTCAAAGCCTGCACGGTATAAGTGCAGTGGATAATCGTTCTCTTTTTCGTAGGGGTACCTTTCATTTACCTCTGAAGAAGAGTAAGCATAATGACCTGGAAGCCGGAGCTGAAAACCTCCCAAAGTATCCTTTACGGTCACCCATTTATTATTACTCTTTTTTAAGAGTTGAAACTTACTCAAAAAGGTATCTATATCTGTCAACGTCTCCAGTGTCTCTTGTTGATAGGTGCCTACCTGAAGGTAGTAGAGTGTTTGATCATAGTTGAAAGTATAACCCCGGTAAAATTCCAATTCATCATTCGGCTTAATCATGTCATAGCGAAACCCTTCTAAACCATTGTGGTTGATAGGTGTCTTCTCTTCTATCTCATAACCATCTTGTACAAAAAAGGCATCATCAAAGTCATCATAATCCAGCGGGAGTAAATTCGAGGTTAAAATCAAGTAAGAAGCACCTCTACCAATGTCGAAAGAAATGTAAGAGGTATTAGCACCTTCGTTACTTTGAAAAAGAAAGTCAATAGGCATCCCAAAAGAGAATAAACCATTGGCGTCATTTTTAACGGGCCAAGGACGCTCTATTTCAGGAATCAAAGTGCTGTCAGCAAGGCCAGTAAATGTGGGGGTAACTCGCCGCAATGTATAGCCAGCCTTTTTCAATAGCTCAATAACACCTTCTTCTCCAGGTAAATGAGCGGCACCGACAATGCTAAAGAGGCGTTCATTGGGCATAATTTCTTGCATTCGCTCCACCATGATGTAATTACGAGCAATAAGCGCCAATTGATTAAACTCTCTGGGGTCTCTCTCAATAAATGTCGCAATGGGACCTAAATCGCCAGCGTAATACAGTCGCAGTAACTCATCCGGGTTACGGCCAAACCAGGAAAAGTTCATTTGCTTCCCAGAGAGCGTAGATTCTTCATTTTCATAAAGGTGATTATCGATTTCTTCCAGGCCATAGTGTGTTTTCCCAAACCTTCGGCCAACCTCCATAAGGTAAGCATCCAGCATGGTAGGCATAAAGCCACTATTACGAAGGTCTTCTCCATCACTCAACCCTTTGAGTAGCCTACGGAAGTCCAGCGTGGTAGAATCAGATGCTGAGCTTACTTTATTGGTATCTGGCAAGAGAATCTTTTCCTGAATGAATTGGATATAAGCCGAATCGGCAACCACCTCTTCATTGCCAGCATATAACTCCAAAATACGCAGCATCGCAGAATCCAAATGGACTTCATTGGCAACAGCATCACAAGCTTGCAGGCAAATCAATAAGGAATCAGGAAATTCAAAGACGGATTTATACCGCACATGCATCGAACCAAACACATAAGAAGGTGCTTCAAGCTCATTTCCACTGATTTCCCAAAGCAAGGCATAATCGCTCCGTGAGGTATCCTGGGGGAATTGCGCGAGCAGGGGAAAGCTTAGACAAATGAATAATATTCCGAAGAAAATAGAAGGAAACGAGGAGTCAAAACGGCCAAACCAAAAATGCATGTGTTGGGGATTTGCAGATAGAACGTAAATAGCCGCCGCTTATGTATTCAAAGAAAATCATCATAAATAACGGGGTAGGGGAGTTCTCTCTCTTTCATGACCTGCACATAAAGCGCTACGTCTTTTATATTCCAGGATATTAATTGTTCTAATTCTTCTTTGTTTGGTAATCCCGAAGGCCTGGAGGTAACGTTTTTGAATGGAATTGAAACATTCGGCCAGTCTAATTTATTGGCTAGTAGTTTCAAGTCACTTTCAAAGTTATCCTGAATACCAATGAAGAAAAAATCTTGAAGTACAGCTCCGTTAAGAAAAAGGTCCATTCTATTTTGGCATTCTGGAAGCGCAGCGTATTCCATTAGTGTTTGATGGCTTCGGTGCTTGTTTCGTTCATAATCCAGTGGGTTCCTCTCAGGGTGATCAAACAATGCTTTAAAAAAGTGGTAGTTGGATAAAATTCGTTTTACCGGATCGCGTAACCAAGTTATTAATTTAGTACCTGTTGTTTGGTGCAAGTGTTTTATTTCTAGATAATGAAAGTGTCCGTGAAGAACAGTCACCCTATCAGAGGTATATGGTGCAAATACGCCAGCTAAACTAGTTTCAGCAATAAGGTCCCTTCGCCGATAAGACTTACTAAGTTTATCACCATAAACTTGCTTTAGAATAGCATATAAAGTCGTTCCTCCAGTTTTGGGAATATGTATGGAAATAATATCCATGATTAACTAGCGACCGTTTGAGCCTTTTTTCTTTGAAAGAGAATCAAAATCTATTGAAGATAGGTAAGAGAATATCGAAAAAGATATCAGGTGATTATCCGTTTGTACAATAATAGAGAATTATTCCTTCTCTAACAGGTTTTTAGTTACCATTTAAGCTAAAAACTAAGGAGGAGGAGCATTTTTGGCTATCTTGCTCGGAATAACACTACCTAACTATTCATGTCTACACAATTAGTCAAATGGTCTACAGGAATTACATTATTCCTCTGGCTATTATGGGTTTTTATCACCTACATCGGTTTTCATCCTTCCCAGTTAGCTACGCTAAGTGACCATCCTTACCTTGGATTGTTATCAGTTATAGGCTTGGTGGCTTTATTATCAGGTGCCTACAGCTGGCGCCGTTTAAGACAGAAAAAAAAATGGTACTTTTCTTTTCGTGGTGGATATTTGATTTTAGCCACCTTGGTATTAGGCTTAGTCGCTGTATTCAGCTTTTGGGAAGCTATTGACTTCACTAACCTGAATAAAGGTTTGGCGGGCTTTTATTTTTTCGCCAATAGTTTGTGGTACCTGTTATTACTTCTTTTTTTGGGAATAAGCATGATAGCTTTAGGTAGTATAGTTACTGAAAAGTTGCAAAATTTTCAGCAACATTCTTTGTTCAGTATGGCCATTGGCATAATGCTCTTAGGCGTATTCAGTGCTTTCCTTGGACTAGTTCACATGTTGTACGGTATTTTGTTATGGGCTGTTATTATAGGAGCCGTGGTACTAAAAAGGCAATTGGCTTTAACTACCTTAAAAGAGTGGTTGTGGACAAAACACCGCTGGCGCATATTACATTGGTGGCAACTCCCTGTTGTAATATTAGGCTTGTTTTACGTATCAGCTTATTGGGTGGGGAGCGTGAAAGCCTTTGCTTCTGGTTTTGATGGAGCTGCTCTCTATGCTAACTTGGCTCAATTAGTTGCGCAAAAGAATTCGCTACCAGGTGCTTATCAGGCATTCGGGTGGTCAGTGGTGATGAGTTGGGGGGAATTATTATTCGGTAGCCTTTCTATGAACATTCTTTTGTCACATTTCATCTACCTGCCAGCACTGGCCTTGGGTTATCAGCTATTACGAAAATGGCTAAAGGCACCGTATGCTTTGCTGAGTATCGTCTTGGTCCTTTCGTTGCCTATGTTTAGCTTCATGGTGATGGTGGATGAGAAAATAGACCTAGGCTTGTTGTTAATTAGCTTGGCGGCCATCTATCTTGTCTTACAGATTAATTTTTCCAGTTTACCGGAGAACCTAAATGTGAAATCATTATTTCAAGACAAAGCGTACTATCCCTTCCTTCTTTTAGGTGGTCTGCTAGGGTTCGCATTCTCCATAAAATATACATCAGTCTTTCTTTTGGGAGGAATCTTGGCTTTGCTGTTCTATCGTTTAGGGAAAATGGCGATGTTTTGGGGCTGGCTATTGTTTTTCTCTGGTTTTATCTTCCTCAGTGGTTTCTACACCTGGGGAAATCTACCCTTGAGTACGGGAGAAGCTCAGGTATTGGGCATAGCGATGAGCTTAATAGGTGTTGGATTGATGATCTTTCGACTTTATGCTAATCCGCTTTCGGTACGGCAATTATTACAAGGCGTACTGTTATTAGGAGTGACTTTTTTATTGGTTTTCTCGCCCTGGGCGGGAAAGCACTTTGCCGAGCGTAATTATAAGTTTGAACTTTCAAGCTTCCTCTACGGGAAACCCGACCGGATAGCGATTGAAGTAAGTGGAAGATATTTATCCCAAAAGGTAAATACGTCTCCTTTTGAGACCGGGACACTTAAAGAAACCAGATTACTCACAAATGATCAGACTTCACCAAAATCGGACGAAATATCGACCGGGTTGACAGAGGCAGAAGAAGACAAGGGCATGATTGGCAATGCCAAAAGAGAAGAACTCCAGCGCTATCTAGGTTACGAAAAGGGTATTTTGCGTTATTTGACCATTCCTTTTGACCTTTCCTTTAATCTTAATGTACCAGGGTTGAGGCATCAGGAAGTCAGTTTTTTCTGGTTGGCATTGTTTCCGATACTTTTTCTTTTTAATGCCAAACGCTGGCTATTTCGTGGAATACTGTTAACAATAGGTGGAGCCATCTATCTTGCAGCTTCGTACTGGTCATTAACGGAGGCAGGCACCTCTGAAGGGCACATTACCGCAGCAAATAATTTCCTCAACCAGTACATTCAACAGGTACCTGCTGGAAACAATAGTGGAATGATGGGGTTCTGGCAAAAACTACCACAACCTTTCATCGAGCTTGGGAGTAAAATGACGGGCGCGTTTACGGAGCTCTCTACATTACCTGCTTATCTATTTATCCCCTTATTGTTAGGCTTGGTTTTTCTACTTGTTTTAGCCTTGAAAAAACAAGTCAAAGATTGGCCAGTGGCCATGAAAGAGACTGGGATTATTTTGCTACCCTTCTTGTTTTTATGGTTTCTGCTAGCCAATAGCATTAGCTGGTATGCGCTATTACCGATTGTAATCCTTCCTTCCTGGTTTATTTACGTTTTAGAACGATCTTCCAAAAAAAATACGCCAGAAAGATCAGCGGTATTTGGTACCGTGATTGGAAGCACCATTATTCTTCAGCTAGTTTTTAATACAGGCTTGCTAATGACCAGTACCCAGCCCCGGCAAGCAGCAGCACAAATGTACAATTGGCCAATGGTTCAATACTTGTGTAGTGGAGATCTTGACCAGGTTAAAACATTGAACCTCTTTAATTCGACCTATTCACAGATCGCGAAGCAAGTGAACCAAGGGCGATCATCAAGAATTTACCGAGTAAACACCTATTTACAATTCCATATTGACAACAACGACACTCGGGTTTTAGAAGATAATCAGTTACAAAAGTTTGATCAGATAACTAGCCTCATTAGCAATCCTAATGATTTCATTCGTATCCTCAAAGAAAATGATTTTGAATACGTCCTTTATGACCTCAATACACCTTCGCTAGATCAAACACCAGAACTTAGTTTGCAAGCCAAATGTCGGAATCTTCTCCAGATACTACTCACTAGCCCTGAGGTAGAACTAGTAATAACGGATAATTATGTCGCAGCCCCGGCAGGAAGTAACCCTATCCGGTTGCCTAATGGCCAAACAGCTGTAGCCCAGCCAGGACTGCAAGGTCAAATTGTTCTACCTGGGCAAGTCGCTTTATTCCGAATCAAATAAATGGTAAAATGTCAGATGAGTTGCTCCTTACGGTCATTTTACCTGCTTATAACGAAGCGAAAGTCATCGGGGGGGTTATCGATGAGATTCAATCAACCCTTCCTTGCCGTATTGTCGTTGTGGATGATGGGAGTAGTGATAACACTATCGAATATGTTCGTGAAAAAGGTGTAATGGTTATTCGTCATCTGTTAAACCGAGGAGCAGGTGCGTCTTGCATGACAGGGATAAGCCTTGCTAGAGAAAACAACTGGCAACAGGTAGCTTTTCTTGATGCTGACGGACAGCACGTAGCTACGGATTTATTAGTATTACAGGCTTGCATGAAAGAAACAGAAGCAGACCTCGTCATAGGTAGTCGTTTTATGCATGCTGAAAATAGGATCCCACGGATACGCCGCATCTTCAATGCGATGGCTAATATATTAACCAATACTTTTTGTAAACATCACTACTCCGATACCCAATCAGGTTTCCGTTTATTAAATCGTCGCGCTATTGAAGCTATCGATCTCTATCAGGACGACTTTAGCTACTGCAGTGAAATGATTATTCAGGCAGAACAGGCCGATTTGAAAATTTCAGAATGCCCGATTTTCGTGCGTTACACGGAATATTCAATGAGCAAAGGCCAGGATTTTCAAGTGGGTGTCATGACTGCCTTCCACTTCTTATGGAAACTGATCTTTAAATAGATAATCTTATGGAAATACGCATCTTTCAATGGTTGGTACCCGCTTTGGCCTTATCATTTCTTATGAGTCATTTGCTTCGTTATTACCGTGGCCGAATCGACTTACGGGAAACCGTAAGTGGTATTTTACTTTGGCTTGGAGTCTCTGCACTTGCCATTTTTCCTGACGCGATATCGAATGCCTTTGCCCAGGTTCTGGGATTCAAAAGCAATACAAATGCTATCCTGTTTCTTGCTGTTAGTTTACTTTTTTATTTCCAATATCGGTTATATCATATTCAGGTACGACAACGGCGTCAGCTTACTCAACTCACACGGGCTTTGGCGCTACAGGAGTTTTTAGAAAAGGAGAAAAGTTAATATGAAACAGATCTACTACCTATTTTTTGTGGGAGCTTTTTCGCTTGGGAATATGGGGTGTTCCAATTCTAGTCCCGTCAAAAAATCATCTGATTCGCCCAATATCATTTTTATTCTTGCCGATGATCTTGGGTTTGGTGATCTTGCTTGTTATGGTCATCCTTACGCTAAAACACCCCATTTAGATCAATTAGCCGACGAAGGGATAATGTTGACGAGAGCTTATTCGGCAGGGATCGTATGTGCACCTAGCCGACAGGCTTTTATGACTGGAAAATACCCGGTTACCCATCAAAATAATGCTGACGAAAGCGGGTTTGATGACGAAACAACCATTACTGATTTGCTCAGTGCGAAAGGATATCTTACTGGGCATTTTGGGAAATGGCACATGGGCAAAAAGGGGTTGTTGTCAGATCCTCCCTACGGAATAAAAGTGATTGGAAAAGAACGAGGAAAAAGGCAAGGACCAGAAGGAAAAGATGTAGAGATATTTAGTGAAGCCATCACTTTTATTAATAGTGCTGTAGATGATCAGCCTTTTTATTTAAACATCTGGACACGCGCCACCCATTTTCCAATAACAGATATACCTGCATTTTCATCTCTTTTTGATAGTGTAGCAGTAGATGAAAATTACTTTTCTTCCAGTTTCAGGCGTGAGAAAATACAAAAGGTAAAAGCAGCAGGGCTCTCAATAGACAGCTTGATGCGACGCTACCTGGCTGAGGTTTACGCCCTCGATTATCAAGTTGGAAGAATTATGAAAGCACTAGATGACGCAGGACTTCAAGAAAATACGATTATTATCTTTGCTAGCGACCAAGGGCCCGCTGAGATCGATCTAGACTCCCAGGACAAGGAGGAAAGGTACTCCTCCTTAGGCTCATCTGGTACCCTTCGGGGTGGTAAAAAAGGTACATTGGAAGGGGGAATACGAATTCCATTTATTGTCCGGTGGCCTGAAAGAATTCCTATTGGGCGCCTAGACAGTACGTCTGTTTTTTCAGGGGTAGACTATCTTCCTACACTATGTAAATTAGCAGGTATCAACTTTGACGAAGGGCAGATTTCAGGAATAGATAGATCTTCCGTCTGGCTTGGAGCACCCAGCGCAAGAAAAGAGCCTCTTTTTTGGAAAACAGCTATTTCTAGCCCCTCCACGACGATTCTGGAAGGTTCATGGAAATTTACAGAAATCAATAAAAAGGAACATTACTTATACAATCTGGAAACAGATCCAACTGAGCAGATTAATTTAAGCAAGCAATACCCTGAGAAGTTGAATAGTTTGAGCGAGCAAATCCAAGCATGGGAAAATGAAAATATAAAATAATCAGCCCCTCTAAAAAAAAAATGAAATTCCTCTTCGTACTAGAACATTTCAGCCCTTATCTCGGCGGTGCGGAAAAGCTGTTCCACCAGGTAACGTCTATGCTGGTGCAAGAAGGCCACGAAGTTGAAGTCGTCACTACCTTATTTCGGGCTGATTTGCCCGCCACCGAAATTATAGAAGGTGTTCAGGTACGACGCGTAAAATGTCACAATCGGTTTTTGTTCACTTTGCTTAGCCTACCTGTCTTGTTTCGGGCAGCCAAACGAGCAGATATTATTCATACCACTACCTACAACGCAGCTTTTCCTGCTTGGCTGGTGGCCAAATTTTGGCGTAAGCCCAGCGTTATTACTTATCATGAACACTGGGGCGAGCTATGGTTCCAGCTGCCTTTCCTAGCAATTTGGCAACGTTGGCTGTACTTTTTATTCGAAAAAATGATCAGTCGCTTGTCTTTTGATCATTACATTGCCGTATCCGAAGCGACCAAGTCCAGCTTGATTGTTGCGGGGATTGCTCCCGGAAAAATTCACCGCATCTACAACGGTATTGATTATGACCGTTTTCAAGCGATTGAGGCAAATAAAACACCCTATTTTTCAATCATTTATTATGGCCGGCTGGGAGTATCAAAAGGTTTAGATTTACTCATTCCTGCTTGGGGAGCTTTTGCTCGCAAGCATTCCTCTAAGCAACTGGTATTGCGTTTGGTACTTCCTACCTATCCCCCTTCTTTATTAGCTATCATTAAAAAGCTGATCGCAACACACTGCCCTCCTGAGAGCGTTGTTGTTTTCCACGAACTCACTACGGAGGAGCTTTTTACGACTGTAAAATCCAGCCATGCTGTCGTTATTCCTTCCTATAGTGAGGGATTTTGCTTTGTGGCAGCAGAAGCCGTGGCTTTGGACATGCCGATTATCAGCTCGGGTAGGGGAGCCTTACCCGAAGTGGTGAGCGGGCAGCATTTGCATTTACCTCAACTTGGGGTTGTTGATTTAGAGAAGGCGTTGGCGGCTGCGAAAAAGGGAGATTGGCAATGCTCATCTTCAATAATACACACGCTTACTGCTACAACAGACAACTATCTAAAGTTTTATCAACAGCTTACTTGGCATCACGAGGGCGGAAGCCAATCTGACGAGCAATAAGTTCACGTTGAATCTCTGAAGTACCTGAATAAATTGTGGCACCAAGGGCTGCCCTGAGTTGAAGTTCCACCGGATGAGGAGTACGATAAGCTTGGCCAGCGAAAAGTTGCATAAGTTGCAAGCAAAGTTTACGGTAGCATTCGCTTACGCTCAATTTTGCCATAGCAGCGTAATGACTCTTGTGTTCACCGGCATCCAACATTCGAGCAGCGTGATACGTAAGTAAGCGAGCACCTTCCAGTTCAACCTTTAGATTGGTCAGGGGATGAGTTACTGCTTGGTGGCTACTCAGGTTTCCTTTACCAGAAAAACGTTGGTTAGCAAATTGAACAGCTTGCTCCAGTAATCGATCCATCGCTCCCAGGTGAATAGCTCCTAAGCAGGTGCGTTCCCAGCGCATGGAATGATTAAAAATATGAGCACCAGCTCCTTCTTTACCAATAAGTTGATTGGCGGGAACTGATGTCTCAGAAAAATTAATACTGGCAAGTGGACAACTTCGCAGGCCCAACTTTTGACTAGGCTCAGACCATGTTGTTTTTTGCTCATCTGTGTCGATGACGAATGCTGAGATTCCGCCAAAAAAGCCCTTTTCAGGTGCAGTGAGTGCATAAGTTAGTACCAGATTGGCAGCCTGACCGTTGGTGCAAAATGTTTTAGTACCATTCAAGAGGTAGGCTTCTTTGTCTAATTTGGCCGTCGTCTTCATGAAAAAAACATCAGAACCGGCGCTTTCTTCCGTCATTGCGTTACCTCCAATGGCGTCTCCGCTGATCAGCTTGGGTAGCCAGTTTTCTTGTTGGGTAGGGCTGGCAAATTCCGCTATAGGAGTAGCTACAGCTAATAACTGAGCTGCTAGGGCAAAATTCAGACCAGGGTCTTCACTACCATAGCCCAAAGCTTCCAAGGCTAAAACAGTATCGTAAGCACTAAGTCCTCTACCGCCGAAATCAGCAGGTAATGACAAGCTCGTCAGTCCTATTTCAGCACACTTTTTCCAGAGAGATTGATCAAAGCGGGCTTCTTGATCTCTGAGGGCAGCCTCTGGATTGATGTATTCCTGGGCGAAAGCAATGATTTCTTTTCGAAAGTTATTTGTATTTTCACTATACTCATATATCATCTTCTGCCCATTTTTTTAATAACTGAAAATCAACCTTCTGACTGCTTGTAAGCGGTATCTCTGCTGTGAATAGAAATCGATCAGGTGACATATACAAGGGGAGATGTTCAGCAAGGTAATCTTTCAAGGCGGCATAGGGTAGGGGCTGGCCTGTGGTGGTCACCAACCAAAGATAAATTTTGGTTGTATCATTTTCTGTTACAGTCACGGCAGTTGCTGCCAGAATTTCCTCGTGGAGCAACGCTTTGTTCTCGATTTCGGCCAATTCAATACGATAACCTCGCCTTTTTACCATTCTATCCGTCCGCCCTTGATAAACAATTTCCTGTTGGTCATTGATGCGTACCCAATCTCCGGTTGGATACCAACAGTTATTATCAATAGACACTAGATGGCTACGTGACCCTTTGTTCTGAGCTACATAACCCGAACTAACGGAAGCGCCAAACACCATCAATTCGCCTTCCTGCCCTGGGGTGCATTGCAAATACTGGTCTCCATTACGTAGTTTAGCTTGCGCATAGGGGCATAATTTACCAATAGGGTAAGGATCAACACGATCCTCTTTTACGGCTACAGGAATCTGGTGCCAAGTCACTACATTGGTTTCCGTAGGCCCATAGAGGTTGTAAAACGTAGTATGTCTCCAATGTTTTTTCAAGGCTCTTAAAGGAGCCACCGGAAAGACCTCTCCGGCAAAGAGCACCAGTCGAAGTGTTTTATAAGTGTAGGAGTTCAGTTTGCCATAACGGTTGAGTAGCTGCAACAGGCTAGGTGTAGTATATAGCACACTGATAGCTTGTACATCCAATTGTTGTGCTAATAATCTGGGGTTTTTCGCATCAGCAGCTGTAAACAGACAAAGTTGTGCACCTGTTTTCAAGCTCACAAAAAGGTCGAATACCGAAAGATCAAAATGAAAAGGGGCAAGGGATGCAATCTTATCTTCGGCAGTTACGGAAAACTGATTTGCAGCCCAATCTATAAAGCAAGATGCATTGTCATGTGAAATCAAGACTCCCTTGGGTTGGCCAGTAGAGCCTGAAGTGTAAAGGATGTAAGCTAAATTCTGGGGGTAAGCTCGTTTTGGTTTAATACTAGGTTTACCAATTATAAACTTTCCCATGAAAGCCTCAAAATGATAATGCGGCAGCTGCTTTTGCAAAACACTTACAAAAGAAGGAGTGGTAATAATAGCATCACACCCTGCATCCTTGACAATATAAGCAATCCGTTCAGGTGGATTGTCTGGAGCTAGAGGCACATACGTTATTTCGCTAGTGATTGCAGCAGCGACAAAGCCCACCAAGGGCATAGACTTGGGCAAAAGGAGTCCTAGGCAAGCTCCATAATCAAGTTCCGCACTTCTGTATGCTGTTGCTGTCTTATTGGCATATTCTTCTAGCTCCGAATAAGTCCACTGCTGATCAGTCCTCGAAAGTGCCTTCCTATCGGGATAATTAGCAAAACACTGATGCAAAAGATGAGCTAAGGCCTGCATTATAAAAAGGCAGAATTAGGTTATTCGATGGTTACGGAGCTTCTATTTTTTTGCATAAATGCTTTCCATGTACTTACCTGATCGGGCGTAAGCACCTCGTCCATAACTCTTTGGCGTATTTTTGCTCGTATCCCTCTATCTGTATTGAAAGAGGCTAGATCATATTCAGCAACCAGTGAATTTATTTGAGCTNTTTGCTCAGGAGTAAGTGTAACTGCGTTAGAAATATTTGCGATAACAATCTCGGCAGCTTGGTTCATGGAATCAGGCTTCCTTAATTCTCTTGTCTCTGTTTTTTCTGCGGCGTCAGTCTTCTCCGTATTTTGGTCGGAAAGATTGTTATTGGAGCAAGCGCTCAATAATAGTACAAAGAAAATTAATCTATACATGGTAGTAATCATTTTTTATCAGAAATCGGTACAAATAACATTTAGTTGCTCAACGGAATTGCTGTGGGCAAGGTGTTGAAATTGTTGGAGACGATTAGGGTTCTTAAACATTTCCAATGCCTCAAGGTAGCGCTTATAATTGGAAAAGAAATCCCCAGCCAAAACCAGATGTACAAGAGAAAAAGCAGATTCTGTCTGTTCGTACATTGGAAGATCGACCTGGCCAGTCAAATCCCAACGAATATAACTAGGGTCGTAATAGGTAGCCACCAGTTTTTCTACAAGTTGGTAAGCTCCTGCGATATCTTCGTAACTTTTTACCATTATTGAGCTATCCTGCTTGGTGAGCATCTGATCGACACCTTCACAGACCAACTGTGCACCTTTGATCGCCAAGTAGATGCCGCTAGAGAAGATAGGGTCTAAAAAAGCCGATGCATCACCGATGATCGCGAAGTTCGACCCCCATTTGGTAGAAGCATAGTAAGAAAAATCACCATTGGCATTTACTTTACCCCAAGGAGAAGCTTTTTCGATAATTGCTCGCGCAGCGGGTGCGTTCATGAGTTCCTGAAGATAGAGTTCCTCTTGCCAATCTTCCGTTTGCGAAGCAAGAAGTCGCCGCTGCTGATTAGCGTATTCCATATTAATGGCGACACCAACGCTGAGGCGATCTTCAGCCAAGGGAATCATCCAAATCCAACCGGCTTTTTCTTTACCTCCCAGGTGGATAATTTTAATATGCCCAGCCTGTAAATCAGGAGTAAGTTGTGCGTGGCGCCAGTGTTTTGAATAAGCGGCACGAGGCTGAATTGAAGTAAATGGCTTTCTGGTTCCCATCTGCCGCGCTAAAAGGGTTTGTTNCCCACTGGCATCTATCACCATCTTAGCCTCGTAAGTATGCTGCTCTCCAGCGTTGCTTTCCGCCTGAACAACAGCACGTTGCGGGTTTTCAAGATTCACATAAGTTACTTTCATCTCCTCCCGAACCATAGCGCCATTCTCCTCGCTATTCCGCAAGAGAAGGTCATCGAATTCTGCGCGCTGAACATGAAAAGAAAGGTAGCTTTCGTCTTTTATTTCGTGCCGAAAACACCAATGAGAAGCACTTTTCCCTTCATGATCAGCAAATGTTACCCCAGGTTTACGACTGAAGCGGCGTTCCATTTCGGGCAGAACACCAAGGTCCTTCAATACATGATGGCAAAACGGAAGAAGAGATTCTCCTACATGCTCACGAGGAAATTTTTCTTTTTCCAAAACTAAAACCTGATACCCTTTACGAGCTAAAAAAGTAGCTGCAGTAGACCCTGCCGGACCGCCGCCAATGATAATAACGTCGAAATGTTTACTCATGCTGATTTAGTGTTTAATCGAAGAGAAGATCAACCTGCTTTTTTTGCTAAAACAAAAGCCTCTATCAGGTTGACGGTATTCAGGTTCTCTTGATCTACTTCGTGGGGTAAAAACTCAAGGCCAAAGCTTTGTTCAAGAAAATCGACTAGCTCAAGGGCAGAAATAGAATCTATTATTCCACTACTCAAGAGAGGAGCGTCTGCATCAAGATGCTCTTCCGTATTGCCAATGAAGGTTTCCTGAATATACGTACTGATTTTTTCACTAATAGCATTCATGGTAAAGGATAGATTAATTCAACAATCACAAAGATAGGATAAGATCACATAATTCAGCTACTTTTGTGAAGCCAGCAAAATTAGAAATGCATTCAGAGACTCCCGAGAAATTGGTTCCTATTAATTCGTGGAAACATCTATCCACCTGGCAGCAAATGTTGGGACGAGTAAAAAAGGTATATACCTTTCGCTTCTTAATTCGCCAGATGGTGAAGACCAGTATTACCAGAGATTACAAACGTTCCTTTATTGGGTTGTGGTGGATGCTGATTACTCCTCTGCTCGCCGTAGTAACCTGGGTGCTGCTTCAAGGGGCAGGGATCATGAACCCGGGAGAAACTTCCATCCCTTATCCTGCTTATGTATTGCTTAGCACTTCTATTTGGAGCTTTTTCCTGCAATCCTATCAAGTGAGTAGTAATGTTTTAATCAATGGAAAACAATTGATGGTGACGACAGATTTTCCTCATGAGGTATTACTCGTTGAAAAAATCATTATTCACCTCATTCATTTTGTAATTCCTTTGGTATTGAACCTCGTAGTGCTAGTGTTCTTTGGTGTTTCTTTCCATAGCTGGAGTATTCTTTTCCCATTAACTTTGCTACCATTACTTTGCTTAGGGGTAGGTTTGGGCTTGTTTGTAGCACTGATGCGAGTAGTTGCGGTAGACTTTGCTCAAATTGCCGACAAAGTGATGAATTTCCTGATGTTCCTTACTCCCATAATTTACGCACCTAAGGTTGAGGTAAAATTCCTGGGCGATATCGTAGCCCTCAACCCACTTACCTACCTTATCGGTTTCAGTAGAGATTTACTCACTAATGGAGGTTTTACAAACCTCAACCTATACTTGGTATTCAGCACATTAAGTATAATCGTGTTTTTGTTGGGCTTCCGCACATTCACCAAGCATGAACAGCAACTGGTAGAAAGATTGATCAACGTATGAAAGATTTCACCAACCAACCACTACTGCTGTCTGTCCGTAATGTGAATAAAAAGTTCACCAAGGATATTCGCTATAACATGTATTACGGAATCCGTGATATGCTCCTGAGCAACCACCGTAATTATATGCAGTTACGTGAAAAGGAATTCTGGGCAATCAAAGATGCTTCATTCGATCTCCGGGAGGGAGAGATATTAGGTGTCGTGGGTGCTAATGGATCAGGTAAGACGACGCTTATGAGGATTATTTCGGGAATTTACAACCTCAACTCTGGGGAGATTCTTGCTAGGCCGGGCCAAAAAACAACCAGTATTTTTGCCCTCAAGTCAGGCATGGAACCTTTATATACTGGTCGAGAAAATATCTACCTGAAGGGATCTTTGTATGGTATGAGCAAGGAGGAGATAGATAATCAGATGTCTTTTATTGAAGACTTTTGTGAATTAGGAGATCGACTGGATCGACCATTCGGCAATTACTCCTCTGGAATGGCTGCCCGCCTAGCTTACGCTATCGCAGTAGCTACCAGACCTGATGTTTTTATCATTGACGAAGCACTGGCTGTTGGGGATTCGGTTTTTAAAGCCAAATGTTTTGACCATCTAAAAGATTATGTAAAAGATGGCGGTAAAGGGGTGCTCTTTGTTTCCAATAATGTTCGTAAGGTACTGAAAATAGCTACACGAGTAATCGTGATGGATGAAGGAGAAATAATCTATAATTCTCAAGAAATAAGAAAAGCACTTCAGTTTTACATTGAGAATTGCCTCCGCACACTTACCCCCGAAAAAAAAGCAGCCAAATTGGCTGCTGTCACCCATTATGATTTTTAAATTATGCTATTTCAGTCTTTTGACTTTCTGGTACTATTTCCGATAGTCGTAGGCATTTACTTCTTGCTGCCTAAAGACCGGCGGTGGATTTGGGTACTGTTGAGTAGCTACGGTTTCTATTTGTTCTGGAACCCCTGGTACATTGTTTTGCTTTGGGTATCGACCCTCACGGACTATCTAGTCTCTCATAAGATTCACCAAACCGTCGATTTATTTCGGCGGAAGATCTGGCTGGGTGTAAGTATTGCCATTAATCTCGGCCTACTCATTACCTTCAAGTACTATAATTTCTTTGCGGAGCAATTTGCCTGGGTTATGCGATGGCAACACCCAGATTTCGACCCCTATTTACTTGACTTTCTGTTACCTATCGGAATTTCTTTCTATACCTTTCAGACCCTGGGCTACACCATCGATGTTTACAGAAAACACACCAAACCGGTACGGCATCTGGGGAAATTTGCGATTTACGTAGCCTTCTTTCCGCAGTTGGTTGCAGGCCCAATTGAGAGAGCGGTTGACCTTTTGCCACAGTTGCATTTCGACTATTCTTTCGATATCCAACGCATCACGGAAGGCTTGCGCCTTTTTTTATGGGGGCTATTCAAGAAGCTGGTCGTCGCAGATCGTATTGGACTGTTTGTAGCGGCTGTTTTTAGTACTCCTGGAGAGTACCAGGGCTGGGTAGTATTGATAGGAGGCTATCTTTTCTTTTTCCAAATCTACTATGACTTTACAGCCTATCAGGACATGGCCGTTGGCACTGCACGTATTCTTGGTATTAAGCTATCCAAGAATTTCGATCCATTGATTTTGCTGAGTTCTTCTTTTCGCCGTTTTTGGCAGGGTTGGCACATTACACTTACTACCTGGATCAGAGATTATGTATATCGCCCACTGGCTTTAAATGAAAAACAGCTGGCCAACCTGGCAATAGGCCCCTTTTACATATTCTTTCTAGTGGGGCTATGGCACGGTGCCAACTGGACTTACATTATTTGGGGAAGTCTGCACGGTCTTTATATGATTGCAGAACGACAACTGGGCGGAATTTCTATTAAAATAGGTCAGCACTTTGGGCAAATTTTTCAAAAAGCATTGGGTTTTATCCTGTTTTTTAACGCTTTTACCTTAGCAAACATCTTCTTCAGATCATCATCTGTACAGGATGCCTGGGTACTTCTCGGCGAAATTTTCAAGACTTCCAGCCCTTCCCTTAACCCAGGCCTGAAAGCCCTGGACTTTCAATTGCTCTGGATCGTCTTGGTATGCAGTGTATTGTTTGAATACGCTCGGCGGCGAGTGGAACCGCTGGAACTGTTAAACCTTAAATCGTCCGTTGGGAGGTGGGCGATCTATTTATTGATGGGTTTGGCCATTTGGTTTTTAAGAATACCTGAGGATGTCAAATTCATCTACTTTGAGTTTTGATAAATCTCCCGTAGTTCCTGTAGTTTTGTCTTTTCCTCCAAGGCTACATCGTTGGACTCTCCAGGGTCGGCTGCCAGATTGAACAATAGCGGATAGTACCCATCAAACGAAGCTGCTAATTCCTCGTGTTTACTAAAGGAAGTAAAGTTGAAGTGCCGTTGGGTTATTTTGGAGTCATTATTGGGAATAAAAATAGCCTTCCACGACCCTTTTCTAACGGCTTGAACGCCGTGAAACGACCATATCAATGCTTCATGACCACTGCAACTATCTGTTAGCGTGAAATTCTTATAAACAAAAGAGGAATCCATCTGCGCACCAGCAATTTCGGAAAAAGTAGGGTAGAGGTCAAGCGCAGAGAAGAACTCGCTGGACGAGGTGGCCGCAATTTTCCCTGGCCAGTAAAGAAAAGCCGGAACATTAATACCGCCTTCAAACAAGGTGGACTTGCCTTTAAAACGTTCCTCCTTCGTTGGTGCATTTATTGCTGCGCCATTATCCGAAATAAAAACCACTAAGGTGTTTTCGTTCCTTGCTTCAAGCACCGCTTGTAAACGGCCAATTTCCTCGTCAAGTAATTGCACCATTGCTGTATAGCGCTCCGCTTGATCCTTATCACGTTCTGATTTGCCAGGAAATATAGCTTCCTCGCCAGGAAGCAGGTAGGGGCGATGGGGAGTAGCGTAAGAAAGCATTAAAAAATAAGGTTCCGCTCTATCTGATTGCTGGATGAATGTTATCGCCTCATCAGTCAGTAGTTGTGTCAAATGCTTCCTCTCTTCAGGTATCCATGCTTCCTCACCATCCATGAGTCCGAATTCACCTTGGCTATCAACATGACTGATATAATCAATATGGCCGGCAAGAAAACCTTTGAAGAGATCGAATCCTCGCTGGCGTGGATGGTTTTCCGGGCGATAGCCCAGGTGCCACTTTCCGATGAGTGCAGTGACATAACCACTAGTTTTGAGGGTCGAAGCAATCGTAGGTAAATTGCTTGCCAGTTCTGGTTGTTGTCCGGCCAATGATGGTTTAAGTATTTTATCAACATCATTCATGTCCGAAGCATAGCCAGTAAGCATACTGGCACGACTGGGGGAACAAACAGGACTGGTAACGTAAAAATTGTTGAATTTCCGCCCATGATTTGCCCAAAAATCAAGGTGTGGTGTAGCAGCGGCAGCAGGATTATAAGCACGGAGAACATCTTTACCAAGATCATCGGCAACAATAAACAAGATACTTGGACGAGCATCCTTCGCACGTTCTGGAGAAGGGCGATTTTCCGGCTGGCAGGCACTTAAAACATATAAAAACACAATAAGAACCATCCCCGTAAAATAATTATTCTTAGTCATTTTGTAATGCTTTTTTAATATCCTTTGCCAGTGCCCGGCTGAATTTATCAGAACTGTTGCCCTCTAGGTGGTGATACCCATCAGAAAATCGGTAAGTGTTCTGTTGTATGCTATCAGTATAATCGAAGTACCAAATATCCTTTTTTTGATGACACAATCTACTCATTGCTTCATCAAAAAAAGGATAAATTAAATTTTCCTCTTCTCGTATTTGATGGCTAACGGGTACTCGAACTAAGAATACGTGTCCCCGTTCACTTAAAAAACGGATCAAAGCGGCTAGGCTCGCTTCCCTTACCGGAGATTTCTCCATGTCGTAGTGCATTACCACTGCTCGTGACTTGGGTTTAAAATCTTCTGGTAGATAGGTTCCATTTGCTCCGTTCTGAAAAACCCGGTTCACATTATTTTTTGCTTCCCTTTCTTCAGACAACCATTCTACCAGCAATGCGCTTCCTGACCTAGGGTGCCGAAGCACGTATTCAATATTTGGGTGCTGGTTCATTCCCCACAATTTATAGAATCGAAAATTATTCTCCCGCGCATCTATCGCATCGGAGAAATCCATGATGCTACCAGGGCTTACTGATAGAATAAAGATGCCATTCTCAGTAGCTGGCTTCAGCTTTCTCTTTATCGCGCTGAAGTATTTATCACCATAAGGAGAAAGCACACCGGTGAAGGCAAAATTCAGCATTTCGCCCTCTAGTTGTAATTCTTTACTAATAACATGAGGGAAAACTCCTTTCAAAGCGCGGGAACCTCCCAGTACCAAGTGATCCGCTTTTCCAGTTGCTTTCCAATAGAAGGGGTCGTGCGCTTTCATCAAGGTGTATTGCAAGTAAAAGTAGGGCGTAATGACCAGGAGGCAAAACAGTACCAATTTGAGAATAAACCGCTTCATTAGATGGCTAGTTGCTTTTGGTTCGAGCTTGGTCGATTATTCGTTGCCGCAAATTCGGATCTTGTTGCAGCTCTCTGAAGAGCTGTTTTGCTATCAACTCATGAGCCAATTTATTGGGATGTGCATCCCAGCTCGCCAAGACCAATTCTTCGGTTTCATATCCCTTGTAATAATTACGAAGATCGATCACTTCAAACCCTAACTCTTCTGCCAGGTGAACTAGTTTATCGTCTTGCACTGGCGTTTGTCGACCGTCAAACGTGGGTAAGAAAAGCCATACGGGGGTGGCACCTTGTTGCTCTATCTCGTCTTTCAAGGTCTTATAGCCCCAACGGATGAGTTCTGGCATCTGGGGTTTAAGTTTGCGGATAAAAGTAGCCTGATCTATATTCCGTGATAAGTTCAATTCTTGAGACAGCCTCTTCCAGTAGGGATACTCCCACTCTACAGAAGCAGCATACATTTGATAAATATTTCCCATTATCCGCCGTAACTCATCAGGGTGAGCAGTATAGATAATCACATCAGGATGAAATTGCGGAACAATTTTCACTGTTCGAGCCAGATGCTGAGGAAGGTGAGTAGCTGCTACTCCAAAGTTAAGAATATCCACACTATCAAATGGCGCAAAGAGTTGCTCTTTGTTGAGCAAAGTCGTTAATTGGTTCTCGAAAGTCTCTTGAAGTAATACCCCACTTCCCATCTCAATGGACCCGCCCAGTAAGGCTACTCGCAAGGTGCCTTCTGGGACCAAAGTATCGGTAGGATAATCACGTAGTCCAAAGCTATTGGTCTCAAAGGGTAAATCCTTATAGGTCAAGTTGAGATTAGGGAGTAGTGTTTTTGCTAATACGGTTTCATGCCGATGGAATGCATTTAGTTCATGTAAACGCTTCCAGGTACGCGTGATTTCTTTATTCACCTGATCAAGTGGGGTATCCAATAGTTGTTGCTGGTCGAGCATAGTTTCGTAGTATCCTTGAAATCGAGCATCCAGATCCATCGCATTGAGTTGGGTGCTAAGGATGGGGCCTAAATCAACTGCCAGTTTTTGCTCCAGCTGTTTTTTTAATGGCGTCCAAGTAAGGAATGCTAAAGCAAAAGCCATGATCGTTGCTCCCCATAGCTGCCCCTCTAAATTGTAGCGCCAGTGGATCGCAGACTGTTTACTTTTCCAATCCCAGTAGTAAATCATTAAGCCCAATCCCAAAATACCAGTAAGCAATAAGACTAAATAGCCAAGGTCAATGACTGTCGCCGTGTTCCACACTTGCATGAAACCCCACCACTGTGCAGGAGAAGGAGCTGTCCACCATGACCAAAGAAAAGCCATGAAGCTGAAGATACCCATTACACGCAATACGTGCTTTATTGCTGTTGGCCAAGAGAAGCTTTGATTCGATACCCGCTTGCGGCGATAGCGAGCCAGATAGAGTGAATTTGCAGCGACAGCAATACCGAAAACACCCCAAAAACTAATGTCCTGCAAGGTAAATAAGACCGTCCCCTGAACCCATAACCATTGGTAAGCATGCAAAAACCAGTTGACAACAAAAGTTAGCAATACACTGATACCAATGGCCTTCATCGTCCCCAAATGTTTGACTTTGAAATAGATAGGGTAGTAAAATACCTTCATCACAAAGTCCCGCCAGTAGATATTGATCCTACGCCAAAGATCACTAAAGCTATCAGCGAAGAAGTAATGACGAAAAGGAGGAGGCAAGTCAAAACCAAATAGACAAATGACACCTACTGAAAAGTGGAATATGCCTGCTAGCCTGACAATTAGTGCATAGGAAGCAACTAAGAACTGTAACCAACCGAAGATCCCTTCTATTTCGATTGGGTTAGGTACGAGATAATAGTATATGATACGGTATAAAAAGAAATGAAGCACACCATTCATCATCCAAATTACGCCTTTACGGTAGTTCTCGTAGGCTGGTTTGGTATAATAATTTTGAACAAAGGTTTTGTAATCAACAACAGGAAAAATGAGAAAAATCAAATTCGGCAACAGAAAGAAATAGTTCAATCGAAGCAGTAGGGTAGGGCGCTGCTTAAGAAACCGCTCTTCGTGAACGTAAAGAATAGACCGAAACATAAAAAGTGCCCCTACCACTGAAAGAACAATATCATCTTGAAGGAGGGGTAACCATTTAAGGCGACAAGCAGCCAAAAGCATAGCCATTATCAGCAAGAGAATGGTCTTAGTACGAGTACTTATCGACCAGTCAACAATTAAAAACAGCACCAAACTTAAGGAGGAGATGATCCCCGCTTGCCAAGGGCTGAATAGTAGGAATATGCCTCCAAAAAAAGCGCCCAGAGGAATCCATAAACGAACCTTTAGTGGTACAAGTTGGTGCAAGAGAAATCCAGCTATCGCCAAAGAAAGTATAGTAAAGAGTTCAAGGTTCTCTTCAATCCTAAAAAGATAGACAAACGTACAAAGCCCCAGTAATGCCCCCAATATTTTAAAGAAGTCTAATCGGGTGACCTGGCTATTAGCCGTTTGGTTATTATCAGCAGAAAAAAGAAACAAGGACATGGAGATTATCTTTATGAGTTGCAATATAGAGCCTTTTTTATATTCGTTTTAGACGACTACTATTGTTTGTACCTTTGCCAAGTACCAAGTAATTGCGTGTGAACTTTCTAAAAGCTATTTCCTTCGCCCGTAATGCCAAGCAAGGCAGCAACATTATCCTTACGGGCGTTCCGCGTTCCGGCACTACTCTTATCTGCCGGCTTTTGTGCGAACTGCCCAATATGGTTGCGTTAAATGAGCCCATTGATCGCCAGTTTTTTCCTTCGCCCCAAAAAGCACAGGCAGCTATTGCTGATCATTTTCGCCAATTTCGCCGCAGCCTTTATTTTGAGCAATCAGCACTAGCCAGAACCCGTAATGGAAAGATCGTAGACAATGCTTTCGCAGAGGACAACCCTGAAGATCGTTCAAGGCTTGTGACCAGAAGCAAGGTGGTCTTTAATAAATCCTTATCCCCTGATTTCACCTTGCTGATGAAACATTGTGCGGAGTTTACACTGATTCTACCTGCTTTGCAGAACCATTACTTGACCTATACCGTTATTCGTAATCCGCTGGCCATATTAGCATCTTGGCACTCCGTTAATGTACCGGTGTCCCGAGGAAAAGTTGCTAAATCAGCCCGTCTAAATCCAAGCTTTCATGCTCAACTCAATGAGCATTCGGAAGATTTGCTGACCCGCCAGTTATTTATACTCTCCTGGTACTTTGAACAATACCAACAGTTAGCGGAAAGACATATTGTCCGCTATGAAGAACTCATTGCTTCACCTGCTAAAACGCTCGGACGAATCGTCGATCATGATAGTGATTTCTCTTTTCCAGCACTCGAAAGTCGCAATGCCAACAAGTTGTATAAAGCAACGGATTTATCCCGACTAGCAGAGCGATTACTCCATTCCGAGGGTGCTTACTGGGCTTTTTATGATCGATCATCTGTGAAGGATTTGGCACAAAAAATGCAGGCTGATTATGAACAATGATATTATACTGACTGGCCCTCCACGATCGGGTACAACACTAGCCTGTAGTTTGTTGAACGAATTACCAAATACCGCAGCACTGCACGAGCCAATGAACTTGAAAATGTTCCCTGATCCAGTGACTGCACTGGAAGAAACACAACGTTTTTTCGTCCGTATGCGCACCAGCATTTTGGAAACCGGGACTGCACTCTCAAAGATAAAAGGAGGAAGCATTCCTCTCAATCCCTTTGCCGATGACAGCACTTCTGAACGGAGTAGCGTTGTCCGCAAAGGAACCCTCCATTTTGAAAAGTCGTTTAGCCCTGATTTTAAACTAGTAATTAAGCAGAATGGGCATTTTACGTTTTTACTTCCCGAGCTGAGCAACCATTTTCCCGTCTTTGTTCTCTTGCGGCATCCAGTAGCGACCATCGCTTCCTGGAATACCATCCAGGCTCCCGTAGCGCAGGGAAACCTCAGGGTATTGAAGACGCTGAACCCTGAACTATATCATTCTCTTGAACGCTTGCCAGACCTGATAGAACGGCAGGTAGCCCTTTTAGTAGAAATGTACAACTGTTACGACTCCTTGGAAAACAGCCAATTCCTTTATTACGAAGACCTGATTGCCTCTCAGGGAAAATCCCTGAAGAACATCATTCCTGCTGCGGAAAATCACGAACATGCTTTGCGTAGCAAAAACAAAAATCCACTCTACAGTTTGGAATTAATTCGAGATATCAAAAACCACCTGGCTAAAGTAAGCAGTGCTTTTGCAGGGCACTATACCCTCGATGATATTTTTGCTTATTAGTGCTTAAAGATACGCTCGCCATGATATTGGAAAATCATAGCCCCAAGCCTTCATGATATCCTTGGTGACGGCCACTGCCTGAGGTATGATTGCTGGTGTGTAATATTCTAAAAAAACAGAGGAACGCTCTTGGGTAGTATTGTGAGTAGGAAGTAGGCTAGGAGAGAGGTTCAGTTCTTCCAGAACCAAATTAATATCAATCTGAAGCCGTTCAAAATGCATCACAAAGTCTACTTGACTTACCGTGCTTTCGTGTCGAGGAATATGATAAGGTTCAGTATAAAAGTGCTGGAAATATTCTGCAAATGTAGCATCGTTTTCAGTAATAAATCGATACTCATTCATAGCACGCTCAGCTATTGATTTCCCCGTACGCAAGAATGTCCCTCTGGAAAACCGACCATTATGATCGTTCTTTTTCTTAAAGTAGCTACTTACCAGTGAATCAAGTGGATTGCGTACTGCGCAAAAAGTAAAATAAGCCTTTTCCTCCTCGGTAGCCTGCTGCTGAAACTCGTCATAGCTCATGTGCATCTTCAAGATAACTTCGCTACCAAATTCCTCTACTAATAGTTTCGTAGTAGCTTGTGAACCCGTACGGGGAATAGCGAAGTAACAAAAACGGTGCCGATGGTTGATGACCATGTTATTGTTTTTTAGAGGAGAACAAGGTGTCGTCCGCCCAAATCTCATCCACACGATCCAATAGCCCTAATATCGCCTCGCGTTCCTGGGGGAGGTCGTGTCGTTTGCTGATTTCCTTACCAGCTTGGATAAAACCTTGTCGGGCTCCTTCGTTCAGCTTTAAAGCAGTAAGTGCTGCCTGGAATAAAGCATCTGGTTCATAGGCAGGTTGTAAACAGGTTTTATTAGGTAAACAAAAGTCGATATTGCCCACTGCGTAGGGACAAACCACCAGCTTCTCCATCACCATTGCCTCTAATGCAGGTAGGTAAAAGCCCTCCGCACCACGTTCTGCATCCAAGGGCAAGAAAACAACCGCTTTAGCACTGTTCACCAGCTTTAGAAAGTCTTGTCGGGTAGGTAACTTGGGAGGAAGCTGTACTTTTATTTTCCATTTATTACGTCGCCAGCGGTTGCGGTTTTGCAAGCGTTTGTACAACTGCTCGGCGAGGGGAGCGTTTTTCAAGCCTACAATGAGTAAATCATATTCAGGCTGAGGATTTGGATCGGGCAGTAATTTAAAATCAATAGCGTCCGGAATTAAAAATACGGGGCCGTTGACACCAAAATCTTCCAATATTTGTTTTCCTACAGAGCTTTTAGCTATCCGGATGGCGGGATATTGCAAATAATCGTAGCGAGGGTCTTCCGGCCGAGTATGCCGGGGTTGAGCGATATTTACGATGGGAACGGGTGGATTTTTTGCCGTTTTTTCATCAAGAACCTTCCAATCCTTACCAGCAAAAAAAAGAATATCTTTTTCGTCAATTTCCCAGTCAGCAAGCCCTTCATTTCGATAACGAAGCCAGAAATTTCCAGGATTATCAAACCAAACCGTTTCTTCTCCATAGTAAAGCGCAGGAGCATAGTTTTCAGAAGACAAAAGGTGTTCGTAAGCATCCCTTACCTTCAGTTGCCCTCCACTGGTGCCACCATTGTATTTGGTCCAAGAACGGTGGAATAATACACGTCTTTTTTGTGAGGTCATAGTTAGAAGGAGTAGTCTTGAAAAAAAGAAAAAGCACCCATTTTTTGTCGTAGGTAGGTTTTGTGTGCGGCAGACCAGTGGGGGCTTGCAAAACGGGGTTGACTGGGCGTGTCCCAAACCAATTGCTTACAATTAGCTAGATACTCGTCATTTATCGGTAATGCTACGAAGTGTAAAAGCTGGTTTAGTTCATTTTCTGTATTGGTAATAAGGTTCTCCAATCTCAAAGTATAGATGTCGTATTTTTCCGACTTGATCAATTGGTCAATGACCGTAGCTTTTTCGATAAAATGATCCATCTTTCGAATAACATCACGCGACTGAAAAACCCGCCCTTGTTTTGCTTCCCTTTTTTTAATTGCCGTAGAAATACAATCATAGGGATTTCTTACTACGTGAAGGATTTTTAGTTGTATTCCCCAATTAGTAATAGCTTCCAAGGCTTGCCAACTTTCCGAGAGATGCTTGGAGGTAGTACCACCACGTTTATCACCAATATGAGTAAGTTTATTTTGCTGTCCTGGTAGGGTAGGTGCTACCTCATAAGAATATCCCATCCATTGACTACCCGCGTCTTTAAATTCGGCATCTCTATCTACAATATCTTTAAAAAGTTGGTCGCGTTCGACTTGAGCGTTGATCCTTGCTACCGCATCTAATTCGTGTGCAACGATCGCTTGCGGATGAGCGTTGAGTAATGCGCCCACCAGTGAGTGACCGCTTCGAGGGTAACCCACAAAGAGCAAAAAAGTATGGACATCAGCGAAAGTAGGGTAGGGCTCTACCATAGATCAGCAGCGTTTTTCTCGTAAAGACAAAGCATGTTCGTACAAAGCTACATCTTCCTGATTGCAGCGAATAATTTCCTCACGGAGCGCATCACCGACTGTTCGGCTTTTCCCCGTTGCATTATGATGGTAGTAAGGTACCTCTCTCCAGGAGAGGATACGCCCCAGCTGCTGTAGGTCATCTGCATAGTATTCCTGAATACCAACAAAAGCAAAATCATCAAGCGACCTGCCTTGTAGAAACTTTGCTATCCGGTTTTGATTGAGGGGATCGGTAACGTACTCAGAGAGGCTGCGTTGCATCTTACTCAAGATATTCAAGCCTTTTTTTTCCTCTTGCAACTCTTCCTTTAAACGTTTTTCCAAGTAGTAATAATTGGAGATAACCCGTTCTACAGGGTCACGGAGCCAAGTTATGAATAGGGCAGGGGAGGTACGAAAATATTTTTCAAATAAATGGGGCGAAAAATGGCCGTGCACTACTTCAACCTCCTTCGAAAGCTTCTTTTCATTCCATAACTGCTCATTGACGCGGATGACCTCGTCTTCCAAATTAATATCCAGGCGTATGACTTGATCTGCTCCGTAGACTTCCTTCAAGGTATTCCGAAAAGAGGTACCTGCCGTCTTGGGAATATGTACGGAAACCAATTTCACCTTATGCGTAATTCGCCCATCACTATTGAAAAAGAAATTCATAAGGTAAAATTACTGTTTTAAAAATTATCTTGTGGCATGATTGCTTTAGTCTCTTTTCCAAGGTCGGGTAATACCTATTTTCGCAACTTGCTTTTTGAGCTCTATGGTTTAGAGTCCAGCACCTTTCATCGCGAAGCTTTACGTGAGCTGGAGGATAATTGGCAGAATTTTCCGGTGATAAAAACCCATCTTTTACCAGAGGAATTGCCACTAGAGATGCAAGATCTCAAAGTGGTATACATCGTACGTGATGGGCGTGATGCACTCGTTTCATTGGCGCATCATCGTAAAGACCTGGTAGAACCCGGGACTGATTTTTACAACAATCTCTTGGAGGCCACCTTGGCACTCGGCAATAGTAACTTCGGGGGGTGGTCGGGCAATGTGCAGGCTTGGCTACCTAAAGCTGATGTCGTCATCAAATACGAAGACTTGATTGTCGATCCTGTAAAAGAGACAGAACGCCTTCGAGATGTAATAGAGTTATCTACACCAGAGAGGGACAAACTACCTAGTTTTCAGGATTTAAAATTTGGACAACCAGCCTACGGATCAGGACAAGGAAAGAGCAGCGTTGATAATTTTGCAGTCAAAAATTTCCGCAAAGGAAGAAAAGGAAGTTGGCAAGAAGAGATGCCTGCGGAGATTCACCGCTTATTTTGGGATTTGCACCGCAATGCGATGCTGGAATCGGGCTACACCGATTATCAACTGCCACCCGCTACTGAGCGCCCACTCAAAAAAGTGCTGATTGAAATAAGTAAGGTTTTCACACAGGATAACGATGGTGTTAAGCGCTATTTACTCGACTTGTTGCATCATTTGTATGTATTTCAAGAGGTGCAAACTGACTGGAAAATCGACCTATTGTTTGAAGGCGAAATAAAATCGCTTGCAGCGTTGAAGTTAGATAATTTGTTTGCTCCTTTCGCAGAAAAAGTAGCTCAGATAGAGACCTTACGCAATTACGAAAAGGTATTGCTAGGGATAAAGTCCGGTATCAAACAAATATTACCAAGATCAATTTACAAACCGCTTAGTGAAGCATATCGCAAAGGACCATTCCGCAGGTTATTGGCAGGATTTCGAACCAAGGCTGTTTCTGCTTCAATGCTTCGTAAAGATGCTGACTTCCATCGACGCATCAGTGAATACGATTTATTGCACATTCCCTTACCCCAACACTTCTATAAAGTTAAAAACTTCAATATCGCTAAGGTCGTAACCGTACACGACCTAACCCACTGTATTCTACCTGAGTTTCATACCAAAGAAAATATTCGCTTGGCCGAGCAAGGAATGCAACAGGCCGTTGCTGAAAATGCCCATTATATCGCTATATCCCAGGCTACCGCTCATGACCTGGCAGCTCATTACCCTGGTACGAAAAAGCAAACAACAACCATCTATGAAGGCGTAAGCGGCCGATTTAATCGTACGGAAAGAGAAAAAGACTTCAGCCTGCTGAGAAGCAAATATAAGCTCCCTGCTCATGGAGATTATCTGCTGAGCTTATCGACAGTGGAACCTCGAAAAAATATAGCTCATCTTATTCAGTCTTTTGCAACCATGAAAAGCCGTTATCCTGAGTGTACTACACACCTCTACATTTGTGGTAAAAAAGGTTGGCTAACGGATGAACTCTTTGAACAAGAAGACATCTACCGACAACAAGACATTTATTTCACAGGCTTCGTTGATGACGATGATTTGCCGCTGTTTTATGCGCACGCTCGGGGGCTGTGTTACGTTTCCCACTATGAAGGTTTTGGTTTGCCAATATTNGAGGCTATGCAGTCTGGAGTACCTGTTATTTATGGAGACAATAGCTCAATGCCGGAAGTGGCTGGTGATGGAGGCATAGCGGTGAATAGCCATGATCAGGAACAACTTATAGCAGCGATGTACCAACTGATTACCGATGATCTGCTACATGCACAATTAGTAGAAGCTGCATGGAAAAAGGCGAATACTTTTTCGCTCCTAAAATCAGCTTTTAAAACCCTCCTTTATTACGAAAAAATTATCGCAGGTGATGCTTAGTTTACATGAAATTTCACTGAAAGACACGGTTTACGACTTATATCACGTTGACATTGAGCGTTTTGATTATCATTTCTGAACAACAACACCTTGAAAACAAGTACCTCTACTCAACAACCAATTATAGCTATCCTTGCTGATCCTCTTGATAATCAGCAAGCTGGAGTGCACGTATTTACGCGAGAATTAATACAAGCACTGGTAGACCAAGGTAGAGGTGACCAACTGCTACTGATCCGTGAAAAGCGCGACCCGAGTCTTGATGTAAAACAAATTATTGTACCGAATATTAGGTTACCCATTGGTTTTGCCTCGTTTCGCTTGTTCTTTATCATCCCATTTTTGCTAAGAAATAGGGGAGTGGCTGCCGTTTTTGAACCTGCCCATTTTGGTCCTTTTAACCTACCTCACAGGATAAAAAGACTTACGATGATCCACGATCTCACGCCTTTAATCTTTCCGCAATACCATCGGTGGCACAGCCAATTGTTGCAGAAAATTTTTCTTAAAAGTATTCTGCGTAAAACAGACTGGGTGTTTACCAATTCCCAGCATACGAGTCAGGATGTAATTCAATTTTTTCCTTTTACAGAAAAGAAAATTCAGCACCTTTATTTAGGGAAACATTCCGCTTTTAAGCCAACAAAAAACACCAATCGTATCAATGAACTGGGGATTACTAAGCCTTATTTTATTTACGTGGGCACCATAGAGCCCAGGAAAAACCTAGAGCTGCTCCTTAGTTCATTTGAAACTTTTTGTTTCGACAATAATCAAGAGGTAGAACTCGTAATAGCAGGGCAAATGGGCTGGAAATCTGCTGGTTTTCAACAAGCGCTGTCTGAGCATCCGTACAGGGATAAGATCAAATTATTGGGCTTTGTTGCTTTCTCAGATTTGCCGATTTTGTACACGCACGCTACAGCGCTTATTTATCCCTCACGTTACGAGGGTTTTGGTTTGCCGATCGTAGAGGCACTAGCTTGTGGTACAGATGTCATCACTGCAAAAAATTCCAGCCTAAAGGAAATAGGGGAGGGAGCTGCATTTTTTTTCGATACTGATGACGCTGCGTCACTTGTAGGGTGTATGGAAGAAATTTTCTACAACAACGAGGACAGGAGCTTGAAAAATCAGCAGCACAGTCAAAAGTTTTCCTGGGAGCAGTGTGCTGCTCATTTCTGGCAGAAAGTGCTAGAAGTAGTAAAATAGGGCGTTTTTCAAGCTTTAGTTAACATAATATAAATTATAGGCAATTATTTTAGCACTTTTTTAACGCTTTGCCTTTAAACGTGTTACCTTAACGATTGATCTAACCACAGATTTTTCATCAAAAAACAGAACATGAAATCCTATTTCTCTAACAGCTTACTGATCATTTGTACAGTCTTCTTCTTCAACACTACAATTAACGCCCATAGCGTGTCCAGCGGCTTAATCCTGGAGAATCCTCCTCGCTGGGAAAAACTCGGCCAACGACGCGTTAATTATGGATTAGATCGTGACGAGATTCTCGTGACTGCCCGTGAAGGCCGATTTACTTCCATTCGCTTGAAAGCAGAAATTGCTCCAATAAACGTCCACCGCTGTGTAGTTCATTTTGCCAATGGCACTACTGAATCATTCCAATTTAGCGGCGGAGACTTACGTGCCGGTCAGGTTACTCGAAACTTGGATCTACCCGGAAACCGAAGAGTTATTACTAAAGTTGTATTCTGGTATGACACCAAGAACCGCGCCAATCGCCGTGGACGTGTAGAACTTTGGGGAAAGCATTAAAACAAAAAGTTTTAATAAAAATGGGCGAAGTGTACTGCTACACTTTGCCCATTTTTTTTGTGCTCCTCTCCCCCCTACTCTCGCGCTTAAATCAATAGTCAATCCAGCTATTTTTCCACTGATAGCTCACCTTTATCTCCCTTATGCAATTAACTTCGCGTATCAAAACAATCAGCATGTTCTACTTCCGTTCCTCTACCCTACTTTTTAGTATGCTTCCAATACTATTCACGCTCCATGCCCAGCCCAATATCGAATGGCAAATAGCCCTCGGCGGCAGCGCCGAAGAAATAGCCTACGATGTAGAGCTGTGTCCCGATGGCGGTTATATCGTCGTTGGTAGTTCCCGCTCTGAAGATGGCGATATCTCCGATAACTTTAACTGGCGAGACTTTTGGGTGGTTAAACTAACAGCTAATGGTGAGTTGGATTGGGAATCCACATACGGAGGAAGTCAGCATGAAACAGCCCGCGATGTATTACCAACCATGGACGGTGGCTATGTCGTAATGGGCGATACTGGTTCGGAGGATGGGCAAGTGAGCGAACTTGAGGGCTTCAGTGATTATTGGGTGCTGAAGTTGAGCTCAAGCGGAAGTATTGAGTGGGAAAAAACCTTAGGAGGCAGTGGCAGTGAGTTTGGTTATGCCATTGAGCAGACGGCCGATGGCGGCTACTACGTGGCTGGTGGTTCGCAATCCAACAATGGCGATGTTAGTGGTAATTATGGTGGTGTTGATTACTGGGTTATACGACTATCCCCTACGGGCGATATTGTCTGGGAGAATCACTTTGGTGGATCTCGCGATGACCTAGCGTTTTCTTTGGACAAAACCACCGATGGAGGTTGTATCGTAGCAGGCAGAACCCGATCTAGTGATGGTGACGTAAGTGGCTTTCATGGGGGCGCCAGCTTTTCCTTTGACTCTTGGGTGGTAAAGCTATCAGATCAAGGAGTACTGGAATGNGAAAGAGCCTTAGGAGGTACAGATTTCGATGAGGGTTACTCCGTACGGCAAACCAGCGATGGTGGCTACGTGGTAGCTGGTTTAGCAAGATCCTCGGATGGTGACGTGGAGGGAAATCCACTCGGCACCGACTTATGGGTTGTTAAGCTAAACGCGGATGGAACCATCAATTGGGAAAATAACTACGGCGGATATTCGTATGATATTGCTGGTGGTATTCGGGAGACTACTGATGGTGGCTACATCATCACGGGTTGTATAGGACCGGCCGGTGATAAGCGTTTTTTGACCATGAAGCTCTATCCAGATGGGGAGCTTGATTGGCAAAAAGAGTATGGTGGTACCGAGGATGATCGTTCCTTTTCTGTCAAACAGACCCCTGATGACGGATATATTATTGCCGGGCGCACGGCGTCGGACAACGGAGATGTAACGGGTCAGCACGGCGACTATGACTTTTGGGTCGTGAAACTGGGCCCATGTGGCGTCAATACCGAGGTCGAAATCGAGGATCAAAGTCTGCACTCTTTAGAAGTAGCAGCAAGCTCCACCTATCAATGGATCGATTGTAGCGACGGCTCCTTTATAGAAGGTGAGCAGAGTGCTATTTATTCTCCAGAATTCGGCGGTGACTACGCTGTAATTGTCCAGAATGGAGCTTGTATAGACACTTCAGAATGTATCAGCATCTGCCCCGTCAATAATTGGGTAGACCGGTTCGGAGATTTGCTAATTGCGGATGAAGACTCCCCCACTGCTACCTTTCAATGGATCAACTGCAATGATCAAACCCCAATTGAAGGCGCTACCGAATCCATCTATGAACCTACCGCAGATGGCTCCTACGCAGTTGTTGTAACCGATGGGAACTGCTCTGTGACTTCGCTATGCCGGCTCATGTGCGTAGAAGGTATTGATGAAACCGTCATCATAAACGAAGCCGGTAGCCTACAATCGGTAGCTGATACCATGAACACTACCTTTCAATGGTACACTTGCACAAATGGATCCTGGATTGCGGGAGCAACCTCTCCGACTTTCACCCCTCCTATGAGTGGGGAGTATGGTGTAATTATCCGTCGTGGTGAATGTACGGAAACTTCTCCTTGCTTCACTTATTGTGCTGTAGATACTAGCCTAGTTGTTACAGGTACTAACCTAACATCTTTAGCCGATTCAGAATTCTCTACTTTTCAGTGGATAGACTGTAGCACCGGAGCTACAATTACAGGTGAAACCAGCCCAGCCTTCAGCCCGCTAGAAAGTGGCGAATATGCCGTAATCATTAGCCAAGGTGAGTGTACAGCGACCTCAAGTTGTACTACCTTCTGTACCGTCAATATCGATGTTCTAGTTCTGGAGAATACGCTCCAAGCGCAAACCGATGGCCTCTATTCTACCTTCCAATGGATTGATTGCACTAGTGGCGCCCCCATTGAAGGAGCGACCACTCCCCTATTTACACCGACTAGCAGTGGAGAATATGCAGTCATCGTCACCCAAGGTAGCTGCGTGGAAACTTCAGCCTGTGTCAATATTACCATAGTAGATGTAGAGGAACAGATTGACACCGAAATTATGCTATTCCCCAATCCTGTAAGCGACTTACTACTCCTTGAGACACCAAGTGGTTTAGAAGCTACGAACTACAGCATCTATAGCAGCGATGGCCGCAAAGTATACTCCGGCCTAATCGAGAGTAAACAAACCAAGATCAATGTTAGTGAACTGCCAAGCGGCGCTTACGTAATCGAATTAATGCACCCGGAAGGAAAAATTCGCAAAAAGGTTATAAAAACCTAGCAGGTATTGGTAACACCAGGTGGATCAATGCTACCGCCACCTGGTGTCCTATTCTTTTACTGCTTCACTACCCGCGCTACATACGCACCATCTGCCTCAATAAGCTGTAAGTAATACACGCCGGCAGGTAGTCCGCTCAAGTCCAATTCCTGCCCAGATGTACGGTAGCTGGCAACCTGCTTCCCCTGCGCATTGAATACCTCTACTCGTTCAGTATTGATATTGCGCAGTTGTAGGGGGCCTGTGGTGGGGTTAGGGAATAGTTCAATGTCTGTTGCAGAGATTTCAGTAGTCGGCACAATACAAGCTGTTTCTACTTGGGCACGGATCTGGCAACCAGGGGCATTACTAAGAAAGGAAGCCTCATTTTCCGCTACCGCCAAGTAATCACAGATACTTTGAACGGCGCAGTCCGAAAGCTCATCATTGAAGACAATCTCCAAGGAAGTAATGGTATTGGCGGCAATATTTTCCAGCCCGCTTATGTCCGTGAGCGTTTCGTTGCTAAACAGGCTTAATTCTCCGCCCAACGTTGTGATGCCCGATAGCCCATTTAGGTTGGTCAGGACCTCGTTGTTGAAGAGCTTCAGGTTTAGACCTACCGTGGTAATATTCTCCAGACCACTTAAATCGGTTAAGGCATTATTTAACCCGATATAGAGGTTTGAACCTACAGAAGTGATACCGGACAGGCCTGTTAAATCGGTTAAATTGTCGTTGGAGTTAATATTTAGACTTTGGCCCACTGAACTGATGCCTTCCAGACCACTCAAAGCAGGTAAAGAGGAGTTGTTATTAATGCGCAGGTTCTCTCCCACTCCAGTAATAGATGATAATCCACTTAAGCTCGTTAGTAATGGATTGGAAAAAACTAGTAAGTCTCTTGGTACGAAATCAATAGCAAACGGACCCGTAATTTCCGTTAAGAGATCATTCTCCGTAATCTTCAAATCTTCACCGATATACGTTACGCCAGCAATGCCACTGATATCCGTAAGCATAGCGTTGGTCGAAATATCCAGATTACCAGCTACCGAATCTACAGCGGATAGTCCGTGCACATTGGTTAAGGCTGCGTTCGAGTTGATCCCCAGATTGTCACCAACCACCGTGATATTTGTTAGTCCATCCAAATTCGTGAGGGCGGCATTACTGGTAATAAACAGATTCCCCCCGACAGTAGTAAGGTTGGACAGCCCGTCCAAATTTGTTAAGGACTCATTGTAGCCAATCCTCAAGTCTCCAGCCAGCGTGTTAATGCCGGATAAAGCATCTACATTTGCTAAGACAGCGTTACCTTCAATCCGTATCCAACCACTTACGAATTGGATGCCCGCTAAACCTTCTAAATTCGCCAGGCCTAATGTCAAGAAAATATGCAAGTCTCCATGTACAGCAGTGATGACCGATAATCCGCTGAGGTCGGTAACGTCCGATGATCCAGAATTAGGGCCAATCTGTAGGTCACCGTTGATCGTTGTACAGTTGGGATAAGTAGCTACGAAAGCATCTACTTCCGCTTGAGTAGGAAGCACAACATCTCCTTCCGGACACATAGCCGGGCAGGCCATCTCTACTTCCGTACGGGTAGCACAACCGTCGGCGTTGCCCGAAATATCAGCTGGGTTCATTTCCACCCCAATGTAGTTACAGACACTTTGGATGTCGCAAACGGAAAGTTGGGGATTAGACCTGATAACTAGTCCTTGTCCGGAAATACTGGTCGCATCAATATTCTCCAGGCCATTCAGGCTCGCCAGTACCGCATTGAACCTAATCGTTAGCGTTCCATTGATCGAGGTGAGATTTCCTAGGTTGGAAATACTTATCAAACCATCATTATCCATAATGCTCAGTAAGCCGTCCACATGGATTACATTGTCCAATCCTTCCAGACTTGTGAGCGCATCATTAGAGGCAATACTAAGTGGTCCGAGAATAAAAGTCAAATTATTCAGACTACTAATGTCGGCCAAGGTATTGTTTGATTCAATACTGAGTCCTCCCCCAAGAGAAAGCAGATTCGCTAAGCTGTCCAGGTTGGTCAAAATGGGGTTGAAAGCAATAAAGAGGCGGCCGCCAATCGTTGTCAGGTGCTGTAGGCCGTTTAAATCTACTAGACCATTATTGAAAAGAATGTCAAGGCCTTCGGCAATACTCGTTAGGCTGCTTAGGCCGGAAATGTCGGCAATGTCCGTACTTTCTTCATAACTTCCAATTTGCAAATACCCGTTGATTTCGGTGCATTCAGGATAAGTGGCCACAAAGGCATCTACCTCAGCCTGGTTGATGAGAATGACATCGCCAGAGGGGCATTGCGCATGTAGACTCCAGAAGGCAAAAGTGATTAGTAAAGTCAGGTAATACTTCATCTTAATGTTTTGAACACTTTATTGACCTATCGGTGCTTAGGTAACCACCTGTACATTGGGTGAATTTACCTTGTTGGTATCTTCTTAAAAACTTGGTGCCCTTTGGTGGTTCAACACCTCATATTACGCCCTCTCCAAAATCATCGCGTACCCCTGCCCCACCCCAATGCACATGGTCACCAGGGCGTACTTTCCATTTCTCTTGTGGAGTTCCAACGCAGCAGTATGTGCAATCCTTGTACCAGAAACGCCTAGTGGGTGACCAATAGCGATAGCACCGCCATTGGGGTTGATACGTGGGTCATCATCCTGTAAGCCAAGTTCACGAATGCAGGCCAGGCTTTGAGCAGCAAAAGCCTCATTAAGCTCGATGATATCCATATCTGCTAGCGTTAAACCAGCTCGTTGGAGGGCTTTTTGACTCGCCTTTACAGGGCCAATACCCATGATTCTAGGTTCTACACCAACTACAGCAGAAGTAATAATTTTAGCCAATGGTTCTAAGTCATACTCCTTCACGGCTTTAGCGGAAGCTACCAATACTGCTGCAGCACCGTCGTTCAAACCAGAAGCATTTCCAGCGGTAACCGTACCACCCGTTTTGCGGAAAGCTGGGCGTAATTTTCCTAATATTTCGGTCGTCGTACCAGCACGGATGAATTCATCCTGATCAAATACGAGGTCATCTTGCTTGCGGCGAGGAATATTTACCGGCACAATTTCTTCTGCTAAACGCCCAGAAGCTTGCGCTATAGCAGCTTTCTGTTGGGAATTGTAAGCAAATAAATCCTGGTCTTCTCGGCTGATATTGTACATCTCCGCCAAGTTCTCAGCAGTTACGCCCATGCCGTCGGTGCCGTAAAGCTCCTGCATCTTAAGATTGACAAACCGCCAGCCAAAGCTACTATCGTGCATTTGGGCATCACGGCCAAAAGGCTTGGAGGTTTTGGAAATCACCCACGGGCCACGAGTCATGTGTTCCACACCACCGGCGATAAAGAGGTCCCCCTCCCCTGCTTTGATGGCTCTATTCGCGTGTGAAATTGCAGATAAGCCAGAAGAACAAAGCCTATTCACCGTCTCTCCTGGAACATCAAAAGGCAAACCCGCCAGCAAGAGGCACATTCTGGCAACATTTCGGTTGTCTTCTCCTGCCTGGTTGGCACAACCAAGGATTACATCATCATACAAGGCTAGAGGAATTTGCGGAAAACGCTTGACCAATTCACGGATAGGAATTGCGCCTAAATCATCGGTACGAATCGGAGAAAGGGTTCCTGTAAACTTGCCAAAAGCGGTACGAACGCCCGCTACTAGATATGCTTCCAATTTTGTGGGGTACTTGGTACTTTGTACGGGGTACAAGGTATATGGTTAGGGAGAAATTTGAACCACATAAGGCACTTGAGGAACTTAAGTTTTTTTCTTAGGTGCCTTAAATGGTCCATGAAAACACAAAAATAACACAATTGGTTCGAATCAAAAAACCTAGTCTATATGCCTATGTGATAAAAAAAACTATGTGACTATGTGATAAAATTTAAGTCAACAAATTACCATCTTCATCCCACTCCGCGATGGTCATGCGCTCATTTTGGTCAACACATTTCGCCAGCCATTCTTCATCATAATCTACGTCGTGATCGGCGAGTACTTCTGCAGGTACACCATCCCATACATTAGCAAAGTTACCTGTGTATCCGAGATCATCCAAGCCCATTTTTGTGGTATAGTACCCGGTTAAAGTAAGATTCCGCATAAGGTTGAAAAAAGTGATCCCATAAGCCATGTCCGGTCGAAGTTCTTCCGGATCGGGGTAAGCGATATCCTCAATGATTTGCACCTCTTCCTCCGGCAAACAAGTAATAAAATCCTTGCCAAATCGTCGATTGGCTTCATAGTTGAGCCACATCAATCCGCCCCTTATTGGCAATTGTAGGACAGGAAGATCTTTGACGATAAAATCTATAAAGTCAGGCACCTTGGCATCGGTTGCTGACCCAGCCGTGGTGGTAGCAGGCAAAATGATATCACACAAAACGGCGATAGAAGCCAGCTCATGTTCATTCAAATAAATCTCTGCATTTACCTCTTCATCATGCTCTATTTCCGCTGGCGTACGACCGTATAAGCCGTTGGCATTGTTCCCAGATTCCATGCTAGCAGCATCAGAGGTATCTGGATCACAGCCACTTGCTGTAATTAAAGCGGCACCTCCTATTGTTCCGACCAATAAGGTCCTTAGTGTTTCTCTTCTTTTCATAGTCTTTTTTTCGTGCTGTTCTTTAGATATTCCGCTTTTTGTACTGCTCTATAATATATTCCGAGGTTCGCATGGCTAATGCCATAATGGTCCAGGTACAGTTTTTATCCGCCTGACTCACAAAAGGTCCAGCATCTACAACAAACACATTGTCTGCATCATGTAACTGGCAATATTTATTGGTCACAGATGTCTTAGGGTCATTACCCATTCTGGTAGTGCCCACTTCGTGGATAATTTGCCCAGGCTTCAGTAAGCCCCAATCTTGCTCCTTGGTAGGTTTGTCACCAACGGGGTGTCCACCCATTGCATGAATCAATTCCTCGAAAGTATCCTGCATGTGGCGCGCCTGATAACGTTCATAATCTGACCATTGGTAATCAAACCTCAGTACAGGAATTCCGTATTCGTCTACAACAGTAGGGTCTAGCTCGCAACGGTTCTCTTTTCGTGCGATAGACTCTCCTCTGCCGCCAAAACCGATAGCAGCACCATAAAACCGCTTCACGTCGTCTCTCAGTTTATCGCCATAACCACCCACTTCCAAACCGATGTGTTTATTGAAAGCGGTGGCATCAAAACCGAATCCGTAGGCAGGCATCCCGAGTCCCCCCCAAACTTCAATGTGATAACCACGGGGAAAATCTAACTTCTTATTGTCGAGCCACCAGGGAGAATAGACATGCATCCCTCCTACCCCATCTTCATTATAATCTGTTCTTCTATCCATCAGCGCAGGGATAAAACCAGTCCTTCCTCCACCTGTAGAATCATGTAAGTATCGCCCTACAACATCACTACTATTCCCGAGGCCGTTGGGATGTTGTGGACTCTTGGAGTTCAGCAAAATACGGGCAGAACTACACGCCGAGGCGCCCAAAACGACGGAGCGGCCTTTCAACTGGTATTCTTTCCTGTCGATTTTATTAATATAAGATACGCCAGTGGCTTTTCCTTCTGTATCTGTGGTCACAGAACGCACCATACTATTCACAAACAAATCTACCTGGCCAGTACCGTTTAATGCAGGAATGATAAACACAGAGCTAGACGAAAAGTCGGCATAAACATTACAGGAGCGGTTACACTGGCTGCAATAGAAACATACACCTCGGTCATTGTTCAACTTCTTGGTCAAGATAGATAACCGAGCAGGGATCACATCCACACCTGCTTTTCTTGCACCTTTGATGTAATAAAGCTCGTGCAAGCGTGGTTTAGGCGCTGGCAAAAAGAAACCGTCAGGGTCGTTGCGCCGATTTTCTTTAGAGCCAAAAACGCCGACCATCTTATCCAGCCGATCATAATAAGGCTTGATTTCCTCATAAGTGATGGGCCAATTGTCGCCCAGTCCATCAATATCTTTTCGTTGAAAATCATCTGGCCCGAAGCGTAATGATATCCTCCCCCAGTGATTAGTACGGCCGCCCAGCATACGGGAGCGCCACCACATGAAGTCGGTGCCCTCTTGCTGGGTATAAGGCTCACCTTCCACTTCCCAATCGCCCCAGGACATATCAAAATCACCAAAAGCCCGATTGGTACTGGCCCCTCTGCGGGGAGATTCCCACGGCCATTTCATCTGGGTCATTGTCGTAGGGTCTTTGGGGTCAAAGTAAGGGCCAGCTTCCACTAGCGCGACCTTCAATCCTGCCTCCGACAACATTTTGGTAGCCATACCACCTCCAGCCCCTGAGCCCACTATAATTACATCGTAAATCGTTTCTGACATACTGGGTTTTCGTTTGTGCTAAACTAGGGTTTTTATCCAACATTTTATTATCATTGGGGAAGGTATTTGAACCACTTAAGGCAGTGAAGTTTTATTTTCCGGTTCAGAAATCACGATGTGGAGCCTCTATGAAGATAGCGCAAGAAACAATGTCATAAAGAAAAAGCCTTATATTATCTTCTATGCCCTTATATGGTTCAAAATCAAGCTATGTCTAACCGAAGAAAGATATTCAAAGCCCTGGCACTGGGCACCATTTCCTTGCCATTCGCCATTCGTGCTCTTACCGGAGACATGAATGCTCAAAAGGGCGGTGGCTCCCCCACCTTGGCTGATCAAAAAAGGTATGAATGGAAGATGACCACCACTTGGCCGCCCAATTTCCCTGTTTTGGGAGATGCTTGTGAGATGTTGTCAGGCCTTATAGAAACGATGTCCGCTGGGCGGATGAAGATTACTGTTTATGGTGGTGGTGAACTCGCTCCGCCCTTGAAGGCATTTGAGACCGTACGCTCTGGCGGAGCCGAAATGGGCTGTGGAGCTGGCTATTATTGGGCAGGTATTGCACCGGCAGCACAGTTTTTTGCTTCCGTTCCCTTTGGAATGAACGCAGCACAACACACTGCCTGGATTATGAATGGCGGTGGTATGGAGCTGTGGCAAGAGCTTTACGCACAGTTTGGCGTTGTACCCTTTTTGGGTGGAAATACAGGTGTACAAATGGGAGGTTGGTTCAACCGCGAGATCAACAGCCTTCAGGATATCCAAGGACTAAAGATGCGTATCCCTGGGCTTGGTGGCCGAGTATTTGATGCCGCTGGCGGCGCTCAGGTACTGATGCCCGGAAGTGAGCTTTATTCCAACCTTGAACGAGGTGTCATTGATGCTACAGAGTGGCTGGGGCCTTATCACGATACCCAGATGGGCTTTCATGAGATTGCTAAATATTACTATACGCCCGGTTGGCACGAACCTGGTACAGCACTCGAGTTTTTCGCAAACCAGGAAAAATTTGACGAGCTGCCCGCTGATTTACAGGCCATCATTCGCTCTGCTGCATATCATACTCACCTGTGGTGCTGGATGGAAATGGAGAAGCGTAACGCAGAGGCGCTAAGTAGCTTGGTAGAAAAAGGTGTAGAACTCCGACAATTTCCCAAAGAGGTTATCGAACGTTTCAGGACGCTCACAGAAGAAGTCTTGCAAACGCTTACGGAAGAAGACCCCTTCTCTGCCCGGGTTTATGCTTCCTTCAAGCAATTTCAGTCACAGGCATATAATTACGCAGCCATTACAGAGAAGCGGTTTTACAATGAATTACAGGTGCAGTAGCATTCTGTTTACCCAAGCTCTTTTCCAGAAGAACATTTGCCTCCAAGAGGTAGCTGCTACCCTACTCTGTTTGCTGCAATTGTTTTTGTTCAATTAAAATCCGCATCAAATGCAGGTATAATTTTTGCCATTTTATAAATGTGAGTTTAATAAAAATATCAAAATGGTAATTAAAAGAAAATTGTATCTGAGTAATTACTTTTAACATCTGAATGAAATTATACAACTGGGGGAAATCCCCATCTATCGACGCCAGACTCCATCTTGCTGATTCCTATTCAGCAACGAATTCAACGCTAAACCAGCTTAGCGGTCAACCGGTAATCCCTCGTGGAAATGGCCGCTGCTACGGTGATAGTGCGCTACAGAAAAATGTATGTTCTACTCTAAAGCTTAATAAACTTTTACAGCTCGACGAAGTAGCAGGGGTCGTCCGCCTCCAGGCTGGCGTATTACTAGAAGATCTCTTGTCGGTACTCGTCCCTAAAGGGCTTTTTCTTCCCGTCATTCCTGGTACGAGGCTAATCACCATAGGTGGCGCTATAGCCGCCAACGTACACGGCAAGAATCATCACCACGCTGGTGCTTTTGGCAACTATGTACAATCCTTCTCGTTACTCACTGCTGATGGACAGGTATTGCTTTGCTCCAGAACAGAAAACAAAACACTGTTTAAAAACACCATCGGAGGAATGGGTACAACCGGTATTGTTTTAGAAGCAACACTTCAGTTGTCCCGAATAGAGACTTCTTATTATCAACAACAATCTTACCCGGCCACTTCCCTCTCCCACCTTTTCGAGCTTTTCGAACAGCAGCACACTCAGCCCTATTTAGTGGCGTGGATTGATGGTCTCGCTTCGGGTAATAAGCTTGGACGTGGAGTACTTCATACCGGCAAATCGTGTACCCGCGAAGATTTGGAGTCACAAGCCACCCCCAATCCACTACAAATCCACCCTCCTGCTAAGCTTAGTATTCCTGGTATTGTTCCATCGTGGTTCCTTCAACCTATTGTGTTGCGCTTAAACAATGGCTACTACCGCTGGAGCAATCGTAAGTCTATCCAGCACGTCAAGCATTACGCTTCCTTTTTCTTCCCTTTAGACGCTATTAAGCATTGGAACAACCTTTATGGAAAAAAGGGGCTTCTGCAGTACCAATTCGTACTGCCGCTCTCTTCTTCCCTAGCAGGTATCACAGCTGTACTGGAGGCCGTAAAAGCGTCGCGCCTTTGCCCTTACTTAGTCGTGCTCAAAAGAATGGGCGAGCACGCCCCTTATGCCGCTACCGACTTTCCTATGTCGGGCTATTCGTTGGCGATTGATTTCAAATACAGCCCCAAAGTACTCGACTTGTTTCACCTCCTCGACGAGATTGTGATCCAACACAGCGGCCGCATCTACCTCACCAAAGATGCAAGGCTTCCGGCCGCTGCTTTCCGAAAGATGTATCCAGCGGCAGTTCTCCATTCTCCTCAGATATTCCGATCTTTGCAATCAGAGCGTTTATTTGACCTGTAACTATATGCCCACTTTATTACTTCTTGGTTCCAATTCAGACATCGGCAAAGCCTGTGCCTACCGTTTTGCCGCCGAAGGTTTCGACCTCTTACTGGCAACTCGAACCATCGACGAAGAACAGCAACACCTCGCTGCTGACCTGCGTATCCGTTTCAACATCCAAGTGAATACACTCCCTTTCGATGCCGAGAATCAAGCGGATCATTCTGCTTTTTATGAGCAGTTGCCTCAAAAGCCAGATGTCGTCCTCACTGCCATAGGCTATCTCGGTGACCCAGAAAAAGCACGCACTAACCAGGCAGAAGCCACCCAGATTATCAATGCCAATTATGCTGGCCTCGTCCCAATACTAGATATTGTTGCGGCCGATATGACACAAAGAAAGACAGGTACCATCATTGGCATTTCTTCTGTTGCCGGAGAACGAGGGCGAGCCAGCAACTACCATTATGGTGCTGCCAAGGCTGGGTTTACCGCTTACCTCAGTGGCCTTCGGCAACACCTGCGGCCACAGGGTGTTAAGGTAATCACCATTATACCTGGCTTTGTTCGTACCAAAATGATCGGCGACCTACCCACACCCGGTTTCCTTACGGCTACCCCTCAAATAGTAGCAAATACGATCTACAAGGCTTATAAACAACAAAAATCGGTTGTTTACACCCTTTCAACTTGGAGGCTAATCATGCTCATCATCCGCCATATTCCCGAGTTTATCTTCCAACGTCTCTCTTTATGAGTCAGGCGACCCAACCAGCCATAGCTGTTTTTGATTTTGATGGCACCATTAGCGATCGAGATTCCTTTTTGGCATTTATCCGCCACACACATGGCTCCTGGAGGCTGTACTGGGGCTTCTTACTTCATTTCCCCTACTTGGTCATGTACCTACTTGGGCGCTATCCAAATGACCAGTTCAAAGAAAAAATATTCTCCTATTTCTATGCAGGAAAAAAGGAACAAGACCTAGCGCAAGAAGGGAAGCAATTCTGCCAGCAAAAGCTGCCTTCCATGATTTACGCTGGTGCATGGCAGCAACTCCAGTGGCACCAGCAGCAAGGTCACCGGATTATTATCCTCACAGCATCCTCTCCTATTTGGCTAAAAGCCTGGTGTGACACACATCAATTCGAACTCATTGCCACAAGTTTCGCTACCCAAAACGGCTACTACACAGGTAAAATCAAAGGCAAAAATTGCTACGGCAAAGAAAAGGCTAAGCGAATATCTTCCGTTTTATCACAACACCCCACCTCCGAAGTCTATGGCTACGGAGATCGGGCATCCGACGCTCCTTTTCTTCAGTACTGCAATCACTCCTCTACGCTGCCTTTAACCTCTAGCAACCTTCCATATCTTTTCAAAACAACTCCTTTAGCCCCCCTGCTCTATCGGGTTATTCGCTATGCTTATCTGGCTTTGTTTTTGTCCTTGCCCTTCTCCCTGCCCATTGATTTTCACCAGCACCAAATCAATATTCCCAGCGAGCCACTTGTTGTTATTATTAGTGTCTTACTCGGCCTGTGGTTCTTCACCCAAGGCTGGTGGGGTCGCTCTTTTTATCGTCAACCGCTTACATTCGTAAGCGTATTAATGCTACTATGCCTGTTTGTTAGTACAATCTTTACCACACTCCCCTTAGTGAGTTCCAAATATTTTTTGATCACCTTTCTCCACTGGTGGGTTTTTTATCACGGTTTACCCATCCTATTTGATCGGCGGCCACAATTCTTATCCCGCTTTCTCCAACAGTACGCCGCCAGTTTCTTGCTTATCCTTCTTTTTGCCTGGACGGTACACGCGCAATACGATTTCCGAATCGACGCATCCGTCCTTACTGCTCGCCCCTTCTATTTTGACCATGGCCAGTACAGTAGTTGTCTACTCTTGCTACTTGGCCCCATTTTTAGTCTTTTTATCATTTCCTTCTACCACAAAACACGCGGCTTCCCTTACCATTGGCTATGGTTCGCCCTCAGTAGCTTGTTTGCTACAGGTGTCTACCTATCCTTTTCCCGTGCTGCCTGGCTAAGTAGCCTCCTGAGCATCGTTATTTTTGCCATTATCAAACTATTTAAGCCAAGTTTCAAAGCCATACTTTTCACCTTTGCGGTCTCACTTGTCGGTATACTCCTCACTGCCCCAAGTCTTATTTCACACCTGTCCAACAACAAAAACACAGGCAGGACAGATGACCAACTGGAGCACCTTTCTTCCGTCACCAACCTTACTACCGACGTCTCTAATTTAGAGCGCATCAATCGCTACAGTTGTGCTTGGCGCATGTTCCTTGATCGACCCATTACTGGCTTTGGTACTGGTACTTTCCAATTCGCCTACCTCGATTATCAGCGCCCGGAAGAAATGACTCGCCTCAGTGTTACTAGCCCCGGCAAGCATCGGGCGGGGATGGGCGGCGGCGCACATTCCGAATATTTCCAATTGCTCGCTGAAGCCGGCTTGCCTGCACTTTTACTTTGGGTCACGCTTATTTTCGCCGTTCTCTGGACAGTGATCGACATCAGCTATGCCTCTCCTCCTTCAAGCTGGCAAAATACGCTGAGCTTCGGTATACTCTTTAGCCTCCTCACCTACTTTGTCCACGGGCTTTTTAATAACTTCCTCCACTACGACAAAGTCGCTGCGCTCTTTTGGGGACTCCTTGCGGTCTTGGCTTATCTAAAAACCGCCAGTCGGTTAAGGTTCCTTACCTGATTCATTTGGGGCCATGCCCAGCCCTCTTGTTTTGATCCTTAATGGCAATCAATCACCTTTCGGGCTGGCCACCGGGTCATCCACTCTTATGCGCACCTTTGCTTTCCTCCAAAGCGAGTATTCCCATGGTGCGCATACCGCTACTACCCCTTGTCCGAATACCTAATCAGTCCGTGTATCTACTCTGAGTCCAAAGCCCACCTTAGACATAAAGACCAGTTAACCAATCTTTTGGTTTACCATCTTCTTATATGTCCTTATAATCCCTTACATGGTTCAAAAAAACCCGTTCGGCGTAGATTATATCTACGTCGGTACTTCCATATGTAGCTCAAAACCTCTGGCGATACAAACAAAAAACGGCAGTCCCCATTTCCAGGAACTGCCGCTTTTTATCTTTATGATCTAACGATCCAACAATCAAACCATCAAACTACTTTATCACAATCATCTGCTTCGTCGCGCGATGCTCGCCAGCTTCTACCGTGTAGCTCAGTACACCGGTAGCGCCTTTGATCATCTGCTTCGTTACATTGATCGTATTGTAGCCTGCTGCGTAATCACCTTTGATTACCCTGAGCACTCGACCGCTAGCATCATTGATCGTGACCATCACCGCCGCGTCCGTTGGCAGGTTAAACCCGATCAGGGTTGCTGCTGCAAATGGGTTAGGCGTGTTCTGGTAAAGCTCAAAAAAGCTCGATGGCACTACTCCGCTATGGAAATTAATCCCCATATCCATGGTCATACCATTTCCGTATGCTTCTGCAGCCGTATAGCGGCTATTGATACTGATTACATCACTTATCTGAGCATCCGTACTTGGGCGGATCACTAGGCTAAAGAGGATATCTTCAGCACGAGCTTTACCATTCCATGAAGTAGTGATCTGACCCTCCGCAATATAACGTAGACCAAAATTTTCAGCTGTTGCAATACCGTATTCTATATCGATCAGTTCTGCACCATTCAACTGTAAAGTTCCTTGATAACCTTCTGTACCNGCAATTTGATCACTAGCAAAAGCCACCGTGTAAGTATTGCCCGCTCTCATGTCGATGTTTTCTACCTCAAGGTTAAAGATACCATTGAGTGTACGATCGTCTGCTGCCATTGCATTGGCTTGAGCGCTGCCGTTCACATCACCGATCTTCACACCCACAAAGTCTGCATCCAGGATATCACCTGCCAGGTTGTTCTCATTGATCAACTCTGGGAAGGTTTCTGACCATGGGTTCGTGCTTTCGGGGAAGTCATAGTCCGCAGCGACAAAGCGCCAGCTCGTATTGTTAGGGAACTCAGTGATCACGTTGAGGATCAACTTGCGGATCTGGATTAAATCCAGCGTCGTAATCGTTCCACTACGGTTAGCATCCGCTGCAATACGCTTGTAGGGGCCATCCAGCGGGTCCACGTTCAGAATATGCTTAGAAATCTTCACGATGTCAAAGGTGGTCACACCGTTCAGCGGGTTAGCATTCAAGTAAGGTGTTATTGTGTAATCACCACCCAATGGTAATCCTTCGAAACTATATGTTCCATCTNTATTCGTCATTATCATAAAGTTCATATCTCCATTGATATTCACTTCTACCCCTTCTACCGTTTCCGCGTCTTCCGTCATAATGACACCGTTTACCATACCTCCGTCGTCGATAATACCACAATTGTCATTAAGTGCTACCAAAATGTAGGTTTCACAGTAATCGTAGTTACCTTCTTCATCAAAGGCGTATACATAAACTACGGTATTTTCGTCATCATCCTGCGTCAATACCAATCCAGTATCATCGGGGCTTGGTGCAAAGTCAGGGTCAGCTTCTACGTCAGCAGCACGGTAAATAGCGTACTTCGTAACACGAGGTAAGCCGTTGAACAGTTCTGGTCCTTGACCCGTACAATCACTGATGGGTGATCCTTCAAAGTCACTGGCCCAAATAGCCATTGCGCAACGATCTTCGTCGCCGTCTCCATCTGCATCAACACCTTCATCTACAGGCATCAGGGTTACCGTCAGTCCATTGATACATACAGGCGCTGGTCCTTTACAATCGATCACATCGAAGACGATGGTCTCGCTGGTCTGGTTACCACAGCCGTCTTCGAACAAGATGCGTACGGCATGGTAGATGTTATCTCCCATGGCGCTCGTGATTATCGGGAAGCTACCCGTGAACAGGTAGGTGCCGTCTTCATTGTCATCAATGTATGCAAGGGCATCTTCGTCGGCTACAAACTCGTTCGACTTGATGTCACCGTCGCCGTTTGCGTCTACTGCAAAGGCGTCAAGTTCTGCAGATACGATACTAATCACCAGGTTACCGTCTCCGTCGAATAGTTCACACTCATCACTTACACTGAATGGAATTCTTACGACTTCTTCACAGTCACCATCATCATCTCCATATTGACCTGGTGCTAAATTTGGACAATTTTCAGTTGGGCCACCGTACTCACCAACACTTACTACAGGGGCGGTTGAGTCGTACACTTTCACAAACTGCGTGTAAATGTAGCGACCGTAGTTAGGTAGTACTGGTTGTGCACAGTTGTCAAGGCTAGAGTCTCCATCGCGGTCAGTGTGACGACGATCGATACAGAAGCTGTCATCACTGTAGCTTACTACCGGACGCTCGTTGCCTTCAACAGCACGATCGATAGGCAGGGCCTCACCGTCATCTTCCGTCATACGAGGAAGAACGTAGCCGGTGTATTCACCATCCCATAAACACCAGTTGATTACATCGTAGGTGATCGAGTACTTGTAGCACTCATCACCAGTAGCAGAGTAGATCACCGGCTCGCCGATGTTGATACTCAGTACATCACAACCATCGGTGGTCGTAATAATCGTGGGTACATCAGGGTCAGTACAGTCAGCATCAGCATCTTCAGGGAAGTCGATAACAAAGTCGTGGACTTCCGTGATCGTGATCAGCTGGCTACAGCTGTTCGTTGAACGGAATACTTCGTTAATATCAATAGCGCCATTTCCGTTAGCATCGCCTTCTGGNCGTAACTGCCAAGCTTCAAAGCGNCGGGTNATNNNTCCCCAGCCACAATCGTTCACCTGNATGTTTGGTGTACGCTCTACGATGGTATCCACCGCACAGTTNTCNGTNCCNGTNGCTCCGCCGAAGATCGAGCTCATCATNATNGAGGTAGCTTCAAAGTCTTCGTCATAAGCCGTTTCGATATCTCCAGGGAAAGCCAGGGGAAGATCGTTACACGTCAGGTCTACATCAGCTGGTGCGTAGCAGTAAGGGTTCAGTTTATCTTCAGGGGTAATCACCATCCAGCAGATGTTCTCATTGCCAGACTCGTCCGTTACCCGTAGTTCAATTGTAATTTCATTGGCGATATCACAGCAGTAGAAGTCGATGTACTCACCCCATGGGCTCCAGCGGTTAGCGCTAGGGTCACAGGTCTCGTTGCGCCAGTAGTTACGGCGTACTTCCAGGGTTACTGCGCCACAGTTGTCTGAAGAACCTTCGTCAACAGCGGTCGCAAATATCCGTGCGATACCTTCAATGCCGTTGAGGACATCTCCACCACCGATCGATACATTGAGATCATCATCACAGCTTGCTGTAGGTTCGATCTCATCGCGAATGATGACCGTGTATTCTTCACAGGTCTCATTGCCACAGTCATCTTCGGCACACAAAATCATCGTGTGCGTTCCGATTGGTAACTGTACGATGTCGTTGTCGGCGATATTACCTCCGGCGAAGAAGGTCTCTCCGTTCGCTAGGATCGTGTAGATCGTCGTTTGTACTTCTGAACAGCCATTGCCATCCGTGATACTCGGCGTCGGGATCGCTACATTCGCTACACAGCTCAATGGAGAGGTAGAGATGGTAATTTCGTTTGCTACACCTGTCAGTACTGGGCCGGTGAAGTCACCAACTTTCACAAACTGATCCCAGATCACATTGTCTGCTGGTGAACACCAGTCGATGATGTTCCATTCGCGACGGAAGGAGTAAGTGCCTTCACATACATCAATGCGTGGCTCGTCTGAGTAAGAAGCACCCAGGTTACAGTAGTTCTGTGATAG
>NZ_KB903618.1 GCF_000379805.1 Lewinella cohaerens DSM 23179 | reverse complement strand
GGCACTGCACCATATACTTACTTGTGGAACACCGGCGCTACGAGCGAAGACCTCACCGGTCTCACAGCAGGCACATACACGGTCACGGTTACCGATGACCAAGGTTGTACAGACGAAGCGACGTTCACGATTGATGAACCTACGACGCTTGAGATTGATGTTGACGCAACCGTCCTCACGGATGCCGATTGTAACGGCGCAGCCACTGGAACCATAGATTTGGTAGTCACTGGCGGTACTGCACCATATACTTACCTGTGGAACACTGGCGCTACGAGCGAAGACCTTACCAGCCTTACCGCAGGCACGTACACGGTCACGGTTACCGACGACCAAGGTTGTACCGATGAAGCGACGTTCACCATTGATGAGCCTACAACTTTAGAAATTGACGTTGACGCCACCGTCCTCACGGATGCTGATTGTAATGGATCAGCCACTGGCACAATTGACTTGGTAGTTACTGGCGGTACAGCACCATACACTTACTTGTGGAACACCGGTGCTACGAGCGAAGACCTCACCGGCCTTACCGCTGGTACGTACACGGTCACGGTTACAGATGACCAAGGTTGTACAGACGAAGCGACCTTCACAATTGAAGAGCCAACGACTTTAGAAATCGACGTTGACGCAACCGTCCTCACGGATGCAGATTGTAACGGATCAGCAACAGGCACTATTGACTTGGTAGTTACTGGTGGCACTGCTCCATATGCTTACTTGTGGAACACCGGTGCTACGAGCGAAGACCTGAGTGGTTTGACAGCTGGCACGTACACGGTCACGGTTACCGATGATCAAGGTTGTACAGATGAAGTGACCTTCACTATTGAAGAACCCACGACCTTAGAAATTGATGTTGATGCAACGGTATTAACAGATGCCGATTGTAATGGTGCCGCGACGGGGACCATTGACTTGGTAGTTACTGGTGGCACTGCTCCATATACTTACTTGTGGAATACCGGAGCTACAAGCGAAGACCTCACCGGCCTTACTGCTGGTACTTACACGGTCACGGTTAC
>NZ_KB903617.1 GCF_000379805.1 Lewinella cohaerens DSM 23179 | reverse complement strand
TGAATTTCCGCATGTCCCGTGTTGTACGAGGTTCGTAGCGCAGCGGAGAAGCTTGTGCCACACGGGCTTGCCCGAAAAACGTTGCCCAAGATGCGGAGCGCAGCGGAGTATCTTGGGCAACTCCAGCTACCACGCAGGCTGACCGGAGGGAAGCTTGACGGGGTAGCAAAGTTCTGCGCATTTTAATTAAGACTACTCAGTCTTTATAATTTTAACAACTTTACTATCCCCAGAAGATAACATACAATGTAGAAAGTATACTCCTTTTGGAATTTCTAGGTTTAGATTCACTCTATCTATTGAGTGATATTCTTGTTCAAATACTTTTTGTCCTAACTCATTCATCAATGCTAGAACTAATTTTGGAATTACCTTATTTAAGTGAATCGTAAAATTTCCTGAATTCGGATTGGGATAAATTTCAAATTCAAGTAATTCTATATCTATATTTTTATTTCCAACGATACATGATTGATTACAATTATTACTAAACGTAGTGTTAATATCTATGTCTAACCAGTTAGTAGTAGACCATGTTACATTGTCAACTTCTATACATTCTAAATATGGGTTTTGTTGTGTGTCGAAGTTTACCATATTTGAATTATTTCCATTCTTAATATTTAAACATAACAGCTGGTTGTCGGTACAGCTCAAATTCTTTAATTCCGCATTTAGGGATAAATCCAAATCAGAAAGGTTATTATAAGAGCAGTACAAATTAGTTAATAATAAATTTTGAGAAAGATCAATATATGAAAAGATATTGTCCCAGCAGTGTAGGTACCTTAACTCAATATTGTGAGTAATATCTAAGCTTGGTAAATTATTATTTGCGCACTGTATAAACCGTAATAAAGTGTTTTGAGAAACGTCTAGTGTTGTAAGTCCATTAAATGAACAAGCTAAACTTGTCAATACAGTGTTTTGAGTCACGTCTATATTTGTAAGGTTATTAGAACCACAATGTAGTAACGTTAATAAATTATTTTGAGAAAGGTCTAGAACTGTAAGATTATTACTACTGCAAACTAATTTTTTTAATAAAGCATTTTGAAAAACGTCTAGATATTCTAGGTCATTACTACTGCAATCCAAATAAGTCAGTAACGTGTTTTGAGAAAGGTCTAGACTTTCAATATTATT
>NZ_KB903616.1 GCF_000379805.1 Lewinella cohaerens DSM 23179 | reverse complement strand
AGCAAGCAATTTCTCCTCCAAATTAATTCCTTTTACAACTAGAGTCGGGCGGCTTTATCAAAGCTTCCATTTTTGTTGGTATGGCACACAACTCAGGCCTACCCGCAGTGCGACGAAGGAGCATTGTCGTGGTAGGCTAAGTTCCACGCATCCTATAATTTATCTTCATCAGGTAGACATGCAAACATATTGATAATTTCATCCATTTTGGTCGCAATCATCACTCTGTAATATTTATCTCGAAATTCGATCATTATTCCAATAAGAGAGACATCTAATTCATAATTGTCACCAGTCTTCATCAATTTAATAAACCATAACCCAGAACCGCTAATTCCTTCAGGGTGAGTTGTGGTTCTCTGTGGTTTATCAGAATCAGAAACATTCATCTTTTTGGGGAAATCAACAACTATGTGTTCCTCCTTAGTTAATCCGTATTTTTCATAAACCTTGTCCTCGCTGGCTGCCATAAACATCACTAATGGATCTGTTGTAACTCGCCTTGATCTCGTATCGTCTTTTGTGCGGTGTGATGGGGTTCCGATAATACTATAGTTTATAATTCCGAGTCTAACCGAATGCTCTACCTCAACCCTATTCATTTCTAAGAATGAATAGAATGGTACCAATTCAAGGGCTGTTTCTGGACTTAATAAAAGTAGTGCTATATCTATCTTATCGTCAGCTCTTTTTCCACTTTCAGGAATTGCAGTCGCCAGTACTTTAGCTTGTATACCTTTGAAGGATTTATCATTAAATGGTACAACAAGCTCACTAATTGAATCTGTTACATGGGCGGCACTAGCGATTACATAAGACGTTTCTATTTTAAGTAATACTCCACTTCCAAATTGCTCGAGTATACCCTTTTTACCCTTTTTGAAAAATAGTATCTGGTGCCTATCAATAAATTGAGATATCTGCTGCCCATGAGTGTTTAGCAACTCAATGGTGATCGGCAAAGACTTTTCTGATTCATTCATTCAAAATGTAATTTCATTTGGTCTCCTACTTGCTTCCGCTGAAATACTTCCATTTTAGATGTTCTGTTCTCATCTCATTTATCTCATTGCGTGGAACTGCTGGTGGCGGCGCAGTAGCCGTAGCTCAGCGAAGGCTATTGACGCTGCACCAAAGTTAGCGGAAGTATACCTCTTCAAATTTAGTAAAAT
>NZ_KB903615.1 GCF_000379805.1 Lewinella cohaerens DSM 23179 | reverse complement strand
GCTGGTACCGATCCACTGAACCCGGATAGTGACGGCGACGGCTACAACGATGGCGAAGAAGTCACGGGTGTAGACGATCCTACGACCCCTGCGGTAGCAACAGGCACAAGTGGTCCTAACGACCCATGTGATCCTGATATGTCCGCTGGTCTTTGTGACCAGGACGGCGACGGCTTGACCAACGATGAGGAAGTGACTGCTGGTACCGATCCTACGAACCCCGATAGCGACGGCGACGGCTACAACGACGGCGAAGAAGTCACCGGCGTAGACGATCCAACTACCCCCGCGGTAGCGACGGGCACGAGCGATGCAACCGATCCTTGTGATCCCGATATGTCAGCTGGTCCATGTGATCAAGACGGCGACGGCTTGACGAATGACGAGGAAGTCTTGGCGGGTACCGATCCTACAAATCCTGACACGGATAGTGACGGAATCAATGACGGTACCGAATACAATGGTCCTGACGGCAACCCGCTCACGATGGCTGACAACACCGATCCACTAGATGCCTGTGATCCGAACATGACTGCGGGCACTTGTGATCAGGATAACGATGGTTTGACGAACGACGAGGAAGTGATTGCCGGTACCGATCCTACGAACCCCGATAGTGATGGTGATGGCCTCACTGACGGTGAGGAAGTTACGGGTATCGATGATCCATCGACTCCAATCGTAACCACTGGTACCTCGGATGCCAACGATGCTTGTGATCCCAACCCCGCAGCGGGTTCCTGTGATCAGGATATGGATGGCTTGACCAATGAGGAAGAAGTTTTGGCTGGTACTGATCCTACCATTACGGACACTGATGGTGATGGTATCAACGATGGTGACGAGTACAACGGTCCCGACGGTAACCCACTTACAATGGGTGATAATACGGACCCAACGGACCCTTGTGATCCTGTCCAAGCCGCTGGTTATACCGGCTACGATGCTGGTAATGCAATTTGGGCGGCGGCTGATTGTGATGGTGACAACCTGACCAATGGCGAGGAAGTAACGCTGGGTACTGATCCTTATAATGTGGATACCGACGGTGGTGGTGTAAGTGATGCTGATGAAGTCATCAATGGCACCGATCCAACACCGGGTAACGGAGCTGATGACCACCTCGTTCGGATGAACCTGAAAGTGTTACTGCAAGGAGCAATGCTCGGAGTAACGGATGGTTTGATGAGGGATGATCTACGTCAGCAGAATTACATTCCGTTAAATCAGCCTTACGGTGCCGGACTTCATGCTCGCTTTACCCACGTTGGTGGTGGCGCGGAGTCAACGACGGCAATGGTGCTGGCTGCGAATGCCGGAACCCCTGACGCGATTGTAGATTGGGTGTTTGTAGAAGTCAGAGATCAGAATAATCCTGCAACTGTTTTGCAAACCAAATCTGCTTTAGTACAACGTGATGGAG
>NZ_KB903614.1 GCF_000379805.1 Lewinella cohaerens DSM 23179 | reverse complement strand
ACCATCGTAGAGCGTACACCAAACATCCAGGTGAACGATTGTGGCTGGGGAAGTATCACCCGTCGCTTTGAAGCTTGGCAGTTACGTCCAGAAGGTGATGTGAACGGCAACGGAGCAATTGACATCAACGAAGTGTTCCGCTCGACGAACAGCTGTAGCCAGCTGATCACGATCACGGAAGTACACGATTTTGTTATCGACTTCCCTGAAGATGCTGATGCTGACTGTACTGATCCTGATGTACCCACGATTATCACCACCGCTGATGGTTGTGATATACTGACGGTCAATATCGGCGAGCCTGTGATCTACAGTGCAACTGGTGATGAGTGCTACAAGTACTCGATCACCTACGATGTAATCAACTGGTGTTTATGGGATGGTGAATACACCGGCTATGTTCTTCCTCGCATGACGGAAGATGACGGTGAATCACTACCTGTAGATCGTGCTGTAGAAGGCAACGAGCGCCCGGTAGTACGCTACAGTGATGACAGCTTCTGTATTGATCGTCGTCACAATGACCGCGATGGAGACAGTTCCTTGAGCAACTGTGATAGCCCGACGTTACCGAACTACGGTCGCTATATCTACACGCAGTTTGTGAAAGTATACGACTCAACCGCACCAGTGGTGAGTGTTGGCGAATACGGTGGCCCAACAGAAAATTGTCCTGACTTACTCGCTGGCCAGTTCGGTGATGATGACGGCGACTGTGAAGAAACCGTACGCATTCCATTCAGTGTAAGTGACGAATGTGAGTTATTTGATGGTGACGGTAACCTGGTGGTAAGCATCGTATCTGCTTCACTTGACTTATTCGCAGTAGATGCCAACGGCGACGGTGACATCAAGTCGAACGAGTTTGTAGCTGACGAAGACGCCCTTGGTTACATTGATGACAATGAAGACGGCACCTACCTGTTCACGGGTAGCTTCCCGATTATCACGAGCGCGATGGGAGATAACATCTACCACGCAGTACGCGTATTGTTCGAAGACGGTTGTGGTAACCAGACCAGCGAGACCATCGTATTTGATGTGATCGACTGCAAAGGCCCCGCCCCAGTATGTATCAACGGACTGACCGTAACGCTGATGCCAAACGAAGGCGAAGGTTGTTCGATGGCTATTTGGGCCAGTGACTTTGAAGGATCACCCATCAGTGATTGTACCGGTCAAGGACCAGAACTGTTCGGCGGTCTACCACGAGTTACCAAGTACGCTATTTACCGCGCGGCTGACGTAGAAGCTGACCCTGACTTTGTACCAAGCCCTGATGATACCGGATTGGTATTGACAGAAGCTGATGATGAGAACACCGTCGTCTATGTATACGCCTTTGATGAAGAAGGTAACTACGATTACTGTGAGACTTACATCTTGGTACAAACTCACATTACCTGTGAAGATCCTTCCAATGTAGGAACGATAGCGGGTATCATCATGACAGAAGATGCCGAAACGGTAGAAGGCGTAGAAGTGAATATCAATGGAGATATGAACTTTATGATAATGACGAATACAGATGGAACATATAGTTTCGAAGGATTACCATTGGGTGGTGATTA
>NZ_KB903613.1 GCF_000379805.1 Lewinella cohaerens DSM 23179 | reverse complement strand
GAATTTGTCGTAATTGATCGTACTCGGATTGACTTAGCTTGATTTTCACGCCAAAAAATACGAATTTATCCCAAAACACTTAGTGACGGGTATAATGGTAAATAAAAAGAAGCTGTTTTTTAAGAATTCAATATTTATAAAATTTACTATTTCAATATTCTTTGCTATAGTTTGGATAGATTTATTAAAGTATGCAGATCATTTATACGTTATACCTTCGCGATTTTTGATCCCATTCCTATTGTTAATATTTTGCATTCAATATAAAAATCATCGTGCTTATTTCTTTGTTATCTCTATTTTTATAGCTTCGATGATCTCAAATATTGGAGAATTACCATTTTATTGGCAGGTTTATACAAGTCATTTAATAAAGGCAGAATTAATCAGCGCATTTTCGATTTGTGGAATATGTGAGATGAAAAATAATATCAGGATTTTATTTGTAGCTATGACTGCGATAGCATTAATGCATAATAAATTAATGGTTGAACAGTATAAATGGAATCTTAGGTCATTTGTAATCGCTATTGTTAATAGTGGGTTTATATTTTGGATATTTAGGTATAGCAATATATGATTGGTACGTCTAATTTATGCCAACAAATGAGAATATGGAAGAAATGCCGCTAACTTTGCTACTACGTCCATGCTCCGCTTCGCTACGCACGTCGCAGTAGCCGGAGTTCTGCGCAATCTATATAAGTATAACTAATTTAAATAATAGATCTTTAGTAAATGGAAAAGAAGAAGATATTCATTTCATATAGTTGGTCACCGGATGATAACGCTCATTGGGTGAGAGAGTTTGCTCGTCGATTAACTTCGGATGGCATTCACGTGGTCTTGGATGTCTGGGATTTGTCAGAGGGGCAAGATAAATACGTCTTTATGGAAAAAATGGTATCTGATGAAGAAATAGATAAGGTGTTGCTCATATGTAATGAGACATACGCCTCCAAAGCAAATCTTCGCAAAGGAGGAGTAGGGGATGAAAGTATGATAATAACTCCTGAAATATACGGTGACGTTAACCAGAAGAAATTTATTCCGGTTGTCAATGAAAGAGATAAATCCGGCAATCCATTTTTGCCAAGTTTTATCGCGTCTAGATTATACGTTGATTTATCAGAAGGCGAATCATTTGAGGATAATTATGAGAAACTGATTAGATTGATCTATGATAAGCCAGCTGAGAAAAGACCACCGCTTGGAACTCCACCAGCTTATGTCTACGAAGATGAAAGTGTACATATAAAAACATACTACTTATTAAATCCTATTAAAAATGCCTTAAATAAAAATAGCGGTACAGCTAGATCATTGATTGCTGACTACTATAAGCAATTTTTAGATACTTTAGATGAATTTATAGTCGAAGAAAAAGACAGTTATAGTGAGACGAATAATAATGACTTAGATAACCTGTATTATGTGGAAATTGCGGGAATGGAAGAATTAATGAATGCATATAAAGCTTTTTTGAAAGTTATAGTCAAGTATTCGAATTTTTTTGACATTGAGGAACTAAAACTTTTTCTTGAAAAAGTCCTTGAATATCATTTCCGATATAAAGAACGCAAATTTACTAAACCGGTT
>NZ_KB903612.1 GCF_000379805.1 Lewinella cohaerens DSM 23179 | reverse complement strand
CTACGAACCTCGTACAACACGGGACATGCGGAAATTCAAAAATTTTTTCGGCTGCGCCGAAAATTTCCGAACTTCGCATGTCCCGAAAAACGTTATCTGCAAGCAAAAAACAAAAAACCAGATTAAACCAAATAGAATTAGAAAGGTCTAATAAAGGGCAGGAATTACATTAAAGTAAAGATCTCTTAACGAATGAATGTATTGCAAAAATTATTAATACCTATTCTTTTATTTCAATGTCTTGAAACGTCAGCTCAAATGATTGAAATAACAGACTTCGGAAACAACTCTGGCAATTTAAAAATGTTTTTATTTGAACCATCAAATCCAAAGACAGATGCAGAGGTGGTGTTAGTACTTCATGGATGTGGGCAAAATGCATCTAATTTTGCTGAACAAACGGGGTGGAATGTCCTTGCAGAACAGTATGGATTCTATGTCATATTTGCAGAGCAAAAAGTAATTAATAACCCCACTAGATGTTTTAATTGGTTCTTAAGTTCAGATAATGAAAGAGATATTGGAGAAGCAAAGTCGTTAATTGACATGGTCAATTATGTTCATAATAACTTTTCTACAGACAATACAAAAAATTTTGTTTGCGGACTCTCAGCTGGAGGAGCAATGACACCAGTTATGTTGGCTTGTTATCCAGATGTATTTAAATCTGGTGGTACTTGGGCAGGTGTTCCATATTTATATGAACCAACAGGAAATAACGACATCACTCCAATGGAATGGGGGGACAAAGTTAGGAATGCTTTCTCTTCTTACTCTGGAGCTTACCCAACTTTATTTATTTGCCAAGGTACAGATGACACGGTTACAGAACCTATCAATGAATCTCGATTAGTAGCTCAATGGACAAATATTCATGATTCAGACCAAATACCTGACGAAACAGAATTAAATTTCAATGGCAATGCTGATATAGAAGAAAATATATACTTAAATAATTCTAACGACACCATAATTAAATCCTACACCATTCAAGATATGGGACATGGTATTGCTGTTGACCCAGGAAACGAAATTTTTCAAGGTGGACAAACATCTGCTGGTTCATATGATGTTGATTTTTATTCTACTTATTGGATGGCTCGCTTCTTTGGACTTATACCTGATGACATGGTAAATTCAGTTCAACAAATATATGAATCAGAGATTGAGACATATATTAATAATGACGGTTCATTGAAAATTACAACTAATGAAAACTTGCATCAACTACAAATGATACTATTTGACATATCCGGAAGAAGAATATTGACGCAGAATTTTAATCAGGAAACTATTATTTCATCAAGCCAACTAAACAATAATAGAATTATAATTATTTCAATTTACAATAAAAACAAGAAAAGGGTCTATTCCAAATTACTTGTTCGAAACTAAAGAATAATGGTCTTAAAATAAAGGATGAAGCCAGCAGATAACAATGTGTATGTCGTTCATGTCGGCTAAACGCCGCCACGCCGCATACACGAACCGTTGCCCAAGATACTCCGCTTCGCTGCGCATCTTGGGCAACGTTTTTCGGGCAAGCCCGTGTGGCACAAGCTTCTCCGCTGCGCTACGAACCTCGTACAACACGGGACATGCGGAAATTCA
>NZ_KB903611.1 GCF_000379805.1 Lewinella cohaerens DSM 23179 | reverse complement strand
GGTGGTGGAGTACCAATCGACTGTGCCAGCGGCCCAACTTCTGTGATGCCTTGTGATGATGGTGATCCATGTACGACGGGTGAATTCGAAACGGTCCTCGATTGCGACGGCTCTGTCTGTATCCCTTGCGGCGGTGGAGTACCAATCGACTGTGCTAGCGGCCCGACGACGACGGTTCCCTGTGATGATGGTGATCCATGTACGATTGGTGAAACGGAAATTATTCTTGATTGTGATGGTTCCATTTGTGTACCCTGTGGGGATGGTGTCGTTGTAGATTGTAGTAATGGAACAACAACGACGCTGCCCTGTGATGATGGTGACCCCTGTACGATTGGTGAAACGGAAGTTATTCTTGATTGTGATGGTTCTATTTGCGTCCCTTGTGGCGATGGCAATATAGTAGACTGTAGCACAGGCCCATCAACAACTTTACCTTGTGACGATGGGAATCCCTGTACCGTTGGCGAAACGATTACGACGCTAGATTGCGATGGTAGTATTTGTATTCCTTGTGGCGGTGGAACGATAATAGATTGTAGCACTGGCCCCTCGACAACATTGCCTTGTGACGATGGCGATCCCTGTACTGTTGGCGAAACTATCACGACGCTGGATTGCGACGGTAGTATTTGTATCCCTTGTGGGGGTGGAACGATAATAGATTGTAGTACTGGCCCCTCGACGACGTTGCCTTGCGATGATGGCAATCCTTGTACTACGGGTGAAACGATCACGACACTGGACTGTGACGGTAGTATCTGTATCCCTTGTGGAGGTGGAACAATAATAGATTGTAGTACTGGCCCATCCACGACACAAGCTTGTGATGATGGCAACCCCGCTACCATCAATGATATGATAACCATTCTTGATTGTGATGGTAGCATCTGTGTGCCCTGTATGGGTATACCTGGTGATTGTAGCAGCGCTCCGACAACAACACTACCCTGTGATGACGGCGACGATTGTACCTTCAATGACATGATAACCACTTTGGATGCTGATGGTAGTATTTGCGTTCCCTGTATGGGGGTACCATTAGATTGCACAAACGGTCCCACTACAGTACAAGCTTGTGACGATGGGAATCCCTGTACCGTTGGCGAAACGATTACGACGCTAGATTGTGATGGTAGTATTTGTATCCCTTGTGGGGGTGGAACGATAATAGATTGTAGCACTGGTCCCTCGACGACGTTGCCTTGCGATGATGGCGATCCTTGTACTACGGGTGAAACGATCACGACACTGGACTGTGATGGTAGTATCTGTATTCCATGTGGAGGTGGAACAATAATAGATTGTAGTACTGGCCCATCCACGACACAAGCCTGTGATGATGGCAACCCCGCTACAATCAATGATATGATCACCATCCTTGATTGTGATGGTAGCATCTGTGTGCCTTGTATGGGTGTACCTGGTGATTGTAGCAGCACTCCGACAACCACACTGCCCTGTGATGATGGCGACGATTGTACCTTCAATGACATGGTAACTACCTTGGATGCTGATGGTAGTATCTGTGTTCCATGTATGGGCGTGCCATTAGATTGTAGCACTGGTCCATCTACGACGTTGCCTTGTGACGATGGTGATCCCTGTACAGTAGGCGAAACGATCACGACGTTGGATTG
>NZ_KB903610.1 GCF_000379805.1 Lewinella cohaerens DSM 23179 | reverse complement strand
TGCTTAAAGAAAACCTACTCCTTCACCTGGAACCTTATAGAAGCCGCCCCAGCCGCGTACGAAACCGCAAATTTATGCGCGGACAGGGACGACATGTTTTTGAATTTAACTATCGATTTACTATGTAAAAACCTACAAATCGGAAGGCTATGCAGCGAAGCAATTTTGTTTCGTCATTACAGCCCTATATAACTAAGATACAGTTTTTATTGTCTTGCCAAAAACATATCTACCCTTCTGGGATTTAAGCTCTTTGGTACAAATGATGGGGGCTTAACTTAATGGGGTTGTAGCAAAGTTAGCGGAAGTATAAATTATTCCCTCTATCTTATTACCACTTAGACTATCAATCAGTCTTTAATTTTGCCTTCTCCGCCACAACTTATACAAACACTACTCTTAAATTCGGTATATCCCTTTCCATTGCAATTCTTGCACTTATATGCTTTCCCAGCTATATAAACACTTCTATCTCCACCACATTCCTTGCAAATTAATACATCATTAGTTGCTTCCTTTATTTCACCAGTTCCATCACAAGTTGTACAAGTTCTCATTGAAGTTATTTTTCAATATCAAAGATCGGATTTTTAACTCTTTCACCAGCGTCATTAAAGAACATCTCTTGTTCATGTAATTCGGCTATAAAAACATTATGATTTTGATCATATCTCAAAAGGTCAAATTTCATTTCTAACTTGAATCTTCCAGTCAAATCAATTGCTCCATATTTCTTACCTTTTCTCACAATTATAGATTCTGCCCATACCCTTTTTACTTCATCAAATGTAGGTTTGAATAAAAATTCACCATCTTCTGTAATGAAGCCGTATTTACCTCCTTCTCCAAATAATTTTAGGGGGTAATATTTTTCAGGTTCAATTTCATCAATTACAAGTGGGTATATTTCATTCCCATTACTATCTAAAAATCCATATTTATCGCCTAAATGTACACAATATAGCGGCCCAAAATTAACAGGATCTACATTATCAAAAATGGGTTCATAAAGCTCGTTTCCATTTCTACTATACAATCCCTGCTTATCATTTAATTCAGTTAAAATTAGATTACCTGGAAACGAGAACCAAACTTGGTCAAACCCTTTTTCTTTCATCAAATATATCGACCTCCTGCGTAAATCAATTGAATGTAGACGGCCTTCATTTTCCGTGTTTAATTCTGCTATTCTTAATACTTCTAGTGCTGATTCAAAGTCTTTTTCTGTTATAAATCTATCAAAAATACTTACTTCAACCCCAGGTGAAAATCTGTTCAAAAATTCTAACACGGCATCATTAATCAGGTTTGAAGAAGAGGGGTATTCTAACTTTTGTTGTTCATTTGATTTCTTTAAAGATGAATCACTAACAGAAACAGGGTTTTCTAAATCGTATACTTGATAAGTATCTCTGTTACCACCCATAAGTTTCTCAACGCTTTCAGGGTCAGTTGACTCCTTTATTTTATCCGCCTTTACTACAGAATAAATCGTAAACGGTAATCCTACCAAAGCACATAATGCAAGTATTATTTGAGCAATATTACTTTTAGGTCTAGAATTCTTATCGTTATCCATCTACTCTTTTATTTCATTTGTTCATTTCCGCTAACGTTTTTCGGGACATGCGAAGTTCGGAAATTTTCGGCGCAGCCGAAAAAATTTTTGAATTTCCGCATGTCCCGTGTTGTACGAGGTTCGC
>NZ_KB903609.1 GCF_000379805.1 Lewinella cohaerens DSM 23179 | reverse complement strand
GTGGAAGTGAGCATCAACGGTGGCATGACCGCCCAGATGACCACGAATACAGATGGAACATACAACTTCAGTAACCTGGCTTTAGGTGGTGATTACTCAGTAACACCTTACCTGAATACNAACCCACTGAATGGTGTGACCACCTTTGATATCGTTAAGATCTCCAAGCACATCCTGAATGTGGATGTACTGGATGGCCCATACAAGCGTATCGCCGCGGATGCTAACCGTAGTGGAACAATTACGACGCTGGATTTAATCCAGATCCGTAAGTTGATCCTCAACGTGATCACAGCATTCCCTAACAATACGAGCTGGCGCTTTGTAGAAGCCGACTACGACTTCCCAGAAAGCACGAATCCATGGTCAGAGACCTTCCCAGAGTTGATCAATGAGAACAACCTGGCAGGTGATATCCTGGATGCAGACTTCGTGGGTGTGAAGATCGGTGATGTAAACGGATCTGCTCAAGCCAATGCAATGGCAGCAGACGATCGTACTCTCAACGGTACCTTCAACCTGAAGGCGGAAGACATCGACATGAAAGCGGGCAATACCTACACGGTAGCCGTAAGTGCCGATGAGCTCAATACGATCGAAGGCTACCAGGGCACACTACAACTAAGTGGTGTAGAACTCCTAGATATCGAGTATGCTCAAGCACAAGCAGCTAACTTTGGCCTACGCTTTGTAGACCAGGGTATGATCACGACGAGTTGGAACTGGGATGGCGCTGCAACTACAGCTGATCACCTGTTCAGCTTGGTACTTAGAGCAACGGAGGACCAACCACTACGTGAGGCGCTAAGCATCTCAAGCCGTTACACGGCCGCAGAAGCCTATGCCCCCTCTGTCCTTGCGGACATCTCCCCTGCTAGGGGAGAAGAGGTGCTTGATCTCGGTATTGAATTTACCAATGGTTGGAATGTAGCTGCGGAATTTGCATTGTACCAGAACACGCCTAACCCTTTTGCAGCAGCGACCCTGATCGGGTTCAATCTGCCCGAGGATGCAGCGGCAACGGTAACGATCAATGACGCTAGCGGTCGAGTGCTCAAAGTGATCCGTGGTGATTACGCAGCAGGATACAATACGATCAATGTAACGAAGCAAGATATCCAAGGTGCTACCGGTGTACTAAGCTACACGATAGAAGCTGGTGAACATCGCGCGACGAAGCAGATGATCGTGGTGGATTAATTCCTCACGATATATAGACAACAGGCGGCGGTATCCTTCGGGGTGCCGCCGTTTTTTATTTGCACCCCCAGATGCATTGAACCACCAAAGGCAGCAAAGGTTTTTGAGCCATATGAGGGATTATAAGGGCATTTAAGGGGGGAGGCAAACATGACACGACATAGATGAAATCTACGCCGAAGGGGGGGGGTAAACCAAAAGACTGGTTAACTGGTCTTTATGTTTTTTAGTTGGTTAACCAGCATGTTTTGAACCACCAGATATATTGAACCACCAAAGGCACCGAAGGTTTTTTGAACTATATGAGGGATTATAAGGGCATTTAGGGGGTAGGCAAAACATGACGTGGATATAATCTACGTCCATCGGGGCTTTGCCTACGCCGACAGGGGCAAATTCATGAATTTGCCTTGAACTCGTGTTATTAACGAACAGCAATAGCCGCGCAGGCCGTGAGGCCGGAGCGCGGGGCCCGGTAGGGCGCAAGGCCGAGGGATGGCAGCGGTATGCAATGCGCAGCAATGCATGAGAGCGGACAGCCTGGTGCCGATCCCGACTGCATCAGTCGGGAGATGGCACGGCCCCAAAATGAAGAGCAATGATAAAAAGGTGCTTTAGAGATCGATGAAAACCTCATAAAGCACCCTTTTTATAGCGGTGTAATTATTGCTTGATGATATTGGCCCGATAGACCAATTTATTATCGCTGATAATGACGAGAAGGTGGATACCATTTTTCAGAGAGCTGGTATTGATTTGACTCGCCTGTGTTAATAATTCTTGAAGTTCCAGTTGACCTAGAGGGTTGTAAATTTGAAGACTTAGCTGACTCGTAGGTAATTCTGGATGTAGATTAATTTGAAGAAAATCTTTGAAAGGGTTTGGGCTAATCATAACATGTTCTTTGGGCCATAAGTCGTGGGTAGCGATGATGAGCATATTGCAATTGTCATTAAGGTTTAAAAAAGGGCCGACAAAGCTTTCATTTGAGATAAACAAGGTCGTTTCTGCTTCGTAATAGCATAAAAGCCCACAGCCTGACTCAAAAGGGGCTGCTTGCCAGGGCCCAAATAAACCAATGGCACTTCCTATACCTTCGATCCAAGTGTAATCAGATTCTTCGAATTGATAGCTTTGTCTTTGGCTCCCATCTTCAAGGGTAACCATTTGAGTATTTGCCAAGGTGAAGGTGTTATCACCTATCTGTATAAGATCGTTCTGCGCCAGGTTGAAGTCATATAAAAGGGCTTCTTGTCCGAAAGGAGGATTGTAAGTGAAACAACGTTCCATGTACCAATCTCCCGATTTGAGGTTAATAAAGTAAACCTTCTTTTCTATTGAGTCTTGTCGTAATCCACCAATCAGTACGTAAGATTCCTCAAGGTTATATTCGGTTACAAGCGTTATGGTTTCTCCATTTTGGGGGACGTGTTCACGTCGTTGAAACCAGTTGTTTTTACTGTAGACTTTGGTGTATTGTTGATCATCAATAATGGTGTCACCAAGTAGTTGGTAAGTGAAGCCTGTCCTTTCGTTTCCGCCAGCGCCAACCGTTCCATCGTTGTCAGGCAGGCCGAGAGAGCTTACTTCATTCCAGGCATTGGTGCTAATGAGAGAAAATGGGGTGTAGTCTTGAGCTGTACAAAGTAAGGGCAGTAAGAAAAAGAAAGGGATAGCGCGATTTTTCATAATTCTTGTTTGTGGGTTTAGAGAAGTAGATGATACTAGTTCATTCATTGCTAAAATCAATAAAAAAGAATGTTTTTCGAACTATTTGCACGATATGATATGACAAAGAGATTACATTCTTTGTAGATAGGGGTAATGAGATAGGGGCAGAAATTATTTATCATCAAATCAAGGGATGTTTGCAGCTGGTAAGCAACTTTTTGTATTTTTACGATTCACTCAATCAACAATTCATGGCTAAATTACGCCGTAATCATGCGGATCAAGCAAAGGCAAGTGGCGGGATGATCGCAAAAGTGGGAATTTTCGGAGCTATTGCTGGTGGCTTGTATTTTCTGTTCAGCTTTTTCTCTGGAGGTGAAGCACCACTTATTGACGGAGAATCTGATGAACCGAGTGCCTATGTTGGTGAAGATCATTTTTTGCCTTCCGAAATTAGAGGATCAGAAGTTTATCATTATAAGGATTATACATTGAGTTACAATGAAGATTATGAGCAAGCCGATTGGGTAGCGTATGTGCTAACTAACGAAAACCTTGTCAAGCCCTGGACGAAGCGCAATGATAATTTTCGTCCGGATCCGGCTGTTCGCACGGGAAGTGCTAGCCCAGATGATTATCGCGGATCTGGGTACGACCGTGGGCATATGGTGCCCGCCGCTGATATGGCTTACGATGCCGTGGCGATGGACGAGACTTTTTTGATGAGTAACATCAGTCCTCAATCGCGGAATTTCAACCAGGGGATTTGGCGAGAACTAGAAGAATTAACACGCGACTGGGCCAAGAAATTCAAGCGCCTTTATATTGCTACCGGTCCTGTGTTGAGTCAAGAACCTAAAGGGTATATCGGCAAAGACAATGAAGTGGCCATTCCTGCGGCTTATTACAAGGTGATTTTAGACCTGGATGATCCTGAACAGAAAGGAATCGGTTTTATTTTGGACAATGAAGTCAACTATGAACCACTCTACAAATTTGCGGTCTCTATTGATGAAGTAGAAGCCCTAACCGGGATAAATTTCTACGAAGATTTCATGCCTATAGATCTGGAGGATGAATTAGAAGGGAATTTCAATATCGATTTATGGCCATTTAATAAGGGTAAATACGAGTTGAGAGTAGAAAAATGGAACCAATAGCAATTTTGGTTTAGTTACCTTAGTGCCTAGAATAAGTCTTAAGACCACAATTTATTTAGATATTATGTTGGAGCAGTTTTCAGAGACCATCAATGCTGGTTATCAATTTAAAGGACCAAGTTTTGTTTTAGGGGGCGCAATGCTCGATAAAGCAACCCAGACGAACACTTTGGTAAGTTTACCAATGGCTACGCTTAACCGCCACGGGTTAATTGCCGGAGCTACGGGTTCTGGAAAAACGAAAACCTTACAAATTTTAGCAGAGCAACTTTCAAAAGAAGGGGTGCCTAGCTTGCTCATGGATATGAAAGGTGACCTTAGTGGTATTGCGATGCCTTCTCCTGGGCACCGCAAGATCGACGAACGCCACGCGGCTATAGGCCTTCCGTTTACGGCTGGTGCTAGCCCTGTTGAATTTCTCTCTATTTCTGATGAAAAAGGAGCGCGTTTACGTGCTACCGTTACGGAGTTTGGCCCGGTATTGTTTTCGAAAATCTTATCCTTGAATGATACCCAAGGTGGAATTGTGGCAGTTGTCTTCAAGTACTGTGATGATAATGAACTTCCTCTTCTGGACTTGATGGACTTCAAGAAGGCCCTTCAGTTTATGACGAATGAGGGTAAAGCTGAAGTGCAGGAAATTTACGGCCGTATATCCACCGCCAGTGTTGGTTCCATCATGCGTAAAATAGTGGAGCTTGAACAGCAGGGGGCGGGTACTTTTTTTGGGGAACGTTCTTTTGAAGTAGATGATTTATGTCGAACAGATGAATTAGGACGAGGAATCGTTTCTGTTATTCGATTGACTGATATTCAGGATCGCCCGAAGCTGTTTTCGACGTTTATGCTACAGATTTTAGCAGAAATCTACAGCACTTTCCCGGAAGCGGGTGATGCCGAAAAACCGAAATTGGTTTTGTTCATTGATGAAGCCCATTTGGTTTTTGATAAAGCTTCTGATGCACTGATGGATCAGCTGGAAGCAATTGTGAAGCTTATTCGCTCTAAAGGGGTAGGCCTTATTTTTGTGACCCAAAATCCTGCAGATATTCCGGAAAATGTATTGGGGCAGTTAGGCCTGAAAATACAACACTCCTTGCGCGCCTTTACGGCTAAGGATCGGAAAGCTATCCGCCTGGCCGCTCAGAATTATCCTATTACCGAGTTTTATGATGTAGATCAGCTGCTGACTGAACTGGGTATTGGCGAGGCTTTGGTGACGGCTCTAAATGAAAAAGGTATTCCGACGCCATTGGTACACACGATGTTGCGTGCTCCTGAATCACGTATGGATATCCTCACTGACGCAGAAATAAACAGCATTGTGAAGGATTCGCCCTTGGTGAAGAAATACAACCAGGAGGTAGATCGGGATAGCGCTCACGATATCCTTACGGATAAAATTGAAGCGGCCCATGCTGAAGAACGACAGGAAGAGCTGAAAGAACAAAGAGCGAAAGCACGTAAGTCTACAGGGTCACGCCGTCGCGAAAAATCTACGCTGGAAAAAGTGATGAGTAATACCACCACTCGCCAGATTGGCCGAACTCTGGCCCGCGAACTTGCCCGTGGCCTCTTGGGGATTCTTGGAGGTAAACGGAAATAGTTTATTGGTTTAAATTGTTAGAGGGTTAGATGGTGTTTTACCATCTAACCCTTTAGTTGTTACCAAAAGACTACTCAATTTCCATCTCCAGCCATCGCTCCAATGCGTCCACCAGTTGGGCGCGTTCTTCTGTTTTCATGTTCCTGATCCGGGCTTTACCGTGATCCAGGCCATCAAGGAAAAACCAAAGGGCATCAATACCTTCGGTAGGGCGGACGGCGGTAGCTGACCAAGTATCCGAATTTCCATTAATGAAAATAAAACGATCGGCATTCACAGGAATCCATTCCGCCACATCATTGACTAGTTGGCCATCAAAGCTTTTAGGTAAGCCTTCCGGCATAAAGATGGCGCTTGGATGAGGTTCCATTGGCAAAGCCTTGAGCAGGCCTTTAAAATCCTCCGTCTCGTAACTGTAGTAGCCCATTTCTGAGCCTGCTTGATAATAATGACTGGCATAACCATTCATTCCTGCATCTGCAAAAAAATCGATGCCAGAAGTGGCCATCATGTGTTCCAGCGCTGCTTCGATTCCTGCATCTTTTGTTGGAATATCTTCACACTTGCCACCTAATTGCCAAAAGGAAAATGGATATTCCAGTACCGCATATTCAAAAGCTTCTTCAAGGCTTAGGTAGCTAAAATTTAGACCAGCACCTTTGGCATACCATTTCAGGCGAGGCAGTGCGTAATCTCTATTGTTTAGAATTTCTTTTTGAACGTTGTATAATGCCGTTCTACATGCTTGGGATCCCACGGTGTCGAGGAAGGTGTAAATACGCTGCTCCTCTAATGCAAGGTTGAGCGGGGCGACATAAGGAACACTCACATCCACATCTTCAGGATAGAAATAGCGATAGAAAATGGTTGTTTGCCCACCTTTACTGATGCCGGTACTCAGCCATTTTCCTTGGTAAATTTCTCGGAAAACCTGGTTGATTTTATGGAGATCAGCTGTAACCTGCTTAAGGTTGAGGTATTGGTAGTCGAAAATTTCTTCACTGGGAACACTGGTGCCAAAAAAACGGTGCTCTACGTCAATCTGATTGCCTTCAATCAGGTCTGTAAGTTCATAATTGCGATTTCTTGGGCGGTCGTAGCCTTCTGTGCAAATGACCGTAGGACGATCAAAACCACGGTGAGAAAGAAAAGCCCGCTGATAAAAATGGCCCTTTTCCGGATGCTCATGATCCAGCGGCTGTTTGATCTGTATTTCATAAGCCGCAGCATAACCACTAGGTGTGTCGATAGACTTGAAGATCACATCAGGTAATTGGAATAGAGCTGTTTCCAGCTGATTGCTCTGCCCTGCTAATGCCAGAGACGAAAGAAGGAATAGAATGAATAACAAGCGGTGAGACATGGTAGAGGTTTTAATAATCACTAAAAGTTATAATGAACCGTAAGTTGGTCTTGCTGTAGTAGGAATTTCTTAGCGGCTATTTTCCCTAACCGAGGAGCTGGTAAACCATCACTCCAGTTGGCGGAAGTGGTAAATACCCGGGCTTCATCCCAAAGGTTTTGTGCTACGAATTCTTGCAACAGCCATGCACCTCCTTCGACAGTAAGGTGTGCTATCTTTTGATCACTGAGTTGTGTAAGTAATTTGTGGAGCCAATCTGCCCGCGTAAAATCGTGCTGGAAAAAAGTAATATTGGATGCAGTAGACGATTTTGATTGACAAAATACCAGTGTGGGGGTCGTACCATCAAAGAGCTTTAAGGAAGGAGGTAAACTTCCTTTCCTGTCAATCACTACCCGGCGCGGTGATTTGCCGGGGTACAATCTGGAAGTCAGTGCGGGATTATCGCCTCTCGCGGTGCCAGCTCCGATGAGGATTGCATCCGTTTCGGTTCGCCATTTATGCACCAGTCGCTTGCTGTAGCCGTTGGTAAGCCATTGGGTGCTCCCATCCTTTGGTGCCAACAGGTTATTGGCTGTTTGGGCATACTTGAGCAGGATATATGGGCGATTTTTACTTACGAATACATTGCGGTATTCACTTAGGATTTTGCCTTGCGCTGATAGAACAGCTTCTTCTACAATAACACCATGTTCTTGTAAGCGTTTCAATCCAGATCCATTTACACCAGGGGTAAGATCTCGTGCTGCGACGATTACATGTGGGATACCTTCCTCAAGAATTAGGTTGGTACAAGGTGGCGTACGGCCGTAGATATTACAAGGTTCTAAAGAAACGTAGAGCGTACTTTGCTTTATTAATTTCCGGTCGGCAGGTTTTACACTCCGTACGGCCATTACTTCGGCATGCGGTCCTCNATCCTTTGCAAAGTAGCCTTCACCAATGATTTTCTCGCCGCAAGCAAGGACTGCACCAACCATGGGGTTTGGTGAGGCATAACCTGCTCCCAGGCGTGCTAAATCAAAGCACCGCTGCATTAGGCGAGATTTCAGGCTCATGTATTTATCTTAATCGCTCGGGTCATTTCTCTTTTTCCAGGAGGGCCGGGGATACCTTCCACCTGGAAGCCAATATCGCGTAAGCAACGTTTTACAACTCCTTTGGCGCAATAGGTGACGAATATACCTCCGGGGGCCATGGCTTGGTAGATTCTTTTAAATACAGGTGCTTCCCAAAGTTCTGGCTGGGACCTTGGTGCAAAAGCATCAAAAAAAACAACATCAAATTCACCACTCAATGGCGTATCTTGAATGGTGCCTGCGCTTTTATGTAAAGTAAATTTTGGTGTAATGACAGCGGGTTCATTCCAAGGAGCTTGATGTAAAGCCATGAAGTCTTCGGGTGAACCTTTCAGTAAGGTAGGGTAATTGAGGTATGCGGCTTGCTGAGCGGGAATAGGAAATGCCTCGATCGATTCAAAAAAGATGGCCTTTTCCTGCTCTTTTGCAAATAACAAACTCAAATAGGCATTAAGACCAGAACCAAAGCCCATCTCTAGAATTCGAACAGATGATTTGACTGCCATCGCTGGCACTAGGCCTGCCTGAATAAAAACATGTTCAGATTCCTGAATAGCGCCGTACTTGGAATGGTAAGCTACGTCAAATTGCTCGCTAAACAAGCTGTGTGACCCATCTTCTGTTTCAATAACTCGGGCAATGTTTTCCATTCCTCCTCATTTAAGCTGCCGCTAATTTTTCCTGGATACCGTTTACGGAAATATCGAGATGAGAAGTGTCATAAACGCAAATCCCATTTTTTATCAGAAGCACTTGGGGTGATTCGTGGTCAATACCAAAATGATCAGCAACGTAGTTAGAAATAGCACGGTTGTCGATCAAGTCGAGATAAAACGGTTGGATATCTTTATCGGAAAGATTCCAATCATTTTCCAGCCGACTTTTTGCAAAACTGCTAATGCTACATCGGGTACTGTGCTTGAAAATAAGACAAGCTTGCTGATGAGATTGCATTACAAGGTCATTGACCTCGACGACACTCGTCAAAGCATTCCACTTAATCATAGTTCTAATTGAAGGTTGTTAGTACTGAAAAGTCAGCCTAAAACAAGAAAGTAACAAGTGTGTTTGCAGCTTCGATAACTGTTTCACCTAAGTCAAAGTTAGAAGGGCAGCCATAACCACGATTGCAAGAAGAAAGCAATACGGTAGCAAAGAAAAACAAAGAAGCTTGGCTGATACGCTGGCGTGAAATTTTCATGGAGGTTTAGTTTAGTGCTCTGCCGTTATTTTTAGGCAAAGCCTTGTTAGAAACAGCACAAAAATAAATTGAGCCGACGTTTTTCAAAAAGCAGACTAAGCGGTTCATTTCAAGCGTGTCAGCTTTTTGGAAAACCTAAAAGAAGGCTCAATTTATTTTTTGCGCAATAATTGTGTTCAAGGGATAAATATCCTACTCATGCAAACCAACGAGCCCACTGAATAGTTTATTTTTAAATCGCGCCGCAAAAATACGCTAAATTGCGCTTTAGAGCAATATTATGACCTTCTTTTAGAAACCTTGGGTCTGTTTGGCTTGCAACAAAGCATTGATTTATTATTTTTGTGCCACTAAATAGAAAAAAACAAACATTTTAAAATATGTCCAGAAAGTTAGCCTTACGGGATGCCCTACGGGAAGCCATGATTGAAGAGATGCGCCGTGATGAGAATGTATTCCTCATGGGAGAAGAAGTTGCCGAGTACAATGGTGCTTACAAGGTAAGTAAAGGCATGCTGGATGAGTTTGGCCCTAAAAGGGTTATCGATACGCCAATTGCAGAACTAGGTTTTGCTGGTATTGGAGTAGGAGCTGCTATGAACGGCTTACGTCCTATTATTGAATTCATGACTTGGAACTTCGCTGTTCTGGCTTTCGATCAGATTGTGAACAATGCGGCTAAGACATTGTCACAGTCAGCTGGGCAGTTTAATTGCCCGATTGTATTCAGAGGCCCGTCTGGTTCTGCCGGACAGTTGGCACAGCAACACTCACAGACTTTCGAAAGCTGGATGGCCAATACGCCAGGTTTAAAGGTCATTTCTTGTGTTGATCCTGCCGATGCTAAAGGTTTGTTGAAATCCGCCATTCGAGACAATGATCCTGTTTGTGTGATGGAATCAGAGATGCTTTATGGTTTCGAAGGAGAAGTACCAGAAGGAGAGTACCTCGTACCTATTGGTAAAGCCGCTGTACGCCGCGAAGGTACCGACGTCACTTTGGTATCTTACAATAAGATGATGCTCCCAACGCTGGAAGCAGCCGAAGAATTAGCGAAAGAAGGCATCAGTGCCGAGGTTATCGACCTACGTACCATTCGCCCGCTGGATTATCATACCATCGTAGCATCGGTTAAGAAAACCAATCGCCTCATCGTCGTAGACGAAGCTTGGCCATTTGCTGGTGTTTCTAGCGAGGTGGCTTACGAAGTACAGAAATTCGCCTTCGACTATCTGGATGCGCCAGTTATTCGCGTAAACTCTGCGGATGTGTCCCTTCCCTATGCTGCTCCTTTTGTTGAAGCTTACCTGCCAAATGCAGAAAAGATTATCAAGGCAGTAAAAGAAGTATCTTACGTGAAGTAAGGCAAATTACGCTGGATACTTCTTGACGAGGAAGGGGATAAGAAACACAATGTTGACGGTGTTAAAAGCCGCCAAGACGAATGCATCGACAAAGTCTCTATTGTTGAGGCTTGTTGTCTTAAATAGAAAAGGGCAGACACTTGTAAAGTGTCTGCCCTTTTTATTAAAAAAAATCTATGTGGCTATGTAAAAAGCCTATGTGTCTATGTGATGAAAAATCCACATATCACTTTCTTAATCCTCACCCAGCATCAGCTGCGCCATGCTGTCTATTCCAGCCGGATTGCCAAAATAGCTGATATGATCACAGGCGCACTCCAAAACTACTGGTGGAAACTGCCGTTCGGTACCTCCAGGGATCACCTTGATTTTCTCCGTGCTCACCGCAATGTCATTGGGAGACTTGAATAGAAGTAAATCTAGCGCATCATAGTGCCCACGGCTCTTGAAGCGGGCCATTACTTTTTGTAATAACTTCGCCTGTGGCCCGGCAACAGCAGGTGGAATCAACTGTGTGTTACCCGCAATAATGGTATACGGAATACCAGGATCACTGCCATCATTGAGCGCCTTGAGGAAGTCACTATCAGAATTCATCTGCTTGAGGGTGAAGAATAGTTTATCCAAAAATTTGCCCACCACCCGCAATGGAATAACATAAGGCTGCACAAAGGCTGCTCCGTTAACAGCATTCGCCAGTAGCGGCGTCGCCATTTCATACAGTGACCCGTAAGGCGAACCTTGGTTAGGAGTACCCAGCTGGTAAAGATGATTGACAACCTGGTTGCCCTCTAGTTTTTCAATGAACCAACGACTCACGAGGCCACCCATAGAGTGTGCTACAATATGGAACGTTTTACCGTGATCTGCAACGAGGCCAGCGGCCGTTAATCTGTCCTTCAATGCTTGGGCGGTATCCTCAATTGGTGTATTGAGGTTTTCGTAATCAAAGGTAAGGACTAGGTCATACTCGTCTTCCAGCGTATGGCCAGCAGCATCTTTGACCAGTCGAATGCTCTTCGGCATCTCCAGCGTATCGCCAATAATGCCGTGAATGTACATCACAATACGGTCAGCTCCAGCTACGGCTGCTTTTACAGCAGCAGCATCGGTGTTATAATCAATTTTTATTCCAACAGCTGCTTTCTCTTGCGGATCAGCGTCTACAAAAGTGCCTATAGCTAACTGTGGGTGCTGGTATACGAAAGGCAGGTATTTGCCCACCGTTTTCTGGAAGAAAATCTTGATGGAACCTCCCAGGCTACGCGTGCCACTAGGGGTCGGGTCGGGCAAGTCTTCTATCAGTACCATACCGTCTTCATCCATCATTCCTATCGGGTAGTACAGCCCCGTTTCGGGGTCAAAACCGACGGGAACGACAAACTCATCTTCGGTGGGCATCAGGTTGAGTTTCACCTTGATGGGGTTATCTGCATTCACCTTGTCGGCACCCTCCGAGTTGTAAAACTCCAGGACATTTACTGGTGGCTTTTGGCTCAGACCTTCAGCCAAATCATGGTTCGACCAGCCAGCGGGGAAATCGGGTAGGGGAGTGCTACCTGATAAATTACGAGCGGCCTCCGGTTGGCAATTTAACGTCGCTAAGCTACTTACGCCAGCTGGCATTTCTATGGTGATGGCGTTGGCTACTTCTTTCTGTTCGCCGCCACCAACTTGCACTTCACGGGTTGGCCGGACTGTTTTTAAAATAATATCTTCTACCGTCCAATCGTGCTTAGGAGACTGGTTGGCTGGGTTGCGACCTGCTTTCAAGGTAACATGGGTAGGATTATCCATTTCCAGGGCTTCCTGGTTGAAGCCATCAGTAGAGAGTTCCAAAGTGCTCACAAATACCTTCATGTACTCGGTGAGTTCGTTGACACCGTGGGCCAGAAATGCATCATCTACCCCTAGTGCGATACACTTGTAAGTATCTCCATTGTCCATGCGATCCAATAGCCAAGCTTCTTCGCCTTCTTCTAGTACTTCCAGTGCCATGAATTTGTTTTTCACAGCATAATCGGCTTGCATATTTACGACACTAAAGTAAAGTTTCCTTTTGCTTGTGTTCTTTACTCTCAGCCTAAAGGCAGGTTGTAGCCATTTCTCATCCCCTTCTTTAGAGGCATCGTAGTCATAGTTGAAAACGACTTCCTCTTGCCAATTTACAGCTGTTGCAGGACAATCGTCATCCTCCAGCCATGCACCGGGTTGGTCTACTCTTAAAAGCTCAATCTGGTAATCGTCGCGTTTAAGCGTAGTGCGAGGATTGTTGATGTTTTTGACGTGGTGCCAATGGGCAACACTCTCTGTATCATCCAGAAAAATCATTGCATTGTCAGAGGTGTAGCCCTTTAAACGGCGGAATACCGGACGATCTTCCCCTGGAAAGGTCAGGCGTAGGGTGTTATCAATGGCTCTTGCCCAATAATCTGCCTGATCTGGATCTTTGGTGAATTCGAAATAAATGGGTGTAGCCCGATCTTTGAGTGCTTGCTTGATGATTTTATTGCCTTCGGCTTCATTATCCTTGGCTAAGGCAATCTTGATTTGTCGAGCGGGCAGTTGTTCGAGTTTGGCGAGGTAGGATTTTGATTTGTCAAGCTTGGAACTGTCGGCCAACTCCGAGTGCATCATGTCAACCTTGGTGACCTTCATTTGGATATTGTCGACACTTAGTTGTATCTCTCCGGCACGGTCAGCGGGCCAGTTGTGGATAGCACCAGCGTTTACTACCCAGCTATCTGCTTTTTTATCAAAATTGACAGTATAGCTCGGTGCTTTTGTCTTAGGCAACTGGCCTAAGAAATAACGCTTTTTATCCTCTTCGACGGAAGCATCAATCTGAGGCGATTGTTTCTCAACGTAGTTAGATACGAGTACTTTTAAATTACTAATTAACTGGCTGTAAGTGAGCTGCCCGTTGTACTGTTCCAGTAAAGAAATAAGGTTGTACGTAAATGCACCTCTGGTCGTTTCGCCAATGCGTAGTTCTTTGGCTGTCTCACTGGCACTAGCTGCCGCAAGTGCTACATGACGGCCTCGGGGAGGTGTTAAATCAATACGCCCGGCAGTAGCTGCGCCTTTTTGGTAGCGCTCCTTGCCACAAAAGTCATTAACAGTTGGAATATTACGAGCCGTCTCTGCCATACGTGAAGTCACCCGTACATCGCGGGTGTTGGTACCAGAATGGCAACAGTCAAAAATGGCAACAAAGTGTTGATTATGCTGGTGAGTTGCCTCCCAAATTAGGTAAGACAATTCTTTGTCCATCAAGTCGTAGCCACCGGATGCAATACGGCTATCCCAGCAGACGAGTGTCTCAAGCTTGCCATCGGGGTCAATGTGATGGAATTCAGTGGGTGAGACGACTTGTGATCCGTGTCCACTATAATAAAGTAAGCAAGTATCTTCGGCTTTAGCCGCCTGGAAATGCTTGAAACCAGCGACAATGTTCGCTTTGGTAGCATCCTTGTCAAAAATGGTTTTGATCGATATTTCTTCACAGTCGTAGTTACCTTCCAGGTAAGCAACCAGTGATTTTGCATCATTGACACATCCGTTCAAGCGATGGTGTGCAATGGGATACTGGTCGATGGCAACGACTAGGGCGTAAATCATAATGGGTCAGGTTTGAGTTTTAGAACAAAAAAGAACAGCACAAAACTGATTTGAGCTTTCGTTTTTCAAAAATAGGAAAAACATTTTAATCTATTAGGTCTACAGGGTATCGTGTTCATTTTATACCCGGCACTAAGTAACGGGTATATAGCAAGGGAACGTTATTTTTGCTTTTAACACAGAAGAACGTTCGCAGAATAAACAATAGAGAAGCATGCCTTCAATTTGGCGTTTCGTAAAATATATGGCGGGTATAATTATCCTTTATTATGGTTACTTCCTGGTGATCAAAACTTGGTCTTATTCGGACTTTGCTCCAACAACGGGACTGCTCATTGCTAAGCAAAGTGTTATCCAGCAGTCACATTACCTCCTTGCATTTTATACGCATGTTTTTTCTAGCATTTTCGTGCTGCTGATAGGGGGCTTACAGTTTTCAAGCTCATTTTTTCGTTATTCGCCTCGATGGCATCAACTATTGGGGAAATTCTATGTAAGTATCGTTTTGCTCTTAAGTGCACCTTCCGGCTTTATTATTGCTTTATATGCTAATGGAGGCTTGCCTGCCAAGGTCGCTTTTGTTTTTCAAAGTGTATTATGGTGGTTGATGACAGTGCTTGCGCTAAAGTACGCCAGGGAAGGCAATTGGATGGAACACAGTAAATTTATGATACGCAGCTATGCGCTTGCCCTTGCAGCAATCAGCTTACGAATATACGCCTATGTATTGCCTGCTTTTTTTGGGACGTACCCTATTGAAACCTACATTACGAATGCTTGGGTGAGTTGGGTTGGTAACTTGTTACTGGCAGAATTATTCATTTATTTAGGCTTCTGCCAATATCTAATAAATACCTTTGGGGCTTCACAAGTAAAATGATGACGATAATGAATTTGAAGTTCTATTGGCTGGGAGGCTTAATGTTTTTCCTGTTTTCGTGTACCAATGATCAAGTGCAAGAAGAAGAGCAAACGGTAGACCAGCAAGCGCAGGCAGCAGAAACAGATATGGAGGAGGAAAAACTACCTGCTTATCGCTTTGATCACAAACAGCAGTTAGAGCTATCTGAGTTGGAAGACAAGACCAAAGAGGAATTGGCTATGTTACGCAACGAAATATATGCTTACCACGGGTATCGCTTCAAAAACGAGGAACTCAATGCTACTTTTGCAGCCCAAGGCTACGCTGTTAATAATGACAATGTTAGTGGTAAACTCACTAGTGTAGATGCTCATAACCTTGCCTTAATTCAATCGCTAGAAAGAGCACACGCTACGCAGAAAGCCGCCATTCAATTGGAGGATATTGAATTTTCAGGAGAAATAGCGAAAGAGTTTAAGGTGTTTTTGCAAAAATTACTTGTAGCAGCTAACCAAGGGGATACAGCCTTTGTCCGTAGTATCATTCATCCTGAATATTCTACCAGCCCTGGGTTTGTTGTGAATATGATTGGGCAGCGCGAGTACAGCAGCGAAAAAGAAAAGGTAATCTATGCAGCACATTTGTGTGAGGAGGAATATTGTCGGGGATGTAATGAAAAAGTAATCGCTGAACCAAATATGGAGTTCTATGTATTTGGTGTAACTTACGAATACGATGCAGCAGAAGCGGATCGAGATAGTAGCGCACTCTATTATTTTTTTGTAGAAACCCCGGACGGCTACCGTTTGTATTGTGAATTTGCAGCAGGTTAAATTATTGTTTTTTTTGCTGCTCATTTTATATTTTTGCAGAAGTATAAAAGCTTAAAATCAATAGAACAGTATTTTACTGATCAAATAAAACCATGGGAAGAGCATTTGAATATCGGAAAGCGAGGAAAATGAAGCGCTGGGCCTCTATGGCTAAAGTCTTCACTAAGATTGGCAGAGAGATCGCAATGGCGGTCAAGGACGGTGGCGGAGAGCCCGATTACAATCCACGCTTAAGGATTGCAGTCCAGAATGCCAAGACGGCCAACATGCCTAAGGCCAATGTAGACGCTGCCATTAAGCGGGCTCTGTCTAAAGATTCAGAAAACTACGATGAAGTTATTTACGAAGGTTATGGCCCCAACGGCATTGCCGTAATGGTGGAAACAGCTACGGATAACACCAATCGTACGGTCGCTAGTATGCGCCTGCAATTCTCTAAAGGAGGAGGTAGCCTTGGCAACTCTGGTGAAGTCGAGTATATGTTTACGCGCCGTGGGGTGTTCAAAGTGAAAGCAGAAGGCCTTGATCAGGAAGAGCTTGAACTAGAACTGATCGATCATGGACTGGAGGAACTAGGTACAGAAGATGACCTTTTTGTCCTCTATACCGCTTTCGAAGATTTCGGCGCGATGCAGCAGGCACTTGAAGAGCGTAAAATTGAAGTGGATACTGCAGAGCTAATCCGAGTGCCTTCGCATACCAAAAAATTGGACGATGATGGCGTTGAGGCGATGATCAAGCTTATCGAAAGATTAGAAGATGATGATGACGTCGTCAATGTCTTCCATAACATGGACATGGAGGACGAGTAATGATGCATAACAAGGAATCAATAAGTCGCCAATTTCAGGCGCTTACTACTTACGCCCCGGCACTACTTTTACGCGCGCCGGGGCGTATTAATATCATAGGAGAGCATACCGATTATAATCAGGGCTTGGTGCTGCCAGGAGCAATTGACCGGGCTTTGTATTTCGCCGTCAGACCCAATGGCACCCAACAATTGCGTTTTTGGGCTTTAGATATTGAAGAATCAGCGGTTGTTGATTTACTTGAGATTAAGCCGGGTAAGTCGCTGTGGCTTAATTATTTACTAGGTATTGCTCAGCAGTTTTCACAACGCAGCCACAAGTTGATCGGCCTGGACGTTGTTTTTGGTGGCAACCTTCCCGTTGGGGCAGGCGTAAGTTCTTCTGCTGCTTTGGAATGTGGAATGGCCATGAGCTGGAATCTATTACTCAAAGCAGGTTACAGTGGCCCGGAATTGGCACAATTGGCAAAGCAATCCTCTCACGAATTTGTAGGGATCCCCTGCGGCATCATGGATCAGTTTGCCAGTCTCAATGGCGTAAAAGACCATGCAATTATGCTGGACTGCCGAGACCTGTCGTTTCGCAAAGTACCAGTAGCTATCGAAGGTTGCGAGTGGGTGCTGCTCAACTCTAAAGTGAGCCACAACCTAGCCGAATCTGCCTATGTCAAGAGAGTGGAAGAATGTGCACAAGGCGTAGCGGTTTTGCAACAACATTTTCCTGAGATCAAATCCTTGCGCGATGCTACCCCTCCACAGGTCGAGCAGCTCAAAGAAGAGTTTCCGGGTAAGGTTTACCAGCGATGTCGCTATATCGTAGGCGAGCATTATCGAACCCTCGCCATGATTGATGCCCTGGCTGCAGGAGATGCTAAAAAAGTGGGGCAATTACTGAATCTTACCCAGTTGGGCCTGGCAATGGATTATGAAGTCAGTTGCCCTGAAATTGATTTTCTTTTCACACAAGCATTTCGCCACCCAGGCGTATATGGCGCTCGTATCATGGGCGGTGGCTTTGGTGGCTGCACCCTCAATTTGGTTCGTAAAGACGCCCGCGCGGCCTTCGTAAGCGAAGCTTTAGCGGCCTATGAAGCTGAGTTTGGAAAACAAGGAGAAGAACTGGTTGTCCGTCTGGTAGATGGAGTAGGGGAGGTTTAGCCATTCAATGCTTTGGGGCCATGCCTGCGTTCCTGGGCACCGGGCTGTCTGCTTCTCCGTAGGGTCGGGTTTTAAACCCGACCCTACGGAGAAGCTGCCCATCCCTTGTCCTGCTCCTCCCGTGCGCCGTGCTTCAGGCCTTGCCTTACGCACTGGCCCATGTATCCCGCTGGCGGGATCGGTTCGCATAACCGAGGGTGGTTGCTCCCGCCTAATGGCAGGGCTAAAATTCACTACACCGTCAACCATTTTTTGAACCTACTGGCCGCAGCTACAGCGAGTAAAGCCATTACTACTTTGGCCGCCAAAAGGATACTGTCAACATCAGCGGTCGTATTTCCAGATTGCTTGGCGTAGATACCATAGAAGGCCCAAATTAAGACCAACACAAAACCAATGTCGGCCCTTTTGACAAGAATAAGAATTCCGATTAATCCAGCAATAACGATCATTACAGCAGCCCAGCTGATGGGGCCAATCGCTCCACCTTGCCAGCCGTTATCGACAAGAAGGGTAGTGACATTGGCAATCGTCGCCACCGTAATCCAACCGAGATAAATACTGAAAGGAAGCCGTACTGTCCATTTGTTGGTAGGCGGAGTCGGTGATGATTCACCAATACCCAGCCTGAGGTAGATGATGATGAGACTGCCCAGTATAATCAGCATAATCAGTAAGCTAAGGGTAATCTGTAGATAATGCCAGGCAAGGATCCAACTGGCGTTGGCCAGACAAGAAATAAAAAACCACGGCCCGATCTTTTGTACGAAACTCAGATCTACATCTTGTTTTTTCCACCAGCTACGCAGTTGATAAATAATAAAAATGATCAGCAGTAAGTAGATAACTCCCCAGATGCTAAAGGTGAATCCAGCAGGTACAAAAAAGTTGGGGTATCGATCTGATAACTCGCCAGTATTGTAGCCGTTAAGCGGGAGCGCATTGGCCAGTGTGTTGAGTAACAACACCAGCAAAAAGCCAATCAGATTGAGGGTTTGTAAGGTTTTGGTACGCATAGCAAAGGTTTATTCGATAAAGTAGTGAAACGTATTTATAATTTCATTGTTCAGCTTAAAATTGGGTTGCTCACGAGCCACGGCTCGTCCATGTATCCCGCTGGCGGGATCGGTTCGCATAACCGAGGGTGGTTGCTCCATCGCTAAAACTGCGCCAACAACCACTTCGCCAGATAAGCAACCCCAATACCAAGGTAATTTCCAACGGCTAGCCCAAGTAAAGACAAGGCAATACCCGGTGCGAGTAAGCGGCGATTATTGATAGCGGTAGTTACCTGCGCTATGAATACAGGGCCGTATAGTGCTGCCGTCGAGCTAATCATCACGGTGTCTCGGTCGATTTTAAAGATTTTAGCCAACAACCAGTGGATCAGAATGGTGCTGATCAATGCTACTAGGGAAAAGGCAAGTAAAGGCAATCCTTCTCCCAGCAGTTTTTGGAAATTGGCCATCAGTCCTAGTGCCACACAAAAAACGAGAAGGAAGTATTCTCCTTGAAGATAAGCACCACGCAAGTTGCTGATCTTGGGAGAGAAAGAAAGCCCCAGGCTGAAAGTAGTAAGTAAGAGTATGAGCAAAGTCGTATTCTTGCCTATATCTCCAGTAAATAAATAAGTAAGCCCTGCCGCGGCAACACCCACACCTAAACTGATTATGGTAGGCAGGAAGCGAAAACCCTTACCTGTTTCTTCAACAAAATCTTCCTCTTGTTCGTCCGGCTGATTAGTGGAAAAGCTTGGTAGAAATCGCCCCAGAAAAGGGTGTATGAAAGTCATCAGCATCAATAAGTAAACACCACCACCCACGATATCTGCGGCCTGCAACAGCACGACATAATCCCCCGGGGCATCCACCGCAATACCAATCGCCTGCATATTAGGCGTACCGCCGGTATACAGCCCCGTCAGCATGCCTGCTACTTTCCAACCATCAGTTTGGCTTTCCTGAAAATAGTAAGCGGCCAGTGCAGTGCCTATAAGTCCAGCAACGGCACAAAGTCCATAAGCTGCTAAGCCAGGCCCCGCCAAACGCCAGTTTTCTTTGATGTTAGCCCCAAAAAGGAGCATAGGCAAGGCAATGATCATACCCGCCGCCGCGAGTTGCTCTGCTGTTGATTCATGGACAAGGTGAGGAACGATATTGCCGATGATGATGCCAAAAGCATAGCATAAAACCACGGCACTAAAGAAAGAGGGTAAACGGTCACTTTTTTCGAGGCGCAGCGCTAAAAAAGGGAAACCTACTGCTAGTATTATCGTCAGTACCATCTGTGTTTATTTGTTGGTCTTGTGTTTTGTATCCTATTTTGTAACCCACAATCTAGTGATTATGTCCGAATTCAAAATAACAACAGATCGACTCTTACTGCGAAAGTTCCAAAAGGAAGATGCTTTGGGCTTCTTCCGGATGAACAATGATCCCCTTGTTTTGCAATATACAGGCGATGTACCTTTTACGGATATGGCAGCTGCTGAAGCCTTTCTAACAAGCTACCAGCATTACCAAAAATGCGGCTATGGAAGATGGACGGTCTTGGATCGAACAACCGAAGAATATCTGGGGTTTTGCGGACTTAAGTATCACCCAAAATCCGGTGATGTGGACCTGGGGTTTCGTTTTCATAGAAAATTCTGGGGCCGTGGATATGCTACGGAAGCTGCAACCGCCTGTCTTCAGTATGGTTTTACAACACTAAATATCCCCTGTGTCATTGGCCGAGCTCAAACCGAAAATGTAGCTTCTATTCGCGTGCTGGAAAAAATAGGGATGCAATTCGTGGAAACCTTTGATTTTGAAGGTAAACCAGGGGTGTTATACAAAACATGTAGAGATTAATCAACTACGTTTTTGAACCATCAAAGATATCCAAAGAGAGGCTTTGGGTGGGTTTTTAAACGCTGATTTCAACCTTTACACTTTTACACTTGCCCAACTTTTACACCTTTTTTAAAACTTCCGATTTCCGACCTCCCACTTCCGACTTTTTTCACCCTGGTTACATAAATTCTCCCTTTCTTTGTCGCACCAAATTATTAGCCAATGCACACCACACAAATTACCGATACCATCTTGATGGTTCGTCCTGCAAACTTTGGGTACAATGCCGAAACTGCGGGTAACAATGCATTCCAGACCAATGATAAATCCCTTTCTGGAAAAGAAATAAATAACCGCGCTCAAGCCGAATTCGATGGTTTTGTCGCCACACTCAGAGAGGCTGGCGTAGTGGTAATTGTCGTTGAAGACACTAACAGTCCCTTGAAACACGATGCGGTCTTTCCCAACAATTGGTTTTCTACCCACGAGGATGGATCAGTGATCACCTATCCAATGTATGCTCCTATGCGTAGGCTGGAACGCCGAGAGGATGTGGTAACCCAGTTGATCAAGGATTTTGGCTTTGATAAGCATATTCGCCTCGAAAAGCGAGAGCTATCAGAGCGCTTTTTAGAAGGAACGGGGAGCATGATCCTGGATAGAGACAACAGGATAGTCTATGCTTGTCGTAGTATCCGTACCGACGAAGGTTTATTGGATGAGTTTGCTTTATGGATGGGCTTTGAAAAGGTGCTTTTCGAAAGCTATGATATGAACGGGTTACCGATTTATCATACCAATGTGATGATGGCCTTAGGAACAAATTTCTGTGTGATTTGCCTGGATACTATCACGGATGCTGTACAAAGAAGAGAGGTGACCGACATGCTAACCCAGACCGGCAAAGACATCGTCTCTATCACCCGAGAACAAATGAAGGCCTTTGCGGGCAATATGCTACAAGTGCAAGGGGCAAATGAGCAAACTTATCTTGCGATGTCTTCTCAGGCTTATAATTCGCTTACCAGTGAGCAAATTGAGCAGCTGGAATTACACACCAAGCTTCTTCACAGCCCGCTGGATACCATTGAGTCGTATGGAGGAGGAAGCGCCCGCTGTATGATGGCCGAAGTGTTTAAGAAAGCGTAGCCTTAAGAGAAGGAAAAAAGAAGGGAAAGAGTCGAAGTCGTCTCTTTCCCTTATGCTTTAGAGCTTGTTTGAGCCCGGTCAGATGGTGTAATACCTGCAGTAATCAAAGTCTTAATACCCCGTACTCAGTACCTTGTACTGTGAGTTCTGCCTTGGAGGACTATATAAAGGCACAACTCACCTTTAATTGTCATTGAATCCGTCAAACATATCGTTGTCATCCAGCATATTAGCGAGTAGATCACGGAAGGTAAGGCTGTTTTCCAGCGTATCCTTGTTGAGTACATCAAACTCTACCAGGCCATGAATTACCAATTCCATAAAGAGATAAGTCTCTGCTTCACTGAGGTTGTTGACGGTAGAAGTCACTAGCTTTTTCAAGCCGGCTACCTTGTCCAATGCCTGGCGGTAATCTTTGTCGCTGGAGTCATTGAATAAATCAAGGGTGTTTCCAGCCCCAAACCAAGTGCGAATGGTACCATAGGGGTCTTTGTCTTCCGCACGGCTAACCTCTTCAGGGTTAGGGAAATGGTCGAGAAAAGCGATTTGTACAGCCTCACCCAATAAGAGCATGGCGACATTATAAGAACCTTCTTGCTCCCCTTCATAAACCAGCTCCACTTTACCGGTAATAGCAGGAACAACGCCCCAAAAGTCAGTAATACGGGCTTGGGTGTTTGCTTCTCCATTGATAAGCATCCGACGTTCGGCAGTACTCACCAGGTTTTCGTAACCTGCAATGGTCAATCGAGCAGATACACCACTCTTATCATCAATGTATTCACTTTCGCGTGCATTGAAGGCAATTTGCTCCAGCATAATCTGAAGCAAATCCGCAACTTGAATATTGGATTTTTGGCTGTCTGCCAAGTCTGCTTCCAGGCTGGTAATTTGCCGGGCGATATCAATCGTTTTGGGATAATGCGTCAATATCTGACTTTCAATCCTATCCTTAAGGGGGGTAATGATACTACCACGATTGGTGTAATCCTCTGGGTTGGCGGTAAACACAAACTGAATATCCAACGGCAAACGCAGTTTAAATCCGCGAATCTGAATATCACCTTCCTGTAAGATGTTGAATAAAGACACTTGAATACGAGCCTGTAAGTCCGGTAATTCGTTGAGTACAAATAAAGAACGGTGTGCACGAGGTACAAGGCCAAAGTGAATAACTCGCTGGTCGGAATAAGGCAGTTTTAGCGTCGCAGCTTTGATGGGATCAACATCACCAATCAAATCGGCAACACTTACGTCAGGAGTTGCCAGCTTTTCTATGTAACGTTCATCTCTGTGTATCCATTCAACAGGGGTGTCGTCTCCTTTTTCTGCAATCAAATCGAGTGCATAACGGGAGAGGGGCTGAAGAGGATCATCATTTAATTCACTACCACCGACGATAGGCATGTATTCATCCAATAGATGAATTAGCAGACGGGCAATTCTCGTCTTTGCCTGTCCACGTAAACCCAGTAAAAGAATATTATGACGTGACAAAATTGCCCGCTCTACATCAGGAATGACGGTATCGTCAAAACCAATGACTCCTGGAAAGATGGGCTCTTTTGACTGTAGTTTCTTAATCAAATTTTCCCGCATCTCTTCTTTGATCGAGCGGGGCTGGTAACCAGTGGCTTTTAGTTCGCCTATAGTCTGGGGTAACTTCATAGCTAATCGTCAGATTTATCAGTACAGGTATAAAAACGAACCAGCAGGCTTTTGGTTTTCAGAAAGGGGTGCTATTGCAAAATTAACTTCACGGCTTGTACTGCTTGGTCAAATCGTTGATCAAAATCGCCGCTAATAGATACGTAAGGGAGGTTCCTGCTTTCCAGTTCTTCGCACAATCGCTCCCTGTGTCGCTAAAATTAAGCATTTCGTCTTTCCTTGATTCCCTTTGCGCGCGCTTTTCCTTACCTTGGCAAAAAAAAGCGAATGAAGTATTTTTCTTACGTGGTTTGCCTTGTTTTGGCACTGGCCACATCTGGTTGTTTTGAAATGTTGGAAGACGTTTATCTTAACAATGACGGCACCGGCAAGTATCAGATAACCATCGACATGAGCGGCATGCTCAATGACCCTTTTATGGGAGAAATGATGAAGCAGGGTATGAAAGAGGAAACAGGCAGGGAAGTGCTTGAAATTGATTCCCTCATTTCTTTTTCTGATATGCAAGAAGGCGGTCTGCCTGCTACCTTAACGGACAAAGACCGTGCAATTCTTGACCGTACAGAGATGCGGATGAAGATGAGTGAATCAGAGAAGGTGGGGAAATTTGTCATCACCTTTCCTTTCCAGTCAATGAGTGAACTGAATGACTTCCAGAAAACCTTTTCTAAGTTAAACGAAGAAGGTGGTGAGCAAGGCGGTATGAGTGGCCTGATGGGCGGCGGTGCTATGGCCAATAGTAGCTCTACCTGGGACTTGTCCGGGCGTACCCTAAACAGGGTGGTAGACGCTGGTGATGCAGCAGGAATGCTCGGCGACATGGATGAGGAAACCATCGGTATGATGAAGATGATGATGGCTGATGCTTCTTTCACTACGACTTACCATCTACCGGGTAGAGTGAAGAAGACTACCATTGAGAATGCAGAAGTTGATGGTAAAACCGTTGTCGTTTCCTACAAATTTCTGGACATTCTGGAAGATCAACCGGATACAGGGGGAAGCATTAAGTTCAAGAAGAACTAAAAAACACCAAGGTTATGATTGATAAAATAGTCAAAACCCTGCAAGATGCCAGCGGTACCATCAGGGAACAGGCCAATAACCTGGGTACTGGAGCAAAAGAAAAGACTTACAGCCTGATTGAAGACTGGTTGCAGGTATTTCCTCAATTGGAAATCTATGGTCTTAAAGTCGAAAGTTTTGCGCTTGGTGTTGCGCTGAGTCCTTCTTTGGAAGTAGATTTAAAAGGTGCTCACGCAGATTTTTCTACTGAGCGCCTGGAAGAACTCTTGGCTAAGGAAGGCAACAGTGCTGCATTGCGTACTGTTTTGTCAACCATCAAAACGACTTACAGCTTGCATCGCCGTATTTATGCGGATATTCAGGAGCCTCTGATTGTTAAAATCAGAGTCAAAATTTCTCCTGAAGTCAAAGTGTTTATCGGCGAGCCTTTGATACAATAAGCAGGATGTAAAAAGAGTCATCCCGGATTTTGGTCTGAACCAGAATTCGGGATTGCTTTTATTATGCATGCTCAGATGCGCATCTCGCACCACCAAGACTCAACTTGTTTTTGCACAATGTCAAAGGTTGTTTTAACAAAGAATTTATAGAACCTAATCTGCGTTATCTCTTATATGAAAAAGTATTTTTTCCTCTTATTGGTATTTTTGAGCTTGCATTGCTGGCAATGCGGCAATAATGGTTACTCTTTTCGCGGAATCAGTATCCCCGCAGATGTGACCACCTATTACGTGGGGCAGTTTAAGAACAATGCCCTGAATGCACCTCCTACTTTGGCTATTGAAACCTCTGAAGCATTGAAAGAGAAGATTCGACGTGAAAGTAGATTGATCTTGAATGAAACTACACCTGATGTAGAGTTTCAGGGTTCAATTGTGGATTTTCGGGTTTCTGCCGAAGCGCCCCAACCTGGAGAAAGCAGCGCTATCAACCGGCTGACTATCGTTACCGCCGTAGAGTATATTAGTAATAAAAACGAGGAGGACGGTTTTAAGAAAAACTTTTCTTTCTTTTTCGATTTCCCATCCACCACAGAATTGGCCAGTGTGCAAACCCAGGCTATTGAAGATATTCTGGCGCAATTAACAGAAGATATCTTCAATGCGGCATTCACCAATTGGTAAATAAAAAAAGCCGACTCCAAAAGGAATCGGCTTTATGAGAGGGTGAATAACCGGATTTGAACCGGCGACCTCTGGAATCACAATCCAGCGCTCTAACCAACTGAGCTATACTCACCATGTTAATTTGCTTATCTTTAAGCAAAATTTCCAGCGTTTTGGAAACCCTTACTTTCAAAGCGATGCAAAGATAATTTTTGTTCCTAAAAATGTCAATTTTTTTAAGCAATTTCAGTAAAAAATATGCAAAATAATTTCCTACTCCTGCTAGTCTGCTGTTTATTAATGGGTTGTGGCCCCAAAGAAACAGATTTGGAAGCAGCTAAAAAGGCGTGGTCTCAAGTACAATTGAATTGTGAGTCGCTAAGTGACGATGAAGACTTGCCTCGCTATGCTGTTTATGCTATGTTGCAAGAGAATAAGGTAAAGCTTGCAGAAGTAAGTGCTTGTGATACTATTTTGCCAGAAGCTTATGCTGACAAAGGAATACCTTCCACAGCTATTACGGCAGTAGGAGGCTTTTGGGCGGGCTATGAGGAGTACATTTATGCTATTATTGAAGAAGAACAGTTGCGCTTGTTTATTGGAGGAATAGGAGAAGAAGGGGATCATGACAAGCCTCAGTACACCCCTCTGGCTAACTATGACCATGATCGGTTTAAGCTCTTGCGACCTTTGCATCCTGCTGACCTGGCCGGGTATTATATGCACCAGGGGGCAGATACCAGTTACGTCCTCTTTCTAGGGTTGAAAGGGCCGAACCTCGTAAGTAAACTATTCGCTACTGCCGACCCGATGCCCGCTCAGAAGGTATTACAGCGGGCCTTGCCTGAATTTGCGGCCAGCCCCGATTTGGATTTTAACTGCAACCTTAATGGACTCGATTTTCTCTCCGGCCTTGGGAATGGCCATATTTATTGGCAGCCGGACTCTGCATCTGTTACGTTCCATCAGTTTATGGGGCGGGACGAAACGGTAGTTTTTGAGCTGATGACGTATTAGGAACAGCACAAGTTGAGTCAGCTTTTTAAGAAATGACAGCCCAACTTATTTGTGCGCAATACTTAGAAGGTCATTTTTTACCCAAATCCTTGATTATCCCTGCACTAAGTTGCTTGTACAGCGTTGCCCACCGTGGATGGCCCTTTAGCATACTTAAGTGGCGATCAATTGTAGCAGTATCATTTCTAATAGCAGGACCAGTCTGAGCGACGGGAGGAGCTAAGTCATCTAGCTTTGCGATGGTTTCCTTGAGTAAAGGCTGTAGTAAGGTCGCAGGTAAGTGATTTTCCTGGGCAATCTCCTGTCCGATATACTGTAGATAATTGGTGAAGTTATTGACGAATACCGCAGCCAAGTGCAACTGAGCTCGCTGTACATCACCTACGGAGTAGACATTTTTCACCAATGTTTTTGCAAGTGATGCTACACGTTGATAATCTACTTCCTGAGCAGTATAAAGACACAAGGGTACTTTCGTAAAATCCAGCTCTCGCTCTCTAGAGAAGGTCTGAAGAGGGTAGAAAACACCATAATGCTCAAAGTAAGGAGCAAGTACATCAGCAGGCGTTGCCCCAGAGGCATGCATCACCAACGAGGTAGAGGCAATATACTTCTGTAGCGCGGAAGCCGTCTCTTCGATGGCTCCATCTGGAACAAGTAATAAATACAAATCTGCGTCAACAGGAACCTCTGCTAGCTTTGCAGAAGCAGGGCAGTTTAATTCTTTTCCCAGCACTTCGGCTTTTGCAGCGGTACGACTGTAGACAAAACTGATGTTGTGTCCACAAGCCATAAAACGATGCCCCATGTGCCAGGCTACATTGCCAGCCCCAATCAATACGATATGATGATTTTCTGACAAATTTATTGTTTAGGGATGAGGGTTAGGCCAGTGTGCGTATACGGTGATACATACTGATCGTTAGGCCAAACATCATCAATGAAGCTCCAAGCCAGAAATAGTTGATTCCCGGAAACTCGATAGCTTGTAGGGCTACCCAGTCGGTGCGGAATGAGCGTGTGGCGACGGAAAAAGACGCTTTGGGTGCTCTAGGTGCTTGGTGAGCCATAAATATAGTAGCCTTTCCATCTTTTGGGTTAATAGACACAAAGCGAGCATGTAAGCCTATTTCGGTCGCTTCATCCTTTAAGTTAAGGGGTTTACTATTCCTAATAAGGAAAACTGGTTCGATGTCGGCTGTTTTTCCGTCAGTAGTGGTCGCATTCAGCATAGCTGCAACTGCAATATCTCCTTCTTGTTTTTCGTAGCTAGGCAGGGTGACATCTTTGTTGAACCCTTGAAACTTTACCTTTATGTCACCAACCGTTACTTCATCTCCCTGCGAAATGACATACTCTTGGTAGTCGAGTTCTGCTTCCGCAGTATAGACGAGGTCAAAAACCTCTTCATTAAGCTTGACTCGTGTATTGAGAGGGTTGATCTGATCGGGGAAACTGTATAAAACCTGACCTCGCAGTACCAAGACAGGTTTGGCAATAAAGCTGGTATCTTTTTCCGAACTGGTTACCTTAATCCAGGCACTGATAGCGATATCCCCTGTTTCCGGAATATAGTCTTTGTGCTGGGCATTACGTTGAATATCAAGCACCTCCAAATCAAAAGATCGCACTAGAAAGGTATCCCGGTCCTTAACCGGCACGGTATCCAGGAAGGTGAGTTTTTCTTCAATACCCATTATGTAGGTCTTGTAGTCAAGGCTGTCTTCTTTGGCCTTCTTTTCCGTGATGTCCATCTCTTCCGGAGGCAGGGCAGCAATATGTGTAAAGACATCCCTGTTCCAATACTGCTTGGTACTGGGGTTGGAAGCAGCTACTTTGGTGAATTCTTTGTCGTAGAGGATATTAGGCTCTAATTGGAATTGCTCCACTACCTGGCCGGTTTCGTCTCGGCGTTTATAATCAATATAATAAGTCCGAGTCAGGTAATCAATGCTATCACCGGTAAGGGTCACCTCGTATTCATCCATAATCATGGGAGAATCCTTAATAAGGAGAACCGTATTACGCTTAGCTTCTTCATTGGCTGTCAATCCTTCCATGAGGAAAGGATTGCGGGAAATCACTTTTTGGTTAAGACCACTAAAGAGTACACCAACAATCATTAGCCCGAACCCAATGTGAGAAATGGCTGAACCACCAACTTTTAGGTTGCCACGTAGGAAAGAGATAATGTGATCTACATTGGTCACTACAGCAAACCAGCCACTGAACATCAGCAGTTGGTATTGCCATGCACTTAAGTTAATGGCCAAGGTAGAGAGATAAGTGAATACCATCGCTAGTAGAACACCTATTCCAGTGTGCAGCAGGAATTTTTTCCAATAGGAAGAGAAATTCTTTTCGCGAAAGCGTAAAAATTGACTGAAGCCGGTAAGCAGGCCAATAAAAACACCGATCCAAAGCTGGTACTTGTTGAAGTGTGGAACGGGGTCCGTAATTACCCGACCAACAAAACCTGGATCAAAAAATGTTCGGATTTTATTATAAACCGGCAGAGAAGTAGAAGCCGTAATCAAGACGGCAGAAAACAATAACACCAGGCTACCAATAAACATCCAAAACTCCTTGCTACTTGTCGACTCTTCTTTTTCTGGTGCAGGGATGCCCTTGACTCTGGAGAAGAACAGGTAAGCAGCCAACAGCACATATACTACAATAAAAGTGACAAGCTGCCACTCTAGTCCCATTTCTGTAAATGCGTGTACAGAGGTTTCCCCCAAGACCCCACTACGGGTAAGGAAGGTAGAATAAACAATCATGATAAAACTCAGCGCATAGAAAATGTAAGTAGCGCGAATGCTTTGATCAGTTGTTCTGGCAATAAGGTTGGTGTGAATACCTGCGATAAGCACGATCCATGGCACCAATGACATGTTTTCTACCGGGTCCCATGCCCAGTAACCGCCAAAACTTAGTGCTTCGTAGGCCCATGCGCCACCCATGAGTATTCCTGTACCTAGAATAGCGCCACTGAACAACGCCCACGGCAAGACCGGAGCCAGCCAGCCGCGATGGTCACGAATCCATAAGCCAGCCATTGCAAAAGCAAAGGGTACGACGGTTGACGCAAAACCAAGGAAAAGGGTAGGAGGGTGGATGGTCATCCACCAGTTCTGCAACAAGGGGTTTAGTCCTGTTCCGTCCAGCAGGCTCACGTATTCGGCATTGGCAAAAATGGGTGCTTCCATCACATCCCTGAGTAGCAGCGCGGGATTACTGCCCAGGCGGAAAGCTTCAGGGCCAAAGCCAATATAAATCCCCAGTAGCATAGAGCCAATAATGATCTCTACCGAGGCTATAATGGCCATTACCGGAGATTCCCATTTCTTGGCAGAGAGCATTAGTAAGCCGCCCAATATAACATGCCAGAACATCCATAGCAGGAAGCTTCCTTCTTGTCCTTCCCAAAATGCAGAGAAAATATAACGGAAAGCCAGATCATCGTTGACGTGAGCTTGTACATACTGGTACTCGTAGTAGTTGTTAAGCATCACATAAAACAGCATACCAATAATGGTGAACACTGCTAAGCCATGAATGCCGAAACCGACACGGCCAATTTTTCGCCAGCTATGAGACAATTCAACATCCTCCCGCTTCTGGGTGGCAAAAAAGTAAGCAATACTACTAAGGATAGCAGCACTAAAGGCGATAAATACGGCAGCCTGGCCGATACGGCCAGGCCACAGGTGTTCGCCTATATATTGGATTTCTTCAATCATCATAATTTCCTGCAAATACTGGTGAGCGCGATGCGTTCGTGTTTCTTAACCTTGCTGTTCTTTCAGGTAAATCTCTTCGTCTTTGTATTTCGAAGGGCACTTCATGAGTACATCGGTAGCCACAAAGGCATCTTCTTGCATACGCCCGGTAAGTACTACCTGCTCTGAAAGCTCAAAATCCTGAGGTTTAGGTTGCAAAAGAACGACTTTTTGGGTAGCTCCTTCGTCATCACGGATATAAAATGTAAAAAGATTGGGATCTTCTACGGGATCGTAGATCATCTCCATGTCTTTGGCCAATTGCCCGGCAATTTTCACACGGCTACCAGTTTTCACGGCCTGAGAAATTGTTGCATAAGTACTGAGGTCATCCTGTGCCATTACAAACAAGGAAACAGCAACAGCAATCATGATCCCGGCAATGATATATACCTTTTTCATCTTGAAGGGGTTTTACTTTACAAACAGCACAAAAATAAATCGAACTGACGTTTTTTAAAGAGCTAATGGAGCGCTTTATGTCAAGCGTATTAGCTCTTAAAAAAGCATAGAAAGAGGTTCAATTTATTTTTTGCGCAATAACTTGTGGTACAAAGGTACAGTAAGCTGTGAGATGTTGGGTAAGCTTGTTGTCAAAAAACAGCAGACTATAAAGTTTCTATATTTCTCTTTACCCAGTCGGCTTTTTTTAGAATTGCCTCTTTTTGTTCACTTTCGTAACGATCCCAGGTGCGGTAAGCCATGCCAATACGGGGATTCTTCTCTAGCCGAGAACGATGACGATCCATGAAATCCCAGTATAAACTATTGAACGGGCAAGCATTTTCTCCAAGTTTTTCTTTGTGATTGTAGGCGCAGCCCTTGCAATAATCACTCATCTTGTTCATATAATTAGCACTGGCTACGTAGGGCTTGGTGGCCAGCAGCCCTCCGTCGGCGTATTGACTCATGCCACGGGTATTGGTGATTTCTACCCACTGGATGGCGTCAATATAAATTCCTAGATACCAGGCATCGACTTCGTCGGGATGTACGCCCAATAAGAGGGCAAAATTGCCAGTGATCATAAGTCGTTGAATATGATGAGCATAGGCTTGTTCGAGCGACTGGTTAATGGCATGACTCAGGCATTTCATTTTTGTGTCTCCCGTCCAATACCATGCAGGAAGTTTAGCCTCGTGCTGGAAATAATTCTTCTCTGCGTAGGCTGGCATCTGTGCCCAGTAAACGCCACGCATGTATTCGCGCCAGCCAATAATCTGCCGCAAGAAGCCCTCAATTTGTGCAATGTCTATCTCTTCCTGGTGTTGCTGCCAATAGCTGATAGCTGTCTCGCACACCTCCAAAGGGGAGAGTATCTTGGTATTTAGTACAAAAGAAAGTTTTGAATGAAAAAGCAAATAATGTCGATCCGTCATGGCGTCTTGGTAGGTGCCAAAATGAGCAAGGCGATGCTGGCAGAAATGATCGAGTAAGTGGAGTGCTTCGTCTCTTGTCAGCGGCCAATCGAAGTCCGTGGCCTGCATACTGCCGATGGTCTTTACTTTTTCCTTTCGTAACAATGCTGCAATTTCGCTAGCATCACGACTAAAGGAAGGTACTTCAGGTAAGGGAACGTCTTTGGGAAGTCGGTTACGGTTGCTCTTGTCGTAATTCCACTGGCCGGTAAGGGGTGTCACGCCATCTCCCTCCATGAGGAATTGGTACTTGGTTCTGACCTTACGGTAGAAGGTCTCCATCAGATAGGTCTTCTTGTTTTTGAAGAGTTCTTCTACAAAAGAGCGCTCAACGAGAAAGTGTTCGGAATCTACACATTCACAATTAATGTCCAAGGTTGCGCAGCAATTTTTTAGTGCTTCGTCGAGCCGGTATTCATCAGGAGCCTGGTAGGAAAAAGTAGTGAAATTACCATCCGCAAGCACCTTTTCTATATTGGCTGTAATGGACTTTGCATTTTCAGGATCATCAAGTTTTAAGTAGTGTACTCGGTGCCCTTGTTCTTTTAGGGAGCTAGCAAATGCCCGCATTGCCAGAAAGAATCCGGTTATTTTTTGAATGTGGTGTTTTACATAGTCGGTTTCCGACCTGGATTCACATAAAAGGTAGATGACATCGTCGCTAGGCTGTTTAAACCAAGAATGTTGTGTGTTTAGTTGATCACCAAGAATAAGACGTAAAGTACTAGGCATAGGAATGAAATTTGCGCTAGTGTAACAGTAGTTTTTTCAACAGGTTTTCACAAAAGCATTAGCATTGTCAATTTTGTCCAGCTTTTTGAGAGAATAGTGCTAATGTTTTGGGCTAAGGAATACGACCTTTAACGTAATAAGATGTTTTTTTAGTCAAAAGTGAAATCACGAAAATTCTAGATTTTACTTGGGCAGAAGAATAAGCTCTTTTTTAGCTCTAAAAGCAAAAATATTAAAGAAGGAACGGTCAGGCGCCTAAAACCTGTTCAATCACGACCACTAAAAGCACCATTATGTTACGCATCAGTTGAGTAACATATAACTGTTAACCTGCAAAATTAGCGTTCTGACCGCCTTCCTTCTTTCTTTTGGGAATTCTGCATGCTTTATTTTCCTTACCTTGTCGATAGACACAAGTCTGGGTAAGAGAAAATGCACACAGTTTTTAATAGAGAAACCCCGTTGCCACCAGTGTTAGGAGCCTGGCAGCAACAGTTAAAGCGTAGTGTATTCCTGTTGACAGGGATACTCTTTCTGTTTTATTCCTCCCTACAAGCTAATTCCGCGATACTTGAACTTAAAGATGGTAAATCAACAACGATTCCTTCTTCGCAGCTTTATTATGCGCCAGATTTACTAGAAGGGGAATATTCTCCCGAAGTACTTGAGATGGCAGATTTTATTCCTCTTCCTCAGGAGGAAGGCTTTTTAGAAGCCGAAAGGAATTATTGGTTTCACCTTCAAATAAAAAACGATCTTCCTAATGCTTACGAGCAAGTCGAGTGGGTTCTTAAATTTCCTTTGCTATTAACGGATGTTTCTTATTTAGCGATAGACGAAGATGGTATCATTCAAAAGGGTAAAACAGGCTTTTTTACCCGAGTATCTGAACGTACTTTTTATCCTAGCTTAAAGGGGAATTTTGCAAAGCTGCACCTCCCAGCCCAGCAGGAAGTCGATGTCTATTTATTATTGCGTAGTGACCGCAAACTCATGGCTCCTGTTTATGATATACAAGTTACAAGTACAGCTGTGTTTTTTGATCAGCTAAAGCAGAAGAAGTTATTTAATGGTATGTTTTTTGGCTTCATCTTTCTGATCTTGCTATATAATTTATTTCTCTTCTTCCTCGCTCGTGATGAGGCATTTATATTTTACTCCCTTTATTTATTAGCGCTATCCGTTTTTACGGTATATAACAGTGGTGATCTTGCTGACTGGTTAATGGAGAGCCTTTTTCCCAATCAGCCGCAACTGATTTATACGTTTAAGCTGAGCGTCTATTTTATAGTCATTGGCTACCTGACTTTCTTGCGCTCTTTTCTTGATCTTAGCAAGTTATTGCCTGCATGGGATCGGTTTTTCAGGTGGTTTAGCTATCTGGCTTATGTATTCTTGCTATTGGATGGAGTGGTCATGCTGGTCACTACTTTTAATTACGATATCGCTGATGCGGTTGGGGTAACCTATCTGATCTCGTTCTTGTTTTTATTAAGCTTCTTTTTGTGGGTTTTAATGAAAACAGATGACCCTAAACGGTATTTCATCATTGCTGGGGTAATTGCTATGGGAGTTGGGATTACGTTGACTTTGATTGATCGGATGAGGACAATTGAATTTTCTACCCTCGCTTATAAGATCGGGACGATTATCGAAGTCGTTATTTTTTCATTAGGCTTGGTTTATCGGCAAAAGCAAGCGGTACAGCAAAAGCAAGAGGCCCAATTTGCGCTCGAAAAAGCGACAATTCTACGAGAGCAGCAGGAGAGAGAAACGGTGCGATTGGCAGAGTTACATGCCGCTAAAGAATGGTTTTTCACGAACATTACTCACGAGCTGCGAACACCACTGACGGTTATTCTTGGAATAGCAGATCACTTGAAAAACTTGTTAAGCACGACACCGTTTCCGGATACTCAACAAGAGGACTGGGAAAGTAGCGTCAGCCTTATTGATCGTAATAGTAGCCATTTGCTTCGGCAGGTTAATCAGTTGCTGGAACTTGCAAAATTGGAGGCTGGTGCGGTAGAACTGCAATTGATAAAAGACGACATTATAGCCTACTTGGGCTACCTCATGGAGTCTTTTTATTCCCTCGCTAAGGAGCGGAACATAAAGCTATCCTTTAAAGCGAGTGTTTCTCAATTAATTATCCCTTTTGATGAGTTGAAGCTACAGCAGGTAATCTATAACCTTTTGTCTAATGCCATTAAATTTAGCGACGAAGGAGGCGAAGTAACCCTTGTGGTAGAGGTTACGAAAAATGATGATCAGCCCTTTTTGTCTATAGAGGTTGTTGATGCAGGAATGGGGATTCCAGAGAAAGACTTGAAAAGCTTGTTTGACCCTTTTTATCAGGCTGGTAATCGGGATGTCTCAATGCTGGGCACAGGGATTGGGTTGGCCTTGACGCAGCAATTAGTTACCCTTATGTCAGGTACTATTAATGTGAGTAGTAGGGTAGGGGAAGGCAGTTGTTTCTCCATATTGCTGCCATTTTCAGAGGAGTCTTCTGTAGCGCAGAGAGGAGCATTAGAAAAGCAAGCCTATGTAAACGAGCCTGTTTCTGCTGGCATGCAACCTTTAAAAGAGGCGGTTACAGATAGTGACCTGCCATTGTTGTTGATTGTTGAAGACAATAACGATGTAGTTACTTACTTAGAAAAAATTCTAAGGTCAAATTATCAAATTCGGGTTGCAAATAATGGACGTGTTGGCGTAACAGAAGCGATTAAGCATTTACCTGATCTGATTATCAGCGATGTCATGATGCCTGAATTGGATGGCTATGGACTCTGCGAAGCTATAAAGTCTGACTACAGGACTTCTCATATTCCTATTGTTTTGCTGACCGCCCGTGCCAGTGAAAAGGACAAACTTGTAGGTTTGACTTATGGTGCAGATGCCTATTTGGTTAAACCCTTCAATCGGGAAGAATTGCTGTTGCGATTGAAAAATTTACATGGACTAAAGCAGAAATTACAAGAGCATTATAGATTGGTAAGTCAATCGGATGCGCTAGCTCAAGCGGAGACAACGGATGGATTGAATAGTCGAGAATTAATTTTTCTCAAAGAATTGAAGACTAAAGTAATTGAACGACTTAGTGATGAGACACTATCTGCAAATACACTGGCAGAAGCCATGTTGTTGAGTTCTTCTCAATTTTATCGTAAACTAAAAGCCCTGACGGGACAGACCCCCACTCAATATATTCGAGATCTTCGCATCTCAAAAGCACAGGTTTTACTTAAAGAATCGATGTTGCCAATCGCAGAAATTGCCTATCAAACCGGATTCACCGATCCCAACTACTTTTCACGTACTTTTCATCAATATTCAGGTAAGTCTCCTCGGGAGTATCGAAAAGAAGAAGAGTAATCTTCATTCTACCTACTGCCGCATAGCCTCCACCGGATCAAGCTTACTGGCTTGTACTGCTGGGATAAAACCAGCTACTACGCCGATAATGATCGACATGCCAGCGCCTAGCAAAACATTACCCAGGTCGATATAGATTGGGAAATCCAGTGCTGCTGTGAGTATTTTAGTAATGAGAAACACTAGGCCAAGCCCCATCGCGCCCCCTAAGAGACAGAGGATGATCGCTTCGATCAAAAATTCAGATAGAATGATGTGACGTTTGGCTCCAAGAGCTTTCTTTACGCCGATTTGACTGGTTCGTTCTTTGACAGAAACAAACATGATGTTGGCAACTGATACGCCACCAACGAGGATAGAAAAGAACCCAATTACACCGCCTAGTAGGTTGAGGACTCCAAAAAATGAATCAAACTGTTCTGAAACGACGGTCAATTCATTGAACGCAAAAGTGTCCTCTTCTCTTGGGTTCAGTCTGCGCTGTGATCGGACGAGTATCCTTAGTTCGCCTTTCAGTTTTTCGAGACTAACGCCTGGGCGTGCTTTTACGGCAATGAATGAATCTGTGTTTTTTCCTTTTACATTGACCAAGCGGCTTACTTTATTGTAAGTAACGATTACTGCTTCATCAAAATCCAGAGGATTGATTAACTCATCTCCTGAGCTTTCTAAAACACCAATGACTTCGTAAGTACCTCCTTGAAGTTTGATGGATTTACCGACGGGCTCAACCGACCCAAAAAGCTCTTCGGCCACAGTAAAACCGAGGACGACCTTGTTGCTGGCGTAAAAAGACTCTGAGGCTGAAAAAAAGCGGCCTCTGTGAAAACCCATTCCGAATACCGATACAAATTCTGGGGTGACCCCACATAGGAAAGAACGCTCAACACTATTGTTTTTCCACTTAAGTGTTCGGGAACCGGCACCGAGAAAAAAAGTGCTCATTTGTGCAGAGCGTGCTTTGTCATTGATTACTTCATATTCTTCATAGCGTGGGGTAGGGCGTTTCATAAGGTCCCACCAATTGCTACTGTTATCTCCCCATGGCCATTTTTGTACATAGAGTACATCGTTCCCTAGTTTTTCCATGCTGCCCCGGATGTTGTCCTCTAGCGAGTCAACGGCAGAAAGCACACCGATGATACAGAAAATACCTATGGAAATGCCGAGTAAGGACAGGAAACTTCTGAGCTTATTACCACTTAGTTGTTGGCTAGCTTGCCGGATACTTTCCGTGAAGATTTTAAAAAATATTCTCATGGTACGGGTGTTGAGTTCACGAAGCTAATGAACGTGACTGAATCAGCCGTGTTTTATAGATGAAGAAAAAGGAAAAATCTGCCAACCCTGCTTATTTCACGTTCAATCGTTGATGATTATCGGTTATTGGCCTTGGGTTTGAACTAGATACAGGTTTGTTTTGCCTGTAAAAGGAATAATCAATGCATATTGATATGGTGTTTACAGAAGGCAAATAGCTTTGTTGTTGGTATATTTATAATTTAGGCACTCTAAGCTTGTCTTTTGGATAAATAAATTGCTATTTTTGCGCTCTTATTTAAGTAGTGAGCACGTTTAGCGTTTACCTGAATTATCTCTGATGAAGCTCTTTAGCTATAAGGTAAACTTTGAACTAGCATCTGAAAAAAATGTAAATGAGGACCAAACTTTCTCAGTTTAACTATGAGCTTCCTGAATCACTGATTGCTAAGTATCCGACCAAAGAACGGCATGACTCCCGATTGATGGTTGTACACCGTGAAACCGGTGAAATCGAGCACCGTGTCTTTAAGGATGTTCTTGAATACTTTGACGAAGAAGATGTACTCATTTTCAATAATACCAAAGTTTTCCCTGCCCGTATGTATGGCCGTAAGGAGAAAACGGGTGCCCGTATTGAAGTCTTTTTGCTGCGGGAATTGAACACGGAAGCACGCCTTTGGGATGTACTTGTTGATCCTGCACGGAAGATCAGAGTAGGTAATAAACTTTACTTCAGTGATGAACATGATAATGATCGTTTAGTCGCCGAGGTTGTGGATAATACGACTTCTCGTGGCCGCACCATTCGTTTTCTTTACGATGGCCCTGATGATGAGTTCCGTGAAGAACTCAGTTATCTTGGCACTACGCCTTTACCTAAGATGATGGACAGGGAAGCTGAAGAAAGTGATAAAGAACGTTTTCAAACAGTATTCGCTAAAAATATAGGAGCTGTTGCTGCTCCAACGGCTGGGCTACACTTTAGCCGAGAGTTGATGAAGCGCTTTGAGATCAAAGGTGTTGATTTTGCTGAGCTTACCCTCCATATTGGGCTAGGCACTTTTCGCAGTATCGATGTTGAAGATTTGTCCAAGCATAAAATGGATGCGGAATATTACCAAATCCTTGAAGAAGCGGTTGAACAGGTCAATAAAGCTAAAGCAGCGGGTAACCGGAAGGTTTGTGCAGTAGGTACAACTTCAATGAGAGCTATTGAAAGTTCTGTTTCCGCAGAGCTGATGCTGAAAGCTTCTGAAGGGTGGACAAATAAATTTATCTACCCTCCTTTTGATTTCAAGATCGCCAATGCAATGATCTCTAACTTCCATTTGCCAAAATCAAGCTTACTGATAATGGTGAGTGCGTTTGGAGGTTCTGATTTGATTAAACATGCTTATCAAGAAGCCGTTAAGGAAAAGTACCGTTTCTTTTCTTACGGTGATGCTATGTTGATTTTATAGCAAATGCGAACAATACAAGTCCTTTGGAAAGCGTACCTTAATAAAAAAGGTACGCTTTCTATGTTTTACACCTTTCCGTTGCGGAATCTTTTACTAGGTTTACTACTAGTAGGCATGAGTGCCCCTCTTTCAGCGACAGAGCTGGTTGCTTTTGATTTCTACGATCAGAAGTTGGAACTTTATGTCCCTGATAATTTCGTTTACCCTTACCAGCTTAGAATCGAAGAGATGGCGTTGAGGTCGCTGTATCAGGAGTTTGAACGACGCCCCTATCAGTCGCTACTTACTGATTTGCAGGAAAAAGCTTCTCTTCTTCAATTGAATGACTGGCTGTTTTCTCAGTTGATTAGGCAGGGGCTCCAAGCGATTTATAAAAAGCAGGCTGGTGACCCAATCGTTGAGTATGCGACTTATTTCCTTTTGGCCAAAAGTGGGTACGATGTTCGGTTAACTTACCGTGATAAGCTGCTACAAGTAAATGTATATACGACGGATGTATTGTATGAAATTCCTTTGATTCAGGATGGAAATCGTCAATATGCAAACATTTCGAGCGGTGTTCGTGCCACAAATATGGGGCGGTCGATGTACCTGTTGGACCAGGCACCTCAATCTCGTGGCCGGGTATTTTCTTTTTTAATGAAAAGGTGGCCTGCCGTTTTAAACAGTAGCGAGGCAAGAAGTGCTGTTTTTCAATATCGTGGACATAGCCAGGAGATCAACTTCCGATATAATCCAGGGCTAGCTGGACTTCTGAAAAATTACCCGCTAGTTGATGAGCACTGGTATATGGAAGCTCCGCTATCCGAAGCATTGCAAGCTACACTGATTCCGCAGTTGAGACAACTTCTTAAAGGAAAGACCCAGCGGGAGAGCCTAGAGTATTTGGTAGCATTTACACGCTCTGCCTTTGTTTATAAGGATGACAAAATTGTTTTTGGAACGAATAAACCAATGGTCGCTGATGAGTTGTTTTTTTATCCATTTTCTGACTGCGAAGATCGGTCTGCATTGTTTTATGCCTTGGTAAAAACGTTACTTGAACTGCCAATGATCGTCATAGCTTATGAAGATCATTTGAGTATTGCTGTAGCGGCGCCCGGATTAATCGGGGATGCTGTTACTTACAATGGTCAGGTTTATGTGTTTTGTGATCCGACAGGCCCACAAAATTCCTCAGAAATAGGGAGGATTCCCCCTGGGTATGAAGACCAAACCTTTGAAATTCTCGGATCATTTACTGGGCGCAAGGAATAGTATTTTAACGATTGTTGAACTTCTGTTACTACTTACCCGTTCAGTTTATTACATTTGCCTGAATTTTAGCCTACGGTATATACTGTGGTTAATTTGATATAGGATTATTTTTGACCAAAATAAAGCAAGGGCTTTTTTACTCTTGCGGAAAATTTGCAAACAGAACAAACTGTCTAAGTATGTATTGGACATTGGAATTAGCCTCTCATTTAGAGGATGCACCTTGGCCTGCAACGCGCGATGAACTCATTGATTATGCTGTTCGTTCCGGGTCTCCACTTGAGGTGATTGAAAACCTTCAAGCAATGGAGGACGAGGGAGAAATGTATGAGACCATCGAAGATGTATGGCCTGATTATCCCCGTAAGGATGACTTTCTTTTCAACGAAGATGAGTATTAAAGAACGTACGGTGTAAGTTTACAAACTCCGTTTTTAACGCAAAAAAAGGTTTTACTCTCAGGAGTGAAACCTTTTTTTATTTTTGGAGTAAACCCTGTTACATTTAGTTCTTTATTTTAGCTATTTTGTGACAAGGCAGTCTGTGTGTAAAGAGAGCGTTGTTCAAAAGTGTAGATCGTCTCTTTTGATTGCTATTTTGCTTTGTATGTGAACCTACCCAAACAGAGAAACGATGAAAAACCTTCTGGAGATCGCCGGAGTGGTAACCAAAAAGAAAGTCAAGAAAATTGAAATTTTTGATGAATACTCGCTTCGTAATAAAGGCAGTAAATTCAACGAATTCTATGAAGACCTGACTTCTGGAGAATACAAGAATGACCGTGATGCTTCTAGTAAGCTTTATGGTTGTACACCTAAAGATGCCCGTTATCGCCAGCTAAAATCACGGTTTCGCAAACGGCTTTTGAATACCCTCTTTTTCCTGGATGTCAATAAGCCTTCTGCTTCTAATTATGATCGCGCTCATTTCACTTGCCATAAAGAATGGACACTGGTCAAAATTCTATTGGATAATGACGCACATAGTTCGGCAATGGGGTTGGCCAGGAGCATCCTGACGACCGCCCAGAAGTTTAGAATTTCGGAAATAATTGTCAATTGTAGCCGAATTCTCAGAGAGGATGCTGCCCTAAATGGTAACAATAAAGATTTTGAACTTTATGATAACCTGTTGAAAAACTATAGTGTCATCCTTTCGGCAGAGATGCGCTCAGAGGAGTTGTACCAGCGTGTTGTAATGGATTATTATCAGCCGGTACACAAAGACAATGACCTGGAAGAACGTATTGATACTTACAGTACAACATTACTAAGTTTGTCTGAAATCAATGATTCGCCATTGGTTTTTTACAATATGTTTTTGGTGTGGTCTATGCGTTTTGAAATGAAAAGAGAATACACCGCTTTATTGGAGGTGTGTGAACGAGCAGGGAATTATATCAAGGACCACCCCAAATTTTACCAAGAAGAACGCCTGATCGAATTTTATACCAAAGAGATGTCTGCTTATTTGCACCTCGGGAATTATACCAAGGGGCAGATAAATGCAGAGAAGTGTCTCAAGCAATTTCCCGAGGGTAGTAGACCATGGTTTACCTTCATGGAGTATTACCTATTACTGGCGTTACATACCAATCATCATATTCAGGCTTTGGCCATTTATAATCAAACGGTTGCGAATAAGAAGTTTGTTAAACAAGACGCTAATACCCGTGAGCGTTGGAAATTATTTGAAGCGGTTATCTATTTTTTACTTCAACGAAGTGGTTTATCTAAGCGTATCATTGCTCCTAAACGTCAAGCGACCTTCCAGCCTGAAAAATTTGTAGAGAAAGACCATAATTATGGTTCCGATCAAAAAATATTGACGGTCTTTATGTTGATCATGCAGGTGTTCTTCCTGGTGGTGAAAAAGCAGTACAACCGGAGTGACGAACTGATTAACCAACTGCAGAATATGGCTAATCGCAACCTTCATAAGGATGAATATTACCGGCCTATCCAGTTTATTCGATTGCTATTACAAATCCGTAAAGCGAGCTACCAGTTAGAAGAATTACGCAATACTGAAAAGTACTTAGAGAATCTCGTGAAACATCCTTTTTCTTATCGTGGAATTGCTTCTCAATTTGAGCCCTTGCCTTTAGAAAAACTTTGGCAGGAATTTCTGGATCATTTGGATTAGTCCTGGCTTGGAGAGGCCGAAACTAGGGCTTATCTTCACCGCTAATGAATAAAGAAGGAATAATTATAGCTGTTGATGGCTTTTCGGCGTGTGGCAAAAGCACCCTCGCTAAGCAACTCGCCTTGGCTCTAGGGTATACTTACATTGATACAGGCGCAATGTATCGTGCTGTTACTTATTTTTTCCTCAGAGAGCAACTCGACTGGAATGATGAGAAATCAGTACAGGAGGCATTGACGAGTATCCAGATTGACTTTCGCAGAGAAGAGGATGGAAGTTTACATACCTACCTGAACGGAGAGGATGTTGAAAAATATATTCGTACTATGGAGGTGTCTGAATCGGTAAGTCCAGTAGCTACTATTTCAGCAGTCCGGCGTTTTTTGGTTAAGCAGCAACAAGCGCTTGGAGAGAAAAAATCATGTATTCTGGATGGACGAGATATAGGCACTATTGTTTTTCCGAAAGCAGGCTTGAAGATTTTCCTTACGGCAGACCCTGAAGAACGGGCTCGCCGGCGATTGAAGGAGTTATTGGAGAAAGGCCAATCCGTTAGCTTAGCTGAGGTGGCAAAAAACCTTACAGAGCGCGACCATATCGACAGCACAAGAGAAGATAGCCCTCTGCGACAGGCTGAAGATGCAGTTATTATTGATAACACCGTATTGAGCCCAGAAGAACAGTTGGCAATGATTAAGACTTTGGCCGAGATGCGTGGAGCATAGTCTAATGATTTTACAGCATTAAAAAGCCTCTATTTTCATCAATTGGAAATAGAGGCTTTTTAATAAAAAAGAACTGATTACAAGTCACGCAAAGAATTGCGATCGCGTAAAATGTCTTTTAGTTCCTTGAGGAAGGCATATTGATGGGGAAGCGCATCTTTGAGAGCATCTTTAATGCTAACAAAGGCACCTAGCTCCATATCCTTTAGTTTATCTTTCAGTTGTTTGGCGTCTTGGTACAACATGGTTTTCAAACTAGGGATTTCATGCCAATCACCCTCTACTGCAAAGGCTTCTTCCTGTTCTCCGCTTGCTTCTTCCCTTACAGGATCGAGCGTAATATAATCTTCAGGAGACTGTTCGGCGAGCTCTCCTTGAGGGAAGTTCAAGGTGTTTGCTTTTTGATTATTTACAAAAAACACCTCCAGCCCGCTTTCGCGAAAGCGATAAATGATAAGGTTGACTTTCTTCCTGAGGCTCATAGCCTGAAATTTCGTGAATAATTAATCTTACAACAGAGGCTTACAACAAATGTTCATTCCTCGTTGTGAAGAGATTGCAAAGTTACGGCTTCTTGGTCAAATTTAGGAACCTACAGCTCTTTTTACCAGCTCTTCCAAAGCGAGGGCAAGGAACAACTGCTCTTCCTTGTCACTAATGTCGGGGCGAATGAAGCTAAAAGCCCGTTCGTGGAGTCCTTTTTCTGCTTTAACGATACTGGTTGTGAGGTTGCCTACTTCCTTGCCACCGATTTCTACAGGTTGCATCGCTTCTTTACCTGGCTTCAGTTGAGCAATTACTTTTCCTGTGCGTTTGCCTTTCAAAATGCCGTCACGAGAAAGTGTACCTACTTCCTGGCTATCAATGAAAAGGGTGGCTGTGCCTTTCTTGATCCAGAAAATATATTCGTGTTCGGCGGTACGAGCATAGAGTAAGGCATTGGGCTTTTCCGCTTTGCCAAGGTATTGGCGATAGCTATAAGCGAGGACTGGCTCGTGATAGATAGTTGTGAAAATCCCTTTAGCAGTAGTCGTCACACCTTTCCTTAAAACTTGCTTATCCTGGCCTAGGCTAAATAGCTCAAGTTCTTCTTTGTCAATAGGAACCAGCTTGGTTACCCAAGTATCCATATCTTCTTTCAGGCGCTCGGTTTCCATGGCTAACCGCTTGTTCCCAGGAGCCATGTTTTTTGCAATGAGGCTGGTTAGTACCAAGCCTCCAATCACCAAGGTGCCAGCAAGTATTGCTAAGTAAATCATATATTGATCGACAACTATTTATTAGTATGCAAAGATAATGTTTTGCGAGAACAAGTAAGACTTACTTGTTTCGTTTGCTGAGATAAAGGTCCTGGATGTTAGGTAGGCTCAGGGTTTGCCGTCTATGCTTGATCGCTGCAAGGTCTTCCTTACTAAGAATGTTCCAGGTCGACTTAAGTAGAATAGTATCCAGCTCGTTTTGAATTGTTGGCCATTCTTCCCAGTAGGTATTTTCGGAAGTACATATATCAGATACCAGTTTGGTTTTTATTTCCAAACACTCGGCTTGTAAGAAAGCGTATTCCTGGGCAAGTTGATCCAATCCAAGTAGCAATTTGTAATGGATGTTACGGCCTAGTAGACTGTGCTTCTGGTGTAGCGTAACTGGAAATTCCCAGCTGTAAAAATGATACTCAATCCCGTCTGGAGGATAAACTTCTGTTTGGTAAAACTGAAATATGGCTATTTCGGCTTCCGTTTCTGCTACTTGTGAACAGCGGTCTACCCATTGGTTGAAGTCTATCCACCATCCTGGGCCTGCGTCTGTTTGATAAGCCAATGCCGCAGGAAACAAGCCTTCGTACTGATAGGCAGGCAATAAAGGGTAATTCTGCAATGAGGTCTCCAGTTGATCACGGAGAACACGCATGGCCTGAAAGGTGAGTAATAGAACACCAGCTTGGTTGGCATTGTTCCACTGATCCCAAATTTGTTCGTACTGTAAAAGTGCTGTGGTATTAAAAATACTACTTAACCTATTGTGCCATTGCCATGCTAAAACATCCTCATTTCCCAAGTTGAAATTTGTGGGATTGGCATATACCCAAGCAGGTTCCTGGTTGGGCAAGATCACTTTTAGGAAAGGCTCCAGCAAGGTGTCTTTACGCGTAGTTTGGGGGTAAAGTCGTGGCGAAATTTCTCCAGTGAGGAGAAGTTTTTCGCCCTTTTTTAACGCGATTATGGGCTGGCCATCAGGTTGATCATAAGCGGTAAGGTCTTGTTGTAACACCAGCTGCTTTTCGGTAGTCGTGTTCCCAGTTTCTTCTTCTTTAGCATCGTGGGACGGCTGACAAGAGAGACAGGAAAAAAGCAAAGCGATTACTGCGGGAAAAACAATAAGCTTGTTTCCCCATTGGAGGTTCTCCTCTTTTCGTTTTGAGTATTTGTGCGGAAACACAAGTCTTGCTTTATTAGTAAATAAGGTAATTGATGAAGAAGAATAAAACGAGATAAATCCAGAGGATATCGAGGAAGTGCCAGTAAATGGTGAGTAAACGAAGTTTTAGCCTTTTTTCCGGATCACTGAAATAGACAAGGACACTTACAGGGTCTTGCATTTTTGTAAAAGCTTGCCACATGAAATAGCCCAGAAAAGGAATACCCCCAATAACGTGTGCAAAGTGTAAACCGGAAATCAAGTAAAGATAACCAGCAGAGTTGTTACTGTTAATGAAAATTTCTTGCTTAAAGAGCTCCATCCAACCTACGGTTTGCAAGGCAAGAAACAAAAAGGAAAGCCCCATCGTAATCCCGAGGGCTACTTTGTATCGATCTGTATTGTCTGCCAAGTATGCTTTTTTTGCAATAAGCATGGTGCCACTACTCGCTAGTAGGATGAAGGTGTTGAAAAGAAAAATCGAGGGGAGCTTGATAGGTGGAACAGAACTCTGAACCCTGGAATATACAAACGAAATACTGAGCGATAAGAAAAGGATCGATAGGCTGAAGATGATCAGCATCAACAAAACATTGTAGGGGTGGAAAGCGAAAGACCCGTATTCATCGCCATCTACATGGTACTGATCACGAAGCGGTTTGTTTTCGTTCATTTTTTCTGTCTTGACGATTTTCCTTGCCGCAACGATTGCTACAGTATTTTACTTCATCCCACACTTTTTCCCATTTTTTACGCCAATAAAATGGACGTTGGCAGTGTAGGCATAGCTTTTGCGGAAAATCAGCTTTTTTTCTTGTTTTCGGCATTGGGTTTTCAACAGAAAATACAACTAAAGGTTGTCGAATCAAGCCAGCGATTTAGTTATAGCGGACAATCGCTCGTTGATAGAGGACTGTTGCAACGAGATTTCTTCCAGTTGTAGGCCCTCCCGTTTCAAGTGATCGTCGAAGCGGAGGAAGTTATCATCAATACGCTTCTTGAGGTGAACAATGTAGCGTTTGAGTGTACTATTGACTTCCTCTGTGAGGCGCTCACGGCCTTGGTCTATTTCTAAACGGAAGCCATCAATAATCTTTTTACGCTTGGAACGGGTGCTGAAGCCCGCAAATAATAGCCCAATGGCAGTAAGTAGACCTCCTGTGATATCAAGCATCCCGATTTGACTGACGGTCATTAAAATAACACCAATGGCAGCAATCCCGGATCCGGCAGCGAGGTTAGGGGAGAGGTTACTCTTTTCAGGGAATAAGGATTCGTCTGTAAAGTTTTCAGTTTTATTGATGAATCGCGAAAACTGGTCTTGCAAATCGCGGAGCACATTTTCACGCCGTTCTGCGATGTCGCTGAAAATCTCATGGTCGTTACTAAGGATAGTTTTACTAGATCTGATCTTTAGATCAATGATCTTTGCCATTTGCTGGATACTGTCAGCCAGGTCAATCATACCTTCGTTAAGTCGTTGTTGGAGCGCGCCATTGAGTTCGCCTTCCATTTCCTTGGCAAGCCCCTCAAGCCATTGCTGGGCAGAAGGTGTTTTTGAGAAAATGCTGCTCACTGATCGGCGCAGCAGTCCGAATAAACTAAGACCACCTTCCAACTCATAGGCCTTCTTGGTAGTAATCCTATCGTATGCTCCGACCAGGGCATCATTGAGTAAATCAACCTGCTTATAGCTTTTTGTTTCTTGGTCACTGAGGGTTTCACGAATGTCTTCGCGGAATTCTTGATCCGCCTTGTACTGTTGTTGACGCAAATCAAGCCCGGTTGCAATCCGGTCATTGATATTGCTTGCCGTTTCAACACTGTTGATGAGCTTTAAGGCTGGAGCCTGACCACCCGTAATATGATTTTGGATATAAGTTCGCAATTCAGCAAAACCAGATTCCTCTGTTTGCCCTTCTTGTTCCTGCTTGGCGGAAACGGCAAAAACATTAGGTGCGGTCATTCCTTTCTTTAGCGCATTATCCCTGACACCCTGTATGTTTACGGCTAAATCATCAGCAGGCATCAAGTCTTTTTGTTGTAAAACAAAGATGACCTTCTTGCGCCATTCTCCCTGGATGAAGTCGAAAAATTCCCAAGCAGATTGCCGATAGGGGTTTTTGGCCTCAAAAACAAAAACGATCAAGTCTGAAGCGGGAATAAAACGTTCGGTAATCTCCTGGTGGTGCTCAACGATGGTATTGGTACCCGGCGTGTCTACAATTGCTATGTCTTGCAGGATATCAACGGGCAGCATGATTTTCTTGAGGTAATCATTGACCATCACTTCTGCTTTTTCTTCTCCGTAGAGAATTTGCTGGATGGTATCCGTCATAGGTTGTGGTGCTACCTTGGTGATCTCCTCCCCAGTAGCGAGCAAGGCATTGACGAAGCTGCTTTTGCCGGCCTTTACCTCTCCTACAATAACAAACATGAAGGGCTCGTGGAGCCGATTACGCAAATCACTGACCGTATGGCTCATCTCTTCATGGCCAATCCTGATCGTTAACTCGTGCAAATCCTTAGTTATTTCTTCTAATTGAGCCCGATGGGTTTGCAGTTGCTGATTGAGCAATTTCGTCACAGTAAAATGGTTTTATGCGCAGAACAAGTCTGATCTTAAGACGAGGAATTTTCGCTAAGATACAGATTGGCCTGAGGTCCTTGGCAAAAAAGTAAATCCAAGATACTGAGATTGGCCATAAAACCATGACGTTCACGGAATACCTGGGGGTAAGCGGTGAAGTTTTCCTGATAAGTACCGTTGGGAGGGTAGGACTTGGGGCTTATTTGCTGGCGGATATCATGAATATCCTCTTCATATTGGGTGCGAAATTCTTTGGTCGTATGAATAGGCTTATCCCATTGTAGTAAACGGAAGATTGTTTTCAGTAAAGCTAGATTGAAATCCCAAAGTAATGCAGGAGGATCGGTGAAAATCGGCATTAACTCATCAGCATAGTAGGGGAAAAAAGGAGCATTCCCATAGGCTGAACGTATACTTTGCCAGTGCTGACGAGGCCAATCTTGGTGGAAATTAAGTACTACTTCCCGAATGAGTAGTTGATTGTTTTTGCCTTTTTCTAGCGGTATGCTCAAGCGTTGCAAGCCATTAGCACCCACGATATAGCAGCGGTTGCGGTAGGACCCTTTCTGGTAATTCTCACAAGCCTCCAAAAGGATTTTATCAGCAGCTTTGAAATGGCGAAAGCTAGCTATCGAAGGAAGGAAGTGGAGTTCTGAAAGGACGGTGTTCAAAATCGTAAGTTAGTAACCGGAAAAGTAATCGCAAGACGGATTGCGCGGGGCAAAATTGTAGAGGGATACGAGGCGGTTGGCACCGCCCCTATGGTAGAGGGTAAAGAGATTAGAGGTGCCCAAATGAGCCGTTGCTAAATCTCTCTACCCTCTACTAAAAGGGTGCGAAGCTTATATAGCTAAACCTCACGTTATATTAAGCTCTTGGAATCAAAGCCGTATCGCGGGTAGCGGCGGGCTTTTTCTTATCGCCCTGGGTGTTCATCGCCATCTGTACTGCACGTAGTGTATTCGCTACACCACCGGTGACAGATAGCTTGTTGAGCATTACTTGCTTATCATCTTCTCCTGGAACGTTAACCAGGAAAGAAGGCTGGATAGAAGAATCCATGATGATTTGCTTCACCTGTTGAGCCGTTAGGTCAGGGAAGTAAGAACGCAAGGTAGCTGCCAAACCAGCAACCATTGGAGCTGCCATACTGGTACCCTGTAGGTCTTGATAGTTATCATCAGGAACAGTAGCGTAGATTTCTACACCTGGTGCAAAAACGTCTACTTTGTCAGCACTCCAGTTAGAGAAGCCAGCCGTAAGGTTTTCGTCATTGCTAGCCGCCATAGCGCCTACTTCAATCCAAGTTTCTGCATACTTAGGGCGGAACAGTCCACGACGGTCAAACTTGTCATGTGGGAAGTTGTTTTCAAAGTCGTTTTCTTTTCCGTCGTTACCGGCAGCGTGGACCAAAATGACATCTTTTGAAACGGCGTAACGAACAGCAGCGTCAACGGCATCTTTGTAAGGAGAGTATCCTTTACCAAAGCTCATGTTGATCACGGTAGCACCATTGTCTACGGCATAACGGATAGCGTTTGCAACATCTTTGTCTCTCTCATCACCGTTAGGAACAGCACGTACAGACATGATGCGTACATTGCTGGCTACTCCGTCCATGCCAATATCGTTGCCGCGAATAGCGCCAACAATACCTGCAACGTGAGTGCCGTGGAGGGCGTCAGGGCCTTCAACGTCATTGTTGCCATAGTTGCGGTCGTCTAAATCAGAAGGATCATCACCTACGATATCACGAGCGTCAAATTCTGGATTCCAGTTGTAGTTGTAGGAGTCGTTGAAATAGTTAGCAGCGCCTTCAACTTGACCATATACGTCTTCGAAATTGTCGCCTTTCTCTAGGATGCCGCTCATGAACTGAGCTGCTTTTCCTACGTTACCTTCCGCGTCGGTGTGTTTTTGTACGTCATCAAGCTTGATGTCAGCAGGTTCTTTACCAATAGCCTCAATCAACTCGTTCATCATGTCAAAGGTGCGGCTATACAGCATTACATTAGGCTGCATTCCTTCACGCTTTTCATTGATAATGGTTTCGTACTCTTTGTAAAGCTCATAGTCACGACGAGCTTTTTTTGACAATTTGGAAACATCAGCACCATCAAAACGCTCGTGAAGCTTACGGTAAAGTCTCACGATCTCGAGGTTCTCAGCATTGACGCTTTTGCCATCTTTGCCTCCGATAAAGTTCCAACCGTGGATGTCGTCGATATAACCATTGTTGTCATCATCGATACCATTGCCAGGAATTTCATCCTCGTTTACCCACATGATATCCGCTAAATCTTCATGCTCGGCATCTACACCTGAGTCGATAATTGCGACAATTACTGTTTGGCTGGCTTTGCCATTGAGTATTTCCCGGTAAGTTTTGGTAGTACTCATACCAGGATAGCCATCTTCAGCCATATCCATGTGTGGCCAATCTTTTGGTGTTGGCTTTTCGTCCTGGGCATTAAGAAGGGTGCATCCGAAAACGAGGAGCATCCCTAAAATGAGATTAAATTTCATGTAAAAGTTAATGTTTGTGCATAATTCAACGTACCGAACGGTGAAAAAAACAAAGAGGAATCTATCCGCCGGGACGTGAGTAAAATATTGCTGTTTACGGAATAAAACCCGTTGGGGTTTTCTATATCTTCTACTTTTTGGTAAAAATTTCTCAAAAGTAGAAAATGAACGTATAATTCTGACTTTTATGTTGGGAATAAGTCACAAGTGGATCGCAAAAGGAAGTGAATAGGCATTAATGACGAATGAATGACTTTAAACTTGTTGATCAATAGCAATCATTCGATCTTCTACTTCACGTACCAAGTCGGTGAATTTTGGATCGCGCTTCATTTCTCTGTCTCTATGAAGCGGTAAGTCCACTTGTATATGGTCTATAAATCGAGAAGGGGCTTTTTTCATAATATAAATATCATCCGCAAGATAAACGGCTTCAGATATATCATGGGTGACGAAAATTACTGTTGGATGAATCTCTCGCCACAGGTCTGCCAGCAAATCTTGCATTTGCAGTCGTGTATTGATATCAAGTGCTCCAAAAGGTTCGTCCATCAATAGGATTTCCTGATTGGCCATCAAGCTTCGAGCAATTGCAACACGTTGTAACTGGCCGCCAGATAAGGTAGGATATTGGGCGAATTTGTTTTCGTGGCCGGCGAGACCCACTTTGGAAATCATCTCCATAGCCCGTTGCCGTCGTTCCTTTTCACTGACTCCTTGGTAGGCTAGTGCCAGTGATACATTGTCGAGAACCGTTAGCCAGGGTAGACTTGAATACTGTTGAAAAACCATCCCTACGCGGTTGTCCGCATCAATGGGTTTGTCATGTAACAGCACTTGACCAGAGGTGGGTTGCTGCAATCCGGCAATGTAACGGAGTACGGTTGACTTACCACAGCCGCTAGGTCCCAAGATGACAACGAACTGCCCTTGTGCAGGCTTGTCTTCTACCAAGAAGTCAAGGTTTTGCAGGACGAAATTTTCGCCACCATCGTAAGAATGCGAAACTTGCCGCAGTTCAATAATATTCTTTTGATTACTATCAGTAAATAAGGACATAGCTTATTTCGTGTATGAACGTTGAAAACGGAACTCTCCGTAAAGAATCATAATGAGCCCTGTAATCACGGTGATGTACATCAGGTTAGATAAAATGCTCGCAAGCGATGGAATGAACGCACCGAGTAACAGGAACAGCATAACACTGCCCAGAATGACGAGAAAGCCAATCTTTACTTCCTTGAGCCCACCAAAAACGGTTTTGTAATATTTATGAGGAAATAGCCGCTTGTCCAGATAGATAAACAAACGATCCTGGAGGAAGCCAACAAGGATAATGATGATTAACCAAGCAAAAACCTTGTCTACTTTACCGTATTTGCCATTCACCCAAATCATTGCTCCAACACCACCGTCCCGGTTTAGTAATTCAGCAATGATAATATAGGTCCAGCTGATTGCTGTTAAAACGCGGATATCATCCATCAGCTTACTGAGAACAGAAGGCAGGTAAACCGAACGAATCATTTGCCAGTTGGTAGCGCTGAGGGTGAAAACGGTTTTTAAATAAACTTCTTCTACTTCATTTATTCGCTGAATAACCACAGGAAGCAAGTAAACCAAAATACCAAAAGCGAGGAAGGCAACCTTCATATTGTCGCCTACTCCAAACCAGAGAATAAAAAGGCCCGTTATTGCAGTGATTGGCAGATAACGCAAAGCATCGACTTGTTTGCTAAACAAAGCCCTGACTGCGGGTACCAAGCCAAGCGGAAAGCCTATCGCCAATGCAATAAAAATAGCCCAAAAGTAACCGCGAAGATTACGCCAGATCGAAATCCAGGTATTCAGAAATAACTCATCTTTTTCCTTGAGCACTGGAAAGGCTGCTACAACATGATGAGGGGGGGGGAGGAGGGGGTAAACCTTTTCGAATTCTGTTGCGTTGGCCAAGTTGATAGAGTCAACCGTAAAAAGGCTGTCAATATTAATGGCAAAGTCGTCGGCGTTTTGTTCTTCTATGGTAGGGATTTCGGTGCTGTATTCTACCAAAGGCCGCTCTATAGCTAGTGTTTCGGCCATTCCCCACCAAATTAATATAACAATGATAAAACCGGCCAAGGCCCAAATCCATTGTTGTTTTCCGTCGTAGCGATTACGCAAATGAAGCAATGACGCCATGCAATAGGTATATTTTTGCGGAATTTAGGGTAATTTTAGGAGTCCACAAAATTTCATTTCCAACAGCAACTTTTACACCTTTACAGCTATTTTATTGCGCATAAAATAAAGTGCGATTTTTCTTAAGTTTTTCAAATAGTTAAAACACTTGAAATGAAGCGTTTATTCAACTATTATGAAAAACAAAATCGCTTTTTATTTTCGTGCTGTTTCTTATAACTTTTACACCCGAATTAGATGTCTGTCCCTTTTTCTACCCACTGGCATTGGATACGAGCTGCAGGCCGATATTATTGGCGGGCGCAAACGCGCTATGATGTTCATTCGCCCTTTTTAGCGGCGTGGCTGAAAGCGGTTATGGAAGATGATCGGGAGTACTATGCTTTTGATGAAATCGAAATCATTCGCAATTATTGGTTGCGCACCCCCCAGATAGTAGACTACTCTTCTGATTTAGGGGCTGGTAGCCGTGCTGGGCAAGGTGCAAAAAGAGCAGTTAAAGAGATGGCACGTTGGAGTAGCGTTGATCAACAAACGGGCCAACGCTTATTTCGAATGATGCAATTTTCAAAGCCAAGTACGATTCTTGAATTAGGCACCAACCTTGGTGTTTCAGCGATGTATCTACAGCGAGGAGCGGTAGCCGCCAAGCTTTATTCTATAGAAGGACAGGAAGCAGTGGCTCGGTTGGCCAAGGAGTCTTTCCGCCGCTTAGGGGCGCAGTATCAACCAGAAATTATTACGGGTAGCTTTACGGAGGTTTTACCTAATCTGTTGTCTCAAATGAAACAGGTGGACGCCGTTTGGTTGGATGGTGATCACCGTAAGGAAGCGACACTGGCTTATTTTGAAGAAATTTTACCTTTTCTTCATCCAGGAAGCATCGTCGCTATTGGAGATATCCATTGGTCAGAGGGGATGGAAGCTGCCTGGGAGTTGTTGAAAAACCACCCTTCCGTCACGTTGAGCGTAGACCTTTTTGAATTTGGGGTACTCTTCTTTCGGGAAGAACAACAAGAAAAAGAGCATTTTACGCTGATTCCCTATCAGTATAAACCTTGGCGATTAGGCTTTTTCTGAGCCTGCCCCAAGTACTTAAAAGAAGACGGCCCGCTGAAATTATCAGCAGGCCGTCTCTTATATTGAAAGGATGTATTGTGAAAATCCTTTTACCTTATTTTTAGTACAAAGTACTAGTTAAAGGTGTAACGGATACCAATACGTCCACGCCAGCGAGAACCACGGTCAAAGATATTGAAGCGGTCATCACCTAAGCGCTCGTCATCGAAGCTAAACTGAGGGGTTGTGCCATCAGCCTCGTAACCTTCGAAGTTGATCAATTGATAGTCGAATGGATTGGTGTAGATAACACCCCAATCAGAGTTTAGCAAGTTCGCAAAGTTGAAGATATCCAAAGAAATCTCCAGCTTATTGGTTTTTGTACCTGTCTTAACACCGAAAGACTGTGCAATACGAAGGTCAAACTGGCTGAAGAAAGGCGTACGAGCACCATTCTTCTCAGCATAACCACCACGGTTTTCACTCAGGTAGTCATCTTGCTCGATGAAAGTGTTCAATGCTTCCCACTGTTGTGCAGCAGTAGCACCGTCAATATCAACCAAGTTGATTTGAGAAGCATCCGCAGGAATCCAGATCAAAGAACGGTTACGGCTAGTACTTCCGGTCTCGTTATTGATGTTGCGAGCAGAACTTTGAGCGTAAACGTAAGAGTAAGGATCACCAGATTGTCCGTTGTAGAAGATAGAGATGCCAGTGTTAAACAAACCATTGGTACCCCAAGAGTTGTCATAACCCACAGCTGCGATAATCCGCGAACCGATAGAGAAGTCAGAACGACCAACCAATGGCGCGTTACGACCATCTACGTTGAAAATACCACGCCACTGCGAAGAGTTCTGTGAAGAAGTTCCTTCCATCAATGAGTTGGCATCACCATAGGTGTAAGCAACATAAGTGTTTAGACCGAAGTCAAAGTCCTTAGCCAAAGAAGCAGATACGTTGTAGGTGTTACCTTCATTGGTGTTAGAACCAAGGTAGATAGACTCGTAAGTAGGATCAAGGCTAGTACGTGTGTATACAGGACGATCGTCAGGACCACCGGTCCAGTTGAAGCCAACTGTTGGGTCAGAGTTTACGTTCTTGTAGATTACATCGTTCAAGGTCTTGGTGTAGATACCCTCCAAAGTAGCAGTAATGCCACCAGGAAGAATCTGGTCAATCGCTAAACTGGCACGGAATACCTGTGGGTAACGGAAGTCCTGTGTAAACAGGTCAATCTGACCAGAAGGAACCGTAAAGTCAGGGTTAGTTGGCTGCTTGTTAATATCAGCTTCGAAAGCCTGATCCAAGATGAATGCACTACCAACAGTCAAACCGTTGTTGTTGTAAGCACCACCTGGCCATACAAAAGGAATACGGCTAGTGAAGATACCAATACCACCACGAAGGTTGGTCTTGTCAGATGCAACATACTGCAAACCGATACGAGGAGAAACCATCAACTGACCTTCAGGCATTGCACCACCTTCTGCTCCCTCTATGTCGTAAGCAGCTGAAATTGCAGGAAGAGTAGTTGTGTTGAAATCACTTGCGATATTAGGATCGTCCAAAAGGATTGGAACGTCCAAACGAATACCAGCAGTAAGCGTCAACTTGTCGTTAGGAGTCCACTCATCTTGTATATAAACACCTAATTGTAGGGCATTGAAGGAAGCAGCTGCAGATGTTTCGTCACCAGTAACATCATCAACGAGTGAGTAAGAACGGTAGAATTCGTCTGCATTGTCGCCGTTCAAGAAAGCGTCAATAGACGAGAATTCATATACGCCAAAGTTCTGGCGAACAAATACGTTATTGAAGCTACTGAATTCGTTGTGCGTACCAATGGTAATGGTATGCGCATTCTTGTACAACTTGAAGTTGTTCGTTACTGTAACGATATCTTGATCCAACAAGTTGGCCGTAGAGAACTGCTCAGAACCCAAACGAATTTGCCCGTCACCATCAAAAATAATTAGGTATGGGAAGTCATTACCGATTGGATCACGGTCATCACGTACAGATGTGATACCCAATACGAAGTTGTTAGAAGCTTTAGTACCGAACATAGAGTTCAATTCTGCAGCAAAAGAGTTGGTCGTACTAGGGAAGTAAACACCATTGTTTTCGTAGTTGATGGTGAACTGGTTAGAACCATTCACGTTGAACTGCTCTGCTTTGGTGTACTGGTGGCGTACCGTCAGCTTGTTAGATTCGTTTAGGTTGAAATCCAACTTACCGAACAAACGCAAACCTTCAAGTGCGTCAATCTTACTACCAAAACCACCTGGGTTGTAACCATAATCGCTGATTAAGCGGTTAGACAGGTTGTTAAGATCAGCTTCGGAAGCATCGCCACGGTAGGTGTCGAACAAGAATGGAACTGGTGTTTCGTCACGCTGAATTTCTCCGTTGAAGAAGAAAAATACTTTGTCCTTAACAATAGGGCCACCTAAAGATAGGCCGTAAAGGTTTTGAGCAAAGTCATCCAAAGCCTCAGCTTCGCCACCGGTACGTTCGATCAATGAACCGTTGGTGTTACCTGCCAGACTTTCGTTCTGAGTAAAGTAGTAAGCAGAACCTTCCAGGTTGTTGGTACCTGATTTGGTTACAGCACTAATACCACCACCAGAGAAACCACCAAGGGTTACATCGTAAGGAGATACTACTACCTGAATCTGCTCAATTGCATCAATACTGATAGGAGCGATACCGGTTTGTCCACCGTTCGTACCGTTTGCTGCCAGACCGAATACATCGTTGTTGACAGCACCATCAATGTAGATAGCGTTGTAGCGGTTGTTCACACCAGCAATCGAAGTACCTCCACCAAAAGTGGCTTTAGATTGTGGTGTCAAACGTGTAAAATCACCCAAATCCCGGCTCAAGGTCGGCATACGGTTGATGTCGTCAGACTTAATAATGGTAGAAGAGCCAATGTTGCCACCAGCAGGGCCACCCTGAGCAGTCACCATAACGGTACCCAACTCAATAGCCGTTTCCTGGATCGTTACATCTAGACGGTAAGGCTGTCCTAGAGACAGATAAACACCATCATAGCTAGCGTCTTCAAAACCAGTGTAAGAAATCGTGATCTTGTACGGACCTCCAACCCTCATTCCAGGGATACGGAAGTTACCATTCAAGTCAGTAGATCCGCCGTAGGTCGTACCAGATGGTCCGTGTACGGCAAATACGTTGGCTCCAATCAGTTCTTCCGAACCGTCAGTGACCTTACCTTGCATGGATGAGGTTGTGGAACCTTGGCCGAATGCAAAAGATGCTGTAAGTAGCATCGCGCAAATCGTAAAAAACTTCTTCATAGTAAGTGTAAAATTTAATGAAGTATGTACGCTGCAAAATTACGTTGAGTAAAAGTAGTCAATCTTCCTTTAGTGTTAACTTTGTGTTAACTTTTTCCAAGTGCTTTGTTTCCAATAAGTTGTAAGAATTATGTTTGGTGGTACTTGAGGGGGTGCCAAAGAATTAATGGGAAACAAATAAGGAGCATTAGGAAAATATGGAGGTGCCAATTAGTTTGTTTTTTGCTTTTTTGTACTCTTATTTTTTTCGTAGTTTCAAGGCTTCAAAGCTAAATTTTCATCTTTGTTTACCCAAAACCATTTTTAATGCGAATATTTACCTTTTTCTTGTTTGCTTGTTGTTTAAGTGTAGTGGCACTTAATGCGCAAACCCCTGACTTGGTCATCTCTGAAATTATGTATAACCCACCTGAATCTGGACAGGATACTTATGAGTACCTGGAGATTTATAACAACAGTGCTGATGCTGTTGATCTTTCAGGGTACAGCCTTACAGGAGTTACTTATACTTTTACCAGCGCTACTAACCTTGGAGCTGGGGAGTATATCCTTCTTGCTGGTGACAGTATCGCCTTCGAAGCTGGATTCGGTTTAACTGCTTTACAGTGGACTGGCGGAAGCCTCAGTAATGGTGGCGAATTATTGAAACTCTTTGACGCTACTGGCGCGATAGTTGACTCTGTCGACTACGATGACAGCTTCCCTTGGGCAACTGCGGCTGATGAAGGTGGTGCCAGTTTGGTGCTTTGTGATTTCAATAGCGATAATAACGATGGAGCCAACTGGGCTGCTGCTAATACTGGAACAGGCGTATTTTCTGCCGGTGTAGAAATGTTTGGTAACCCAGGAGCTGCATCTGAATGCCCTACTGGGCCTATTGTACGTTTCCTTACGGATGAAATAGAAGTAGCAGAAGATGCGGGAACGATAACACTTGGTGTCGAAATCCGTGATGTCCAAGCTGGATCTTATTCCATTGATATTGCTGCTGATGGCGTCTTTACCGCAACCATCGGAACAGATATTACTTTTATGCCTGCTAGCTTGACTTTCTCAAGCGGAGCTGAAGTTGATACCATGGACGTTTCCATTACCATCATTGATGATATGGACCCAGAGGCATTGGAATCATTAATTCTCAATTTGTCAAATCCTTCAGTAGGACTAACAATTGAAGGTGTTTCCAGTACATCAACGGTGCTGATTACGGATAACGATACGAATATTTCAGACATTGTTATCAACGAAATCATGTATAATCCTCCTGGGACCGACTCCCAGTACGAATACCTCGAATTGTACAATAACGATGATGTTACCGTCAACGTAGGAGGCTATTATTTTTCTTTAGGTATTGAAGCTACGCTTCCAGATGTAGACCTATTACCTGGCGACTTCCTTTTACTAGCGGTAGATAGTGTTAGCTTCGAAGCTGATTATGGCCTAACAGCTTACCAATGGACAAGCGGTGCCCTTGGTAACGGAGGTGAAACACTGGAGTTACGGGATGCCTCAGGCAACGTAGTTGATGTGGTAGAATATGATGACACTGGTGATTGGCCAGAAGCTGCTGATGGTACTGGGGCTGCACTGGTTTTGTGTGATCCGTCTTCCGATAATAGTTTAGCAGCCAGCTGGATTGCTGGTGTACAGTCTACAGGTATTTTCATTAGTGGTACTGAAATTCTTGGTAGTCCTGGTACTGCTAACGATTGTACACCTGTTGCTCCACAAGAGTATACTATTTATACTATAGGTGAAGTTACTGGTGAAGACGACATGGGTAATGCAGATTCTTTAGGTGTACGTGCTGAATTGACAGGGGTTGTATATGGTGTTAATATGCGCCCTGGTGGTGCTCAGTTCACTATTATTGATGCTGCTGGAGATGGTATTGGGCTTTTTAATTTTGATAATGATTATGGCTATACCATTACTGAAGGAGATGAAGTGACGGTACAAGGTGTGATCGGCCAATTTAATGGTCTTACTCAATTGAACCTGGATACGATCATCATGAATAGCATGGATAATACCTTGTTGTCAGCACCGACTGTGACTGCCTTGGATGAGGATACCGAATCACAACTGGTAAAAGTTGAAGGAGTGAGCATCGTAGATATTACTCCTGCCGGTGGATTGAATATCAATGTTACGGATGGTGTGAATACCTTTCTAGTTCGTATCGATTTTGATACAGGCATTACAGAAGAAGACATCAATAGTCTTCAAGGACTTTCTTTAAGAGTAACAGGCCTGGGAGGACAATTCGATAACAGTGAGCCTTATGATGGAGGTTATCAGTTGTTACCCCGTTACCTTGATGATATTGAAGTAATCATCTCGACTAGTGAGCCAACATGGGCGCAAGGAGTGGAGTTGTTCCCTAATCCGGTTGCTGATCAGCTTACTATCAGGGGAGAGGTAGAACTCGAAACTCTGAGTTTGAAAAATGAACTTGGACAAACGCTTCGTACCTGGAAGGTTTCTGGTACGCAAGCCAGTGTCGATATTTCTTCTTTGCCAGCAGGAATGTACTTCCTGGAGCTACAAGCTACTGGTGAAAAAGTTACTCGTCGCATCATAAAGCAATAAGCACGCAATTTTATTGCTGTTAATGTTTTGTCAAACATGGGCTATCTCGAACTACGGGATAGCCCATGTGCTTTGTATGTCGTAATTTTGTGGTATGTATAAAGATAAGTTGAAAGTAGGGTTGAGCCTTTCAGGAGGCGGTGCAAGAGGCTTCGCACATATTGGTGCATTGCAGGCTTTACTGGAGGCAGGTGTCGAACCTGATTTAGTGAGTGGTGCTAGCGCTGGTTCCGTGGTTGGAGCACTTTATGCAGCGGGTTATTCACCAGAGGAAATGCTGCATTTTATTAAAAAAAGTAACTTCCTTCGATTGGTGAAAATAGGCTTGCCCAATGGCGGCTTGACAAAGTTGACTTACCTACAGGAACGCCTGGCAGATATTATAGAAATCGATGATTTTAGCGCCCTGAAATATCCGCTTTGTGTGGCAATAACCAACCTTAATACTGGAGAGTTGGAGTTGCGAAAAGAAGGGCCATTATTTGATGTAGTGATGGCTTCTTGTAGTATTCCGTTGGTGTTTCAGCCAGTGGAGATGGAAGGACATTTATTTGTTGATGGAGGATTGCTCTGTAATTTGCCGGTAAGCCCACTTAAAGAAGAAGCAGATTTTGTGATTGGAATAAACTTAGTGCCTCGGATAAATACAGACAAAAAGGCATTAAATGGTGTGGTAGGCATTGCTTATCGGTGTTTCGACTTGTCAGTGCTTACGAATACACAACCACAGATTGCCTTGTGTGATTTCCTTTTGGAGCCAGCGGAGATCACGAAGTTTAGCATCTTTCAATTCAATAAATACCAAGCAATCTATCAGCTGGGGTATGACACGACCAAAGCACAAATCCCTAATATTATAAAAGCCTTAGAGGCCGCACAAGCAGTGGGAGCAACTTTTTAAAGCCTATTTTAGAACAGCCCGGTAATTTTCTTCATCTTCAAAGTATACTTCAATACTTTCTTTAAGTGTTGTCGCTAAAGACATGCCATGGTAATCTACCTGGATAGGGAAAGATTTATGAGTACGATCAACCAAAACCGCAGTCTCCAACTGTTTGGGGAGAATATCTAATAAAGGCTTGCAGGCATAGAAAAGGGTTCGACCTGTATTAGCAACATCATCCACGACCAGAATAGGTTTGCCGTCAAGATCTGAAAGGTCCAAACCTATGGTAACTTCTTCTGAAACAGGATTGGCAGGATTAACTTGAATATTCGTCAAACGGATAGGTGCATCTGATAACTCACGGATATGATTTACCAACAGTGTGGCAAAGTGCATCCCACGGTTGTTGACTCCCGCCACAATGAGCTCATGCTCTTTGGTATTGCGTTCCATAATCTCAATAGCCAAGCGCCTAACTTTTTGCAGAATTTGGCGATGGTTGAGAATTTCTATGGTATTTGCATCGATGCTATTCATGCTGTAAAGTTAGGGATAATTTACAGAATGAATAGCCGCTTATTTAGACTTTATTCAAATCAGCGAATTTTCGCTACTTGTTCTTTTTAGATTGCAAATTCTTTTGTTTACTTTGCAAATCAAGCGTACTAAAATAGGCAGATGATACAGCAAATTTTATTCTTAATTATAGCGGGAGGAGCGTCCTTCTACGCTTTTCGCCAGTTTATGGCCATTCGGCAAACAATCCTACTCGGGCAGGACGAAGAAATCTCAGGAGATGCTGCTGAACGCTGGCGCAATGTCTTATTGATTGCCTTTGGACAAAAGAAAATGTTTAAGCGGTGGATACCAGCTGTTTTCCATTTGTTCATTTATGTTGCCTTTCTGTTTACCCAAATCGAACTTATTGAGATTTTTATTGATGGCGCTTTTGGTGTACATCGTTTTTTCGCTGATAAAATAGGGGGGCTTTACAACCTTATTCTCAATACCATCGAGGTATTATCTGTGCTGGCATTCGTGGCTACGTTCATCTTTTTAGCTCGGCGTAACCTTTTGAAGGTTCCGCGGTTGTATAGTCTCAATGGTTGGCCTAAATTGGATGGAAATCTCATCCTGATCTTTGAGGTGGTTCTTCTGGTCGCGATTTTTACCATGAACGGAACAGATGTTGTATTGCAGGGTATTGACCCCGATCATTATCCCGATACGGGGACTCTTGCTGTGAGTTCCTGGCTGGGGCCTGCCTTATTTGGCGGTCTCGGGGAAGGCACCTTGGTTGTGCTGGAACGAGTGGGTTGGTGGCTTCACTTGGGGATGGTACTTCTTTTTCTTAACTATCTCCCAAAATCGAAACACCTGCATATTATGCTGGCGTTTCCGAATACTTTTTTCTCAAGGCTGAAACCTCGTGGCGAGATGGAGAACATGCCCGAGATCATGAATGAAGTGAAGGGTATGATGGGCCTCACGGAAGATACCGGTGAAGTAAATATGGAAGAGGAATTGCCCGATTTTGGTGCTAATGACGTAACAGGACTGAGCTGGATTGATATTTTGGGAGCCTACACCTGTACCGAATGTGGCCGGTGTACTTCCGAGTGTCCTGCTAATCAGACGGGCAAAAAACTTTCTCCCCGTAAAGTCATGATGGATATCCGTGATCGGGCGGAAGAAGTTTATACCAAGATTGAGTCTGGCAAGGAAGAGTATGCCGCTAACCCGGAGCAACCAGTAAGTAAGGATAACTTCGATGATGGGAAATCCTTGTTTGATTACATCACAAGAGAAGAGATACATGCTTGCACGACCTGTAATGCTTGTGTAGAGGCCTGTCCGGTATTGATCAACCCGCTGGAGCCTATCCTTAAAATGCGGCGTTATGAAATTTTGACGGAATCTGCCGGTCCGGGGGATTGGTTACCTATGTTTAATGCGATTGAAAACAGTGGTGCTGCCTGGAGTATGACTATAGACCGGGAAGAGTGGACGAAGGCAGAATAATATAAAAAAAAGAAAAGCGCAAGACGCAAATCTACCTCGCTTAAGCCGAGGTAAAGGATAAATCAATGGCTTGATTAAGCGTCCTGCTAAAGAGGGAAATATGATGAATGTAAAAACCATGGCGCAGTATGCCGCCGAAGGGAAGGAACCGGAAATTTTATTCTGGGTAGGTTGTGCAGGTAGTTTTGATGACCGTGCCCAAAAAGTGACCCGTGCTTTTACGGAGATTTTGAATGCTGCGGGTATCGAATTTGCCATCCTCGGCAATGAAGAACAGTGTACGGGGGATCCTGCTCGCCGTGCCGGTAATGAATTCCTTTTTCAGATGACGGCCCTGCAAAATATTGAGACCCTCAATATGTACAAGGTGCAAAAGATCGTAACGGCTTGCCCTCATTGTTTCAATACATTGAAGAACGAGTACCCTGCCTTGGGTGGAAATTATGATTTGGTTCATCATACCCAATTGTTACAAGAGCTGATTGATGATGGCCGCATTAAGCTGACAGAAGGAGGAACCTTTAAGGGGAAGCGGATCACTTACCATGACAGTTGCTACTTGGGGCGGATCAATGGCGTTTATGAAGCACCTCGCGCTACCCTTGAATCCCTTGATAGTCAATTGGTAGAAATGAAACGCAGTAAGCAGAATGGCTTATGCTGCGGTGCAGGTGGCGCCCAAATGTGGAAAGAAGACGAAGCTGGCGAGAAGAGAATTAATATCGAACGTTCAGAAGAAGCAATGGCTACCGGAGCTTCCGTCATTGCGGTTAATTGCCCGTTTTGTTTGACCATGATGAGTGATGGCGTCAAAGCCAAGGAAAAACAGGACGAAGTAATGGTGCTCGACTTGAGCGAATTGGTGGTGCAAAACTTAGTGCGCTAAGAAACGTTTAGGAGCAGCACAAAAATAAGTTAGCCGTCGTTTTTTTTAAAGCTGGCTAAGCGATTCATTTTAAGCGTGTCAGCTTTTAAAAAAAACTCAAAGACGGCTTAACTTATTTTTTGCGCAATATTTATGACTATGAAAAGCATTGATGTCTTAAATTCTCAGGCCCGCGTGTGGATATACCAGGCCAACGAACCTTTTGCCAATCAAGAAGTTGCAGAGGTAGAACATAATCTACAGCAATTTGCGGAGCAATGGGTAAGTCACAACAATCAACTCAAAGCAGGCGCTGCCATCTTACATGATCGTTTCTTGGTACTCGCTGTTGATGAAACCCAGGCTGGTGCCAGTGGTTGCAGTATTGATAGTTCCGTGAATTTCCTTAAAAAATTGGGTGCTCACTACCAGCGCGATTTGTTTGATCGCTTGCGGTTTTCTTACGTCCAAGATGGAACTGTTCATACGGTTAGTAAAGATGATTTTGCCCAATTGTACCAAGATGGAACCATTAATGACGAAACCNTGGTGTTTGACCCCTTGGTCAAAACAGTAGAGGAACTTTCTTCTGGTTTTCAGAAACCTCTTAAAGACAGTTGGCATTCTCGTTTTGTGTGAAATCAGTCTTGATTTTCCGATAGTTGATAGAAATTAGTCTCCAGAATAAGTGGACTACCCCTAATTTTGATTCGAAGCTAAACAAGCTCTACAGTTTCCAACCAACAAACCAAAAAGAAACAATGATCGGAAAAGTAAAACAGTGGCTCGGCATTGAAGGCGTGAAATTGGTAGTGGATATTCCAGAAGGCCAAGCACTGGCCAATGAAACCCTTCATGGTACCTTACACCTCCAGTCTATGAATCCACAAACCGTCACTGGTATTCGAGTGGTATTGATAGAACGGTACAGTCGGGGCAGGGGAGAAGAACGCCTAGTGGATGAATATGAACTAGGACGGACAGAGCTGAATGAAGTCTTTGAGGTAGAACCAGATACGGTTGTGGAACGATCTTTTAAATTATCCTTTGAGCCATTACGTTCTGAGGTTGACAACTGGGGAGACCGCAATATCTTTAATCGCCAATTTGCCAAAGCAGCACGCTGGATGCGTAATGCAGATTCTCAGTACAGGGTAGAAGCTGAGGCTAAAGTAAAAGGCGTAGCGCTTAATCCTTTCGATAAAAAGGTCGTAGAATTGAGCTGATTATTGATGCTTCTCCAAGTTAGAGCTGATAAACAACGTCCTGACTTTTCCAACCTTACACCCTTACACCTGTAATAACCTTAATTACCTACCTTCTCCCTCTCCGGAATCCACCTTTTTTACCACCGCCAGCTCCGGGCATTCCTCCCATCATACCTGGGTTCTTACTCATTTTGTGCATGAGCTTACGCATCTGATCAAACTGCTTGATAAAACGGTTGATCTCGTCCATGTTCTGGCCACAGCCAGCAGCAATACGACGCTTGCGACTCAGGTCTAATGTTTCAGGATTTTCTCTTTCGTAGGGAGTCATCGAGAAAATGATAGCCTCTACTTTATTAAAAGCACTATCATCAATATTTAGATCACGGGTCATTTTGCCGATACCCGGAATCATACCGAGGAGACTTTTAAGGTCACCCATTCTGCGAAGCTGGGCTATTTGGCTGAGGAAGTCATTAAAATCAAATTTGTTCTTTTTGATTTTCTTCTCTAGCCGCTTAGCTTCTTCTTCGTCGAATTGCGATTGTGCTTTTTCTACAAAGGAAACGATGTCACCCATGCCTAGGATACGCTGCGCCATCCGTTCGGGGTGGAAAACATCAAGGGTATCCATTGTTTCGCCGGTAGAGACGAATTTGATAGGTTTTCCTACGGTGTATTTTACGGAAAGAGCAGCACCACCACGGGTGTCACCATCAAGTTTGGTCAAGACAACACCGTCGTAGTCGATACGATCATTAAAGGCTTTCGCTGTATTGACGGCATCTTGCCCAGTCATCGAGTCAACAACAAAGAGCGTTTCGTTAGGAGAGATAGCACCTTTGACAGCGGCAATCTCGTTCATCATCTCTTCATCTACAGACAAGCGTCCGGCAGTATCCACAATGACGACGTCATGCTTTTGCTGCTGTGCATGAGCAATAGCGCTCAAAGCAATCTGCACCGGGTTTTTATTGTCGGGCTCCTTGTAAATCTCTGCACCTACTTGTTCAGAAATCACGGTGAGCTGATCGATAGCAGCCGGACGGTAAACGTCACAGGCTGTTACTAATACTTTCTTTTTGTGCTTTTCTTTGAGGAAGAGTGCTAGCTTACCGGTAAAGGTTGTTTTACCTGACCCTTGTAATCCTGCAATTAGAATGACCGCCGGTTTACCTTTGATATCGAATTCAGCAGCTTCGCCGCCCATGAGTTCCGTGAGGCCATCCTGGACAAGTTTTACCATCAGCTCACCAGGCTTTACATTCTTGAGAATGTTTTCCTGTCCAAGTGCTTTTTCCTTAATGTTATCGGTAAACGATTTGGCAATCTTATAGTTAACGTCAGCGGCAACCAGTGCTCGGCGAATTTCTTTCACCGATTGGGCAATATTGATTTCCGTTAGTTTGGCATCACCACTGAGGGTCTTGAAAACCGAATCCAGACGATCACTTAAGCTATTGAACATATCTTCCGTTCTTATTTAGGGGCGCAAATATACGTATTTCTTCCGGGATACGAAGGGAGAAATGTGGACTTCCTGTGGTAATTATTACGCACTAATTCGCAGTGGAGTTTTGCAAGTGGTAAATCTTGGTTTTTTTAAGAAAATCAAGATAATAAGCTTGATTTGTGTCAAAAAAAAGACAAATATTTCGTTTTTGTTGATTTCTCCGATTAAATTTACCTGTGCAAGCAACAGCTTGGTATTATCCCATCGAATATTGAAAAACACTGGAATCCCTCGCCAAGAGTTCCAGCTTACTTTTTGCTTGGCCGTGACTTTTTCCCGACTTATAGTCCCAAGATTGAACAAAACGAATGATCAACTGACCTCGCACGAGAACAAGATAAAGTTCCCTTTATTTTCTTCTGGCTGTTGGTTAGTTGGAATTATACTTTTTTAATTATTAACTACCACACTTATGTCGTCCACACTCATGAAGTGGATTGGGATGTTACTGGCTTGGTTATTATTTGCACTTGCAACCTTCAATTTCTGCGTAAGAGATAATTGTTGTACAGCATGCGATGTAGCGGAAGAAGTAGCCCCACCACCACCAGCAGAAACCTCCATAACGAGGTACCCTGTAGATTCTAAACTTGGTTATGCAGCAGTTGAAACCACCGACCAATTTACGGCCTGGAAGGATGCTATCCTGGCTGGAATGGAAGATGGAAAAATGCTAGAAGTAGAAGGCATTTACTACGCTTCTGAAACAGCTCCTGATGGCTACGAAAACATGGGACTTGCCCGTGCTGCTAAAACCATTGAGCTATTGTCAGAATATATTCCAAAGGACCGTATGCGGCCCGTGGCTCGACTTATTGAAGATGATTCTTCTGTAGGAGATGGCGGCTACTTTTTAGCTGCAAACACTCGTTGGCAAGCTGACGGTAATGTAGAAGAGGAAGAGGTGATCAGTATTTCTGAAGATGAAAAAATCATCTTATTCCCTAATGCTTCGGCAAAGCCAATAGAGGATGCTGCTGTACTTAAGTACTTGGATGATTTAGCAGCCCACCTCAATGCTCATCCTGACGATAAAGTGATGATCACAGGACATGCTTCCAGAACAGGACTTCCTGGCCCCAATATGGGCTTCAGCCGTGATCGTGCTGAGCGTGTGCGTAATATGCTTGTAGATCGTGGTGTCAATGCTTCACAGCTAAGCATCTCCTTTAAAGGTGATACCCAATTACGTGACAGCGGGACTACAGAAGCTGCTCATCGCAATAACCGGAGAGCGGAAATTAAACTTACCCGTTCAGGTAACTAATTCTTACTACTAAAAAAAGAAATAATCATGTCTAATATATTATTACTTGAGGCAACCGGATGCTGTGGTTGTACATTATGCTTATGGTGGGCTATTTGGACGCTCGGTGCGTTTTTACTTGGAGCCCTTTTACATCATCTATGGTTCTGCAAAGGCAAGCAAAATGAAATTGATCGCCTTTCCATTGAGCGCGATGGCCTTCATGCTCAGTTGACCAATGCAGAGAAGGATATGGCCAGCCTGAAATACCAGTTGGATGAGGCTAATAAGCACAACACTCACCTACGTGGCCAACTTACCAAGTGCGAATCTGATAAAGCTGCAATGGCTGCTCAAGCTGCCGTACACGGTGATGGCGATGCTGATGGTACAGCATTAGGCATTGCGGGAGGCATCGCGGCTAGCCGCGATGTAGATGGCGATGGCATTAATTATGCTGGTATCCTTGGTGCTGATAACCTCCAAATTATCGAAGGCGTTGGTCCGAAGATCGAAGGCTTGATGAAAGACGGCGGTATTGCTGATTGGGGCGTTTTGGCAGGCACTTCAGTTGAGCGTTTGCAAGAGATTCTTACTGCTGCTGGTTCACGTTACCGTTTGGCTAATCCTAAGACTTGGCCACAACAAGGTAAATTAGCTCACGAAGGAAAGTGGGAAGAACTAATTGAATACCAGAAGTTTCTGGATGCAGGTGTAGAAAACAAAGGCGACTTTGCTTCACCATCTAAGGTAGAGAAACTGATCGTTAAGAAATTGGGTTATTCTACCAATCCGGAGGATTTGAAGATCGTTGAAGGCATAGGCCCTAAGATTGAAGGTCTGCTAAAGGAGGCAGGTATCAAAAACTGGTCTGATATGGCTGCCGCAAGTGTTGAAACGCTTCAAGGTGTCCTCGATGCTGCCGGTGACCGCTATCGCCTGGCTGCCCCATCTACCTGGGCCAAGCAAGCAAACCTTGCTGCTGCTGGTAAATGGGATGAACTTAAAACTTATCAGGATTTCCTTTCCGGAGGAAAGAATCCTACTAAGTAAGTTTCTTTCGGAGCGTATTTAGCGCTAAATCATTCCCCTGGTGCTCTTTTATGGAGGACCAGGGGATTTTTATTTGAAACAAAGCTATACAAAAGCTGTTGGAGAGGTTGTGACCTCGGGATAATTCATGTTCACATCAATCACGACTATGAAAACTTTTTTGACAACTATTACGGTCTTCTTTTGTCTACTCACTTTTTCTTTTGCGCAATCAGATAACCCGCCAGCAGAAGGCTTTAATAATGCTGCTTCTGACCAGCAAGCTATTGAGTTGGCTGATGAAGTTATGGAAAGTATGGGCGGGCGGCTTGCTTGGGATAATACCCGCTTTATTCGATGGACTTTTTTTGGACGCCGTACCCTGCTTTGGGATAAATGGACGGGAAATGTACGTATCGACTTTACTGACACAGATGAGGTTTACCTGGTTGACATAAATACCGGCGAGGGGAAGATATGGCAGAACGGAGCTTACTTGACAGAAGCGGATAGTATTACTAAATATACGGCCAGAGCTAAAAGCATCTGGATCAATGACTCTTATTGGTTAGTAATGCCTTACAAGCTAAAAGATTCGGGTGTGACCCTGAAGTACCTGGGGGAGGAAACCCGTGGTGATACGATTGAGCATACCTTACAGCTTACGTTTGATGGGGTAGGGGATACTCCAGAGAATAAATATTGGGTCAAAATAGACAATGACAACAAATTGATAATAGAATGGTTGTTTTATACCCAATTTAATGACAATGAGCCGCGTTTTGTCACTCCTTGGGCAGATTACAATACCTACGGAAAGATTCTCCTTTCCGGCAATCGTGGTCGCGGGCAATTAACGGATATTGGCGTATTTGAGCATGTGCCGGATCAGGTATTCGAGTCCGCAAAGAAGTACGAAATAGGGGAGTGGTAAGCCCAAAACATAAACTGGACTTTAGCCAAATGGCTAAAGTCCAGTTCATCTGGTTCAAAATTTGCTACTTTTTCTTTGACTTGGGTTTGGTTGCAGGCTTGGTTGCTGGTTCAGTAGCCAAAGCTGGTGCTTGGTTTTTAATTGTCCAGACGATGAACGCGATTAAGGCCAAAATCAAAGCAAGAGAAGAAATCGTTGAGATCGTTTTACCCAGGAAGTATTTTCGAGGAGCAAATTCGAAGACGATCTCGTGAACACCTTCAGGGATTTTTAGACCACGTAAAGCATAATCAACTCTGATGTGCTCTACAGGCTCTCCATCAATGTAAGCTTGCCAGCCTTTATCGGGGCCGTACCAGATTTCTGAAAAGACGGCCAGTTCTTCTTGAGCCGCATTGCTTTCGTAAGTAAGTCGATCAGGGCGGTATTCTGTCAAGCGTACAGCACCTTGCCCTGTGGGCTTGAGTGTGTTTACATAGCTATCGAATTCTTGATGTACGACAGCTGCCCGCTCTAGCGGAAGGTACTCCAAGCCATCTATTTCTACGTTAGCATTAGGGACAACAACAATAGAATCTACGAGCCAGGCATTTCCTAACGCACCAGGGTTTTGCTGAACAGTAGGTTGTCCTTCGGGGCCAGGAATGATGAAGTATTTCGTATTTAATATATCGAGTACCCCTTGGTTTCCTCGTGTGATATGACGATCAATCAAATCCTGGAAACGCTGGAGCTTAGCAGCATGGTAGCCACCTATCATCTTGTGGTGGTAAGATGATTGGGCCGAGTTGAAGGTGTTAACCGTAGCATCAAAAACCCGATAATGAGGATCCTTATCTTGTAGTATTTGCTGGTCTACTGCCCGTGGCGCAAAATACTGACTAATAGAAGTAGGTCTTTTGAAATCATCCTGATTAAGGTAGCGCATTCCTACACCGAAGAGATCAAAAATAGTCAACACCCCCAAACCAATGAGTACAGGTGTTAATTTTAGTTTATCCTGAATATAGAAGTAAACCAAACCCGCAGCCAATGCTACAAGGATTAGACTTCGGAGCGAGTCCGACCGCATCAGATCGGCTCTCGTATCTGCGAGGCCTGTCATAAGTGTTTGAATCACCTGAGGGTCTGCTTGTCCAAATTGTTGGGCATCACGAGGATTAACAAAGTCAAACATGCCAGGACCAACGATTGCAAAAAATAGTGCAATTGCAGCACTAATACCACCGCCAATCGCCAGGGCTCGAATAGCTTTGGCTTTGTCGGCTTTGCCGCTAAATATTTCGTTCAGGCCAAGTATCGCTAAAATTGGAATCAGGAGTGAGGTTACACTAAGGACCGAATTTGGTGTTCGAAATTTATTGTAAAGAGGGAAGGTGTCAAAAATGAAATGGTTAAATCCTTCCAGGTTATTTCCTAGAGAAAGCAAAATTGTAAATAGCGTACCCAGCGCTAGCCACCATTTTACAGGGCCCTCTACCAGAAATAATCCTACCAAGAAGAACAATACCATGATAGCTCCAAAGTAAATAGGCCCACTAGTAAAGGGTAAGCCGCCCCAATATAGCGGAGCATCAAAAGTCTTTCCTTGTCCAGCACCTAGCCGCCGAAGTGCTTGTCCGTAAGGAGAATCACTAGTTGTAGGCTGTGCTGATCCACCACCAACGACACCAGGAATAAATCCAGAGAAAACATCTAAGGTATTGTTGCTCCATTGCATTGCATAATCCCAGTCGAGGCCATTAACTTCACTACTGGAAGCAGGGGCAGCACTGGCTTCTTGCTCCAAGATGGGCTCACCCCGCATAGTATCTTCCGCATATTCATAGGTAACCCAAAGGTTAGACGCTGCTGAGCCAAGGGCAAGTAGTCCGCCAACAATCAGTACCGCTGCCGCTTTGCCAAAATGAGGAAGGGTTTTGTTTTTAATATTGCTGATCAATTCTGCTACTCCCCAGATTAATACTGTGAGAAAGAAATAGTAGGTCATTTGGACGTGGTTAGCGGCCAAATCCATACCTAAGCCAATGCCAAATAAGATGCCACCGAGGAGGTATCGTTTGCGAAAAGCCAACAACATACCACTGGCAACCAATGGCAAGTAAGAGATGGTACGTAGCTTCGTTTCGTGCCCTGCTTCGAAAAGCACTAGGTTATTGGTTGCAAAACCAAAGGCAATGGCCCCGATAATACTCAACCAAGAGTTTACACCAAGTAAAACCATTAATACATAAAAACAAACCATCGCTGCGATAAACTGACCAGCAGGAGGCTTGATAAACATACGTACTACTCGTTCTAGTTTTTTTACGTAATTACCACTGCTAACCGTATTGATTTGATAAGCAGGCATTCCACCAAACATAGAGTTGGTCCAGAGGGCTTCTTCGCCGGTGGCATCTTTGTAGGCACGTAGCTCCTGAGACATGCCTCGGTAGCCCATAACGTCACCTTGTTCGATGACCTTTCCGGAGAATTGTGGGGTGAAGTAAAAAATGGAAACCACAATAAAAATACCCAAGGCAGCCAAGTGCGGCACAAAAGAGGATAGGTTAAAACGCATGTTATAGTTTTTCAATAGGTATAATACAGGAAATATAGGTTCGCAAGATAAAGAATATTATAGGACATCAACGTCTACATCGTAAGGGAAACTCATTAGATAATCCATGGCTTTTTGGATCGGGAAATCTTCGAAGACAATTCGATAAAGCATTTCTGTGATGGGAACCCTCAGTTTATAATGCTTGGCCAGGTGGCGAGTGATACGTAAAGTCCTTACGCCTTCGGCTAATTCAGGCATGGTATTGGAAACCTGCTCCAGAGATTCTCCACTACCAATGCGAAATCCGAAAGTATAATTTCGGCTCTTCTTACTCGTAGCAGTAGCGATCAAGTCACCAATACCAGCAGTACCGAAAAAAGCTTCAGCTTCGGAACCCATCGCTTTGCCAAAATAGACCATCTCCATCAGGCCTCTGGTCAAGAGCATAGCCTGGATGTTTTTTCCCAAGCCGTACCCTTTTAGTATTCCTGACCCCAATGCGATTGTGTTTTTTAAAGCACCAGCCAGTTCCGCACCTAAAAGGTCATAAGAACCAAAAACATGAAAAACAGGACTGCTTAATACTGATTTTCCTGCGGAAATGACTTCGTCGAACTTACTGGCAATGAGGGTGGCGGTTGGTTGCCCTTCCAGTATTTCTTTAGCGAGGTTAGGTCCAGATAAACAGCCTAATCTAACCACAACACTTTCCTCTCTGATGACTTCTGAAATAGTACTGACATAGCTGCGGGTAATTCCTTTTTCTTCGATTTCTGATTCTGCCATGCCGTGGACATCGAAGCCTTTGGTTGCGTGTATCAGGATATGGTAAGGCCTTAAATAGGGGGCCATGTCTCGCATCATCGACCGAAAACCACTAGAGGGCACCACCGGAAATAGCAGATGGCAGCGAGCCGCTATTTCTGCGGGGTCCGATGTGGCGGTAACTCTTTCAGGTAATATAATGCCATGTCGTTCTTCTCGCTCATTGATTTGATTAACGACTTCTTCTTTTCGTGCATACAGGATCACGTCCGTATTGTAGGCAAGGAGGTTAGCAATCGCTGTTCCAAAACTCCCTCCGCCAATGACCCCAACGGGCTTCCCCATAACTGCTGACATAATATTCTGACTTGATGTTACAGGCAAATATAGCCTAAAGGCGAGGATGATCAGCCACCATGTCATTAAAATAAATGCTTCTTTGCGGTTAATTTCACCAAGGCTTTTCAGGTAAGCCTGCGTACGATCTTGGCTTGATCTGGAAGAAGACGAGCGATTTTCATCCATTCTCAAGATAGAAAATTGTCATTAATGTACCATCCACTTTTCAAATACCAGTGGATATGCTACATTTGAGGAAAAGAAATTCACCTATGACGAAGTACATCTCTTTCTTCGCATTATTTTTTTGTAGCATTTCGGTAATGGCTCAATTGCCTCAATCTAATGTTTACCTCTTCAATATGAAGCAGGTATCTGATAGTATTTTTGAGTTTAATCAACCACAGTACCTGACGGCTTTCAATGCTGATGGCTACAATAACCAACCGTCTTTCTTCACGAATGATGAGTTGTACATCTCTGCACAGTTGCCTTCAATGCAGCAACCGGAGCTGTATTTGTTGAACTTGAAAGACCGGACAAAGTTACGAGTTACCGAAACCGCAGAAGGAGAGTTTTCTCCTACACGGATGCCTGATTTTTATAATTTCTCGGCCATTCGCCAAGAGTATATAGGGCGTGATACGGTTATCCGCTTGTGGCAATTCCCGATGGATCGATTGACTAATGGCAAACCGGTATTCAAATATCTCCAGGGAATTGGATACTACTGCTGGATAAATAGCAAAGAGGTAGCCGTATTTGTTGTGGATAATCCCAGTTACTTGGCATTGGCCAATGTTGATACCGATGACCTTATTCCATTGGCAACAGATGTTGGACGTTGTATCAGAAAGCTTCCTAATGGAAATTTATCTTTTGTGCAACGTAATGAAGCTGGTGCCTGGCAAATCATGGAGCTATCATTATATCGACGTGGGAACCTCACTCCGCAACCTATAATTACCAGCTTGGGTGGGGTAGAGGACTTCGCAGTGCTACCTGATGGTTCCTACATCATGGGAAGAGGCAGTAAAATTTATAAATTCAACCGTTTTCGTGATGAAGACTGGATTGAAATTGCCGATCTACGGTATTACAATATCACTAATATCTCTCGACTGGCGGTCAGCCCGGATATGAAGATTGCCATTGTGGCGGATTAGAAAATACCAGCGTCTAAACTAGCTCTTGACCTCCATTTACAGGTTTGCCAGGAGCTAGTTTTTTTATTTTCTTCCTGTGTTCGTAAAGATAGTGGTCTAGGAAACCCTGTACAACCCGCAGTCCCATCTGGAGCTGGGTATTGTTGTTAATGATAAGGTCTGCTTCGTCCATGTAAGGTTTGATGTACTTTTCGAAGGCGGGAAGCACATGGTTTTCGTAGCGGTATAGTACATCTTCAAGTGGGTAGTTACGCTCAACCCGGTCTCTTTTTATTCGGCGGATAACCTTCAGGTTTTCCTTGGCGTGAAGGTAAATCTTCAAATCAAGGTGTCGTCTCATTTTACGGAAATGGAAAACAAAAAGCCCTTCCACTATAATAATGGGAGTAGGGTGGAAGGTTAGCATTTTGGGAGTAGCCTTTTCGTTATTGAAAGTATACTCTTGGCGCTCTACGATTTCTCCTTTAATAAGGCGTCCTACATCTTTGATGAAGGCTTTTTTGTCAATTGATCGAGGAAGATCGAAATTGGTAATGCCCATTTTATCGCTCTTTTGCTCTTCTCTGGGACGATAATAATCGTCTTGAGAAATTACGCAAAGGTGTTCTTCGGGGAAGTGTTCCCTAAGTGAGCGAATAAAAGTGGTTTTGCCGGATCCACTGCCGCCGGTAATCCCAATAATAAATGGTTTCATCCTGAAGAGGTAGGTTCGGCCAAAAGTAAGGCTTTCCGCCAAGAGGATAAAACGAATGAGGGAAAAGAAAAATCATTCGGGATGTTACAAATAGTTTACTTACTTTTGGCTGGAACTAATTGACCGTATGGACTTTTTGAACGACCTTTTTCGCGCGAGCCTTGGAGTAACTGTTTTACTCGGTATTTGCTACTTATTAAGTAGTGATCGTAAAGCTATCAACTGGCGCTTGGTAACCATAGGAATGGGCCTGCAATTAATGCTGGCCTTTTTTATTTTAATTGTGCCAGGTGTTAGCAGCATCTTTGACTGGATTTCAAAGGGCTTTACCAGTGTAATTGCCTTTACGGCAGCTGGCTCGCAATTCATGTTTGGTAACATTGTTACAGACATGAGTTCCTTCGGCTACATCTTTGCTTTTCAGGTATTACCGACGATCGTGTTTTTTAGTGCACTAACGGCGGTACTCTATTATCTGGGCATCTTGCAAAAAATCGTTTATGGTCTGGCTTGGTTGCTGACACGCACAATGGGATTGTCTGGTCCAGAGAGTCTCGCAGCAGCAGCAAACGTATTTATTGGTCAAACGGAGGCACCTTTAGTTGTAAAGCCCTATTTGGAAAAAATGACCAAGTCGGAAATCCTCTGTCTGATGACAGGTGGGATGGCCACTATCGCCGGTAGTGTTTTCGTTGCGTACGTGGGCTACCTTGGTGGAACAGACGAGGCAACAAAACTCTTTTTTGCCAAGCATTTACTTACGGCGTCAATTATCTCTGCACCAGCAGCAATCGTTGCAGCTAAGATGCTTTTTCCAGAAACGGAACGAGATGAGGATCTCGAAAAGCAGTTGGAAATGGCTGATGGAGAGGCTTCTAATTTATTAGACGCTATTTCTCGGGGTACTACTGATGGATTGCGCCTTGCGGTGAATGTCGGGGCAATGTTGTTGGTTTTTACGGCTATGATTTTCATGATGAATGAAATTTTCCTTAGCGTAACAGATTTGCTTAATGGAGCGGTGGCTTGGTTTAATCCGAGTGTTAGCGACTGGAATGAGCAAATATCACTTTCTACAGGCGGGCGTTTTGAAGGCTTTAGCTTCACCTACTTGTTAGCAATGGTTTTTGCTCCTTTTGCCTGGATCTTGGGTGTCCCTTTTGAAGATATTACAGTCGTTGGGCAATTGCTAGGCCTGAAAACGGTGATCAATGAATTTGTAGCTTATGAACAGTTTCAGGGAATCCTCGTAGAGGGATTGCTCAAAAACGAGAAATCTGTTATTATCGCAACTTATGCGTTGTGTGGATTTTCCAATTTTGCCTCCATTGGCATTCAGATTGGAGGCATTGGCTCTTTAGCTCCCGGACAACGAAATACCTTAACCTCATTTGGTATTAAAGCTTTGATAGGGGGGACCATTGCCTGTTTCCTTACGGGGGCTATTGCTGGGTTGTTTATTTAAATCCCACATTTTTTTGCTAGAAGGCTGGATTGGGCTACACAAGTAAAATTTGTAGGAAGGAGTGTAGATTATTTTTTGCGAGCTCCCTTTTATTACAAGAAGTAGGAAGAGATGCCTTTCTGAGAAACCATTATTGTTGCTAATAACAAGGACGTAAAGGAGTTATTACAGAGAATGATATAGAATTATTTTTTTATACGAATAAAAAATATATAGAAAAATATATGTTTTTTTTAGTCTGAATAGAGACGATAGCGCTAAAAAAGCCGTTTTTTGCAGTATAGAACAGAACAACTAGCTTAGATTTTTACCCAATTAGGCTTAATTGCCTCACTCTGAACAAACATTCCACCCAGTTAAAAAAGTTTTTAGATAGAGTTGTGAGAGTCCCCCTTGGCCCACCTCAATCTACAACCCCTCTATGCCTTTTTTTAGGTATTGAAGGGTATCAACCCAAGTGAGTAAGCACACTGTAGACTGTGCTGACCGCCAATGAAATTGGCGCTAAACTTCTATTCTCTGACTGAGAGGTCTAGAGATAGGATTTTGTTATGTCAGTACTTATTCTTTTATCAACTTAAATGTGCGCTCACATGACTTATTACTTCAGAGAAATTCAGAATCAGCAGGAAATGTTGAATTGGCTTCGCCTTCGGTACACGATTTATAACAGCACTCGTTGTGCAGGTTTTCTAAGGGCCAACGAGGAAGAAATCGATGTCGATGATTATGACCTCCGTGCTCGTCACTATGGTTTGTTTGTCGAAGAAGCAGATGAACAAAAACTTATCGGTGGTCTGCGGATTATCCAAAACAAACCAGTGCTGTCTTCTATTAGAATGCTCAAGGAAATGGGTATTCTGGATCAGCAGGAAATGCTCAAAGAAAAGGCCGTATTGCCTATCATGAGCTATTTTGAAGATGATGACAATGCAAATTTTGACAACCTGGTGGAGCATTCCCCGGTAGCAACAGAAGGAAGCAGATTAGTGCTTAATAAAGAATACCAATCGCTGCGCCTTGCCAAATTTATTATTAGCAATGCAATCATCATGCATTTATTGCTAGAGGAAGACTGGACCGCTTTTGTGTCTTGTAATCCTTTGCATGCTCGTTTGTATCATAGCTTTGGTTTTAAAAATGTATGTTCGCAAACTACTTGGGCTAAAGATGCTCCAGTGAGTGCGTTGTACCTACAGGATGGCCTGCTTGAGGCTGATAAGCGAGTAGAGCTTGAAGACATGGCCGCAGCCTATAAGTCAGATGGTTTTACCGTTTACGAGCATACTCGAGTTCGCAAAGTTCCTGTACGCCGTACAGCATAAGTTTAGTCAACGGGGATGTTTTTAATCAAAATCTTATCACGCTTTCTTGAAGAAATAATCATGCCCTTATGAGCAAGAAAATAAAACCTATTTTGCTTTTTATCATTGTGGGAATTGTACTTCCGTTAGTCGGCTGTCTAGAGGGCCTGCTAGATATTCGCATTGTTTTACTGACAACGGCTTCGGCATTAGTATTCCTAACGCAGCCAGCACCACGCCCAACAGAAGCAAAGGAACAAGCTGGGACAGACCGGAATTCCTTTTGGTGGATAACCGTGATGTCCTTGCTATCGCTTCATGTACCATTGATAGAATGGGCCTATTTTCACGATATGAAAACGGTATACACTTGGAGTTTTCCTCTAGGTGTAGGCGTATTGCTATTGAGTATTGTCTTTCGAGTATGGGCGATTCGTACGCTTGGGCGTTTTTTTACAGCTACCGTACAAATTATTGAGGGCCATCAAGTTGTACAGACTGGGCCTTATGCACTGGTCCGACATCCCAGTTATACGGGAGCCTACTTGTCATATCTCGGAACTGGGATTATGCTAGAGGCCTGGATCGGGTTATTGTTTGCGATGGTGGCCATGGGGATTGCCTATTATCAACGTATCACAGCAGAAGAGGAAGCGCTACGTAGTCATTTTGGAGAAGCCTATGTGGAGTATTCCAAAAAAACTAAGCGTTTGATTCCATTTGTCTTTTGAATTTCACCTACTCGTACTAACGCGTGTAGGCATGCTCTAAATCAAAGCCTTCGATTTCTTCCAGGCCATCAACCTCTTCGAGGTAAACCTCTGCTACTTGGGCTTTTAGCTGCTTGAGGGCTTCTTCTGCGAGTGATTGCCGGACGGAAACATCTAGTTCAGCGGTGATCGTGAAGCGTTGTTCAATAACCTGGAATGGAGGCTTAGAAACAGCGTTCATTACCTTACTCATGTGGGCGTAATCAAAACGGAGAGTGTAGACGTCTTCCACTAGTTTTTCAACCTTTACACCTGCAGCCAAGGCATCAGCTGCACTTTTTTTATAGGCATTAATCAAACCTGATGCTCCGAGTAGCGTTCCGCCAAAGTAGCGCACAACGACTACGAGGGTATTGGTTAGTTCTGCGCTGTCGATTTGTCCGAGAATGGGTCTTCCAGCGGTTCCGCTGGGCTCTCCATCATCATTGGCGCGATAGTTATACTGATCTAGTCCCAAGCGATAGCCATAGCAATGGTGCCGGGCTTTTGGGTGTTCTTTGCGTACTTCTAAAAGAGCAGCCTGAATTTGATCCGTATCCTCCACAGGGAAAGCATAGGCCAGGAATTTGCTTCCTCGATCTTTAAATTCTCCAAAGGACGGCCCTTCAATGGTTTGATATATATCTGTATATTCCACAGTCATAAAGGTCGTAATTATTTTTGTTAACTATATTTTGCAATTCATTTGCAAGCAATAATGGAGGAGTTGTTACATTTGCAGAACAATAAAAAAGCCGCTAAGTGGAAAGTACACTTCAGCAATTCGATCAAATAATGGCCAGCTGCCGGGAAGTTTTCTTGAATAAGCATCAGGACTATGGTTCTTCTTGGCGGATATTTCGGCCCAGTTCCTTGACGGATCAGCTCTTTATCAAGGCCAAACGCCTACGTAGTATTGAAGAAAAAGGCCTGCAACTTGTAGACGATCCGCTAGACGGGGAGTACAAAGGTCTTATCAATTACAGTATCCTGGCGATCATCCAGTCTCGGTTACCTGCTGATAGTGGGCTTGACCTCAGTGCTGAAGAAGTAGCTGCACTATACGATACCGAAATTAGGGGTACCCGCGCACTTCTCGAAAAAAAGAATCACGATTATGGTGAGGTATGGCGGGAGCTTCGGCTAACCTCTATTACCGATTTGATGCTAGCTAAATTGCTTAGAATCAGACAGATTGAAGAAAACCAGGGCCATACCCTCGTTTCTGAAGGGCAAGAAGGTAATTTCCGTGATATTATCAATTATGCCGTTTTCGCCTTAATATTGTTAGAGGATGGATCGAGTGATCCACAATAATCCAGCTTATTATGAATCTACCTACACTCATTATTGGACTTGCCATTTTTGCTATTGCTCTGACGGGCATGCAAAAAGCTATGGATCGTAAATTGATCAAGAATTTCCTGATAAGTCTTCTTCAAAATTTTGTTGGAGGTCTTTTTATATTCTCCGGTTTGGTGAAAGCAGTTGACCCACTGGGAACTGCTTACAAAATGGAGCAGTATTTTGCAGAATTTGAAACAACTTTTGCAGGTACGAAAGCAGCCTTTCTGGCACCTATGTTTCCGGCATTAGCGGAGTATGCTGTGGCTTTTGCGGTATTTATGATTGTCTTTGAAATTTTCCTGGGCTTCAACCTACTTATAGGTGTTATGCGCAAGTTTACGGCCTGGTCCTACTTCCTGTTGGTTTTGGTGTTTACTTTCCTGACAGGCTTTACTTACCTGACAGGATACGTGCCTGAAGGCGTAAATTTCTTCCAGTTTGGGCAGTGGGGCAGCTATGAACCAACAAGCATGAAGGTGACTGATTGTGGTTGTTTTGGCGATTTTCTCAAGCTAGAACCCCGTGTATCCTTCTTCAAGGATATCTTTTTGCTGATACCTGGCCTTATCTTCCTTTTTGCAACAAAATCTTTTCACGAACTCACCAAAGGATCTCAGCGTGCATTGGCCGTTGGCCTTGCGGTAGGAATCTCTATTTTGGCCATTTATATTAATGGATACACCATTGGCTGGCGCTTACCGGTGTTTTTTGTGGCAATTGTAGGTATTGAGTACCTCAGTAAAAATATGGCCATTATTGGTAGTGTCCTGGCACTTATGCTTTATTCTTTTACTAATTACGTAACGGACATTCCTCAAGTGGATTTCCGGCCGTTTCGAGAAGGAGCTAATATTGCGGAACGCAAAGCACTCGAAGAAGAATCAGAGGCCAATGTTAAAGTACTGGCCTATAAAATGACTAATAAGGCCAGCGGTGAAGTGGTAGAGTTGCCCTTTGACGTTTATTTGCAAGAATACGCCAAGTATCCGGCAGAAGAATGGGAACTCGATCAGGTAAAGTCAGAACCAGAAGTTGTTCGGACAAAGATTAGTGATTTTGAAATCAGTGACTTGGGAGGGAACGATATCACTTCCGGCATTTTACAGGAAAGCGAACCTCACATAATGATCGTCGCCTACCGTTTGTATGGTACCGAACATCAAGAAACAACCATAGTTCCTGATTCTATCTTTGTAACAGATACCGTAATTACCTTACAGGATACTGTTTTAGAACGCCGGTTGACGAAAGTGAATCAGAAAGAAGTGGTGACCACTATCTACGATTGGGACCCTTCTTATGTGGCCCGCTGGAAGAATGACTTCTTACCTGTTATGGAAGCCGCTGCGGAGGCTGGATTAAAAGTTTATGCCATTACAGCTTATTCAGACCCTGAACGGATTGCCAGTTTCCAAAAAGCTTTGGGTACGGAGATTCCATTTTTCATGGGCGATGATATTTTATTGAAGACCATTGTTCGTTCTAACCCAGGGCCAGTACTTATGAAGGAAGGGACTGTTCTGAAGAAATGGCACTTTAAAAACATCCCTAATTTTGATAATATTCAGGCAGATTTTCTCAGCGAATCCTAATTCTTTGTGATTATAAGCGGATAATGCTTTCCTTTGCAGGAATTTTATAGCGGGATTGTTTCCTGTTCATCAAACGTTACTTGAAATCATGTTAAGCCGTAGAAACGTCCGGATCAAGGTTATGCAGGTGCTGTACGCGAAAAACCGCGAGCAGGAACCAACAACCGGTGTCAAAGGTGCAGTTAAGTATTATCGCCGGATGGTAGATGATTCCTTTAAGCTGTATTTGCTTAATTTACTGGCTTTTATGCGAGTAGCGGAATATGCCCGACAGGATAAAATTCGTAAGGACGGTAAGCTCCGTCCTACGGAAGCTGATCAAGAGTTTTCGGCCAAGCTGGCTAATAATGAGGCGCTTCAGTCGCTTGCCAAAAATTTTGCACTCACCAATGCTCATGGCCGTTTTGGTCTGGGGCAGCACTTGGATGCTGATCTGATTCGTAAACTTTACGTAGGGTTTTCAAAAACAGAAGCGTACAAGGCCTACATTAATCAAGCTGAAAGCAAAGAAGAAGATCATCGGAATATATTGCTTGAACTTTACCGTTTTCTAATCAACAACGAGACCTTTATCTCTATGATGGAAGATCAGTTTCCATTGTGGATGGACGATAAGAGCTTGGTGGTTGGTGCGATGAAAAAAACGATTAAAAGTCTTCCTGTAGAGGAAGATTTTCTGGAGACTTATGAGCCACAAGACGAAACCATCAGTGAGTTTGGGCAGGAATTGCTTGAAAAAGTAGTAGACGCTGATAAAGAATTACTCGGTATAGTTGAGCCTAATCTCAAAAATTGGGATGCAGAAAGAGTCGCAATTCTCGATATGATTATTCTTAAAATGGCGATAGCAGAATTTTTATATTTCTCTTCTATTCCTTCCAAAGTTACCCTCAACGAATTTGTAGAGGTTGCTAAGCTGTACAGTACAGATAAGAGCAAGGATTTTATTAATGGTGTACTAGATCGCTTACTAAAGCAGCTGACGGAGCAAGGGTTGGTACAAAAGAAAGGAAGGGGCTTAAAAGAAGAATAAAAGCTAAGGCTAACTAAGCATCTGAAAAGAGTGATTTATCTGACTATTTGTACAAAACCCCACGATTTCACTAATAGAAATCATGAGGTTTTATTTTAAACTATAAGTTTTGCGATTGGTCAGCACGGATTTTGATGATAATCAAAATTCGGGATGACTCATATTGTTAGGTGATAAATTACATGCCTAGCTTGTTCTCTTGGATAATTCGCTGGGCAATTTCCAGTATAGCCGTGTCTTCTAAAGAAACGACGCCACCTTCTGGTCCGGGCTGAACATGTTTACCGGTAAGGGCACCTTCCTCAAATTTATTTGCACCAAAATAATTCCTTACCGTTTGCTCGTTGATACCCAATTCATTGGCAATGCGACCTACACTGCCACTTGGCATCTGGTGCTTGATGTTGCGAAGTTCTGAAAATGTAATATTCATCGGCGATAAGCTTTTAAGTGATCAGATTTTTTTACACATTGTTGTTTTTAAAAATAACGATTTTTCGGCATAAAAAGAAATCAATTTGCGTTAAAAGCGGTATTAAATTTGCCAATGAGCACTTGTTATCGGTTTTTTTGAAAGTTCACAACACTCCATCCTTCGTTATCATTCCAAATAACAATGAAGTAGCTTCCAGATGAAAGAAAGCTTACATCTATTTGAGTATTGCTAAATGAGGATTCTTTGATTTTTTGTCCAGCGGTGTTATAAATAGCCATTTGCCAAGAGGAAGTGGTTGCTGGAAGACCATCAATGAATAGATAGTCTGTCCCTGGGTTAGGCCAATAGCTGATACCATCTAATTCCAGGGAGCCTTGAAGAATACTAACGATTTGAAATAACCATTGATAGGTTCCTGGAAATTCTCGCCGCCAGTACCACTCACTATGTTCGCCATCGGCATGGGTTGTGAGGAGTAATTCATCAGAGCTGAAACCTGCACTAAGCAGGGTATTGTACATAGCTTGTAGCTCAGCGACCATTGTACTTGACTCTTGTTCTCCTGCTACCAAAGCTATTTTTAGTTGAGCTTGCTTGCCTGTACTGCTTACGAAATCATAAATATCATCAGTAAACCAAAGGCTAGGGGAAAGTACACCTGCTTTGCCAAAAATATCCTGGTGACGGATACAGGCGTATAACGAAATTAACCCGCCAAGGCTGGAACCCATAATGCCTGTGTTTGGCTGGTCACTTTTGGTGCGGTAGTTGTTGTCTACGTAAGGCTTCAGTGTTTCAACGATAAAATCTACATAAGCAGCTCCGTCGCCGCCGCCGTAAGTTGGGTTAGCCCAAGGAGTTAATTCGTTAATTCGTTCTCCGCCACCGTTTTCTATACCGATGACAATAATGCCAGGATCGCCTTGATTGAAGAGTTCATTGAGGCTTTCGTCAACTTCCCATTCTCCGCCAAAACTGGTCGTTTGGTCAAAAAGATTTTGGGCGTCATGCATATACAGGACCGGGTATTCACGGCTAGAGGTATAATAATCAGGAGGTAGATACGCCCAAATCCGGCGGTTGCGATTGAGTTGTGGTATGTAAAAGTTATTCGAAAGAATTTCTACATTAGGAGCAGCGGTACCGCCGCCACTGCTGAGTCCTTCCCAGCCGTCAATGATAAGCGACGCCGTTTGCTGTCCGCCACTATAGGTAATTTGTCGGTTAGGGCGAAAAGCTCCACTTGTGGTACCTTCAACAGTAGGCCAACTACCACGGGTAAACTTAAACTCGTAGGTGCCAGCTGCGATGTCGAGTTCAATTTGGTAAATACCGGGGGAAGTTTCTGCCAGAATATAGTCGGTATTGTCAGGGGACCAATCATTGAAACTTCCTGCAATATAAATATCACTCCCAGGGGGTGTTGTAGAAGGAAGATTGCTGACTTCGATGAGAAGTTGCCCCCAAAGGCTGATAGGAAGGAGGAAAAGAAGGTTAAGGAATAGACGGAAATGACGCAGCATCATAGGAAATGTTATATTGTGAAGGGACGGATTACCTTTGGCTGCAAAGGTAATTTGATTCTCTAATTGAAGACAGGAAAAGGATTAAGATTTTACTTGCAGCTAAACGATTTTTAATTTATCACTGCAAATACCCAACCTTTGTTTGACAGTCGACTGTCTTGACTGTACAATGAGGTAGACTTGCTAATAAAATTACTTTTAGAATGATTAAAAAGATCACCTTCTTATTTGCTTTCTCTTGTTTTCTGCTGACTTTGATGGCGCAGTCTGCGGATGTATTACATCTCCGTAGTGGTAAGACTGTTCAGGGAACGATCCTTAATTACACAGAGGATAATAAAATTGTTTTTAAGAGAGCTGAAGACGATATTGTACAAACTTACCCGCTGGAGGCCGTTGAACAGATTCAGCAGCTACCCACTTCTGTAGAGGAGGGTTGGCGTACAGCGCTTCCCATCGCTCAGGAAAAAAAAGTAATTAGCAATATTACCTTGAATGACGGGACAGTTCACAAGGGAATTATCAAGTCTTATTCCCCAGAAGGAGAAATGAAGGTTCAACTAAAGACAACTAGATATATTGTTTTTATTATGGATACAGAGGTGAGAGAGATCACCTACGAAATGCCAAGTGCTAAGCACGTTAGTGAATATCTATCGGAGGAGCCGAATATAGATAAGCCTTCATTTGAGCGTCGTAAGCCCGTTTATGAATTTCAGGAAGAAGGGTGGTTTAATACGACAAGTTTTGCATTCTCTTTTGGAAAAAGAGAACGGGATAATGACGTTATATTTTTTGATCCGAACTTCCAGGAAGCTACGGTTACGCAATCTGCAATAGGCTTTAATATTCAGCATATTATGGGTTATCAATTTAATCGATTGGTGGGGGCAGGCCTCGGGGTGAGTTATGATGCCTATGATCTGGAAGATGGCGAGTCTATTCTCAGTGTTTTTGGACATTATCGTGGCTATTTGAGCAGAAGTATCGTGGCGCCTTACCTTGGCTTAAGCGCAGGTTATGGTTTTGCGCTTACCAATAAAAACCAAGGAGTAGTAACTGCCGAAGGAGGCTGGATGATTCACCCGGAAGTAGGACTGCGTTTAGGTGCTACTGAAAAAACAAATTTTACGATTAGCCTTGGATACCGCTTACAGGACGCTTATTATGTTCAGGAGCGCCCGTTTAACGGAAATATAGAATATCGTAATATCACCTATCAGCGATTTTTATTTTCGCTGGGCTTATTATTTTAAATAAAATTGGCAACACAGAAAGACAATAATAACGAACGGGAACTGGTAGAGGGCTGCGTGAATAACGACCGCCGCTCTCAGGAACTGCTTTACCGTAAGTTTTTTCCGAAGATGTATCGGATGTGTCAGCGTTATGCCAATTCAGAAGAAGAGGCTGTAGAAATCTTAAACTCAGGGTTTTTACGGGTGTTTACCAAACTGCATACCTTTCAATTTGCGGGCTCTTTGGAGGGCTGGATACGCCGCTTGGTTTTTCATAGTATGGCGGATTATTATCGGAAAAGCGACAAGAAAGTACGCTTCCTGCCAGTTGAAGATTGGGATGCGCCAACTTCGACCTCAGCTTTACACCAGCTGTATTTTGAGGACATGGTAAGCCTGATAGATAAACTACCCAAAGCTACTCGAGAGGTTTTTTGGCTTTATGCGGTAGACGGCTATACGCACGTGGAAATAGGAAAGCGATTGGGGATAAGTGACGGCACCTCCAAGTGGCATTTATCCAATGCCCGGAAAAAGTTGAAAGTATTAATGAACAAAGAATCAAATCATAGTGGCCAGTATACAGGATAATAAAGACAGGGAGCTGGATCCGGCATTGATTGATAATGCCTGGATGCAGATGGAGCAGGAGCTAGACCGAGCTATGCCGCGAAAGAAGCGTGGCGCATTTTGGTGGCTGACTGGCTTGGCTGGTATTGTTGTCCTATTATTGAACATTTATCTGTTTGGTAAAGGTAGTGGCCAAAATTCCTCCGTACCTGCGGTTGTAACAGAAAAAGAAGCTGTTATTGCGGATAATACAAACACCGCTGAACAAAATGTTTATCAGCAGAATGATGAGCTTTTGTCTGAAACTCCAACGCCCACTGTGCCAGTAGAAGGGCGTTTGGTAGAGCAAGAAGTTGCTTCATCCTTCGCGGTAGAGCAAGCACCCACCTCTTCGTTTCAGCAAGCACCTATTGATGAAGAAAATGACCGCTCTGAAAATACGATTGATTATCAAACCGACCCAGCGCCATCCTCCATCATTGTTAATGCAGAGGGAAGTACAAGGCTTAATAATGTAACCGCTGAGTTACTTGTCAATGAAAATAGACCTTCAATAGTATCGGAAACCTCCGAGCTTATAACGGCTAATCGCTCTCCAGCGGTGACCGCGATCTCTTACCTATTGCCGACCATTAGCGACTTTCCTTTTTCTACTGCCAATTCGCATCTCCCTGTTAACGTTGCTGAAGTCAAGCCTGTTAGTCCTTGGAATTATTACTTGGAGGGCCAAGGTGGTGTGTCATTGACCACGGCTGATTATAGCAGTATTGCCATAGGTGCTGGCGTGCAACGTGACCTCGGCACTAAGTGGAATGTGGAGTTAGGCGCGCAATACCAGCTCAATAAGCGCTCTTTTTTTGTAGGGAGAAATCAAGATAATGCTTTTGCTGATGAACTTCAGCCTAACACAGGTAGTGGTTACTCCGTAGAGCGAACCTTGGCTTTTCAAAATTTGGAAACTTCACGCCTTAACCTTTACCTCGGCGGTAGTTATCAGGTATCTCCTCGGTTTAGCCTAGGAATGTCAGTACAAGGGAGCTATTTTACCAAAGCTTTTGCTATTTTTGAAAGCTCGTCGACTGCGGTGAACCAGCCTTTAGAAAATGATCCTAATGGCTTACGGGTAGATCTTTATGAAGGTGTTTTGTCGGTCTATGATTTAGATTCGATTACCAATGCTGTAAATGGTCCCTTTGCTATTGATGCGAATAGATTACAATGGAGCCTTAACGGTAGTGCTCGATATCAATTTGCGAAACATTGGGAGGCGGCCCTTCAATATCAGCACCACCTAACGGCTTGGCCAAGCAAACAAGAGCCTTTTGGCGGACTTTCTGCCCTTCAGTTGGGGCTAAGGTATTATTTACGGTAAGAATTTGATCTCGGCGGCTTATCTTTGACGAAATGCCCGTCCAAATGCTAAAATGTCAGAGGTCTCTATTTCAGTTAGATGAGTCTGTAACCTACCTGAATTGCGCTTACATGTCCCCTCAACTCAAGAGTGTTGAATCTGCTGGGCGACATGCGGTAAGCCTGAAAAATACACCTAATCGCGTTGCACCAACAGATTTCTTTAATCTGGTTCGGAATGTAAAAGCTGCTTTCGCTAAAACCATCAATGCTGCTGAAGCCGACCGTGTTGCGGTGATTCCTTCTGTATCGTATGGGATTGCAACGGTAGCCAGGAACCTGCCGATAGAAAAGGGCCAGGAAGTAATTATTGCCGCCGATCAGTTTCCCAGCAACTATTATTCGTGGAGCCAACTCACAACAGAGAAAGGTGGTAAATTAACCCCAGTCAAGGTAGATGATGGCCCCAATAAGGGCCAACGTTGGAATGAGGCAATCCTCGCTGCAATCGGCCCCAATACGGCCGCGGTGGCTCTTTCTCACATACACTGGGCAGAAGGAGTTTTGTTTGATTTGGAAGCGATTAGAAGAAAAACCAAAGAAGTTGGTGCCTGGCTAATTATCGATGGCACTCAATCTGTGGGGGCTTTGCCTTTTGACGTACAGAAAATTCAACCTGATGCGCTGATTTGTGCGGCCTACAAGTGGTTGATGGGGCCTTACTCAACAGGCGTAGCCTATTTTGGCCCAACGATGGACGGGGGGCAACCTATAGAAGAGAACTGGATCAACCGTAAAGGAAGTGATGATTTTCGTAATTTGGTGAATTACCAATCGGAATACCTTCCGCTTGCAGGTCGCTATTGCGTGGGCGAGCAGAGTAACTTTATACTTATGCCAATGTTGGAGGTAGCTCTTCAGCAGATCAATGCCTGGGAGCCTGTTCGTATCCAGGAGTATTGTGCTAATTTGAATAGGCCTTATCTGGAAGAATTACTTTCCATGGACTATCATATTTTGCCCGAAGGGCAAAGGGCGCAGCATCTCGTAGGCTTAGGTTTGCCCAAAGAAGTAAAAATGGAAGCTGTTCAGGCTGCCCTTGCAGCACAGAGTATTTTGGTAAGTGTTCGCGGACAAACCATTCGGATTGCACCTAATGTTTATAACAATACACAGGATTGGGAGCGTTTAATGGAGGTATTACGGAAAGTAAAATAATAATAAAATGAGCAGTGGCGCTTTAATTGTAGTTGTATTTGCCTTGGCCGTATTCTGGTTTATGTGGCGGCAAATAAAAGGAAATTTGGTTCATCTTGAAGATGATGATCTAGATGATTTCTTATCCAATCGGATGGGAGAGAAAGCGCTTAAACGCACTAGAGAGCATCTTCTAAGGTGTGCATCTTGCAAGCTTCGTTTAGATGAAATGACGAAGAAAACACAGAAAGTTAAGCCCGATCGCTGGTTAAAGCGACGGTTCTAAGAGCATGTTTGGGACGGTTTCGCAGTAGGAACAAGTCCCAAACATGCTCTAAGAGATAAAAACAGCAATGGAAGGATAATACTACAGGTGTAAGGACGCTTTTCGGGCCAATAATTGCTCTTCGGTCTCCTCTCTTTCCGGATCAGGAACACAGCAATCTACTGGACATACGGCGGCACACTGAGGCTCTTCGTGAAAACCAACACACTCTGTACATTTGTCAGGAACAATGTAGTAGAATTCGTCAGATACAGGTTCTAAACGCTTACTGGCGTCAACAGAACGATCACCTTCAATGGTGTAGGGGCCGGTAATTGAAGTGCCATCCTCAATAGCCCAGTCCATACCGCCTTCGTAGATGGCGTTATTTGGGCATTCAGGTTCACAAGCACCACAATTAATACATTCGTCGGTTATCATTATCGCCATAGCGAGGTCGTATTTATTTTATCTGCACGTATTCATCGGGTAAACATCAGGAATACCTGCTTTGTTTTCGCCCGCAAATTTAATGTTTGCTCAGCATTTGCCAAAGCCCTATCTTGCCGAATATTCAGTTAAATGAGAATATGCCATTAATTGCCTTCTTAATTATCCTATTATTCGGAGCCGGACTCTTCTGGTTTATTGCCTATTTGCTTCGAAAAAGACTTCCCAGAGTAGCGCTTGCTCTGGTAGGTGTTGGTACTTTAATTGCATTATTCCTACTAGGACTTTGGTTAGTAGAAATAACGGGTTGGCAACGAGAAGGTTTCTACAAGCAGTTGCTTTACGGGCTAGACAAGGAAGAATTGAAGGAGTATGTTTATCGCCAAGACGATCTTCAGGAGACTACCATCTTTATGATGAGCCAGTCGGCTATCGCCTTGCACCAGATGGCCGACCTACTCGATGAGCCTGACCCTCGTATAGCTAAGCACATGGCTTGGATGGCTGCTTATATTAGCGATACAGACCATTTTCCGCTTTGGAAGAACAAGAAAAAGTGGGAGCAACAGCTTTTTTTCCTAACTCAAGCAGCCATAATACTGGGGCATTATCAGTTGTACACCGAAGATGATAAATACCACCTACAGTGGGAAGAATTGTCGATTTACCTTGTAATGGGTATTTCTCGGTCTCAATATAAACACTTGGCCTCACGACCGGAAGATATGGCGTTGCGGCCTGCAGACAATGCAGCAGCGCTTTATGCGCTTAAATTGTATGATGATGCCTATGGTACCAACTATCTTGATGTTGCAGGAGAAGATTGGAGCGAGTACATTCGAAGAGAACTACAGTTTGAAGATACAAAGCTGCCTTGTGCAGGGTTCACCGCCACTAACCGTTGCCGACTTCCACCTGTTGGTGGATCACTGGCTTTGCTGAATGCTTATGTGGCAGCAGCAGACCTTCCTATTTCTACCGATTTTTGGAGAGAATTCCGTTATTACTACAAAGAGAGTTTTGTAAATGTCTTTGCCTGGATCAATGTAATGGGCAGAGGAGAGGAAGCACCCGAATTTTGTGACTTCAGCACGGCTCCTCTTCCATGTGGGCGTTACGAAGCCGCTTTCGCTCAATTTGCAGCAGCTACCAGGGAAGATTGGGTGACTTATTATCAGTTGAATAATGCCCTTTTACTGGACGATATGATACATCCTCCAAATAAATTATGGCATGAAGCACCACAAGAACAAGTCCGGGGAATTCTCAATTTAGCTGTTCGTTTAAGTGCTATTAGCCGACCTTCGAATGATTAATAAAAAATTAGGGGATAACATTTAATATTATTCGTGATTTTAGGCAACTAATAGGAGAGGATTTGCGTTACATTTTTGCACAGTATACGTCAGAAGTATATTGATTAATAATGTTTTAACCTTAGCTCCCCAAAGAACGCTCAGGCTAACACAGCCAACCCAAAAAAGGAAATGATTAAACTGGAAATCCCTCGCAAGGACGAGTCCAATATGGACTTAGTCGACAAACTTACTGAACTCGCTTTAGCTCACTCTGTTCGATTGAATCGCAATCTTAAAGAAGCCATTCTTACCGATGGAGGTGCACGCTTTGTCGGAATGACAAAAATCAAGGAGTACCTCCTGGAAACAGAGGAGGAATTGAAGAAATGGTGGTACTGCGCTTGTTAGCATTGCGCAGAAAACAAACTGCGATTTTTTTAAGTTTTCCAAATAGTTAAAACACTTAAAATGAAGCGCTTATTTAACTATTATGAAAAACAAAATCGCTTTTTATTTTCGTGCTGTTCCTTAGTCTAAGTCGCGGTAAGCATTTATACCTCCCTCAAGATTATATACCTGAGAAAATCCCTTTTCTTGTAACAGAGCTACAGCTTTTGCGCTGCGAGCTCCGCTCCGGCAATGTACCACAATCAATTGCCGATTGGGAAGTTGATGCCAGTTGTCAGAAAGTTCTCCCAGCGGAATTAATATCCCTCCCAGATGATCCACCTCATACTCTGGTGGTGTTCTTACGTCAAGTAGAACGAAATCATCTCCACGTTTCTGCATCGCTTTAAATGCCCCTGCATCAATGCTGGGCAGTTGCTCTTGGGCAGGAAGCCCACAGAATACCTCGTAATCAATCAGTTCTTCTATTTTAATAGCAGGGTTTGCTTTATAGCGCAAGGTGTGCTGGGTGAAATGGGCTGCATCAAACAATGCAACCTTTCCAGCCAAAGGTGTGCCTGTATCCGAAATGATTTTGATGACTTCATTGGCTTGCATAGCGCCGATTATGCCGGGTAGTACCCCCAATACACCGCCCTCGGCACAGTTGGGAACCTGGTTTGGTGGCGGCGGAGTAGGGTAGAGGTCGCGATAATTAGGGCTCCTGCTCCCGTCTTGCAATAAAAGATTGAATACACTCACCTGCCCTTCAAAACGAAAGATAGAACCATAGACGTAGGGCTTCCCTGCCAAGACACAGGCATCGTTGACCAGATATCTGGTTGGAAAATTATCTGTTCCATCTGCTATTATATTATACTCAGATAGAATTTTCATCGCATTTTTTTTATCAAAAACTTGCGGATAGGTTACAATAGTAATATGAGGATTCAAATCAAGTAACCGTTCTTTAGCGGCTTCTACTTTTAGTTTACCTAAATCTTTCTCACCGTAGAGCACCTGCCGTTGGAGGTTGCTACTGCTTACACGGTCAGGGTCTATGATGCCGATGGTGCCCACACCGGCGGCGGCGAGGTATTGCAACAATGGAGAACCCAAGCCGCCGGCACCAATAACGAGAACGCTGGCAGCCTTAAGCTTTAGTTGGGCTTCCATTCCAAAACCTGGAAGGATCAGGTGGCGAGCATAGCGGTTTTTTTCTTCTGCTGATAAATTCACGTTAGTTATTTTACTGAAAGTCGTAAAGAGAGAGGCGTGTCTTCTCGCGAAAAGTACCTATTTAAGTCGAGTTTTTCGTAGCGAGCAAGAGTGTTGTACTCTTCTTTTTCTTGGCAAAAAGAAGCAAAACCCAAGGCTTGTGACGATTCTCCTAAAAACAGCCAGTGATTCCTGATCGCTTGCGAAGCCGTTCGCCCGGCATCATTTGCTCAAAGTTAAGCCAACAGTTTTGTTCAAACTTTTGGATGCAGTAATGGTTACAAAGGGCTCAACTTCCGCGCAAGCTGGTAAGAAACCGTTGCTGTCTGTTTTTTTAACGGAGAATCGTCAAGAGCCGAGAAATAAGGCTATTAATTCTGCAAATTAGGAGGTGTTAAACACTGTTTCCTATTTCATGGGATTTGATTTAGCCATGCTACGTCACATTAAGCTATGCCTTGTTAGACTATAACGCTACTGGGGGATTCACTAGTAGAAATGGCTTGTAAATCTCTCAACCTCGACTTTTATAATCGAAATTGGGAATTATGCTTAATCGTCTGTTATCCCTATACCTTCTACCCTGAGGGCGCGGAGCAGCCCGCATCCCTCTACGGACTTTTGCCAAAAGTCCAGCTTTACTCATCGGAGGCTAAGTCAAAAATAGCAGTACTCTGCTTAAATTCTTTGGCCAGCACCAATTTGAGGTTTTCGTAGACAATCTCCCCCATGCTCTTGCAATGGTCAAACACCTTGGTGGAGTGGTGGTAAGCCAGCTCTTTTTTGAGTTTCTCGACTTTTTTAGGGTTTGAAATTTCGTCTTTGATCATTACGGAGAACAGTGCGCTCACTCTTCTTTTACTTGCTTTGATGCGATTGGCAATCAGGCTGCGTTCCTCCATTTGATACTGTTTCATGGTATCCACGGTCATGTGCTGTTGGCCCAGGAAAATGATGGGATTGTTCTCCTTAAAGTATTTAGGTTGGTAAAAACTACTTCCTCCTTCATACGATTGCTGGTCAAAATCAATGGCCCGCATACGATACTGAGACCCCTCGATATCTGGTGTAATATCCACTACGTAGTTGTAGGCTCGCATATCTCCTAATAGGCGCACAAAACAGCGCTCGTTGAATTTGACAAACTCCTTGGCTATTCGGATTTGGTTGAAGGTGGTGTCTGCCAGATTTTTACGGATAAAGTCATCACCGGGGATGCCTGCAATGTGTTCTTCAATCAGGGTATCTCCATGATGCAGGTACATAAAAGAGTTGGGCGAAAGCAGTTCTTCGAGTTCTGCCCCATAGATCCGGGAGGCATCTGACTTTTTGATATAAAAATGATCATAGTTGTCATTAAGTCCATTGATGATCCTGATCCGAAAAGGTTTGGTGTTGCCAAAGGTGCAATAATCGACCCGTGCAACGGTAAGATGTTGGAGAACATCGGTATCTCCATCCGTTTTCAACAGCGAATAAATTCGGGTGAGCGAGCGATACAAGTTTTCACGATCGTATTCATTATAAAAGACCTGCTCCCAGTAGGTAGGGTTTCCCTCGTGATCTTCCAGAGGGATACTTGATTCATAGTGGGTGAGGTCGTCGTATTGCAGCGGAAGCTCCACAGATCGCCCATACCGGCGAAGGTAGGATTGTAAATCGTCTGAGATAGGAACGACTATTTTTTTCTTGGAAGGGATATTACCAGCCATACTTGTAGTAGCTTTTTGTCAAAAATAACTTAATACCGAGGGGATTTCCTAATTTCGCGACACAACGAACAAGATTTATGCAGGAACGTCATTCAGATCGGCAACGGTATTTTGAAGAACAAGCTTACACGACGGAAAAGTACGTGATTCCTTTCGTTCGTCCTTTTCTTCCTATTGGCCAGGAACATCGCATTCTGGAGGTAGGCTGTGGCGAAGGTGGCAACCTCAAACCTTTTTTGGATCTAGGCTGCAACTGTGTGGGGGTAGATCTAAATGCCCAGCAAATTGAGCGGGCTGAAGCGTTTTATGCAGGGCATCCCAATCAAGCTAAACTCGAATTGATCGCAGGAGACGTCTACGATTTAGAGCCTGAGACACTGGGTACTTTCGATTTTATCTTCTTACGTGATGTGATTGAGCACATCGTCGATCAAGATCGTTTTATGGCTTACATCAAAGCTTATCTAAAGCCTGATGGACGATTGTTTCTTGGCTTTCCGCCATGGTATATGCCCTTTGGTGGTCATCAGCAGGTATGCAGTAGTAAGGTGCTTTCGAAATTGCCTTATTTTCATTTGTTACCCGTTCCATTATACCGCATGGTGTTGAAGGCTTTTGGTGAAAGACAGGCTGTTATTGATGAACTCCTTTATATCAAGTCTACGGGCATCAGCATCGAACGCTTACGTAAAATCATCAACACCAATGGTTATCACATTGACCGCGAGCAGCTCTGGCTCATTAATCCCAATTACGAAGTGAAATTTGGCTTGAAAATGCGTAAGCAGTGGGGTGTTATCAGTGCAATTCCTTTCATGCGAAATTTTCTGACGACTTGTGGGTATTATGTGGTGAGGAAGGGGAGTTAAGGGCTTTTTATGGCTTAAAAGGATGGAAACCTTTAACAGTGGCTCCTTTTTCTTGGAGTGCTATTGCAATTTTTTTCATTTGATCTCTATTCCAGAGATTTTGTTCTTCCGAGAACATAATTACTGTACTGTGATCGATTGATTTCCCCACTAGTTTTTTAGCGATTTGAAATTCTCCGACTAACTCTTCCGACCAAAACCATTTTAGAGCACCTAGAGGGAATGTCCTTTCCTTGAGTGTAAATGGCTTTTCGTATAAAAGAGCAATAATGTGATCCTCGTTTAAGGAAAACGCTCTAACCCTTTTACCACTGTGCATTCGAAACATAGCAGCTGCCATCACGAGTGGAAATACGATATAGCAGAGTACTTTTGTTACAGGGCCTATCAGGAGTGTAGTGATTATCATGATCAGAATGAAAAGACCAATAGCAATTCGTAGTGATTTTTTTTGGTTGTTTTGAAATTCCATTTAGCATGTTTCTAGGGGGAACCTTAGTAACGTATATATTATTTACAATCTCTTTTTTTCCTTAAGAGGATGTCTCCATTGTAGACCAATTTAGAGTTTTTTGGGAAATTTTATTTGGTCTAAGGAAACGATCATCAACGTGTCTTTAGGTCGACCAAAACTTCAAGATATGTAGCTCAAGTATGAGCGGCTCACTGATGACCAGTGGGAAGTTATCAAACAATTTATCAACTGGCAAAGAAAGCGGAAAATAGATTTGACAGATGTCTTTAATGCTATACTTTTTGTAACCAGAAGTGGCATGCAATGGAGATGTTTAGAGCAAACCAATTTTCCTGATTGGCAAGCGGTTTACTACTATTTCAAAAAATGAGATAAAGAGGGTGCGATCTACGAGATCAATTTGGCATTGAATCGACTCGAACGTTTACAAAAAGGCAGATAAACCTTGCCTAGTCTAGGTTTAGTAGACTTTCAAAGTATCAAACTAATGCCAGCTTGCCATATAGGAAGATGGCTCGATGGCAATAAAAAAGTGAATGGTAGAAAGCGTCATATTTTAGTTGATGTCCTAGGTCGAATATATGATTGTCATATTCATTCGGTTAATCTGCACGACAGTCCTCAAGGATGCAACTTATTGAACCGATGTTTTGACTTCGGTGATCGCTTGGAAACGATCATGGGGGATAAAACCTATTGTGGTACGTTTGTTGATGCCGTAGAGGATTGTGGTATGGAATTTTAAATTCCTCATCGCCCAGATGGTACCAAAGGTTTTATCTTAGAGTCCAAGCGTTGGGTTGTAGAAAGAAGCTTTGTTTGGCTATTTTTTTTGCTGTGTAGTCATTGATTATGAAAAAAAACGACACAAATCGCTATAATTCTTGTGTTATTAGTTGATATCTCAATGATTATTTGGATAATAGTCTATTGTGCGTTATAAAATTCCCTAACAAGCTTTTATATTTGGCACTTTCTCCACTAGAGCCTTAGCAAGTAAAATTTTGCATTAGATCCACCATTAAGAGTGTGCTCTTCGAACCTTAAGAAAACTTACCTCAAACAATCATCATCTCTACGACTCTTCAATCGAACATTCAGTATGGAAAAAAAAGAACTACACCTCCCTTTCACACAGCTTAGCCCAGAGAATCAACTTATTGTCAAAAAAAATGATTTTGGATTTGCTCTCCGTCCAAAAAATCTTGACTCTGTAGACAATCATCATGTATGGTTTAAACAAGAATCCTGCTTAAGGATGTCTGCAAATGACCCTAATAAGCCTATTATGGGCAGAGAACTTTCAATTGGTTTCTGGGCATTTATCAAAAATCCTTCCGAAAAAGCGCCCTTAATCGAAATACATCAGTTTGAAGAAATTACAACGACTACTACGTCAAATCATGGTAGAAGTACTCATATAAGTGTATCTGATAATGAGTTAAATTTTACTGTTTTTGATGCCCCAGAAGAATTGCGTGAAAAAACGGTCATTAAAACAATGTGTTGGCAATATTTTTTGCTCCGGATAGCAAAAAAAGGAGAATCAGAAACTGAATTTTCATTCTATATTAATGGTGAAAATTCGTTTAAGAAAAATATTAATTCTACTAGAAATGGTGACTATAAAGACATCCAGATATCTATTGGTAATACATTGATTGAAGGTGATGTGTACGAAGGGACTGAACCACATTGGACAAATTTCCAAGGCGGCATGGCAGACCTGCGCATTTACGACTATGCATTATCCGAGGAGAGCATTAAGCAATTACCATTTGAGTACGGAAAAGCCAAGCAAACCTTAATACAGGCAAAAAATACTAAAGTATTTAAGGGGGATTTCGTATACACGGCCATGGTTGAACACCAAGGGACAGTCGTCGGCTTTGCCCTAAATGAGGACAGGCGCTTTATTTATTCTGTACTGAACCTTGATCCTGCGCAAGATTTAATTGATAGGGAAGCCTGGACAGTTAAACAAGAATTGGGATTTCCCCGTGAGATCGGTCAGGCCGGTTTTGCCATCGTTGATAACCATAAGCTGGCATTGGTAAACGATAAAAAGGAAGAACTGACTGCTGAAGCGGTTGAAAATGGAGTAAAAGGAGATGCTTTTTACTCAACAACGGCTTGTTTTACAGGACTTACCCCTTTTCAGGTGCTTTCCGATGGAAAGTACGTTTATCTATTTCGCCAGGCGGATAAAAGTGAAGCGCCTGCGAGCTTGCAGAAAATAGCAGATAAGACACTATTAGCGGATAGATTTGTGCTTAGTGGAACTAAATTGGTCAATGCAAGGGAAATTCGCTACAAGCACAGCGGAAATAAAATTCGGCCGGCGGATCGAAGAGATGCGTTGTCACCAGTTGACAGGGATAAAAACCATTTTATTGAGCCAACTCTTGAACTGGCCTTCGTGAAAAACATGAATAACGGAGCTTTTTCGGTATTCCAAATCCCCGTAAAGAAGAAAGATGAGAAGCGTTGGCAAATCTTTAGTAATGATACAGAGGGGGGGACACAGGAAATACTCAAGGCGTGGAACTTCAAGGTAAGCGAAGATGGCTGGTTTGATTTTGGTGAATCGCAGAAGTTTGTAGATGATTTTACCGAAAAATATGACTTATCAAAGGAAGACATTGAAAGAATAAGGTCAGAAAAGGATGAAGAACGTTATAACGCCTTTGTCGGAACATTGAACAGCAAAGAAAATATTTTCACAAAGAATGAAGAGCTCATTTTAAATAACGATGTAGAGGTACTCAAGAAAAATTTACTCATTGCCGAACCTGAACAACAAGCCAATCCCCAAAAAGCGAACGGGTGGTTCGATCTTGGCCAAAGTCAGTTGGTTGTCGACAACTTTATAAAAGAGCACCAGCTAAGTCCGGAGAATGTCGAAGCCATAGTGAAAGTAGAAAATGATAACCTGCACTTTTTGTTAGAAGGAATCCAGAACGACACTGCATTTGCCCAACTCAACGAAGCGGAAAAGGTAAATGCAGTCAAAAGATTTAAATTTCACTGGGCAGTCGTGGAGTCTCAACAAGAAAAAATTGATGCTGCTAAAATGCAGGTAGAGAAATACAAAGAAAAATATTCCCTTTCTAAAAACGAGATTGCAGATTTCAAAAACCAAACTGTCGACGAGTGTGTAACTGACATAAAAAATAAAATAATTAGCAATAAAAAGAGGGACAAAAACGAAGAGGAATATAAAAAGACCAAGTCTGATTTAGCTGAATTCTTTTATCATAACAGGGTCATTAATAGCAATTCGGGTTTACCTGAAATGATTATTCCGGTATCTAAGCAGGCGGCTATTAAATCGATTGATGCACTTTCCGCTATTTTATTCAACCATGGCAAAAAACTATATGGGCACGAACGGAGTGTGATGCTGGCTTATGTGTTTAATGATAATTGGTTATGGTCTATCAGAATCCCTCTTGAAGATTCCGGAAGGATAAACGATCTTTTGATTCCTAAATATGACGATCTTGGTAAAGTTATAGAGAATGACGGCCTACATATTTTCGACCAAAAGGGAATAGTATCGGAAGAGATTGTGAAAATGAGCCCGGTGGAAATAGAAGATGGCTTACCATGGGCCATCTCTAACCTCCGTATTGAAGATTATATCTATCGTTATAACGATCAAGGGGAAGAAACCAGAGAAATTATTGAGGCGAAAGTACGTCCCTATCTTTTTTGTGACGCACAAGGTAGGCTTGGTATCTACTTTAAGGGGGCAAGTACAAAACAAATGCTCTTTAATCAAACAGGTGGGAATTTTGCAGTATTGTATTTTGAAAATCCTGATGGAGTTATCAGGACAAAATCAGCGAAATTACTGTATAATAAACTTGGGCTTTCAGATATAAAAAATCCTAAAGGATTAGAAAAAGGACCTTATAACATTTATTTGGCTCGTGCGGCTAAAAGTGAAAGGCCAACATCGGATTATGATGGTGGTTTGGTATTGTTTCTGGATACTCATGATAAAGCTGATAAAATCGTAAAAAGTCATGATTATTGGGAAGCTAAACAAAATTTTTATCCAGTATTCAATAGTGGAAGTTTTATAGCTGATGTGTTGAATGGAAAAAGGAGTTTTCTATTAGGCAATATAAAAGATATTAAAATCTCTTCTGAATATTCTTTATATTGGAGTGTCAGTATTTTATTAGCTAATGATTGCAGCCTGTTAAGTAGGCATGACTTAAAAGATAATGGTGAAGTTGATTATGAAAGGATTAGTAATAACGATGATTTTAAAAAGGCATTTTACAGAGGAATTTGTGACTTTCAAATAGGGGAAGCTAGATTTAGTTTTGGTCGCGAACACGAACTAGCATTTGAGATTAATGTTGAAAGTCAATGCATCGAAATTTTTAGTATTTACTTAGAGACAATAAATGATATACCTGTTACGGATGATATATTTTCTATTGAAACTGATTTAGGAAAGGCATATAATGCCTGGCTCAAAAAAGCGGATAGTGGGTCAACGAGTGTTGACGCGATACTTGATGGTCGTATAGATACCTTTAATAGCTCCCCTGGTGAGTGTTTAGTAGAAGTAAGTGGAACACGAGAATACTTTCTCCCCGCAGGATATCCAAGTCAGACTTCATTTTTCATAGTCAAGGAAAGAATAGAATTAGGAGAGCAGTGGGTTCTTCCTTCTCCAGGAAAAGCAATTCTTTTTAGCCATCAACAAAAGAAAGGGATTTTACAGATCGACCGCGAGAATAAAGAAAACCTGGAGAGCTTGCGTCCATCAAAAAAAGGTCTGAGCTTGGAGGCATGGATCAAGCCAACCCCACTGGCAAATGGTGAAATTGCCTCTATCATTCATTATCATTCGCCCGAAAATGATGCAGAGCAACTGCCTGTAGAATATTATGACCTAAATATTCAGGAAAAAGATGGCATGTACACTTGCTTTGCTAATATTGACAACCATCGGGTAGAAGCTATTGGGCAGCACCCTTTCTACGAGTGGCGACACCTCGCAGTGACATATAACAAATTCTGGGGCGTAAAACTAAATGGAGGGAGGATAAATTGTGGCCGGAACAAGTCGCTTAGCTCTGATGGAGAATTTTCAATTGAACTATTGTTAGAGGTGAAGCAAATGTCGGCTTCGGAAGCCACGATTCTTGAAAAGCAGGGAGAGTATACCGTTAAGATTAAAAAAGTGGGTTCAGATGAGTTCGAGGTTATTTACACTTTAGGAAATAGCGATAATTTAGTCAATAATACGGTAAAAGGGAAAATCGGTGATTTTCAAAAAATTACTTTGATAAAAAGTAAAAAGAAGCCAAACAAAGAAAGTTTTGGTAAGACGATGCCGATTCCTGAAAATGACGACAGCAAAAATAATGGGCGCAATCGAGAAAAATACGCAGAAAAAGATACTGATGAGTTACTAAAGAATATGGATGAAAGTATTGAGAAACTCTATGAGAAATTGGATAGTTTTGATACGTCAGAGATAAGTGGTGTTGCCAATAATGGGGAAGCGTACCAAGAGGGCGATAATTATTTTATATCCTTAATTATAGAGGATAATGCATATGTTTCTGAAGAAGCAATTGAAATTCTACCTCCTGCAAATCAGTTCAAGGAATTATTTATTGGTAGCAGTGGGTTTAGTGGAATTGTTGATGAAGTACGCCTTTGGAATAGAGCACTGACGGAATCAGAAGCTTCTCGGTATCAAATGCCTCAAGATACTAAAGGGCTGGCCGCCGCATGGTTGATGGAGGAGGGGGAAGGAAAATACCTCTCCGAACTTCGAGGCGATAACGATGCAATTATTGAAGGCAAAGTAATCTGGAGCCATAGCCCCAATACAGAAAAAAAACCAATCAGATTTTACTTTGATGGTGAAATCCAGCAGGTTAAACTCTCCACAGTAGACGATTCCCAAAAGACCAATATGCAATTCAGCCTTGGTGGGTATTATAATCAAGGGAAATACTATGAACTTTACCAGGGAGAGATGGAGGAGGTCAGAATATGGGGAATCTGCAGAACGGAAGAGGAAATATGCGATAATGTATTTTCTCGGCTCAAGGGCGAGAAGAAGGACATATTGGCAAATTATACGTTCGATGGAGATGAAGGAACCGAAAAATTATTTTTAGATGCTGGGTACAATGGGAATCATTTGGCAATAAAAGAACCGGAATCAGCTTCAGGGCCTTCTGGAGCAACCAGAATAAAAGTGGTTAATTCTACAGCTCCCGTCTCTGAGGAAATACCTGTAGTTCTATCTTCTAATAACTTTAAAGATAACCAATTTAACGATTATATAGATAGTAGGCCTGCTATCGTAGAATATGGTGACGTACAACATTCAAACGAAGGCTTAATCAATGGCATATTAAAGAAGTGTTATTCCTTTATTAAGGATAAAGAATGGCACTTGGTGACCGGTTTTAAAGTGGGGAATCTGATCAGCGAATGGTATGGCCAGGCTCAGTATGCTCCCCAAATAGTTGGATATATGGAAGGCCCTCCACCTATACCTGGGGAAAACCTATCTTATGCGGCAGACAAGGATCTCGATATTTATGCCTATTTATTGGAAAATTCTACTGAATTTGAAGAGGCGGATGAAATAGCTTACAATTATTCAGTCTCTAAAGAAAATGGTTATCGGGCAGCTGCCGAAGGGGAAACTAAAATAGGCGGGGGAATAGATACTATTATTGCACCATTGGGAATAGGAATAACGATCAAGGGGAAAGCTGGTGTCAAAGGTACCTCCAACTGGGAAAATACAGGAAATCGATCAGCCAGTTTTGAGAAAGGGGTCAGCAAAAACACCAACCGAAGTATGAGCGCTTCCTTGGCGGGCTATTCAGGGAAAAGAATAGAGGGTGATGACAATCTTTATTATGGACTTGGGAATACAGGATATGCACTAGTGAAATCTAAAACAGCCGACGTTTACGTTTTGAAACTAGCTCATAACAATGCTGTTGTCAAAATTATTTACCAACCCAATCCCGACATTCCAGAAGACACCAATATTATTCCATTTCCGATTAACCCATTTTACGTGAAACAAGGTGTATTGGATGGAAAGTTCAAAGGACAACCGGAAAAGGATCACTACCCCAATGCAGATACGTATGGTCAGTATAGTTACTTTAAACCAACCGAGGCCTATAAACTCAAGAAACGCATTGAACGGGAGCAACTTCAACTAGAACAATATTATAACAGTTTTGATGTAGAAGATTCAGATGATGGGTTCAAAGCTATTTCAATTGCTACGGGTATATTACAAATAATGAATGCCGTGCCCGTAGTTGGTCCGCTGATTGCCGGGGTGAAAAACCAAATTTTGGGGCAGATTATGAATAGAACATCTTATAATAATACAGATCTTAGGAATAAAATAGCTAAGAACCTCAGTAAACGCAATATAGCAAATACGTATGTATGGACTGTAGAGGGTGGCTTCTACGCCGAATCCACTGAAACACTGGAAACACAGCAGGAAGTGATTAGCAATGAGATGTCTATTAACATGGGGGGAGGCCTAGGGGCTTTTGCTGAAGTTGAAGCACCTCTCGAGATTGAAGAAGAATTTACTTTTGGCTCCGATTCAACTCTTACCTTGACAAAAAGCAAAACGAAAGAGTCCAACAATTCTTTTAGTTTAAATATTAGTATCAGCTTGCCCACCTCCCCCAGATATCAATTCATCGGGACTGTGTTAAAAGAAAATTTACTTACCCCCGGCACAGTGGATGCCTATCGCTTCATGAGTTTCTACTTAGAGCCAGATGCTGATAATTATCGAACTCTTTTTGAGAAAGTTATAGATCGAACGTGGCTAGCGGAAAGTAATCATCCGAATGCAAAAGCTTTACGTTCAGTGATAAACGGGGTGAATGGTCAGGAACTCAAGTGCTGGCGGATAATGCATAGGGTGACTTATGTAAGCCGGGTTTTACCAAAAATTCCTACTGCCGGTGATACTCCTTTGGAGGAAAAAATGATAGCTCAGAACATCGAAAGTAATTATGTATTAATAAAACTGTTGGAGCCATACATTAAGGGATATACAAGCAGTGAAGATTTTAAGAAAAGGGTAGGTGACGCAATTGATCAGCATTTACAGGAATTTTCTGAGAAGAAATACAAGAAAGAAATTTTACATTATCTGTGCCTATACTATGGTGTGGACGTAGAGTAAATATGTACTTATAATGCGAATTAAGAGCTAAAAATACGTAGAAGCAAGTTGATAACTTTGTGGAATGCGACTTCTACAACTTATCGAACTGTACTTCTACGTATGCAAAATATACGAAGAAGAGTTAGAATGGCATTGTATACGGTTTACGAAAAACCAATCAAAAACTACTGACAACTTACCTGTTTAGTATGGCCTTAGAAGAGCTTATGCGAGCTTATGCAGAATTTTGTGTTTCCAAGCGAAAAGGCGTTGTACCTTTTTCAGGGTATGATTACAAAATACGGTTTTCAAAATGGATGTGCAATTGGTTGTAAATCTGTGCCCATCCAGATCGGCTTTTTTGCCACTTTTTGCTGATTTGTTGTGCTGCTAGATATACCGACTTCAATGCAGCATTGTCCGTTGGAAAGACCCTTTTGTTTTTGGTGTATTTCCTCAGACTAGCATTGAAGCTTTCAATAATATTGGTTGTGTAGATGAGTTTTCGGATCTCCACAGGATAGGCAAGGAAAGCGGTAAGATTCTCCCAATTTTGCTCCCATGATTTGACTGCAACTGGGTATTTATCATTCCAGTTTTCTTTAAAAACCTCAAAAGCCTCTCTAGCCATAGGCTCATTGCTGGCTTGGTAAATAGACTTTATATCTTTCACAATGGCCTTTCGATGCTTGTAGGAAACAAATTTTAGCGAGTTGCGAATCTGATGAACAATACAAATTTGATGGACACTTTGTGGCAATACTGCTTGAACAGCCTTGTCTAAGCCGCTTAAATTGTCAGAACACAACATAAGAATATCCTTAACGCCACGGCTTTTAAGGTCATCCAGAATAAGGCTCCATGCCGATGCACTTTCATTTTCTACTATTGTCATAGAAATGATGTCTTGCCTGCCCTCCATATCAATGCCTAAGGCAATCATACAAGCCTTAGAAATCACCTTGTTATCTTGCCGTATCTTATAGTGAATCGCATCAATCCATACCACTGCATACTGATCGTCTAATGGCCGTTGTTGCCATTGTTTGATATCCTCCAGCAATTGATTAGTGATCAGAGAAACTTGAGAAGGGGAGTATTTTATGCCATAAGTTTGCTCCGTAAAGTCAACAATATCGGCATTACTCATTCCTTTAGCGTAAAGTAAAATAATGCAGTCTTCCAGCTCCTGAGTCATTGACTTATGCTTAGGAACAATCACTGGATCAAAGGTCGATTTACGGTCACGAGGAACCTGGATTCGATGGGTGCCATTAGCTCCTTTTATCGTCTTTGCAGAATATCCGTTGAGAACATTGTCCTCCAATGGTTCAGCTCCTTCACTGTGGCCTAAATGGGCTGTAAGCTCTGATTTGAGTAATGCTTCAACGCCTCGCTTGAATAATTGCTCTCGCAGTTCTTCAAAATCCTCCTTCCCTTTCAACTGGCTAATCAGTTCTTCTAATAATTGATTCGTCTGTTCTTGCATGGTGAAATTTTTTATCAAAAATTTGCCTGCAAAAGTTACAACACCTTTTCTGATTTATCGAGAAACACAAAATTATCTATACTCCCCCTTAGAAGGTGGATTCAGGGTCAAAGACACCTACAATTATATCCAGCATCATTGGTTGCACTATTTTCCATGTCTTCCCAGTTACTCCGCCTATATAATGCCCGCTTGAATCGATTGGTGCCCGTCTTTCCTATTTTGGTCAGCCGATTGGTTAGAAAGCATTGGGCCGTCTTTAATGAGCGAAGCCTTATTTCGTTAACCGATTGATGCCAATACTGCCTTGTAGTGGCAAGCGAAAAGGCAAAGTAGCTCCAGAGTTGTGCGATAAAGGCTACAATTCGACTAAAAAAATACATTTCTTTGGCCTGAAACTACATGGTATTGGTTTTCATCGCCTTGGTAGTTTACCCGTACTGGAATTCATACAACTGTGCCCAGCTTCTGAACATGATCTCTAAGCTCAGCGGTAATTACTAGAATAAATGCAGGGCCGAGTCGTTTTCGCACTACTTTTGAACAAACGCTGTCGCCCGATAATAGAGCCAAGCCGAGTTGTAGGTATCCTTCTGATCCGAAGTAAAGGCGACCGTCCCAAAATGAAGTTACCCTAACACAATCCAGTGGCTAAAGACCTCCTAAGGAATCACTCAACTCAACAAAGGAAGGCTCAAGCTAGACGCTACAGTTGCCCCACAGCAACTGGGAATGGGTGACTTTTGAGGATACCCTACCTAGGGTCACATGAATAAAGTATTGTAAGTACCAGTAGAAAAATATAGCCTCTTACCGTTACTAAATGATTATACCTGAATTTACTTCTTTATTTACGAAAAAGCCCTACCGAATCGGTTGCCCCAACCGCAACTTACGCATAAACCAGGCAATCAAAAAGCTACCAATTACCGTCGGAATAATCCATGCAATACTGCTGGGGATCACAAAGTTTACATTGACGAAAAAAGCCGTGAATACGGCGATAGTGGCACCACCCATTCGGCCAATATGGCGGCGTAAGGCCAGTTTTGGACTACGATTGATATTCCGATACCATTGGTAATCTTCCCGCGCCATACTTAGAGAGATGAGTCCAAAAGCTGCTGGTGCAATCGCTCCCATTGATCCCATTTTACTCACAAAGGTGGGGACTCCAATAGTTAAGAGGAGAATACCAAAAACAAGAATCATGATACTTGAGGAATAATCTAGAAACGTAGGCTTTTCTTGACGACGAAAAGCTAGATAACGCTTGCCCGTATAGGTGAGGTGAAAGCTAAACACACAGAGCATAACCAGTGCCCATTTCTCGTGTACAATGCCAGAGGGAATGCTGGCCAGGGAAGTAATCAACATGGTAAGAAAGAAGACATTGCCCGCCTTTTTGTGCCAGTGGCTCCATTTAGAGGTGGCAAAGGCAATCATGGATGCACCCATGGCTATAAGGCCAGTAATGATGTGCAGAATAATTAAGGGGCGGTAAAGTAGCTCTAACATGATGATTAATTTTCCAACAAGTTAGGTCTCCATTAACGCCCCTGAAAAGCAGCCTGACTGAACTGTCGATTTTTGCTACTGAAGTGTTTTTTTGGTACAGGGTACAAAGTACTGGGTACTTGGTAAGGACATAAAAGCCTACGGCTATCAAAATCCTTACCTAGTACCTAGTACAAAGTACTTAGTACCCTTAAACCGCTCCGTCCTTAATCTCTTCCACAATTTCAGGATTCAATAGGGTAGAGGTGTCTCCTAAATTAGAGGTATCTCCCGAGGCTATCTTCCGTAAGATGCGGCGCATAATCTTGCCGGAGCGTGTCTTAGGCAAGTCGCTTACAATCTGAATCTTGTCTGGCTTGGCAATAGGGCCAATGACATCACGGACAACAGCATTGATCTCCTTTCTGAGCTTATCGTGGTCGGTTACTTTTTCATCAATAATGACGTAAGCATAAATACCCTGGCCTTTGATATCGTGTGGGTAGCCGACTACGGCAGATTCCAATACCTGAACGTGTTCGTCGATAGCATTCTCTACTTCAGCAGTACCCATCCGGTGGCCAGAGACGTTGATTACATCATCTACTCGGCCAACAATTCGATACATGCCATTAGCATCACGGCGAGCACCATCTCCGGTAAAATACTTGTCATCAAAGTGTGAGAAATACGTAATTCGGCAGCGCTCATGGTCACCATAAGTGGTACGGAGCATAGAGGGCCAGGGGTATTTTACACATAAGAGGCCTTCTTCCTCCATATCATGCAGTTCGTTACCTTCTTTATCTACGAGGCAAGGCTGTATGCCGGGGAGTGGATAGCCCGCGAAAGTAGCTTTTTGCGGACTATGGTCGCCAAGGCCAGAGATCATAATGCCCCCGGTTTCGGTTTGCCACCAAGTGTCTACAATTGGGCTTTTGCCCTTTCCTACTACCTCATGGTACCATTCCCATGCTTCGTGGTTAATCGGTTCACCAACAGAACCTAGAACCTTGATACTACTGAGGTCATACTTGTTTACGTATTCATTCCCATAGGCCATAAGTGCTCTGATGGCAGTAGGAGCAGTGTAAAACTGGTTGACCTTCATCTTTTCAACAGATGCCCAGAAGCGGCCAGCGTCTGGATAAGTAGGCACGCCTTCAAACATCACAGTTGTTGCACCAGCCAGTAGCGGGCCATAAATGATGTAGGAGTGGCCGGTAATCCAGCCAATATCAGCAGTACACCAGTAGACGTCGCCGTCCTGATATTGAAAAACATTGCGGAAGCTGTAGCAGGTATACACCATATACCCCCCACAAGTGTGAACGACTCCTTTGGGTTTTCCGGTAGAACCGGAAGTGTAGAGAATGAAGAGCATGTCTTCACTATCCATTGCTTCGGCTGGGCAGGTAGTTGCTTGCTTGTCAACAATATCATGCCACCATACGTCGCGGTCAGACCAGCTAACTTCGTCGCCTGTATTTTTGTGGACCAATACCGTTTCAATACTTGGGCAACCCAGTTCCATTGCATCGTCTACCACTTGTTTGACGGGGATGTGTTTTGCCCCGCGATTGTTGTAGTCAGAACAGATGACCATATTACAGGTGGCGTCATTGATACGGTCTGCAAGTGCTTTGGCAGAGAAGCCCGCAAAAACAACAGAATGGATAGCACCAATACGAGCACAAGCTAGTACTGCAATGGCAAGTTCAGGTACCATGGGCATGTAAAAACAAACCCGATCACCTTTGCTTACGCCAAGTTCTTTGAGTGCGTTTGCTGCCTGACAGACTGCTGCATGTAATTCTTTATAGGTAATATCTTTTACAGGAGTGTTTGGATCATTTGCATCGTACTTGATAGCAACCTGATCTCCACGATCAGCTAAATGGCGGTCGAGACAGTTTTCTGTAATGTTGAGTTTTCCACCAGTGAACCATTTTACATCAGGATCGCGGAAATTCCAGTCTAATACTTTATCCCATTTTTTGCGCCATTGGAAAGTTTCGGCCTGAGCAGCCCAGAAACCCTCCGGATCGGTTACGCTTTGTTGATATACCTTTTGGTATTCTTCGAAGGAGGTAATTTGTGAGGTCATATGAAGCGGTTATTATTTTATACAAACGTATATAGATGTGTATATGTGTAAAGATAAAAAATTTTATCAGCCAAACTCAAAAACTTCCGAAATAATATCTACTAATTCCTGATTGTCGAAAGGTTTTGTAAGGTATATTTCGCCTCCGCTAGAATAGCCTTGGTGACGATCTTGGGAAGTACCTTTTGCTGTGAGGAAAATAATGGTTGTATCGGTAAGGTTTTCGTCGTTGCGAATGGCTTTGGCTACAGAAAAACCATCAAGGCCGGGCATCATAACATCCAGTATTACAATATCTGGTTGATGTTTACGTGCTTGCTGGATACCTTTTGAGCCATCAGAAGCTTTGACAACGTTAAAGCCTTTCTGTTGAATTAAAAACTCCAACGCAAGGAGAATATTAGGCTCGTCATCAACGAGAAGAATCGTACCATTTCTTTTCATAATAATGAGCGATTATTGAATTGCAAGATAAGCTATTGCTATAGGCAAATGTAATAAAAAGGAAAATAAATTTCGCCAAATATTGGAAACAAAAGAGATAAATCGGAAATCAGGATTGCTGACGATTAGTTCTTTACGGCAGGTAGGCGAATCAGGAAAGAGGTTGCCCATTCAGGATGAGCAGTAAGGTTGACCGAGCCATGATGTTGTTCGAGTATATGTCGGCAAATATAGAGTCCCAGCCCACTGCCCTGTGGTTTTCCCAGGTTGCTGTCTTGAACCTGGGTGAACTTATCAAAAATAGTATCCTGTTTCTCTGGGGGGATAGCTTTGCCATTGTTCCTGAAAATAAGCTCCAGTGTTTCATCTACCTCTTGCAGCTCTAATTGTATTTGCCCCTTTTGGGGATCAGCAAACTTTAGTGCATTCGACCAGAGGTTGACCAATACCTGGGTCAAGCGATCCTTGTTGCCCATAATGGTCATTTCTTTGATACTGCTAACGAAATGATAGTTGATTCCCTTTTCTGATACTTGTTGAGAAAAAGTAGTAGCGGTGTGTTCCAATAGTTGTATGAAATCTATGGCTTCAAAGCTAAGTTCTTGATCTGTAGCCTGAATTTTTTCTAAATCTAATACCTGGTTGATAAGTCTGGCTATGCGCTCACTTTCGCTGACCAATACGTTGAGAAATTCGTTTTTTCTGTCGTTTGGCAAGTCAGGGTTTTCAGCCAGGATTTTTGCAAAAGCTTTAATAGAGGTGATGGGCGTTCTTAATTCATGCGTAACGGTTGAAATGAATTCTGCCTTCATTTGATCAAGCTCTTGAAGCTGTTGATTGGCGCTACGTAGTTCTTTGGTAAGTTTTTCCAGTTCCTGGCCTTTTTTCTCCAAAGCCCTGCTATATTGTAATATTTCCTGGGTTTGTTCCAAGGCGGTGAGCATCTCTTCAAGGCTGATGGCATCTGTCTTGGCAATAGAAGCCAAAATCAGTTTTGAAGAGGCTGCTCCAAGTGCGCCTGTTAACTGTGTTTCCGTAAAGTTAATGAGCTCAGAAGGAGCTGTTTCTAGTCTGCTGAGATCAAGGTTTCTGTAGCTTTCAAATTTCCTTAGTAGGATTCTTGCTTTTTTGATGCCTAAAAAACGGGCCAATACCATTTTAATATCATCAATGCTGGCTTGGCGTTGGATAAGAGAGTAGTCTTCCTGTTGCTCCTGGTACTTGTAGATATTAACAAATAGGTCTGCCTGTTGAATCTCTGTTGCATTGGTTTTTGTATAAAGGGAAATACCTATCAATGCCAGTGTATTAAGACTCAAACTCCAAAAAGCAGCATGAGAAAATTGATCAAGATGGTCGAGCCCTAAAAGGGACTGTGGCTTTAGGCCATGAATACCACCAATACCATATTCAAGAATGTCGGTTGAGAATAGTCCAGCATCAATGAGTGTTGGAAATGGCAGTGTGAACCCCCAAATGAGGAACCCAATGATCAGGCCACCAATGGCTCCCTTACGGTTAGCTTTTTTCCAGTATAGTCCTGCAATGACGGGGGGCGCAAATTGTGCAACAGCTAAAAAAGAAATCAAGCCAATTGACACTAGAGAGTAGCCTTCTCCTACAAACTTAAAATAGCTGTAGGAAAGTAGTAGCACGCAAATAATACTCACTCGGCGTATTCCCAGTAAGCGTCCGGGGAGTTCCGCCTTGGTCTCGTCTACCAACTCCGCATTGATGACCAATGGTAAGAGGAGGTTGTTGCTGATCATGATACTTAGTGCTACAGTAGCAACAATGACCATACTGGTAGCAGCTGAAAAACCACCCAAGGCTGCGAGAAAAGCAAGCCCTTCCTGACCTGCCAGCAGCGGGAGCGTAAGCACGTAGGTATCGGGTTCGATGCCTTGTTCTTGCAATAGTAGGTTGCCAGCTATTGCGATAGGTATTACAAATAAATTGATGAGGAGGAGGTACAAAGGCACGAGCCAACTCGCTGTCTGAATATTGTCAGGGTTATCATTTTCTACTACTGCAACGTGAAATTGGCGGGGTAAAAGGAGGAAGGCGAACATGGATACCAGCGTAAGCCAAAACCATTGCGTACCATCCATTCCTCCTTCAAAAGTGAAGAGTTGGGCAATATCTTCTCGCTCGATAGCTTGGGCGAATAAATCGCTGAATCCATCAAATAAGCCATACACAACAAAGAGGCCTACTGCCAGGAAGGCCAATAGCTTAAAAATAGACTCAAAGGCTACTGCTGCGATCAAGCCAGCATGTCGTTCATTGGGGTCGAGGTGCCGTGTCCCAAAAAGGATAGCGAAAAGGGCGAGTAATATCGTTACGTAGAAAGCAGAGTCTTCATAAAAAGGCAAATGAGCATGGACATTGAGGAGCAAAGGGTCCGTATTCATCAGTAGGTCCAAACTGGAAGATATGGCTTTGAGTTGAATGGAGATGTAAGGAATAATGCCAAAAACAGAAATGATAACTGCTAAAATTCCCAGAAAAGCACTCTTACCATATCTACTGGAAATAAAGTCGGCTATGGAAGTGATTCGTTGCTTTTTACAAATAAGAACGATCTTTCTTAAAACAATGATCCAGACAGGTGCTAGGATGGTTGGCCCTAAATAAATAGGCAAAAAACCGGCGCCAGAACTGGCGGAACGCCCTACGCTGCCAAAAAATGTCCATGCGGTACAATAGACCGCCAAGGAGAGGGCATAAATGAATGGAGAGTTTGTCCAGCTTTTTTGTTTTCCTCCTTTTCGATCCACATAGTAAGCCACCCCGAAAAGTAAGGCCAGGTAAATCAGCGTAATCGATATGATTAGAACTTTGGACAAGGGTAGCGACTATTTATCGGAAGAACGTAAGGTGAAATAGGTAGCAATAATGATAAGTAACCAAATTACAAAAAGCATCAAATAAAGCTGAGGGATGCCCATTATTAACCGCATTTTTCCCAATAATCCTAGAAAAGGGAAATTGAAGCAGATAGCAGCCAGGATGCTAACGAAGATGAGTTTGGAGGATTTTTCAGACAAAAGAATTAGGTTTTGAAGTTTTATACGACTTAGTGCCGGGTATATCTACTTTGCGTAAAAAGAGCCGACTCAGTATGCTACTGAATCGGCTCTTAAATTATAACACTTTTACTAATTCTCTTCTGTTTTCTGCGGGAAAAAGCCAAAATAGGATGGTTGTAACACCTTACTCTTGACCAGTGCCCAGAGGAAAAGGAGTGCAAAAGCACCCAGTGCAAGGGACACTAAGTAATACCCTTGAAGTTGAGGCTCGAGGATAAAGCGCAATGCCAGTGTAATCGTAAGATAAACGGCAATGAACCAGTCTGAAAGTCGTGGGCCTAAAGAAAATTTAGCCATAATAAAAGTGTTTAAGGGGAAGCCCGGAGGGTATTAACTAACGGAGGATATCCAGCAAAACAAAACGATACCTCCAGGCTTCCATTCTTTTTACAAATTTTAATGATCGTGAGCAGCACCAGCGCCACGAGGGACACGAATGTCTTCGACAATTTGCTGAACATTTTCTGGTGGAGGAGGTGTCATTCTGGAAACCACCAGAGAAACTACCAAGTTGAAGACCATTGCAATGGTACCAAAACCCTCAGGAGAGATACCAAACCACCAACCGTCTTTTAGGCCGGCAACAGCTTCTTTTCCACCATCAAAAATGCCAAATTTGAATTTCAGCATGTACCACAACATAATGGTAATACCTACGATCATACCAGAAATAGCTCCCTGCATATTCATCCGCTTGTCAAAAATACCAAGGATGATAGCCGGGAAGAAGGAGGCGGCAGCGAGGCCAAAGGCCAGTGCGACGACCGCCGCTACAAATCCGGGAGGATTAATACCAAAATACCCGGCTATTAATACGGCTACAAAAGCACCAATTCTGGCCCAGCGTAATTCCCACTTTTCACTGATATCTGGTTTGATTTGCATTTTGATCAAATCTCGAGAAATCGAAGTAGAAATAACGAGTAGCAAACCGGCAGCCGTCGATAAGGCAGCAGCCAAACCACCTGCGGCAACTAAGGCAATTACCCATGCTGGCAAGTTGGCAATTTCTGGATTGGCCAATACCATGATATCACGGTCAATAGTTAATTCATTTGCGTCAGCGGCAGCTAGGTATTGAATGCGCCCATCTGCGTTTTTATCGTCGAATTTAATTAAGCCAGTTTGTTCCCACTTGCTGAACCACTCTGGCATCTCTGCGTACTCCTTGTTGCTTACCGTATTGATCAAGTTAACACGTGCAAAAGCTGCAATGGCTGGCGCAGTAGTGTAAAGGATAGCAATAAACAAGAGGGCATAACCAGCAGAAGAACGTGCATCCTTTACGCGTGGTACAGTGAAGAAACGAACGATAACGTGAGGTAAACCTGCTGTACCTACCATCAAGGCAAAGGTGATAGCAAATACATCTGTCATCGATTTAGTTCCGGAGGTATATTCGGCAAAACCCAGCTCTTGGTGAAGTACATCTAGTTTGTCAAGTAATGCCATACCTGTGCCGTCGGTGACGTCACCAATGAGTCCAAGCTGAGGAATAGCATTTCCGGTCATCGCTAGCGAAATAAAGATCGCGGGCACCATATAAGCAAAAATCAAAACACAATACTGTGCGACCTGCGTATAGGTAATACCTTTCATACCCCCAAGTACAGCGTAGAAGAAAACAATGGCCATACCAATAAATACACCATTGTTAATATCCACTTCAAGGAAGCGAGAGAATACAACACCTACACCGCGCATCTGGCCGGCTACGTAGGTAAAGGAAACAATCAATGCACATACTACTGCCACTGTTCGTGCGGTATTGGAATAGTAGCGGTCTCCAATAAAATCGGGGACCGTGAACTTTCCGAATTTTCGCAGATAGGGGGCCAGTAGTAAGGCCAGGAGAACGTATCCCCCGGTCCAGCCCAAGAGATAAACGGCACCATCATAACCCATAAAGGAAATAAGGCCCGCCATGGAGATAAAAGAAGCAGCAGACATCCAGTCTGCGGCGGTAGCCATACCATTGGCTACAGGGTGAACGCCACCGCCAGCGACGTAAAATTCTTTGGTAGAACCAGCTCTCGCCCAAATGGCAATCCCTATATACAGGGCAAAGGTCAGGCCTACGATGATCAGTGTCCAAGTTTGAACATCCATAGTTTTATTATTTTAAAGCTTGTTTTTTGAATTGTTTTTTGTGCAATACAAGGGGTGTTTACTCCTCGTCGACATCGTACTTTTTATCCAATTTATTCATCCAGTTTACGTAGACGAAAATGAGTACGACAAAGACGTAGATAGCACCCTGCTGGGCAAACCAAAAACCGAGTTTGGCGCCTCCTACGCTGATGTTATTCAACGTGTCGACCATAAAAATGCCGAACACATAGGAGACCAAAAACCAGATAGAAAGGAGTATCGCCAGATAGCGGAGATTGTCACGCCAATACTGTTGGAGGTTCTTTTCAGACATGGAAAGTTATTTTTGAGTATAAGAATAAGACTGACATCCGTTTAAGCATTTCTGCTAAAGAAAGATATGGGCCTGCATGCGAATTTGATTGACATCAAGGGCGCCACCTTCCCGAGGATCATTACCGATATGGTGATATTCCAGGGTAAGTTTGGCGTTGTGGCCATTGATGAAGTAGTTGAGACCAATGTCTAGTGCATTGGTAGGGTCAGGTAAGCCTTCGTAGTTGCCTGATTGGAAAGCGACATAAGGCATCATCTTGCTACCTGGAACCAGTACACCCACGTGGCCATAAAGCACAGAGCCTGTACCTGCCCAGCGAGCAACGTAATCTTCGCCGTAGTTAAAGCTCATAAACGAAGCGTAAGCATTAAGGCATCCACCGCCGTTAAGTGGCTTGTCCAGGAAAATGTCGGCAGCAAAGTGGGTCACGTTTACGTGTTCTCCTGTATTGTTGTTGTATACGCCGTTGGGGTGAGCGAAGAAGCCCGCGCCGATAGCCAATACATCCTTCTTACCAAGGTAGGTTCCTACAGCATAAGGAAGTTTCGTTGATTCTGTATCCTTGATTTGATAGCGGAAATAGCCTTCAATGACGGTGTTTCCCGTTGGGTCGCCATCTTTATCGAGATTGTTGACACCAGAATAGGTCAGCGCAGGGTTTACTTGGCCGTTATAGTTACCACTGATCCCATTACGGCCAGGGTTGTTGATGGCCAGGCGGTAATCAAATTTGTCGATGCTCCCCTTGGCGTACATGCCCAAATGACGAGCAAATTGATCCGTGATTCCCAAAGAATGCCAGTGTACGAAAGGACGACTTTGATCCATCGTCATAAAGTTGAGGGTACTCTGGTTAGCCAAGCGGGTCATCCCTTTCCAGTAGTGAAGTCCACTACCGATGTAGAGGTTTTTATTTACCATAAATTCTACCCAAGCGTCGTGCAGGAAGAGTTGAGGAGCATCACCATTACCTCCCAAGGAGGTTAGGTTACCTGAGCTCAATCCATTAAGACCAAAATGAGTGAGAATTAGAAAGCGAGGCGACACTTGCGCAAACGCTAGCATCCGCGAACGGCGAATACTTGAGCTTAATTGCAACTTTGCCGCATCGCCACCATCGGGCGCGGTTAGGTTACTGGTCGTGAGCCACTGCTGGTGCCAAATAATAAAGCGAACATACTTGGAGCCATCCTCATTAAGGTTAAGCTTCAGAGGCTTGTAGGAGTGGTCAACCTCTGCGGCTTCCTGTGCTGTTAGCCAGTCTGGAGAAAACCCCATTAGGCAAATTAGCATAGTAATGAATAGTATTCTTTTCTTCATAGCTAAATAGTTGAAAAGGAAGGTTGTTGTGATAATTAGTATCGTATTCAATTGCTAAAGTATATAGATATATAGATGTGTGCAAATAAAAACCTTATTATTTTTTACATCTTACAGTAAAAGGCAGATAATATTCTGTTATTAGTGGTTGTGGGGTATATAATTCTATCTAGTGGGCGAGCGCTGCTAGAGGTAGCGTTGTGTAAACTAAGGCAGGAAAGGGTAGGGGGAGGATATCCAATCTGTTAGGGTATAGCAATTGCAGTTAACGCAGTATTAGGCAAATACTTCAAGAGGCTTTCCTTTGAATAATGCCTTGAACAGGTATTGTTTGAGTCTAAAACTAGAAGTACGGATTTCAGTAAGAGTAATCATTATAGTCGACAATACTGGAATAAGGCTAGGAGAGCATCAGCCGCTAGCCCACTTCGTTCAATACCCGGACAATATCATAAAAAGAAGGATTGGCTAGATAATAAAGAGAGGTTTTGCCGACACGGTCAAGGTCGACAACATTCTTGTTTTTCAGGATGCGGAGATGGTGAGATGCTACTGCCTGTTCAATATTCAGGTCTTGGTAGATTTCGGTAACAGAGAGCTTTCCTTCTTTGTGCAATAGCTCAATAACAGCCAATCGGATGGGATGGGCAATAGCGCGTAGTACTTCGCTAGATTCGCGCAATGATTCTGTTTGATTTGGTGTTTTCATGCTTTTACTCGCTGGAGTATTGCTTAAGGATTTGTACTTCTAACGTAAAAATATCTATATAGTTCTCTATATATGCAACTTCTTTGATGGAAATAATGTGATCATTAGCTGTACAAATGATTTTTGTATTTCATCGAATCAGTCCTTATAGAAACAGCTAGGAAGAACGAAAGTAGCACAGGAAAAATGAATACCAGGAGAGTAAATCACTTTCCATTAGCCTTAGCAGACTAATGGAAAGTGACCTGGAATACCTTTTTAGAGGGATTCGCTTAACATGATATAGAGGGTATAGACTACACTAGCTGTTAGTGCCAATGCCCCGAGTGTTCCCCATAAAGGAATTGCTAGTAGCATTAATACCAAAGAAATCCAGAACCTGGAACTGGCTGTGCCATCATACAGGAACATTGCTAATGGTGGAATAAAAAGCGCAATAATCACCAAAAGGATAAGGGCTACATCTGAGGAACTGCTGTTTTTTCGCATATCACGAAGCTGTTCCCGCACCGCTTTACGGAAACTACGCCGTTGCTCTTTACGCAATTGGCGTTGTTCTTTTTTACTCATTTGTTGATCAGAAACTTCTGTTTTTTCAGCTGGCTTGGGGTGCAAGACTGCCGCCTCTGATACAGGGGATGCTATGATTAATGCAAAAACAAATAGTAGGGAAAGTTGGAATAACTTCATAGTGCAAAAAAGATTATTGAGTTGCAAAAATAGGTATTCTTAGGCTATCGCAGTAGGTCTTTTAGCGTTTTTACGCCCCGTCTCTCTAATCGTCCTAATAGCTTTACGAGTAAAAGTGAGGTCAGAAATGCATCTCCGCTGGCAGTGTGCCGTCCTTCGACAGGAATGTGGTATGTTTTACACAATTCATCGAGGCTATATTGCCCCGCTTGCAGTGGCGATAATTGACCTTGCAAAGGAGCGGTGAGCCGCTTGGCCAGATGAGCAGTGTCTAGAACTTGATTTTGCAATGGCCCACCTAATTGTAGCAAGAAGGCATTGTTTAACATGGCAAAATCGAAAGCAATGTGGTGGCCAACAATGATGCTGTCTTGCAGATAAGCTAAAAGATCAATGAGAATCTTTTGATTGTCAGGACGATGCGCAGAATGCTTTTGCAGAATGCCATGTACGGGCACACTTTCTCTTTCTTGATTTCTATAAAGATCACCAGCAGAAAAGAAAGCCTCAAAGCGGTCGCCGATAAATATTTGCTGGTCTTTTATTGCTATGGCACCAATAGAGAGCAGCTTGTCAGTAGTGGGGTCTAAGCCTGTGGTTTCTGTATCCAAAACCACCATTCTTTGGGCTCTGAAAAGGGGCTTCCTTGGGGCAGGTTGATCAAAAAGACGGGCATACTCCTGCCAGTAGTTGGTAGCGGGGTATTTGGGTTTGACCCGGAATATTTTTTTGATCCAACTCATGTACTAATTGTGTTTAACCAAAGAAACTTACTTGGTATCGGATTTTAATAATGTCTTGTAAATCATTTATAGGGCGGAAGGTGTTGCGCAAATTGAGCCTTTGCATTTTTGTCATCTCTTCCATCAGAAGAAATTTACCTGAATTGTTATTCTTGAGTCCTTGCAATGCCCGGTAGCGGATAAGGATTTCGTAAGCATCGGCGGCTTGCTCAAAGAGCTCACGGTGTTTAGGCTCTAGTTCGGCAAGTTTCTCAAATCTTTTAAAGGTATTGTTGACACCTGTGACCTGATGACCAAGGATGAGGAGCCTTGCCGCATCGGTAAGTGGCATCATTGCCCGAGATTTTATGTTAAAGGCATCCTTGTGCTCCCCATTTTTCTCTACCATGAAATTGCGAAAAAAGGTGAGTGGCGGCGGGTTTTGTAGTGCATTTTTGGCCAGTAAAGAAAGAAAAATTCCCTTTTGGTCGATGGTGTCAAAAATATGCTCCCCAAGTTGATTGGAAAATTCTTCTTCACCATATAATGACCTGAAATCGAAGAAAATATTACAGTGCATAATATTTTGGTTCGTTGGCGTAAGTATCCAATCCGAGAATTGGTTTTTCCATTCTTGCAGGGATAGGCACCACTTAGGGTTGCTAGCCATCATCTCACCAGGGCAGTACACAAAGCCACAAGTATTGAGATGATAGGTGACCTTTTGTGCGAAAGCCAGGAACTGACTTCTGGTGTTTTCCAATTCGGCCTTGGGGACATCTTCAAAGACGAGCGCATTGTCCTGGTCGGTACGCAGCAGCTGCTCGCCACGGCCTTCGCTACCCAAACCTAGCCACGACCACTTAATCTGAGGTAGGGGAGTGGTCAGTTCTTCCAGCGCTATTTCGATAACTCGAATAATTAGGGCATCATTAATTTCAGTCATGACAGTTGCTATGAAGTCCATGGCAACTTCCCTTTCCAGGTATTGCTGTAGTAAGCCTTCTGCCTTAGTGCGGATGACAGCTAGCTCCTCTGCCGAAGAACTTCTCTTCATCTCCCGGATGAGGATAGCTGGGTTGTTCCCTTGTAATACAAGAAGGTCGTGTTCCGAAAGAATGCCAGTTACGGGGGTGTGTGGCGTTCCATCCTGGGTAATACACAAATGGTGTATGCCGTTTTTCATCATAGCGATCTGTACCTCAGCTACACTGCAATCAGGTTGAATTGTTATTACTGGATGGGTCATAATATCTGAAACTGGCTGGCGTCGACTTACCTCTCCAGTGACTACCCGGTTTCTTAGGTCGCGATCTGTCAAGATCCCTATTGGGTGTAGTTGTTCATCTGTGATAAGAATCGATCCTACATGTTTTTGTTGCATAATCCTGGCGGCTTCCTGAATGGTAGCAGTAGGCGCACAACATACGGGAGATTTGCTATGATTTACAGATTGTATTTCAAACAAGGACGTCTGAAGTAATAGGGCAGGGTCCTTGTCTAAAAATAGCTTTCCTTTAAATAGCTTGCTGTATTTATCACTAATGCCAAAGGCAAAGTTCTGAGCGAGGTAATAGCCTACTTTGGGCTGTGTTTCAATCAGTTCTTGTAGATCATCTACTTTTATGGCATAGAGTAGACATTCTTCGGCAGCTTTCGCTGATAGCACATAGGGTTGCTTGGCAAGTAGTGGTCGCAGCCCAAACAAGTCTCCCTCGTCGCATACCTCTACCAGTAGATTTTCGTCTTTTTTTAATAACTCTATTGCTCCTTCCCGCACTACGTAGATGTATTCCTGTGGAGATTCGCCCTCCGTGAAAACAAATTCTCCGGTTTGGAGGTACTTGATAACAGTATCTCCTGCGATTTTTTCAAGCATAGCTTTATCCAACATAGAGAAGGGAGGATACGCTTGGAGGAAACGGTAGACGCGGTCCGGAATGACGTTCATAGCAGAAAGCTTATTTCATGAAAAGTAAAAATACTTTGTCGGTTATTCCGCATTATTAGCGGATAAATATTCGGACTTTATTGACTTGAGCTATCTTTGTCTATAAGACCTGAATAAAAAAAGCTGTTATGTCGCATTTCTCTCGTTCAATCCTTGGTGTAGTTGTTATTGCTGCCTTTTCTCTTGCACTAAACACTTCTGCACCACCCCCACCTGGGCCAATCCAAGCTTACCTTAATGGTGTATTCCCTAATACAACACCTGGTGCTGGTGGTGCGTGGGAATTAGAAGATCCACTGCCTGGTCAGACTTTTTATGGTCCAATTCGGATTATTCCTTTTACAGGTACTGATGATATTTTAATCCTGGGTAAGAAAGGTGAAATTTGGCGGGTTAATCTGGAAGATCAGTTTTCAGAGAGGGTACTGGATATTACAGATCGTTCTTTTAAATTGGGAGATGGAGGAACGGTAGGGATGGTGTTGCATCCGGAATTCGGAAACCCTGCTGCACCTGATAAACAACTTGTTTTTGTTTATTATCGTACCAAGCCTGACCCTGATCAATGGGATGAAATTGGCTATAACCGATTGTCAAAGTTCACTTGGGATGCTACTACAGAGACATTCGATGCTGATACAGAAGAGGTTCTTATTCAACAATATGATCAAAGTACCTGGCACAATGGTGGCGCGATGTTTTTTGGCCCTGATGGAATGCTATATTTATCTATTGGCGATGAAGGAGAATTTGATCATCGCGCTTCTTCTACACAGCGATTAGATGGTGGCTTGTTTAGCGGGATTCTTCGAATAGATGTTGACAATGATCCTACTCGGAGCCATCCCATTATTCGCCAACCGAAGGTAAATGAAAACCCACCAGCAGATTGGCCTGAGACCTTTACTCAAGGCTACATGATTCCAAATGATAACCCTTGGCTTAGCCCAGACGGCGATTTTCTGGAAGAATACTATGCTACCGGAATCCGTAGTCCTTACGGCATGTCGTATGACCCTGAGGCCGATGTGATATGGGTAGCTGATGTCGGAGGAGGAGCAATGGAGGAAATTACCCAAGTGCGCAAAGGTGACAATCTACAGTGGCCTTATTTGGAGGGGACCTTTGTGAGTGAAGATTTTACGAGACCAGCAGAGGAGGATTATATTGGTAATGAAAAACCACCTTATCTAGCGTACGATCGAACCTATGGCGCTTGTGTGATTGGTGGGGAGGTTTATCAAGGTGTTGCATTTCCTGAATTGAACGGGAAATACATTTTTGCTGATTTTACCAGTAACCTGTTGATGGCACTAAGTACAACAAGTGAACAGGTGGAGCCAGAAATTGAAACACTTATTAGTGACCTGGGCGCTCAACCTGTAGATATTCCTCAAGGGGCAGGTATAACAGGTGTGTTTCCCCAGCCAAATGGTGATATACTAATTGCAGTTATTGGTAGTAGAATGGAATCTATTCCTGGTAAGATTTTTCGCTTGAAACGTACAGTAGATGTTCCCGATCCTCCTGCTAAGCTTTCTGATTTGGGGGTTTTCGCTGATTTGGAAACACTGACTCCGATACCAGGTATAATTCCTTATGAGACTAATGCTCCTTTGTGGTCGGATCGGGCAGAGAAAAAGCGTTGGATCGCAATTCCAAATGATGGTACTTATGATACGGTGGATGAGCAGATTATCTTCAGGAAAGAAAGTGATTGGAGTTTTCCAGAAGGAACGGTATTCATTAAACATTTTGAACTGCCATTGAGCGAAAGCGCTAATAGTCCTACGGTTCGCTTAGAAACACGTTTTTTTATTATTGGGGAAACAAAACGCTATGGTCTCACCTATCGTTGGAATCAAGAAGGAACAGAAGCTTTTTTGCAAGGAGGGGGTTCTTCCAAGAGTTTTGATATCACCGATGAAAATGGGCAGTTTGCGTATACTCAAAGCTGGGACTTTCCTAGCCGTGAACAGTGTCTTACTTGCCACAACTCTACAGCTAACTATGTTTTGGGAGTAAAAACGCATCAGCTAAATGGTACAATGTCTTATCCTCACTTGGGAAATGAAATGAACCAATTAACTTACCTCAATGACCTGGGCGTATTCAAGCAGGATATAGGCGAAGCAAATCAATATAAGCGCTCTTATCCAATAGATGATGAATCCGCAGATTTAGAACTTCGAATTATGTCTTATTTAGATGCCAATTGTGCTTCTTGCCATGTACCTGGCAACTTGCCTACGGTGAATATGGATCTACGTTTTAATACTCCTTTAGTACTGAAAAACTTTGTTAATTTTCCAACAACAAGTAATGCATCAAACCCGAATCGCCTTATCGTAAAACCTGGTTATCATGCTGAATCCGAGTTTTGGTTACGTGATGCTAGTATCAATCAGAATCGCATGCCACCCATTGCTCGAAACCTGGTTGACGAAGTGTATATTGATAAATTAGCAGAATGGATAGATGGATTACCTGAAGACTTCGGGCAACAAGATGAGAATCTTTTCTTTCCGAATCCAACAGGCGATTGGTTGGGTATACGGCTCAGTGATCAACTGGAAGGTCCGTTTGAATTGTCAGTTCATGCGTTATCAGGGAGGCTTATTCACCGAACTACGATGGAAAATCATTCTGAGTATTTAGATTTTAGCATACTGCCCGCCGGGGTTTATATTTTTAATATTTCTAACGGGACAACTGAGATTGTAGAAAGAGTTGTGGTTTATTAAGGCAATCTCTGATTGAGTAGTCAAAGTGTTGGTTGGGGCCTCGATTATCTTTTGTTGGAGACAAGAGGAGAGTAGATGAAAACAAAATTAACAAAAACATCTAGATATTTAGATGTGTTTTGTATTTTTGGTCATGTTACCGATTGTTATTCGGTAAAAGTTTCTATTGTTTAGCATATTAACTGCCCTGTCATGACCTACCAAAAAGAATACCAAAACAGCCTTGCGGATCCGATTGCTTATTGGACGGAACAGGCAAAAGCCCTTGACTGGTTATCTTTTCCTGAAAACATCCTTAGCCAAGATGAAGATGAACTTTATCGTTGGTACAAAGGAGGGAAGATGAACACATCCTACTTGGCACTGGATTATCACGTGGCCAATGGTCGGGCTGCACAAACGGCACTGATCTACGATTCTCCTGTTACCAATACGAAGGAACAATACACTTACCAGGAGTTGTTGGACGAGACGGCTCGTTTTGCCGGTGTACTCAAGGCGCAGGGCATCGAAAAAGGCGACCGAGTGATTATTTATATGCCCATGATCCCGCAGGTAGTCTTTGCCATGTTGGCTTGTGCTCGATTGGGAGCAGTGCATTCGGTGGTGTTCGGCGGTTTTGCGGCCCATGAATTAGCGATCCGCATTGATGATGCTAAACCCAAGTTGATTCTTGTGGCTAGCGGAGGCAAGGAAATTGAACGTATTGTTCCTTACAAGCCCATCATTGATAAAGCATTGCGCGAAGCTACTTTTCAACCACAGGCCTGCATCGTATACCAGCGGGATTTTGTAAAAGCAACGCTTCAGGAAGGCCGGGATTTTGATTGGGAAACGTTACTCGCACAAGCAGAACCGGCTACTTACACCCCGGTCGATGCAACAGACCCCTTGTACATCCTCTACACCTCTGGTACTACAGGCCAGCCAAAGGGGATTGTTAGAGATAACGGAGGTCACGCTGTAGCGCTGCATTACAGTATGAAAAATGTTTATGGTGTAGTTCCCGGAGATACCTACTGGGCTGCTTCGGATGTGGGCTGGGTCGTAGGTCACTCCTACATTGTTTATGCTCCTTTAATCTATGGCTGTACCACTGTTCTATTCGAAGGAAAGCCGATAAAAACGCCGGACGCAGGCACTTTTTGGAGAGTGATTGAAGAATACCAAGTTAAAGTGTTTTTCACAGCACCAACAGCATTTAGAGCGATCAAAAAAGAGGATGCTAAAGGAAAGCTTAAAGAGCAATACGACACCTCTTGTCTTAAATACCTTTTCCTTGCCGGAGAACGCACAGATATTAATACGTTGAACTGGTGTGAAGAAATGCTGAAGGTTCCTGTCATTGACCATTGGTGGCAGACGGAATCCGGCTATCCTATGCTGGCAAATATGGCAGGGTTGGAGCTTCAACCCATAAAGCCAGGATCGGCCGGCCCTCCGGTTTGTGGTTTTGAGGTTGCAATACTCGATCACGAGAACCAAGAAGTTTCCACTGGCGAAGAAGGAGCTGTGGCTATTCGGTATCCATTACCTCCGGGGTGTTTGCCCAACCTATGGGAAGATACACCAAGGTTCAAAAAGTCTTACTTGTCTGCCTACCCTGGCTACTACTTTTCAGGAGACGGAGGGTACAAAGATGAAGAGGGCTACGTCTTTATTACGGGCCGCATTGATGATATTATAAATGTTGCTGGGCACCGATTGTCTACGGCCGAGATGGAAGAAGTGGTGGCGGCCCACCCAGCAGTCGCAGAATGCGCAGTTATTGGAGTTGCCAATGAACTAAAAGGACAAATTCCAGTAGGTTTCTTTGTTTTGAAAACCGGGATTTCTGCAACAGAAACAATCATTGAAAAAGAGCTGATCAAAATGGTCAGAGATACAATAGGGCCAGTTGCGGCTTTTAAGCGCGCAGTTCAAGTAGATCGTCTTCCAAAAACCCGATCCGGGAAAATTCTTCGCAAAACCATGCGAGCCATCGCCGACAAGCAGACCTTCAAGCCGCCATCAACGATAGATGACATAAGTGTCCTGGGAGAACTAGAAACGCTCATGACCGAAAAAACAATAGGCAATTGCGGAAGGTGAATATTTCAGAAGCTAGACGCATCGTTTTTTGAACCACCAAAGGCACTTAAGTTTTTTTGAAACGCCCTATGTGGGAGCTAGATGAAATCGTTTGGTTGGAAAGGTGTAGGCTGGACTTCAGTCCGGCCACAATCGCAATATCTTCCCGCTCGGACTGAAGTCCAAGCCACGTCTTAAGCATTCAATCCCAAACGATTTCATTTAGCACCCCTATGTGTCTATGTGATAAAAAAGCATCATGCTATAAGGTGGAAAGGTTACACAAACCGACCTGTATAAGTATGTGGACTCAATAGCAATAACTCCTGCCTGATCTCGTCGCTTACAGGTAACTCTTTAATGAAGGCCTTGATTTCCGCTTCTCCTACAGCAGCCTTGCCTCTTGTTAGTGCCTTGAGCGCTTCGTAAGGCTTAGGGTAATTTTCTCTTCGCAGGATGTTCTGGATGGCCTCTGCAATAACAATCCAGTTGCTTTCGAGGTCAGCGTGTAGCTTAGCTTCGTTGAGGAGCAATTTACTTAGCCCTTTTTGTATCGCTTGGAAAGCAATCATAGTATGTGCAAAAGGCATGCCTACATTGCGTAAGACAGTACTATCGGTAAGGTCTCTTTGTAGTCTGGAAACCGGCAGTTTATGTGCCAAGTGCTCAAGTAGCGCATTAGCAATTCCGAGGTTGCCTTCCGCATTTTCAAAATCAATCGGGTTTACCTTGTGTGGCATGGCGCTTGATCCTACCTCGCCGGCAATGGTCCGCTGGCGGAAATATTCCATAGAGATGTATGTCCATATATCACGACAGAAGTCAATAAGGATGGTGTTGATACGAACCATGGCGTGGAAGAACGCAGCCAAATTATCGTAATGTTCAATCTGTGTTGTGGGATAAGCCCGCTTGAGCCCAAGGGAATTTTCTGCAAAATTTTCTGCAAAAGTATGCCAGTCGTACTCAGGGTAGGCAGCATAATGGGCATTAAGGTTCCCGGTAGCACCACCAAACTTCACCCTTAGCTCTATGTTGGCCAGTTGTTCTAGTTGATGTTCCATCCGAGCTGTGAAGACGGCGATTTCCTTACCCAGTAGGGTAGGAGAAGCAGGCTGACCGTGGGTACGTGCCAACATGGGAATAGCTTTCCATTCTTCTGCCAACGCATTCAAATCCGAAAGGACAGCATTAGCCCCAGGAAGGAAAACATTGCGGTAAGCATCTTGCAAAGAAAGCGGAACAGCTGTATTGTTGATATCCTGGCTAGTAAGCCCAAAGTGGACAAATTCCTGATAATCGCTTAGCCCAGCCTTCTCGAAAGCGGCCTTGATATGATACTCCACGGCTTTGACATCGTGGTTGGTTGTCTTCTCTATTTCTTTGATAGAGGCGGCATCGGCCGATGAAAATTTTTCATGTAATTGGCTTAAGCTTGCAACCTTATCGGCTGCTATACCTTTTAATTGAGGTAAGCCAAGTTCGTGTAGTGCCTGAAAATATTTCACTTCAACCAGCACCCTGTACCGGATTAATGCTGCTTCAGAGAAATACTCACTGAGGTTTTGCGTTTTGTTGCGGTATCTGCCATCAATAGGACTTACGGCTTCTAAGGAGGTCATGCGTCGGAAGATTTATCGTTGCTTATTTCTGCGAATACTCGCAAAAATGGAATATTAAGGGGCAAATGTAAGGACTATTTCAAAGGAGCACGGTGAACAAATCTTAAAATAATTACATTTGCAGTTTTGAAGAAGGTATTATTTGCTCTCTTCCTAGTTTCAAGCGTTGAATAACAAAGCTAAAGTATGCCAAAGAACCTCGTCATTGTGGAGTCACCTGCTAAAGCCAAGACAATCGAGAAAATCCTGGGAAAGGATTTTGTCGTAAAGTCGAGCTTTGGCCATATACGTGACCTGGATAAAGGAAAACAGGCGGTGGATGTGGATAATGAGTTCGCTACTAAATATATCGTCTCTCCTGAAAAGCGTAAAGTTGTTAAAGAACTGAAAGGTTGGGTTAAAAAAGTAGATGAAGTGTGGCTCGCGACGGATGAAGACCGCGAGGGAGAAGCCATTTCCTGGCACTTGTGTGAAGTGTTGGGATTGGACGAAAACACCACCAAGCGGATTGTTTTCCGAGAAATTACCAAGCCTGCTATTCAAAAAGCGATCACTCAGCCAAGAACTGTTGACCTGAACCTGGTAGATGCCCAGCAGGCGCGCCGGGTATTGGATCGATTGGTAGGCTTCGAGCTATCAGAGTTATTGTGGAAGAAAATCAGAGGCAAATTGTCTGCTGGTCGGGTACAGTCGGTAGCCGTAAAGCTAATTGTAGAGAAAGAACGCCAGATTCGAGAGTTTACCCCACAGGCCTTCTTCCGACTCGACGCTATATTCAACGTTAAGAACGAGCAAGGCCGGATGGTTCAGCTCAAAGCTACTTCTCCTGATCGACTTTCGACGGTAGAAGATGCTCAGGAGTTATTAGATAAATGTGTTGGTGCTAATTTCTCGATTGAAAATATTGAGGTTAAACCGCTTAAGCGGAAACCAGCCGCTCCTTTTACGACTTCTACCCTCCAGCAGGATGCAAGTCGTAAACTAGGCTTTTCGGTAAAGCGTACCATGCAGGTAGCTCAGCGCCTTTATGAAGCAGGGCATATCACCTATATGCGTACCGACTCGATCAATCTTTCAGAGCTTGCTCTGGGGACTATCGCTGATCAAATTGAGCAGGACTTTGGTAAAGAGTACGTTAAAGTACGACGTTATAAGAGTAAGAACAACTCGGCACAAGAGGCACACGAAGCCATTCGTCCCACCTATATTGCTAAGCAAAACGTAAGCGGAGATCGTGATGAGCAGCGCCTGTATGAGTTGATTTGGAAGCGGACGATTGCCTCCCAAATGGAAGAGGCGAAACTGGAAAAAACCATTGTAAATATTGGTATTGATAAAGTACCAGGTCGTATTCTTCGCGCAGAAGGCGAGGTACTGGTCTTTGACGGTTTCCTAAAGGTCTATCTGGAATCAAAGGATGACGATGATGACGATGATGAAGTAAAAGGGATGCTACCTCCTTTAAACGAAGGTCAGCAATTACCACTAAATACACTTACAGCGACGGAGAGCTTTACTCGCCCACCAGCACGATATACGGAAGCAGGTTTAGTGAAAGCCCTGGAGGAAAAAGGCATTGGTCGCCCGTCTACTTATGCACCTACGATCAGCAAAATCATGGAAGAAAACCGTGGTTATGTTGTGCGTGAGTCGCGAGATGGAGATGATCGTGATTTTAGGGTGATGACCCTTCAGGATAATAAAGTTAGTTCAGAGACCAAGACAGAGAAAGCAGGAGCTGTAAAGAATCGCCTGTTTCCAACAGAGATTGGCATTACGGTATCAGACTTTCTAGAAGAGCATTTTGATAGCATTATGCAGTACGGTTTCACCAGTGATATCGAGGCACGCTTTGATATGGTTGCTGATGGAAAAGAAGACTGGACCAAGATGCTACGGGAGTTTTATGATCCTTTTCATAGCAATGTTCAGGTGATTACGGAAACAGCAGAACGCGTAACCAAAGAACGGATTATTGGTAATGACCCGGAAACAGGTAGAACGATCCTGGTACGCTTGTCTCGCCGGGGACCTGTTATTCAAATGGGAGCCCCTGATGAGCTGTTGCCTGATGAAAAACCCCGCTATGCCAACCTGCCTGCCGGGATGGAAATGGACGATATTGATTTGGAAATATCCTTGAAGCTATTTGAATTACCCAAAACATTAGGGGAGTTTGAAGGCAAGGAGGTCATCGTAGGAGTAGGACGCTATGGCCNCTATGTTCGCTGGGGGGATGCCTATATCTCTTTAGGGCGAGGAGCAGACCCACATGAAGTTGACTATGAGATGGCCCTCGAAAAGATTGCCATTAAGAAGAAAGAAGACGAGCCGGTCGCTCATTACAAAGAGGAGCCTATTACGAAAGGGAAAGGACGTTTTGGCCCATTCATCAAGTGGCAGAAATTGTTTGTCAACGTACCCAAAAGATACGATTGGGAAACCCTAACCGAAGCGGAAGCCATTGAGTTGCTGGAAGCGAAAATCGAAAAAGAGGCCAATCGTTACATCCAACGCTGGGATTCTGATGAAATCAGCATTCAAAATGGCCGTTGGGGACCATTTATCAAATATAAGAAGGTCAATGTTAAGCTTCCCAAGGTAGGCAAGGACAAAATGACGCCTGAGCAAGCCAAAGAGTTAAGTCTCGAGGACGTAAAGGCGATTATCGAAGAAGACCTTCCTGGATCATTTACAAAAGGGAAAACTAAAGCCAAAGCTAAACCTAAGGCAAAGGCCAAACCCCGTAAGAAGAAATAAAATGTATAACGACTGTTGAGACACGGATTTTTTTCGTGTACTTATCCTTTACTTGATAAAGTGAGGGGCAATGGCAGTTGCAATAATATCAAAACCATTATGGCTGAGCAAAAGAAAGGAAAAAACCAACTCAATATAGAATTGCCAGAAGATGTAGCAGAAGGCACTTACGCTAACTTGGCAGTTATCGCACATTCCAACAGTGAATTCATCATCGATTTTTTACGCCTGGTACCTAACGTGCCTAAGGCTAAGGTGAAATCACGAATTATCCTTACGCCACAACATGCTAAACGTTTGTTGAGAGCTTTGGCAGAGAATGTGCAGAAGTTTGAGAAACAACACGGCACAATTCAGGAAACTGAACCAAACTCTGGTGGAATTCCTCCGATTGGATTTACACCAACAGCACAAGCTTAATTATTTTATCTTTTTAACCGTTCACTTATGCAACTCAGCGAACAGGAGATTGTCCGTAGAGAAAATTTAGCAGCCATCCGGGAAATGGGTATTGATCCTTTCCCCGCTGCACTATTCCCCGTTACTCATTTGGCAGCTGATATTAAAGCCAGTGCCAAATTTGACGAAGAAGATAAAAAGTCAACAAACTTTACAGAGGTTTGTCTGGCTGGTCGCTTGATGGCCAAACGGGGTAAAGGAAAAGCTTCTTTCGCAGAGCTTCAGGATGCCTCTGGACGGATTCAGATTTATGTTTCTCGTGATGATATAGCACCAGGAGAAGACAAGTCACTGTACAATACCTTGTTCAAAAAGCTACTTGATCTTGGCGATTTTATAGGGATTAAAGGATTTGTCTTTAAAACCATGGTTGGAGAAATTTCGGTACACGTCACTGATTTTACCTTTTTGGGTAAATCACTGCGGCCATTGCCGGTGGTTAAGCGCGATGCAGACGGCAATGTACACGATGCTTTTACCAACCCTGAGTTGCGGTACCGCCAACGCTACGTAGACCTTACGGTGAATGCAGAAGTGCGTGACTTGTTTCGCAAGCGCAGCCGGCTGATCACGTCTATGCGACATTTTCTCGATGAGAAAGGACTGATGGAGGTAGAAACGCCTATTCTTCAGCCTATTCACGGTGGTGCTTCTGCCCGCCCATTCGGCACGCACCACAATACATTGGACATGCCGCTTTACATGCGGATTGCGAACGAATTGTACCTCAAGCGGTTAATCGTAGGAGGTTTTGATGGTGTCTATGAGTTTGGGAAGATGTTTCGTAATGAAGGAATGGATGCTACGCATAATCCTGAATTTACGATGGTCGAATTTTATGTCGCCTACAAGGATTACTACTGGATGATGGAAACCACAGAGCAGCTACTGGAGCACTCGATCCAGTCCGTTCTTGGGGAAACCACAGTAAAGGTAGGAGATCATGTCATCGATTTTAAAGGGCCTTTCCGTCGCCTTACGATGTATGATGCGATCAAAGAATACACAGGTGTTGATATTTCTGATCTTGACGAAGATGGCCTCCGCAAGGTGGCTAAAGAGATGCACATTGAGGTAGAAGACAGCATGGGTAAAGGAAAATTAATTGATGAGATCTTCGGCGAAAAAGTTGAAGGTCTATTGATTCAACCCACCTTTATCACGGACTATCCGGTAGAGATGTCTCCACTGACAAAAAAGCATAGAGATAAAGAAGGTTTAGTCGAGCGTTTTGAGTTGATCGTAAACGGCAAAGAGTTGGCTAATGCCTACACAGAGCTTAATGATCCAATTGACCAGCGTGAGCGCTTTGAAGATCAACTACGCTTAGCCGACCGCGGAGATGACGAGGCTATGGTATTGGACGAAGATTTCTTGCGTGCCTTGGAATACGGAATGCCACCAACATCTGGTATCGGCATCGGAGTAGATCGATTAGTGATGTTGCTTACTGGTCAAACGAGTATTCAGGAAGTATTGTTCTTTCCTCAGATGCGCCCAGAAAAGCGCAAAGAAGAAAAGGAAGAAGGAGAAGCTTAGTACACTAGCTTTTTCTAAGAGATAGCGCGTTGTAGTTGGAAGACTGCAACGCGCTTTTGTGTGTATTATGCTTAATCGCTTCTATGTTTTTGTGTGGTTTGGCTGACCTTATATGCCCTTATAATCCCTCATATGGTTTAAAATCCTTTGGTGCCTTTAGTGGTTCAAAAAACACTGTGCCACATAAATTCGTGAAACCATATTCGTCCTTGGCCCCGCTCCATTCATCGAAAATTACTTTCAGCTTAAAGGCATTACCACTATATTTGGAGAGAACTAAAACTTACACACATCATGCATCGTAAATTATCCCTATTATTTTTCCTTTCCGGTATGGCCATTTTGGCTGTTTCTTGTGGCGGCGATAAAGCTGCGGAAGACGGTTCCGACGAAGATGGAATCAATATCACCGTAGAAAATGATGAAGGAGAGACAGAATCCATCAATATAGACCTTGGTGAAGGTGATATGAAGGATCTTCAAAATGGTTTGGCGGATGCCTTTGCCGAAGCCTCTGAGTCCTTGCGCAAAAATGCTGAGAATGGTGAATCTGTAGAAGTCATGAACTTCCGGGATATCAAGGCCATTCTTCCAGATAAGCTACTGGGTATGGATCGGACAAAGCACACAGGCGAAAAAACCGGTGCGATGGGATTCACCATTTCACAAGCAGAAGCCGAGTATGAAGAGGATGACAAATCTATCGAAGTTCAGGTGGTAGATGCTGGCCAGATGGGAATTGCCAAGTTGGGCATGGTGGCCTGGGCCAGTGTTGAGGTCGATCGTGAGGGCGATTTTGGTTATGAAAGAACGACAGAAATCGACGGCCATAAAGCATTCGAAAAATGGAATGCAGATAGTGGAGTAGGGGAGTTGATCTTCTTTTATGACGACCGTTTCATCATCACTTTGAAGGGCCGTAAACTCGGAGAGGATGACCTTCGTAAAGCGTTGAACCGCATTGATTACGAAGATTTAGAATAAAATAGTTAATAAAACAGCTAAAAACATTATTTAAAAACAAAAAGTTTTTAAATTTGATCCATGTACAGCCGGTGAACATCTCTAATTGATAAACAAAAGGGGGCGTTCACCGGATATAATATAACTCACATGGGTCTTTCCGAGCAAAAAGTTAGCCTTAGCGGCCGCCGCATAATGATTGCCTCTTATGTGGAAGAAGTAGCGGCTACAACCAAAACCTCCCTACGCAAATCCTTTCCTCTTGCTGACACCGACTATATGGGGGGCAAAAGCGACGGAGCAGTCTACGAATCAAATTTTGCAGGAAAAGACCTGTCAGCCACCTATGCCATGATTCTGGCCTTTCTGAAAGAGGAGGGGTACCATGATATTCCATTGCCTGCTGATGTGGAGGAGTTACTTCAGTTTCAACTAGCTACACGCAACCGCCAGGTGCTTCTATTTGAAGACAATGGCTATGTTCACAATCCTGTGAAAATACTTTTCCCGCTTGATCGTCGCAAAAAATCTACGCTCATTCTTAAGATATATAATGAGCAGGCCGAGCAGCATTTGTTGCGGTTTCATAATAAGCTTTGAGGTCCAGCACTTCCCGTTTTTAGATGATAGCTTGATTATTTTTATCTTTATAGTAATTATTTCCGCTTGGTCTTTCGATTATGATAGGCGAAGACTCAATAAGCGGATGCGCTAATACTATAAAAACTGAACTTATGAAAGTTATGCTCTCTCTCGGGTTTCTATGTTTATTCATAACCCTCCACGGCCAAATAACCTTTGAAGAAATTACTTCTCCGGATGATTTTAGCCTTACTTCGATCCGGAAATCTCCTACTGGCGAGTATTTTACCCAAGCCATTAATGATCTATCTACAGTATACTCCTCTTTAGATGGAGTTGTCTGGACCCAAGAGGTGCTCCCCGAGATTGATGTCTTAGATGAAGTCCAATTTTATGCGGATGGCACACCAGTCTTGAAATCCGAGAGTAATGATCATTGTATCCGAAGAGATGGAAGCTGGCATTCGCTAGACCTTGATGGAGGCTGGAGCGGTGTTGAAGCTTCTTTTATCAAAGGAGATACGCTGTTTGTTTACGAGAATAATTCCTTCGCCTATAGCGTGAATAAAGGGCTTACTTTCGTCCCCATTTTTACTTACGAAGAAGGCCTTGTTGATCATCGGACCCATTTATGGGTGTTTGATCATTATTTAGCATTACACCATACAGCAGGGGCTACTGATTATTTATCGGTCTTTTCCCGTGACGGTACACGCGTCAGGTACGAAACATTGAGTTTTGGATTGAAAAAATTCACCTTTAATAATGATTGCGGTAAGTTGTTGATTTATGATAATAGTGAATTCAGCAGCTTGTCAGGAGAAGGGAATGTTTTTGAAACAGGGAGTATGCTTAGCATCGCTTCGGACTTCTCTTATGGTAAAGAAATATTGTCTGTCGGAGGCGATTGGTATTACCATAATGGAGCTAGAATATTCAAATCTATGGGCTGTAATTTTGATTGGGAAATAGTAGTGAATGACCCGATATTATCAACCTATAATGATTTATGGTTGAGCGATCAAGCTGATATTTTGCTAAGCAATGATTATGAAGACTCTTTTTTTGAGCAGTTGGCTGGCAGTTCAGCGTGGGAAGAACAACTCATCTTTATTGATTATGCATATCCTGCTGGTATTGATGAGTCTTATCAGGGGGGGGCAGGTCGTTAACACGGTCAACGATATTTTTGTAAAAACAGTCGGGGAGCAAAGCTGGCAAGAAATCATAGCAGATGAAAACATACGGTTAGGGGGGCAGTTTTCTCCAAACGGAGATTTGTATCTTAATCGAGGTGATGCTATTTTGTATTCCCAGGATAATGGTCAAAGTTTTTCAGTCATTGAAGGGCCAGAGGGCGAACCTGATGGGAGTATCAATAGAATGAGAGTACTCGATAATGGGGTTATTTATGTTGATGAAGGCTCATTTGGCAGTAACTATTATACCCTTAATAATGGACAGGATTGGGTAGCCATGAATCTTTTTTTATACAATAGTTACATCAATGTGAAATTAGTAGGAAGTGAAATTTTCATTATCGACATTGAATATGAGTGTAGTGTCACTAAAGTAAACACGATAACAGGTGAACAAACAAATGAAGTTTTGGGAACATTTTTTGACCTCTATTCTCCACTGTTTACCATCATGGATGATGGTACCGTTTATTTTATTATCCAAGATTTTTTTGAGAATCAAAATAACTTATATCGCTTTCGGTTTGGTGAGCCACTAGTTAATTTAGGCAATTTCGCTGAAGCAGCATCAGGTATATTATTGAGCAGTTCAGGATTGGACTTATTTCTGTTTAGTAATGCTGGATATTATATTTTTGATGGTGCAAACTTCGTGGAATACAATTACAGTGGATTGCCCCAATCATTTACAGGCAATTTCTTTGTTGCAGAGAACCAGTATGTTTATGTAATTGTCAACAAGCATCGTATTTTTAGATCGACAGCACCTTTGACTGCACCACAATTCATTACAGGTACACTTTTTCACAATGATAGTGACGATTGCGAGCCAGACCTATTAGACAATACCCTTGCCCATTGGCAGGTGAAATTAGAAGGTGAAGCCTATTCACGCATAAAAAGTACGGATAGTGAGGGGGATTTTAATTTTTCCGTACCACTTGGTACTTATACCTTGAGTGCTCAACCTATAAATACCAATTGGGAGCTTTGTGAATCTTCTTTTGCCATCGAAATGGATGAAGATAACGCTACGCTTGTTCAGGATTTTCAAGCTAAAGCCTTGGAAGAATGTGCTTCACTTGAGATCGACTTTTCTACACCCTTGCTTCGTCGTTGTTTTGATAATTACTATACGGTGCAGGTACGTAACACTGGTCCGCTTACCAGTACCGCAACAACGCTGACGCTGACATTGGATCCCTTTTTTGATTTCATTTCGGCTACAATCCCTTACAATCAAATTAGCGACACAGAGATTACTTTTGAGCTTGGAGCCTTGGCGGTAAATGAAGTGATTATGTTCAATCTGGAATTTAATCTTTCGTGTGAGGCTGAACTGGGGCAAGAACACTGCTTATTCGGGGTGCTTGCCGATGATAACAGCTGTGAGAATTCTAGAACGGAACATTTCGAGTGTCAGAATAACATTGGGGCTTTTGATCCCAACGATAAGCGTATTTTTAATGAAAGTGGTGTCGAAACAGAAAGTGTGGACTTAGAGGAATACATCTACTACCACATACGATTTCAGAACACAGGAACGGACACCGCGTTCAACGTTCGAATAGTGGACCCTCTATCTCCAATATTGGATGTGAGTACACTAACTATGCTGAGTGCTAGCCACCAATATGAATACGAGATCAATGATGGAGCTTCATTGGTTGTACATTTTACAGATATACTCTTGCCAGATAGTACCACCAACGAGCCAGCTTCACACGGATTTTTCAGGTTTAAAATCAAGCCGTTACCGGAGTATGGTTATGGTACAGAAATTCCTAATCAAGCGGGCATCTATTTTGATTTCAATGAACCTGTTATTACCAATGAAGCGGTATTGGTCATTCAAGAGCCTGTTCGGGTTAAGGCTCCGGTAGATTTGACTCGTTTCGATGTCTTTCCTAACCCTACCGAGGGTGTGCTGTCAGTTGTTATTGAAGAGGAATATCACGATCGGATTTCTAATTTTGAAATACTGAACGCTCTTGGCGAGGTAGTAATGACAGGAGATTGGTCAACTGATAATAAGCTACAAGTAGCGCAGTTACCTGATGGTATCTATCAGATATTACTCAGGGAAGGAAGTGCCACTATTGGCGTAGAAAAATTTGTAAAGCATTAGAATTTTATCGCGAATAGAACCTAAACAAGTGCAAGCTTTTACCTTTTCTAGGTAGTTAAGAGCTTGCATTTGTTTTTTGAACTACTCATCCACCGGTGTTGCGATCCCCAATTCCTTGGCTTTTTTTTGCATAAATGCAAAAGCAGCATCGTATTCATTGGGAATGTCGCCGTCCAGAATAGCTTCCCGAATAGCATTTTTGATAATGCCTACTTCCCGACTTGGAGGGATGGCAAATGTTTCCATAATAAGTTCGCCACTAATAGGAGGTTGCCAATTGCGTAAATGGTCTTTTTCTTCGACCTCTTGCAGCCTTTTTCGTAGATATTCGTAGTTCTGAAGGTAACGGCGTACGCGCTTTTCATTTTTGGAGGTAATATCTGCTTCGCAGAGCATCATCAACTGATCGATGTCTTCTCCGGTTTCATAGAGAATACGCCGTACGGCAGAATCTGTAATGTCTTCTTTGGTGAGGGAGATGGGGCGCTGGTGAAGCTGAACCATCTTTTGGACAAACTTCATTTTCTGATCCATTGGCAAACGTAGCCGACGGAAAATACGAGGAACCATAGCTGCGCCTACGGCTTCATGCCCGTGAAAAGTCCAGCCATTTTCTTTGTCAAAACGCTTGGTGACAGGCTTGGCAATATCATGAAGCAGGGCAGCCCAGCGGAGCCAAAGGTTATTGCTTTTGTGTGCCAATTGGTCGACAACCTGCAGGGTATGGTAAAAGTTATCTTTATGTCCTATACCATTGCGTATTTCAACGCCTTGCATGGCTGCTAATTCAGGTAAGATAAGTTCCAGTAACCCGGTGTCAAACAGCAACTTAAAGCCGATGCTAGGTTCTGGTGCTTGAAGTATTTTGTTGAGTTCCGTAGCGATTCTTTCTTGGGAAATAATCTTGATCCGATTGCGGAATTTACTGATTGCTTCCAGCGTTTTTTCTTCGATATCGAAGCCTAGTTGCGTAGAGAAGCGGATGGCACGCATCATGCGCAGCGGGTCATCAGAAAAAGTCTTTCCCGGTTCAAGTGGGGTGATGATTCGTTTTTGCTCCAGGTGTTCCAGGCCATCAAAGGGATCAATGATGTTACCATAGTTGTTGTCATTAAGGCTTACCGCTAAAGCATTGATGGTAAAGTCTCGCCGGTTTTGATCATCCTCCAGGCTTCCTTCTTCGACGGTAGGTTTGCGTGAATCAGAGCGATAGCTTTCTTTGCGTGCACCCACAAACTCTACTTCCAGCCCTTCGTGTTTGAGCATCGCTGTACCGAACCGTTTATAGGTGGTAACCCGAGGCCTTGGATGCAACTTTTTCGAAACAGCTAAGGCCAATTCAATGCCGCTCCCAACGCAGACGATGTCCATGTCCTTAGACGGACGGGCTAAGAGGCGATCACGAACATAACCTCCCACAACATAGGCGGGAAAGTTCAGCTCTCTGGCGGCAGCGCTGATGACCTCAAAAATTTTCCGTTCTCTACTTTGGATATCAAAAACCACGTTGACCTTTGTTTCTGTGAATTAATTCATCTCGACAGTCTGTCGAGTTTTCCTAGCCTGAGGATGAAGCTAGCTAAAACTGCTTGTCATGTCTAGTTAGTCACCATTGCTCCACGCTCGGCATAAATACTTTCAATTTCATCAAGTGTGCTGAACAGTACTGCTGGGTCATGCTCGGTGACTAGAATTTGCCGGAAGGCTTTTATTCCGGGATATCCACGGAAATAATTGGAGTAATGGCGGCGCATTTCCAGTACACCCAATTTGACCCCTTTCCAGTCGAGGCTATGCTGTAGATGTTGTTTGCAGGCAGCTACACGCTCGCGAATGGTAGGAGGATCAAGGATTTCTCCGGTAGCGAAATAGTGTTTGATTTCCCGGAAGATCCAAGGGTAACCAATACTAGCTCTACCAATCATTATTCCATCGACACCGTAGCGTTCCCGATATGTTTTAGCCTTTTGAGGGCTATCGATATCACCATTGCCAAAAATTGGAATGTGGATACGGGGATTGTTTTTGATATTGCCAATTTTGGTCCAATCGGCTTCTCCTTTATACATCTGCTTACGGGTTCTGCCGTGTATCGCCAAGCCTTTGATACCAATATCCTGGAGGCGTTCGGCAACTTCTTCGATGTATTGGGTTTTATCGTCCCAACCTAAACGGGTTTTTACGGTAACGGGAAGTTTGGTACGCTTAACAATGGCTTCCGTCAAGCGAACCATTTTAGGGATGTCTTGCAAAATACCTGCTCCGGCTCCTTTGCAGGTAACTTTTTTAACAGGGCATCCAAAGTTGATGTCCAGTACTTCTGGTTGAGCTTCTTCTACAATTTCAGCAGCGCGTTCCATGCTGTCAAGATTGGCACCAAAAATTTGAATACCAATGGGGCGCTCCTCCTCGTAGATGTCTAACTTTTGGACACTTTTTGTTGCGTCACGGATTAAGCCTTCTACGGAGATGAATTCGGTATACATCATGTCGCACCCTTGCGCTTTGCATAAAGCACGAAAGGGGGGGTCACTGACATCCTCCATGGGAGCAAGTAACAAAGGAAACTCACCAATCTCAACATCTCCAATCTTCACCATGATTCGGATCGAATAATTTTAAAACGCTGACAAAATGCGCAAGCCGCAAAAATACCTAAATACGGGCTGAATTGCAACGCAAACAAAAACTTTTGATGGAATTTGCCATTCTACGAAATAAAACGCCCTACACATTTGGCTGGCCCGAGGAAAGCTTTAATTTTACAGCAAGGAACAGCAGTGCGACTTGCTGCTATCCTGACAACAAAGTACTTTGGACTTTTGCCCAAAAACTTCAGTCGGGATATACCGATCAAAGTCGTTTGGGCAAAAGCCCAAAGTGCTTTAAGATCGGTATGACTTGTTTTTAAGAATTTTGGTTCCCTACACTATCAGTTAAATAATCCTCCATGCTTACAGCAATTGTTCTGGTATTTATCCTTGGTTATCTTACCATTGTTTTTGAGCACCCCTTGCATCTTGATAAAACAGTTCCAGCGCTTCTTATGGGAGCATTATGTTGGGCTTTAGCCGCTATCGGCTTCAATGCTGGTGATCTCTCTATTGTTGATGGCCATGAGCACCTTTTTAATATGGTTGGCGGTCATGGAGAAGAAGCCGCTGATGGGTTTAAGAATGCACTTCTTCACCATCTAGGCAAAACTGCAGAGATTCTTATCTTCTTAATTGGGGCAATGACGATTGTCGAAATTATCGACTTGCACAGAGGGTTTGAAATCTTGAAAAACTGGGTAAAGACGAAGAATAAAAAACGTTTGCTGTGGATTATCGGTATCCTGGCCTTTATCCTATCGGCAATTATCGACAACCTTACGGCAACCATCGTATTGGTGACCTTGCTGCGTAAACTCATCCATGATCCGAAAGAAAGGTTGTGGTTTGCTGGCCTCGTTGTCATTGCTGCTAATGCTGGCGGTGCTTGGTCACCAATTGGAGATGTTACAACGACGATGCTCTGGATTGGCGGTCAGGTGACAACTGGTGGCCTGATCATGAACTTGGTACTTCCTTCTATTGTGTGTTTTGTAGTCCCTTTCTTGATTGCAAGTATGTTATCTGTTTTTCAGGGAGATATTGCTGTTGTAGAATCAAAGGAAACGGAGCACAATCGCTTATTGAGTAGTAAAACCATGCTATTCCTTGGTTTGGGTATGATTGTATTTGTACCAATTTTCAAAACCATCACTCATCTTCCTCCTTATTTAGGGATGATGCTAAGTTTGGGGGTTGTTTGGTTGGTATCGGAATATATTCACCCGGAAGAAGATTTCACGGAGGAGCGCAAAGATGCCTTCTCTGCCCATAAGGCCCTGAGCCGGATTGAGATGTCCTCAATTCTCTTTTTCCTCGGTATCCTTATGGCTGTAGCTGCTTTGGAGACTATTGCTGTTGGTAATGTGGGAGCATTACGCTCTGTAGCGGAAAGCCTTCAGGAAGCGATTCCTAACCAGGATGCCGTTGTCATAATCCTTGGTTTCTTATCAGCAATTATTGATAATGTACCGCTGGTAGCTGCCTCTATGGGAATGTACGACCTCAATGTGTTTGTACAAGACTCGAAGCTTTGGCACTTTATAGCTTATTCAGCAGGAACAGGTGGCTCTATGTTGATCATTGGTTCTGCAGCTGGTGTAGCAGCAATGGGAATGGAGCGTATCGATTTCATTTGGTACTTCAAGAAGATTGCTTGGCTGGCACTTATTGGCTTTTTGGCCGGAGCAGGTGTTTTCATGTTTTTGGCACAATTCCTGCACTAAGCGCAGAGCCATAACTAGGGAATTTCTTATTAAATAATAATACTTAGAGCCTGTAGCTATGAGAATTGCGTTTGCTATTCTAGGACTATCTCTTTTCTTTTTTGCTTGCGACCCATACGCCGAGAGTGATCTTGCTGGAAACTGGGAGGCAATTAGAATAACTGAGGAAGGAGATAGCCTTGCTGTCGATCTTAGTGGAATCCGCTTTGAGTTTACAAACAATGGGCGCTACTATTTTCATAGTACCCTTAACTACGAAGAAGCTGGAACCTATAGGTTGGATGGGCCTTATTTGTTTAGCACAGATACAACACAGGAAGTTTCTCGCGAGAAGGCGGTAGAAATTGTATTGCTGAATACAGATAGCCTGCAATTGCGGATGCAAGAGTTGGGCAAGGAACGGGTCATGTTACTCAAGAAAGAGTAGGAGCTTGTTCGCAAAATTCCCGAACAAGCTCTAAGGAACAGCACGAAAATAAAACACGCTTCGCTTCGCGGCTACTTCGTGGTTTGACTTTCATAATAGTTAATCAAGCTGTTCATTTTAAGCGGGTTAACTATTTGAAAGTCTTATAAAAAATCGTGTTTTATTTTCTGCGCAATACTAAATAGATCAAGTTCCAAAAATCTCATCAATAGATTGTTGAATATCGGCAATATCCTGATCCGTCACTGGTTGGGCAGGAGCTGTTTTTTCAGGGTTCAGTAATGCTTCTATCATAGAATCAGAAACGGCGGAGGAGTTAGCGTTAGAAAACTCCTCAAGCATTTTCCAAATCGTCCGGAGTAGTTGCTCGTCTTCGCAGGACGTTAATTTCTGAATGACGGCCAGTTTGAGGGCTTTCTTGTCCATAGGCTAATCTTATGTGTTTGCTGTAATTGGATATTGAGGTTGTAGTATCCAAAATAGGCTACTTCCGCAAATATAAGCTAAGCCATCTTTCCAGTCGGCCGTATAGGCCATAGAAAAACGAGGAAGTACCCCTTCAAAAAGTATAAAGATAAAACAGGTAAAGAATATTATTTCTGTTTTTCTCAATCGATCTGTTTCCCAAAGCAGCTGTTTTTCCCAGCGCCAAATGGCTAAGAATAGTGGCATACAGAGTATATCATCCAGGTAGGCATGCAGCCAAGGTAATTGTATATTTAGCTGTTTCTGAAGGTATTGATGGCAAAGTGCCAGGGATCCAATGATTATGATACTTGTAAAATAGCCTTTGTCCCTTTTCATAAAACTGCAGCAATTGCAATCGTTAGTCCCAAAATTAGAAAAGGAGAGAGTAAGAGCATGAGTAGGAATCCCAAAAATTGCAATCCTATCTTGTAGGTAAGCATCCATAAGGGATCATCTTCCCGGAATTTTACATAATCTTGAAAACTGCGGTAGGAGGTTTGGGTTATGCCCACGAATTTATCTACGGCATTAGGGGCCTCATCCTGGGCCTTTGTGGATTTGATTTTCATGTTAGTCAGTAGGGTGATTAAGAATTAGTACAAATGTACTAACTTTGTGTCATTAGGTCAAGTGTACTAATTGATAAAATGAAAAAAAAGGATACTAAAACAAGAATTAGAACAGAGGCATTGAAGCAGCTCAACGAAAGTGGGGTAGAGCAGGTGACGATAAGGAGTATTGCAGATGCCCTGGCGATGAGCCCCGGTAACCTTACTTATCATTACAAAAACACTGACTTTATCATCTACGAGCTTTACCTGGATTTGGTACACGCCATTGATGAAACCATTTTTGAGCTGAATAATCGACCGCTGGATTTACATTTACTCTACGATCAGTTGGTTCGTAATCAAGGTAAAATGTTTGCCTACCGATTTGTTCTGTTGGAGTTTGCTACGATTGCTCGACGGGTGGAGTCGGTGAAGCATCACTACAGGCATTTAATTAGGTCAAGGCAGGAACAGTTTAAAATGTTCCTGCATGTATTAATAATGGAAGGTTATTTAAAGAAAGAAGTGAGTGATTCAACTCAGTTGGAGATGATTTTTCAAAGCCTTATTTTCTCCAATGCATGGTTACCTGATGCTTATATTCATTTTGATCAACCAGATGAAAGGGTGATCCCATTTTATGCTCGCCTACAGATGAGCATGATGCTTCCATACCTTACGGATAAAGGAAGGTCGCAGTATGGCGAAATTATGGAAAAGCATTACGACGGTAATTTTTCTGGTTATCCGGAGTAAATGCGAGGCTAAAATTAATCAACACCGAATCAAGTGCACTTGATTAAGCCCATAAAGACAGCAATCCAAGCCAGGCCCTTAATTAAGAAAAAGAGAAAACCAGCGACACCAATTTTTTTGAGCCAATCTCTGACGGCAGTCTTGTCCATTTACGGAGGTCTTTTATTTTGGAGGGACTACGTCTGGATAACTCCCGGATTAAATTGTTCAATTGGAGCCATATCTGCGGCTTTTATGCCTTCGCTGATCCAGGTGCGTGTTTCGCGCGGATCAATGATAGCATCTACCCATAGGCGTGAAGCAGCGTAATAGGGGGTTGTCTGCTCATCGTAACGATTCTGGATTTTCTCTAATAATTCCTTCTCCTCGGTGGCACTGACTTTTTCACCTTTAGCTTTTCGGCTGGCCACCTGAATTTGTAGGAGTGTTTTTGCTGCTTGGGCACCTCCCATAACGGCTATTTTAGCAGTGGGCCATGCTACAATCAGGCGCGGATCATAAGCTTTGCCACACATGGCATAGTTGCCTGCGCCATAGCTGTTGCCCATGACGATGGAGAATTTNGGAACCGTACTATTGCTTACCGCATTGACCATTTTAGCACCGTCTTTGATAATGCCGCCGTGTTCGGAGCGAGAGCCCACCATGAAACCAGAGACATCGTGTAAAAAGACCAAGGGGATCTTTTTCTGGTTACAATTCATGATAAAGCGAGCTGCTTTGTCAGCAGAATCGCTGTAAATGACTCCCCCAAACTGGGTTTCCCCATTAGCTGAGCGTACAATTTCACGGTTGTTAGCGACAATACCTACAGACCATCCGTCAATTCTGGCGTAAGCACAAATAATGGTTTTTCCGTAATCGTCTTTATAGTAGGTAAGTTTTCCTTCGTCAACCAAATGGTGAAGGAGTTCTTTGGTTGCGTAGGGCGTCGTTCTGTTTTCAGGAAACGTGCGAAGCAGGTCATCAGGTTCTCCTAAAGGTGGAGCAGATTCAATTCTGTCAAAACCGGTTTTAGGGAAGTGGCCCATTTGCTTGACGAGGTCTTTGATCGTGTCTAAACAGCTGGGATCGTCAGGACATTTATAGTCTGTTACGCCACTGATTTCGCAATGGGTTGAAGCTCCTCCAAGTGTTTCCTTGTCTACTTCTTCTCCGATAGCTGCTTTTACCAAGTAGGGACCTGCTAGAAAGATAGAGCCTGTTCCCTCAACGATAAGTGCTTCGTCACTCATAATGGGCAGGTAAGCCCCACCAGCAACGCAACTGCCCATTATGGCAGAAATCTGGGGGATACCCATGCTACTGATCTTGGCATTGTTGCGGAAAATGCGTCCGAAGTGCTCTTTGTCGGGAAAGATTTCGTCTTGCATAGGAAGAAAAACCCCTGCGCTATCAACAAGGTAAATAATCGGAAGGCGATTTTCCATCGCAATCTCCTGAGCCCTAAGATTTTTCTTGCCAGTGATGGGAAACCAAGCTCCTGCCTTAACCGTTGCATCGTTTGCAATGATCATGCATTGTCGGCCACTTACATAACCAATACCAACGAGAACACCGGCTCCGGGGCAGCCACCGTACTCTTTGTACATTTCATATCCGGCAAATGCTCCTACTTCGAGAAAAGCGCTTCCTTCATCAACGAGGTAATCGACGCGCTCCCGGGCGGTCATCTTTCCTTTCTTGTGTAGTTTAGCAATCTTTGCCTCTCCTCCTCCCAAATGAATTTTGTCAAGCCGGTGCTGCCGGCGAGAGAGGAGTAATTTCATTTCATCTTCGTTCTTATTGCGTTCAATATCTTTTTTACTCATGGTTTGGTTTGGTTAAGACAGACACTTAGTATTGCGCAGAAAATAAAATCACTTTTTATTTTCGTGCTGTTCCTTAGAATCAGGGCTTCTCAAAGGTGTAAAAATATTCTCCTTCATAACTTTCGTAAACACCACTTAACACGATTTTTCCGCTGCTGCGTTTAAGGAGGCGGATGGCATCATTGAGATCACTGACACTACGCTTATTGATGGAGGTGATGATAAAGCCGGGTTCCATATTGGTACTCTCCACTTCACTATCTCGAAAGATGCTCATCACTTTTACGCCGTTGGCACCAACACGTTTTCGTTCTTCCCTGCTTAGGTTGCGCAACTCAAAACCCAATTGGTGTAAGAGTTGCTCTTCCCGAGATGAAAGGGGAGAAGTACTATTAAGTTTATTTTTAAGGACAATTTTTACCTCTTTTTCCTGACCGTCGCGTAGGTATTTTAGCTGAATTTGGTCTCCTGGTCGAAGTTGCCCCAGTATTTCCTGTAAAGAAGGCACGGTAAGGGTTTCAGCACCATTGATACCAATGATGACATCTCCTACTTCGAGACCTGCATTTTCGGCACCGCTATCATCTGTAATTCTGGAAATAAGAACACCGGCTACCGCTGGGAGGTTTTTTTCTTCCGCAACAGCAGCCGTTACTTCAGTAATAAAGGCTCCTAGTAACCCTCGTTGTACGGTGCCATAATCCCTGAGGTCTTTAACTATTTTTGCTACTAGATTGACGGGAACGGCAAAAGAATAACCTTCATAGCCACCTGAACGGGTGATAATGGCGGTATTGATACCTATTAATTCCCCGTTGGTGTTCACCAGCGCTCCACCGCTATTTCCTGGGTTAACTACTGCGTCGGTTTGGATGAAGGATTCGATTCGATCCTGACCATCAAGGATATCGATATTACGTCCTTTGGCACTTACGATGCCAGCAGTAACGGTGCTTTCAAGATTAAAGGGGTTACCAACAGCCAATACCCATTCCCCTACGAGTAGGCTGTCGGAATTTCCAAGCTCGATACTTGGTAGATTCTCATCCTCAATGCGCAAGAGGGCCAAATCTGTTGAAGGGTCAGTACCAATTATTTCTGCTGAATATTCTCGTTTGTCACTCAGGGTGACTTCAAAACGCTGGCCACCCTCTACAACATGGTTGTTGGTGACTATATAGCCATCCGCTGAAATGATCACACCAGATCCGGTAGAACTACTCGTTTCGGGTCGAGAACGGCGTAAGAAATTATTGCCGGAGGATTGATAGGAGCGAATAAAAACCACTGCTGGTGTTATCGCGTTTGCTGCTTCCGTAAAACTAGTGGGCGAACTTGAAACAAAAGTTCGGGGTCGGATACCATTAATTAAGTCTTGTTGACTAGCGTAGCGAGCTTCAGCACTTTCTCTGATAATTACCTGCTGCTGAGGCACTAACCACCGGTACAAACCTACTGCCACTAATGAACTCAGTAGAGAACAAAGGATAGTAAAAGCAATTTGTCGGGTCGTCATAAAAATATTTTGCGAAATTTAGGCAAAATTTGTGTGAAAACAGAAGTTCTACAACACAGTTACTATGTCTGAAAAACGAGATCCCTTTGACGGGGACTACATCGGAAATATCTTTGGTCCTAAGTTAACACTTTACGGCGCCATTTTGATTTTATTCTTTACGAGTATTGCTGTTTATCGGCACTGGAAGCTGGGCGTCCCCTTTGGAATGGAGGAGTCGGCTCCACTGCCTACGGACCCTATCCAGCCGGATTCGATTAATCTTGGAGAGTAGAACTTATGACAAAATCTGTGTTTCAAGCCCCTGACTCAGGGGATACCCTTTACTGGAGCCCGTCAGGGGAAATACTCTCATCGGAAGATGGATCGATTACTTATGTCTTGGATAAAGGAGTTGTTCGGCTTTTACCTAAAAAGGATGGCGAGGAGTCGCCGTCTTTTGATTACCAGGATCACTATCAAAAAGATGCGGAAGTTTTTGATTATTTCGCTACTTGGGAAGATCCCGCAGCGGTGCATGAGAATGAGCGCTTACATCAAATGATTCTGGCACAAGCTCCAATAAAGGTAGGCCGGATACTGGATGTAGGTTGTGGTTCGGCTTGGGTCGCAGCTCATTTTGCTAATAAGGGGGCAGAGGTTTACTCAATGGACATTTCCACCGTGAACCCAGAAAAAGCGGTGGTCAACTATCCTTTTAGTGGTCATTATGGTGTGGTCGCAGATGTCTTTCATTTGCCTTTTCAGGAAAACACTTTTGACCTGATTGTCGCAAGTGAAATCATTGAGCATGTGGCAGACCCTGCGATGTTTCTAGCGAGTTTGCTTCCTGCGCTTGCACCCGGAGGTGTCCTTGTGGTCACCACGCCTCATGCGGAGAAGTTGGCTTACAGCCTTTGTATTCATTGTAATCAACCAACACCGCATCACGCGCATTTACATTCCTTTACGGAAGCATCGATTAGGGAATTGTTGCCCGTTCCATTGAGGGCAGGTGCAACGACCCGTACTTTTATGAATAAAGTATTGTTGCATGCCCGTACGCATATCTTGTTGAAGTATTTGCCCTTTTCACTTTGGCGATTGATTGATCGGATGGCGAATGTGTTGATTTCCAAAACGGCTCGGCTGATGCTGGTCGTAAAGAGGGGATGAGCCGGGAGAGTGTCAAAATTGTGTGTGTCGCGCAGAGTCGCAGAGCCCGCAGAGATTTTTTATTACTGAATATCAAGTAGATACATTTTGGCTATGCTTCTGGTGGAGATATTGACGAACGCTGCTTTACTGCGCTAGCGTTGGCTTTTACGGTTTCATCTTGTCTGGGTCTTGCCGGGTATCAAAAATATCGGTGATAAAAATGAACGGTGCCGCTATCAGGTAAATCATTTTGTAAAGTTTGGCGACAAGTACATAGCGATGCCCTTGGTTCAAGTGTTTGAGATGATCTTCTTCTTGGCCCATTTCAGGGTTCTCACTTAAGAGTTTTGACTTGTGTCTAATATCCTTTTTTAGCTTCTTGTAGTGTGGGCTGTTTTTGCCGTAATATCCGCCTGTTTTACCAAGGCTTCGTTGAGCTGGCTTGGTGATATTGACTTTCATAGCTCGCTATCGAGTTCTGCCAAAGCTTTTTCTATAGACTGATACTCTCCCGCTTCAATGGCTCTATTTGATGCTTCGGCACGTGCTACCAGCTCATCAACCGTCATCGGCTTTAATGATGCTTCGTAAGCTTCTGCTTCTGCTTCCCGTCTGAATTCTTTAAGTCTTTCCAGCAGATTTACATCTTGGAGTTGGGCTAACCAAGTAATCAGTTCCAGTTTTTCTGCTTGTACATTCATTTTACTAATGTTAATTCCATAAAGTTAACGTTTTATCAGGCTAAATAATTCATTTTAGAGGATGATATTTTGCTGAGTTAAATATGGCTCTTATATCATTCGTAGGCAACTATACATTCATCTCCTAGCTCAGGGAGCTTTATTGATCTATAGAATGGGAGAGAGTAATTTCTGTATATTTTATTACGATGCATATACTCTATCTCCAGTTTTGACAAATACTTTCCTTCTGGTTTTTAATTAGATACAACCCTTGGAACGGTGACTACATAATTCTCTTTTAGAGAACTCACTATTCGCTTTTCTTTTAACAAAGAAAAAGCTAGTATAGAGAAGAGTAAAAGTAAAGCAGCTTCAGTACTACTCCCAAAAAACACTGACCTGTTCAATAATTCCAGCTCTTAACTTCTTAAGGTACTTACGTTCGTGATCGGTTTGGCGCTTAGCCCTCCATGCCAATAACCAGCGTTGGGTACGTTCGGTGAATTTGATAATCCAGGAAGCGGATAAAAAGCCAAGACCTGCAATCGCTACAGGCCACCAACTGCCGGCAATTAAGGCAGCAATTACCCATAAAAGGATATAGATAAGATAAACAACCATGAGCCCTGCCCAGCGTACCGGGCCGGAGAATTCCACGGTTTTTATTTTAGTACCGGCGAGCCATTGTACCAATAGCACAGGCGGAAGGTGCCAGATAAACAGGAGTAATGTAGGAAGAAGCCCCAACATAATCCGGCCTGTTTGTTTTTGTTCTTTACGGTAATGGCCACGGAGGGCTGCATCGTCAATTTGCATCCGTTCCAGGCGACTAAAGTAATCGTGCGTATCACTAGCCAATGACTGCTTTTCATTATCTGAAAGTGCATTGATTGCTGTTGAAATACGCTTTTCTCCCCGTAGCTGCTCCTCAGTGGGGCGCAGAAACTTGTCGACGATTTGAGGGTGCTCTGTGCGATAAAGTCTCAATACATTTTCTACGAGTGGCTCATCTTCAATTTTATCGATGATCACCACTTCGTCGCTAAGTCGCTGCCGTAATTCTTCGGTCAGCTCATTGATAGCGGGAGTAGCGTTTTCTTGATAATCCTTGAGGTAAACACTAGCCTTGATGGGTTCGCCGCAGTTGATCATCACATCAGATCGAAGGCGATCAGCGTAGGTGAAATTCACGCCTACGGGTACGATGTAGACTTCATCAAGTTCAGTTGTATCAAGTGCTCCAAGGGCAATTCTGGCGGTGCCTTTTCTGATGGGGCGTAGTCGCTTTTCGTGAATACATCGCCCTTCGGCCAGGATCATCAGTGTTTTCTTCTGTGCCAATACTTGAAAAGCCTTCCCAAAAGATTCGTAATTGTTTTTTAGGCCACTAAAGCCACCATCACGCAATCGAAAGACAGGGATGATGTGTACACCTCTCAATAACTTTGCAGCGATACTATTCTTGAAAAAATCCCCACGTGCCATAAAATGTAGTGGCGTTTCGAGGAAACAGGCCAGAATACAAGGCTCAATAAAGGTAGTGGGGTGGTTAGCAGCAATGATGACTGCTGCGTTCTCAGGAATACGATCAGCATTGGCAAGATCAATGCGCCGGAAGTAGTATTTGAGACCTATTGTCGCCAGTGGGCGTACTGCTGCATATAGCATAGAGAAGGATTAAGCTAGACGTTAGGCAAAATGCCGAAAGTTGTAAAGGGATGCGCGGCGATTACATCGCCACTCGAAGTAGAAGGTAGAGGGATTTTTAATAACGCTGGTAGATACGGTTTGTAAATTTTCCAACATCGAATCTTTTAACTGAAGTTGTGAATTGATTCCTAATTGTTTACTATCTCTCTACTTTCTACGCTGAGGATGCGAAGCAGCCTTAGTACCCTCTACGTACATTTGCTGAAAAGTCCAGCTAATTTCAGATAACTGGACAAAAGTACCAAAAATCTCCCCCTTCTGTTCTTTTTTGCCGAAGCTTTCCAAGGAGATTATTTACCCATTCTCGGAGGATATCGGTAAATTGTGCCCATGAAAGACACCTTAGAGCAACGCTTGCAGCACATCGTGCAGGTTGAAAAAAAGATCATTGCTGGCGACTTGAAAAAAGCATTGGATTTTGCGCAGACATCAAACTTGTTACCTGACCCTGATCAGCATCTGATGCAGATGTTGTCTCGGCTAAATACCGCAGTGCGGCAGCAGATGGAAGCGCTCATGAGTGAGGAAGATCTTCGTATTGAGCGCTCTACGATCACCAAGCAATTGCTCACATTTCTGAAGGACCTCAAAGCCCGAATCGGGGAGGAATTGGCGGATACAGCTGCATCGCCAGGTGAGGGCAAGGGGAGCCTATTACCTGATTACGATGGTAAACCTCAGATACTCGTTCTTTACGCTGTGGAAGACCAAGCTAGCTGGGATCAATTGAGAAAACATCTGTTCCTTTCTCTGCGGGATAAAGCGCTCCAATTTATTGATATTCATCAGGATATACCGCTCGCGGCGACTGATACCGCAAAATATCAGGAGCAGCTTGTAGATGCCGCCAAGGTAGTGTTGTCGCTGGTAAGCCCCAATATGCTCACTTTTCCTCTTTTTCTATTGGCTGAACAGGCGCTAGCAGCGGGTAAACTCATCCCTATTCGAGTAGAAGAAATCGAGGTAGATGGCACTCCGTTTAGTAATGATATAAAAGGTCTACCAGCTAATGGCAAGTTTGTTAATCAGTGGGATAATGCCAATAGTGCCTGGGTGGATATAGCAAAAAACTTACGTGCATTTTTTGAAAAACTGAAAGCAGAAGAGGCTTCTTGATATGTCTGTACAAAAAAAATACCTTTTGGTGGTGGGAGGCCCTACGGCTTCGGGGAAAACAAGCCTGGCGATTGCTTTAGCTAAGCATTTTTCTACCGAAATTATTTCAGCCGATAGCCGCCAGTTTTATGAAGAGATGAAGATCGGCAATGCTCGCCCGGAGGAGAGGGAATTAGCCGAAATAAAGCACCACCTCATCGCAGATCGGCCCCTGACGGATAGCTTGAGTGCGGGCGCTTGTGCGCGAGAAGCGCAGGGTATTCTAGCGAAGTGTTATGAAACCAGTGACTATGCTGTGTTGGTAGGTGGTTCTGGCCTTTTTATTCGTGCTTTGACAGAGGGTTTGGATGAATTTCCTGAAGTGTCAGCAGCGTCCAAAGCGAAGGTGGCGAAACTGTTTAAATCAGAAGGTTTAGCTGGCTTGCAGACGGCATTGGCCGAGGCCGATCCTGATTATTACGAGGAAGTGGATTTGCAAAATCCCGTTCGCCTGCAACGTGCGCTGGAAGTGTGTTGGTCCTCAGGAAAGAAGTACTCCGGGTTTAGAGCTGGCAAAGACCGTAAACAGCCTTTTGTTCCCATTTATTTACAACCTTCCTGGCCGCGTGAGACCTTGTATCAGCGCATCAACTTGAGGGTTGAACACATGGTGGAGCAAGGTTTAGAGGCAGAGGTTCGCCAACTAATGGACTGGCGCGAGCTTCCGGCATTGCAAACGGTCGGTTATCAGGAATGGTGGCCTTATTTTGAAGGAAGTGTTAGCAAGAAGGAGGTTATAACGCTTATCCAGCAAAACAGCCGACGTTATGCCAAGCGCCAGTTGACCTGGAATCGAAGAGATGGCTATTGGAAGCATGTCCCTCAGGGTGATTTGCGTACGGCTCTGACCTATATCCAATTGGTAATACAGGAAGGCCTTGCGCTCACAGCGTTGCCAAAGGAGGAGGCATGTTTTCTCAATAAAAGAGAAGACCAAAAGCGCCTTGGGTTGAAATCAATTGACAAGGAAGAGGTTGTTGGAGTTGCTGACTTATATGCCTTAAAAGACTTCGCCTTTATCAAGTGCTGGTTTGGAGCGGCTGCCTCTCATTTGGCTAAGACCTTACTCTTGCACGAGGCTTGCTATCGGAGTGAAAAAGCGGTTGTTTATTTGCAAGCAGGGTATTTGTCAGTGGATTTTTTGTTGGCTAATGGTTGGGTCAATACAGAAACTGAAACACTACCCCGGGCCTTGAAAGAAAAACTTTCGGGAGAGGAGTGTTGGCGGTGGGAGCGGAGTGAGCAGGTGTTTTGAGTTTTAAATACACTGCTCAATGCTATGAGTTGATTATGTTGGGGGCGTATTAGCTTACAAGCAACTACTTTTCTAGTAGCGCTGGTTGTTTGGGCGATGGGCTTTCCTCCTCCGAATGAGAACAGGTATGAGCAAGGGCGTAAGGCAGGGTCTGAAGCTCGGCGGACCCCGATCTTCCATCGGGAGAGCAGGCCAAAGGATGGGCGGAAGCGATAGCGACCAGACAGCCTGGTGCCGATCCCGTCCCGACTTTTCTAGTGGGGACGGGAGATGGCATGGCCCCAAAATCTAAGCCTTTAGCCTTTGGGTAAGCACCTGTTAATCACCTTCTCAATCGTCAGCCCTTGTACCAAAATAGAGAACACCACTACGATGTAAGTCATTACCAAAAACATTTCCCTGTTCATTTCGGGAGACAGGCTCAGGGCGAGGGCGATGGAAATACCGCCCCGTAAACCTCCCCAAGTCATGATTTTAGTGGTGTGTGGGACAAAGTCCAGCTTCTTCTCGAAAACCTTGACGGGGAGCCAGAGTGATGCGTAGCGACATGCGAGGATAATAGGGATGGCGATCAAGCCTGCGAGTAGATAGCTGACTTCATAGGTCAATATCAACATTTCCATACCAATAAGTACGAATAAGACGGCATTCAGTAGGATGTCGATGAGTTCCCAAAATTTGTCAACATAAAGTTCGGTTGTTTCCGACATAGCGGAACCACGTACCCGGTCGTGACCAATGAGTAAGCCTGCGGCAACCATCGCCAAGGGGGCTGATACGTGTAGCTCGTGAGCGATTACTGTTCCTACCATTACTGCTGCCAAAGTAATGATGACTTCGATGCTAAAATCGTCGATGGACTTTAATAACTTGAAGGTACCCCACCCGAGAAAGAGGCCCAAGAGTAGTCCGCCGAATACTTCGAGGCCGAACAGCTTGGCAATTTCCATAGGATTGATGGCTTCACCTCTGGTAGATGCAATGGCAAATAGGGTCAAAAACAAGACCACCCCAACGCCGTCATTGAAGAGCGATTCTCCTACAATCTTGATCTCCAATTTCTTTGGCGCATTTGCTTTTTTTAGAATCCCCAACACGGCTATTGGATCGGTAGGGGAGATAATAGCACCAAAGAGCAAGCAGTAGATATAGTCTATTTGTAGCCCTAGCAGCTGCATCAAATAAAAGGTGGAGGTACCAATAAGAAAGGTGGAAACCACGACTCCGATGGTTGCAAAGGCGATAATGGGCCAGCGCTGTGCTTTGAGCTCCTGGAAATTGGTGTGTAAAGCTCCGGCGAACAACAAGAAGCTGAGCATATAGTCCATCAGAACTGTTTCGAAGTCAATTTGCCGAATCAATTCTGCTTCTGCCAATAGGAGCGTGTCGTCAAAAAAGCTGAGCCCCAAAACTCCGAAAGTGTATAGAATGGTAATCAGCATTAAGCCGATGGTGGTAGGTAACTTAAAGAACCGGACGTTGATGTAGCCGAAAACTGCTGCTAAAAAAATTAAACCAGAGATGATGATGTAATAGTTCATAGAATGGAGTTGTTCCTGCGCTAAAATTACACCTTCTGTTAAAGAAATCCTAAAATAAAAAAGAAGAGGTAAGGACTCGTAGGAGGCCGCAATAGGTAATAAACAACCGAAACTATGAAAACTTCTTTCTCCTTTTTTTATGCTTGCGGATTATTCTTGAGTATTTGTTGCTGGATGAGTTGTACGCAGGATGATGATGGTCTTTCCTTATTCGACGACGATTGCTGTTATGCAGAATTCGGTATCATTACTTGCAATAGCATCGAAGTCTTAGTCAATTGCGATGACGACGGCGTTTGTACGCCACCTCAGGAATTGTACCTGGAGTGGTTCGATGGCATCCAACGCCAGGGACGCATCATCAACCCACCTGCGGCATCAGGAACATTTTATACCATTGACAACCTGGCTTCGGGTCGCGAATACGAAGTAGAAGTACGCAGTTGCCCAACCGGCTGTACTGGCTCCTTCGGACGTCAAGTCTTTAAGCAGATTACCCGCACGGCATCTATTCAGGATGCATGGCGCATAGCGGATGGTGGCTTGCAAAGCTGGCAGACGATCAATAGCTCGTCTTATAAGCTGACCGATTTTTATTTTGGCGACTTCGTTGGCGATCAGCGAACTGATGTCTTTCTGGCTGATGCGGGTGAATGGTTCGTATCTGATGCTGGCCAGGGGCCTTGGCAAAAGATCAATACCTCCAATTATGCCCGTACCGACTTGCGCTTTGGTGACTTTGTGGGCGATGCGAAGACTGATGTCTTTATTTCAATAGCAGGTCAGTGGCAGGTGTCTGATGCGGGAGTTGGTTCTTGGCAGACGATTAATGCTTCCGGTTACCCTTTAACCGACTTGCGTTTCGGTGATTTCGTGGGCGATACGAAGACAGATGTCTTCATCTCAATTAGCGGTCTGTGGCAAGTGTCTAACGCTGGGCAGGGCTCTTGGCAGACGATCAACTCATCCGGTTATCCACTCAGCCGTCTTCGCTTTGGTGACTTTACCGGCAGTGTGAAAACAGATGTCTTTATCACGGATGGTGGGCAATGGTACGTATCCGATGCGGGTGCCGGTAGCTGGCAACCGAAAGCTACGTCTGGGCACCCGGTGACTGATCTGCGCTTCGGTGATTTTGTAGGCGATAGTAAGACCGATGTATTCATAGCTTCTTCTGGCCGGTGGTATACTTCCGACAAAGCGCAGGGTTCTTGGCAATCATTAGCCAACTCGGGCTATACTGTTGATCAGTTACGTTTTGGTGACTTCGTTGGCGATGCAAAAATGGATGTGTTTGTTGTAGAAGAGCAGGTGTGTCAGTAAAAAGAAACCATAACAATGATCGCTTATTTTGGCTTTTGCCAGTGTAAGTGATCATTGTTATCCAATGTTTAGCTACGTTAAATCTATCTGTCTATGTATATGTTTAAACCCAAATATAGTGTGACCTTTCTGGTGGCAATCGGCTATATTTCACATGCTATCAACTACTATTTTCTCCATAATATGACGCTTATAAGCCGGTACTGGACATGGCTGCTTCTAGGTGTTCCAACCCTAATCGGCCTTTTTTATCTCGTTCGGGCATTTGAACTTCATAAAGACAATAGTTACCAAGGTGTAAAGGGGATGAAATTACAGCTGACAAAAATGCTAATCATACTTTTAATGGGGGGCTTTAGCTTCATGGCTTTTGGTGGTTATCTATATTCTATAGCTTTAGGAGCTAATCATCTTTTTCGTCACCAAGAAACCCAAGTAGCGTCCTACGAAGTATTAGACGTGACCAGGTACCAAAGCCATCGGAAAAGTCGGAAAGAAAGACTACAAATTTCATTGACCGATGGAAGGATAACGAATGTATTTCAGGTGCACGCTCATCTACTACCTGATTTCAATTACGAGACGGATGATTTTAAGCTGGAGACAAGGGTTGGTTTGCTGGGGTGGAAGGTGATTGAAAGTGTTGATGTCAGGTAATAAGGGTTTTGGGGTACACTATTACTTGGGGTAAAAAAGGTTTGGGGGTACCAGCAGAATTCACCAGCCTCACATTCCCAAACGCTCCATTTTTGAATAAAAAGCCTTTGGGGAGTTGATGTTTTGCATCAAAGAGAAAGTTACGTGCTTACAGCACCAACATAATATCCCCGGAAAGCTGTATTACCTCACCATCTAGGTATTCAATCTCAGCGGTCCATACATAGACGCCGGGGTTCGCTATTTCTCCCTTGAAGAGGCCGTTCCAGCCGCCACTGCTGTCATTTGGGAGTAGATCAGCTCTTTCAAAAACAACAGCGCCCCAACGATTAAATACCCTCATGTTTCTGATCAGTGAAACAGACTTGTTGGCATTGATAAAGAAGTTGTCATTCACTCCATCGTTGTTCGGCGAAAAGATGTTTGGAATAAATACATCACGAACTTTATTGACAAAGACATTGATAGAATCACTTGTCGTACAATCGTCTATTGAGGTGACCGATAATAAATAAGGGGCATCATTTACTGGGTTGGCATAAGGCCGAAGACAAGTGTCGCAACTCAAGGTGTTGTCAAAGCTGGTCCACTGGATATCTACAAGATTGGTGTTGTTGGTTTGTACGGGGATTAAAACGTCACAGCCTAAATCAACGACCAGGTCTTCGCCCATAAAGAGGATTGGAATATCTGGTGTAAATAAGCTACCAGAGGTATCCCTCTCGCAGTCATTGTCGTCTCTTATAATAAAGTTATAAGTTCCTTCGCCTAAATTTTGGTAGGAGGTCGTAGCGCTAAATGAACTATTGTCCAGCGCAAAAATGTAAGGTGCTGTTCCGCCCCAAACGGAATCCAGCTGAATGATGCCCGTTTCAAAACCATCACAGTTTGGGTCGATATAGTCAACGATGAATTGAATAGGCGTAGGTTCGGTCAAGGTGATACTGTTGCTCTGTACACATCCATTGGCATCAGTAATGCTGATACTGTAAAGGCCAGCAGAAAGATTATTGGCTTGGTTGCCTGTTTGCAGGTCACTCCAAGTAAAAGAGTAGGGGAGTACGCCGCCGGTGCCTGTGGCTAAGGCAGTACCGTCCATGCCACCATTACAGCTCAGGTCAAAGCCATCAATGTCAATGGCGTCGGCTGTCACTCTCAGCACCGAAGGCTCGGTGACCTCCTGAAAAAGGACCACGTTGTTTCCAAAATCATCCATAATGTTGATTTCATAGATGCCAGCAGGAACGTTTGGAATTTGGTTGTTGGCAAACAAGAGCGTACTGCCGGTACCACCAATGGTGGTGTTGGTAATATGCTCCCAGACATAAGTAAAAGGTGGTGTTCCGTTTTCAACAGAGAAAATTAGAAACCCATTGGCGTCACCATTACAAATTGGAGAAACAAAGTCAGTAGAACCAATAATTTCACACTCAACCATAAATAAATCGAGGGTAACAATGCTGTCACACGATGCCGCGGTTTGAATGGTGTCCACAAAAATACCCGTAGTAGAATAGGGGGTTGGCCCAATAAAGAATTCTTCTCCTACGCAAAGGTTTATATCTACTACTTCTTGTGCCTGTGGTAAAACAGTTAGGTCAAGAAAAATCAAGCTATCACAACCATTAGGGAGCGTGACTACAAAATCATAATTTCCAGATTCACAAATCGTTTGTCCAGCCACGTCGTAGCAATCATTGTCACAGATGGTTTCTACTAAAAACAATGTTTCTGGCGTAGTTACTTCGATGGTGGTACAGGTGGGAGGCGCTTCGTCACAAACGTTGGCGGCTGTCACACACAATTCGTAGGTACCATCCGCTGGGAAGGTCAAATCTAAGGTTGAAGTGGTTGCAGCCTGGGGTGTGCCATCTACGGTCCAATAAAAAAGTGCGGCGCCGACATCGCCTGTAGTGGAATAGCTCGTAGGCAGGTCAGGGCAGGTTGATCTGTTTCCACTGATTACGCCTGATGTGGTCAGGTTGCCTACGGCAGTGCTTCCGCTAACGACACTGAAAGTCCAATCACACTCATCGTTATTGGAACCATCCATTACGAGGTAATAATGTTGCCCAACCACCAATGGTACGGTGTTACTCAGGGTGATGGTCGTATTAGGCTCCACGTCCGTATCGCAAACTGTTACAGGACTAAAAGTCTCACAATCAAAGCTTTCAAAGATTCCTACTTCTAATCCCCAGTTGATGGTACAGTTGGATACCGAAAATTCAATTTCCAGGTCTTCTGTACCAGCAATAAAGGCGATGTATGCCATTCTGTTGTATTGGGTAGTACAAAAACCAGAAAAACCTTGTCCCGAAATTGTTGAAGTATTTCTTCCGGTAAACCCATCAATATCACAAATCACACAAGCCTCCAAGCAGGTAGGTGTCATTGCTGGGTCTGCTCCACAAGGGTCAGGCTGAGCGTAACTCATTTGGTACAAAAGAAAGAGGACGGTAGTAAATAGAAATCGCTGCATTATTCTTGAAGTTGCTCAGTAATTTATTCTCGGAATAGGTGGTTAGGAGGTGGCGACAAATGTAAGAAGGTTTATGAATAAACAGTTCTTACAAACCAGCTCTTACTTGACTTTATCAGGTATGCGACATAGTCTATCTCCAGGGCCTTGAATAGAACAAGACCCTGGAGATCGCCCAAGCTGATTGATGCCCTTTGAGGGCGTAAAATCCAGTTTACTTTTTGATGATTTTTTTCGTAATCATTACACCTTCCACTTCAAGCCGAATGAAGTACAAACCAGGAGTGAAGTTGTCGATAAGAATGGTGGTGCTTAAGGATAAATCTTCGGTTTTAGAATAGACCACCTCTCCTAGTAAATTCACAACTTGTAAATTGGAAATGTCCAGGTTAGGATCTCCGACAGTAAGTGTAACATAGTCAGAAGTAGGGTTGGGATAAACGTAGATTTCTAAAGCTTGCGTTGCTTCTGAAATATCGCTGATCATTTCATTGTTTCCACCAATGGTCTGCTGATGGTCTACAAAAGAGCCAGTACCATTAGGTATTCGGGCATAACTGAGGTCTTCCGTGGCAAGTGCCCATTCGACTACATCTACCAATTCTTGAGCAGCGTTATGTAGGTAGAGGCTTTCTCCACTTGCGGATAATTTGAAATTCGCGTGAAGTGGTCCCTGCTCTTCATCTTCGTCGGCCCAAATGACCAAATACGAATCTGGTTCCAGTACCGTTCCTGAAGGAATCTCGAATTTCCCCAATTCATTAACGTCATCAGTCATCGTCCAACCACTGAGGTCCACTGAAGTGCTTGTGACATTGTATAGTTCTATCCAGTCATCAAATTTCCCAAAAGCGTCTGTTACGGCGGCCTCATTGTCGGCCATGAGCTCATTGATAACTACAGACTCACCTGCGGCTGTTTGTACCTGGACTTGATAGAGGAATACATCATGCTCTGCACCTTTGGGTTCGTAAGTTGCAGTAGCTGCGGAGTTGTCAGCTATTGCTTCAATATAGTAGCGCACATAGGACCCTGAAGTCGAAGGTGGTATAGCAGCGCCAAACTGTCCATCAAGCGCAGCACCATCGTTGTGCAAGCCATCATCGTACATCTCTGTTTTAGAAAATGGCCCTGTGAACCCTTCGCCGTAATAAAGCCAAACAGCAGCAACACCAACTGTGCCATCAACTTGCGTAATCACATTCACTTCATCTGATGAGGTCGGAGATAGCCACTGCTCACCGTTTACGGTATAGGAAACGTCGCTCACATTCAGCGACGCTACATTGTTCATCTCAGCGTTATTCATGATCACATTTCTGCGAGTAACGATAGCCTGCTTCAAGGTAATAGTAGCATTTTGAAATTGATTATAGGAGTAGAATTTCTTTGGATCTGCTTGTACAGAAGCATCGATCATATCTACCCAGGAATCGATCTTTGGATTGGCATAACTCGCATTGAAATAGTCTTCAAGAATGACTCTGACGTGAGCTAAATAACGTTGTCGGATCGTCAACATGCGATTCAAAAGCGGGAAATTATTATTGTTTTGATGATAAAAGAGGTCCCAGTTTAAGTGGTTGTTCCCCAGCAGCACACTGTTGCCATCGTATTCCATGGGCACAATTCTACCGGTCTCTGCTTCGTAGTACACATAATAGTCGCTGCCACCTTTATTGATATAGCTATCATCATCTGCAAATACGTTTTCGTGAGCTAAGAACCAGCAAGCTTTGTCTATATCAAGTACCTCATTAAGTTCTTCTTCTAAAGTCGCCAAAGGTTCATTGTTGAGCACGTCACAGGCGGCAATTAAACCAGCCCAAGGGTCAACTTGTTCCGTCCGTTTGAGGGTATAGTCGGTATTATAGTCCGTACTGTCTGGGCCATTGTAATTGAGGGTAGACCTTCCTACACCAAACATTCCACCACCACCAGGTCCACCGGGCCCACCACCAGATGTTCTTTCTGCTCTCCAGATGGTGCCGTCATTACTTAGGTACCACTCTTTGATATAGTCTGAATCGAATTGCTGGACACTTTGATACGGTCCCCAGTTTTCTCCATTGAGCGTTAGGTTGACGTAATTCGATTTCAAACCCATGTAATAATTTTGGCCGATGTTGTTGTACAGTACTTCTCTCATGGAAGAATTGTCCTGCCAGCCGCAATTAAGGTTGAAGGTATTGTAGCCTTCAATATCTTGCCCGTCGATAAGATAATCGAGGGTGATATTGAAAGACTTTTTCTCTGTGTTATTCTGGAAATAGGAGGTAGCTCCTTTAAAGCGTACTCCTACGCTATCGTATTGAACGCCATTGATCCAGCAGGTGGCTAAAATATCGGTTCCTGAATCGTAATTGTCCTCAAGGAGTGCCCACCAATTCGTCTGAGGGAATTCAAGCTGAACGTCGTGAATTTCATATTGATTATAAAACCCTTCATCATTCTGGCCGCCTACGGTCAGCATTCGTCCATCAGGGGAGATGGCCCATTCGTCTGGCAAATCTTGGGCGTTTGATTTTAGAATAGTACAAAAAGCCAGGATGGACAGAAAAAATGCCTTGGCTGATATTCGTAAAGGCATTGTTAGCAGCTTGGAATCAGTAATCATTCTTTTCATGTCGCGTTGTTTTTTATTAAAATGAGATAGTTTATAGCAGACCAGTTCATTTGTTGAAATCACTTATACCCGTCATTTAGTAAGGGGATAATATGCTTGACAAAGCATGCTTTGTCATAAAGACATTCTAAAGAATAGAAGACCTACCAAAGGCAAGTATTTTTTTATTAAAATATTAAGTATGTTAGGAAAAACAGAAACGCGTTTTGAAGATCTAATCCTCAAAACGCGTTTATACCTTAAAGTAAGATTTCTTGAATGACTGACGCTAAGGTGTATCAGATTCTATTGAGGCAGCCTCTTTACTTGTTTCTTCGACTCTTTCCAGTTTAACTGGTTTAATCTCCTCCAATTGTGGAACATATTGATCTCTTACGGCAACGAACAGCGGCATCAAAGTGTCATTGAGCGGCTTAGCAGGAGGGAATTTCAGCTTCAGGTGATTGACCTGTTTGCCGTTTTGCCAAAAGCGGAAACATACGTGTGGGCCAGTTGCTAAACCCGTAGAACCAACGTAGCCAATAACTTGACCTTGGTGTACCTGGGTGCCAACTTTAATACCTGCTGCAAATTTTTGCATATGCAAGTACTGGGTTTCGTGTACGTCGTTGTGTCTGATTTTTACAAAATTACCATTGCCTTTGGTGTAACCTGCGCGGGTCACTACGCCATTACCTACAGCAATGATTGGCGTACCATAAGGTGCAGCGTAATCTGTACCAAAGTGAGGACGACGATATTTCAGTACTGGGTGCAGGCGATTCAGGTTATAGTAGGAAGAAATACGTGCATACTGTACTGGTGCTTTCAAGAACCCGGCATTCATAGGCTTACCGGTCAGGTCATAATAACCCGTTTCTTCGGTAGGGCCATTGTCGAAAAAGATACTGTGAAAAACGGTGTCAGCAGTACGGTATTCCGCAGCGATAACATTACCTACAGCGCCTGGAGTTCCTTCGATAAAATCTTGCTCAAATATTAGCCGAAACTCTTCGTCCTTTTGTAGATGGTGAAAGTCAATTGACCATTGCAGTGCATCTTCCATTTTAGCCGTCAACTCGTAGCTGTAACCACGATCTACCATGGCATTCCATAAAGAACCTTCGATGATACCTCCGGCTACACCAATCTGAGTAGTTACCTCACGGTCTGTTTTCCAAACCTGCTGGTCATTCTTTAAGTCAAAAACAATGAAATTATAAATGGAAGGTTCGTAAATCAGGTAATCCGCAGATTGAGTTGAATCTTTGGAGAGTACAATCAGTGGTTTGCCAGCCCGCATAGAACGTAGGTCAAAAACCTCGCCAGCGTTATTGATAAGCTGTAAAGCCTGGTCCGAAGGAATATCGTATTGTGCTAAAAGGTCTGATAGCGATTGCCCTTCCTCAATTACATTGTTTGCAACTTGCAAGGTATCGAGCGCAAAGCCCCAGCCCATCGTTGGAATCGTAATTGGAAAAGAAGACAAAGAAATTCCGGGTTGAATTTCTTCCTCTTGCTGAGAGTAGAAGCCTCCCAGCATGCCTGTAGCAATGACAGCAATGCCGAGCCAGGTAATTAGTCTTTTGTTACGCCACCAGAGTACAGATAAAATCCGTTTGTTACGGTTAAGGGTGGCACTTACGCGTGCGGGTAACTCATTAAAGTCCACAAGTCGAAGGTTCAGTCTTTAAATATATGTTTTCTCAAAGCTCTCGGGTAACAGTAAGGTGAATTCAAAAGGAATCAATTTTTCCGTTACACCAGAAGACAAATATAACAGCCGAAGGTATAGGTAGGTTGTTTTTCCTGATTAAAATCAAGGATTCCGCTCATTTGCTTCCTTTTTTAACTAAAAAGGCCCCATTCTGAGCGAACAGGGCCGGTCCGGATTAAAACAACACTAGGGAGCTGCAATACTAAGGCTGTTTATGGATTATATCCAGCGGTAATGTGTGAAGAGTAGACTTTGGTGTTTAAAGTAATCTTTTGGTTACTTAGGCTAAGTTGGACTTTAGGCATTTTGCCTAAAGTCCAGGGAATTGTTTTTCAGCAAATAAAATTTTCAAAACATACGCTTACCTTTGCGGCAAATAAAGCGAAGAATGGCTGAATCTTCTAAGTACGAATTGCGCGGTGTATCCGCAACCAAATCTGAAGTCCACGCGGCAATCGAAGGGCTTGATCAGGGCTTGTACCCTAAAGCATTTTGTAAAATCTTACCCGATTTTGCGGCGGGCGATCCCGAATATTGTAACCTGATGCACGCGGATACCGCTGGTACCAAGCCCAGTTTGGCTTACATGTACTGGAAAGAAACCGGCGACCTTTCTGTTTGGGAAGGTATCGCCCAGGATGCACTGGTCATGAATCTCGATGATATGGCCTGTGTTGGTTGTGTTGATGATATCATCATTTCTTCGACGATCGGTCGGAATAAAGGCCTGGTATCCGGTGATGTGATCAAAACCATCATTCAATACACCCAGCGGTTTGCCGATGAAATGGAGCGCCTCGGTGTAAAACTTCACCTTGCGGGCGGCGAAACTGCCGATGTTGGTGATATCGTACGTACCATTGATGTTGGCTACACCGCTTTTGGCCGCATCGCTCGTAAAGATCTCTTGGTCAATAATATGCAACCCGGTGATGTTATCGTTGGTTTGGCTTCTTACGGTCAGGCTACTTACGAAACCAGCTACAACGGCGGCATGGGCAGTAATGGCCTCACCTCGGCCCGCCACGATGTTTTCGACCATGGTTATGCAGATGCTTACCCCGAGACTTTTGACCCTAGTCTTCCCGATCAAGTCGTTTATGTTGGTGGCAAAAAGCTCACAGAAACGATAACCATCGATGGCCAGGAAATTCCTATTGGTAAGCTGGTACTTTCACCTACCCGCACTTATTTGCCGGTGATCAAGCAGTTGTTCAATCAGCTAGAAGGCAAGATGAATGGCATGATTCACTGTACTGGTGGTGGGCAAACCAAAGTGATCAAATTTGTAGAGAAGGTGAAAATTATTAAAGATAATTTCTTGCCTATTCCTCCGCTATTCGAACTTATCCAAAGCGCTTCTGGCACCGGCTGGAAAGAGATGTATCAGGTTTTTAATATGGGGCATCGCCTAGAAGTATACCTGCCAAAGGAACACGCTCAAACCGTAATTGACATTGCTCAATCTTTTAACATCGATGCGCAAATTGTAGGTAGGGTAGAGGCTGCCGAGGAAGCCAGCGTAGAAGTTCATTCTCCTTACGGCAAATTCAGCTATACCGAATAATGATCAGGGCAAGCACACTATATGAAAAATTAAACATAAATTGCCGCAGAGGTACAGAGAAAAGGAGTTTTGGTTTGTTTTACTTGATTTTGAAAGGCAAAATCAGATAAAGCCCTTTGTACCTCCAGTCCTTCGCGGCAAAATAATTTTGGTGGGTTTACCCTAAATAATGATGAGACGACAAGAAAAAGCCGACGCTATCGCCATAATGTTGGAAGAATTGTATCCGGAAACGCCAATTCCTCTGGATCATTCCGATCCTTATACCTTGCTGGTGGCGGTGCTTCTTTCGGCCCAATGTACCGATGCTCGAGTCAATAAGGTCACGCCCGATTTGTTTGCCTTAGCGGATAATCCGGTCGATATGGCCCAGCAATCGGTAGAGGATATCAAGGCAATTATTCGCCCTTGTGGCCTATCTCCTCGCAAATCGAAGGCCATTTACGACCTGTCCAATATCCTGGTAGACAAATACGAGGCTCAGGTCCCTGCCGACATGGCTATCTTGGAAACCCTGCCAGGTGTGGGACATAAAACCGCCTCGGTTGTGATGTCGCAAGCCTTTGGTGAACCGGCTTTTCCGGTAGATACCCACATTCATCGACTGGCGTACCGTTGGACTTTGAGTACAGGTAAAAACGTAGAAAAAACGGAGAAGGATTTAAAGCGCCTTTTCCCAAGAGAAAGCTGGAATAAGCTGCACCTGCAAATCATTTTTTTCGGCAGAGAATACTGTCCGGCTCGTGGGCATGATCCTCACCAATGCCCAATTTGTAGCAAGTACGGACGCAAGACCTTGTTTAAGTAGTTTTTGGGGCCATGCCGGTATTGGCGTTGCTGCGTAAGCTCCATTACGACACCAGGCTGTCTGCTTCTCCGTAGGGTCGGGTTTAAAACCCGACCCTACGGAGAAGCAGACCATCCTATTGTCTTTGGTTGCTCCGCACCCCGCGCTCCAGGCGCTGCCTTTCGCGCCTAAATAGGACTAAAACGGAAAACCCAACCCGAAGTTAAACCCAAAATCATTGGTGTCAATATCACGGAAGTCGTTCCACCAGGCCGATTCAGGCGCTTTGGTATCTCGGAAGGAAGGTGCGTTATTGCGCAACTTCGCACCCACATCAAAACGGAAGATGAAATAGGAAAGGTCTACACGTAGACCCATGCCGCCAGCAACAGCCAACTGCTTATAGAAAGGATAATACCAAAGGCCACTGTCACTATTAGGCGCTGCAGCACCAAACTTGAGCTGAGAACCGGGCCGTTCAAGGTCTTCCTGAAAAGTCCATACATTGCCCACATCTGCAAAGATAGCTCCTTTGATGCGTAGAAAAATAGGGAAACGGTATTCCATATTCATCTCCAGCTTGAAGTCGCCAGTTTGGAAGAGCCGGAAATTATTTACTGCACTATTGGCCAAGGGGTCTTGAAAGCCACCTGGCCCCAAACCACGGGGTGCCCACGCCCGCATACTATTGGCCCCACCTACGAAGTATTGTTTTACGTAAGGAACATCTGAGGTGTAAGCCCCAAAAGGTACAGCTGCACCGATATTAAACCGGGCAACAAAGGCCTGATCGGTTGTTACTTGTTTCTGATACCTTAATTCTAGCTCACTCCGGGCAAACTGGCTGATTGCAATATCACTACCGAGCTTGAACTCAGAATTTTCACCGGAAATTTCATTGTAAAGTTGGTTAATACCATAAACCTCTGCACCAGCAATTTCAATATTTGCATTCAGGTAAGTAGTTCTACCGCGTAAGGTTGTTTTACTGCGCCGGGTAAAATCAAAATTCCGGAAGAGTAAGCTGATGAACACTTGTTGCCCGAAACTGCGTTCCAGAAAGCCATTTTCTTTCAGCTGAAACTCAAAGAGCGTATCCGTACTCGGATTCAAAAAATTGATCGCAAAATGATCAATAGAATACCGCTCAAACCGGGAAGGTTGCACTTCATAACCGTAAGATAGATTCAGTAAATCGTAACTGTACCAGTTGAAGATGAGGAGGTATTCATAACCAGCCCCAATATGAGTAGTTGCTTTGTTGCGCAGTGTTCGATAAAAATCACGGCCAATGAGTCGCTTATCTTTGAAAGAAGGTATGCGATAAATACTGCGCCATAGCCCCAGGTAGTCAACAAACTGAGGAAGGTTAAGGTCAAAATCAGCACGTAAATCTACCGTGTTCCAAAAGTCGTCGCCTCCAATACGTTGTGGCGCGACTTCGACCCCGGCAGATAGATTGGCACTAAACAGTTCTGCTCCCCCAAGAAAATTGCGGTGTACAACACCTGGGTTGAGTGACATACCAATCAGGTTGTTATTTAGCGCATTAGAACGATTGGTATAGTTGAGTTCAAGGGAGGTATTGATCTCGAAAAGATAATTTGGCGTCAATTGTATGCTAAGGTGAATAACATCTTTATCTATAGGATCGGGCTCTTGCTTGATTCGGACAAACCTGAATATTCCGAGTTCACTCAGTTGGTCATTGGTCTGGTTGTAATTTTCTTGACTGAAGAGTTCTCCCGGTCGTAAGGAGATCGCTTTTCTCAGCGTTGAAGGATTGACGATAAAACCTCGTTCGGTAAGGAAAAAGTGCAAGCCTGCAATGGTCGTATCGCTGAGGATGTTTTTTTTGTCTATAGTGTAATCCAGATAGACTTCAATCTCACCGATGTAAAATTGCTGGTGGGTGGTGTCACCAAAAGGCGGGTAAACGGTTACGTATACATTGGCCTTTTCCTGCATCTGGAAGGTGTCTAATTCCAGTTCACCTATTTGGGTTTGATAAAATTCGGCAAACCCATTGTTGCGCATATTAGAAGTAATCCTGGTCTTTTCTTGACTAAATCGGCTCAAATCCAGCGGTTCACCACTTCTAAAATAACTTTCTTCCTTATCTATCTGAAGCAATCGATCTACTTCCGGATCGGGGCTATGAAAGTTTACGGAGTCAATATAATAGCGGGGCCCGGGAAGTGCATAATAACTCACCTGCATCTTTTTTTTGCGCAGAGATCGTTGAGGAATCACTTGCGCTTGTAGGTAGCCTTTGTAGTGCAGGTAGGTTTGCATATCCTGCGCAGTGAGGCTAGTAAGGCTATCGCTATAAATGGTAGGAGGTTCGCCTATGGTTTCTCGCTTGAATCGCTTCCATCCGGTGGTGTCATTTGGCGCAGAATTATTGAGGTAGGCATATTCCCTGGGGAAGAGAAAGAAAAAGTTGGAGTTGACGCCTTGTCTATAAAAGGTAGAAAGCTCATAAGCGAGGTCGCTTCGTCCTTCCATTTTTTCTTTGATGAGTACTTGGTTTTTATCCAGGAGATACTCACTCTGTTCCAAAAACTTGGTACTATTACAGCTAGAGCAGCAAACCAGTAGGAGGATAACTGGAATTGCGTATTTTACCGTCCAAACTGCGATTTTCGGCATGGCCTTATCTAAGAATAACATCAAGACATTAAAAGCTTTACACCGGAAGAAATTTCGACAAAAGTATAACAATTTTATTGCGGAAGGTGATAAGATCGTTGGGGAATTGATCCGGCAGCAATACTATCCTGTTCAGGAGGTTTACGCAATGCCGGAATGGCTGGCTCAAAATGAAAGCCTACTACGAGGGAATCACATTCCGTTCACGCTTATTAACGAAGGAGAACTCCGACTTATTTCTCAGCTGACAAGTCCTAACCAAGTCTTGGCGGTTATTGGTCAGCCCGTAGCAAAAGAACGTATTGATTGGGCCGATAATTGGAGTCTTTATCTCGACGGGTTACAAGATCCTGGTAATGTAGGCACCATTCTCCGTATTGCCGATTGGTTTGCCATCCCAAGGGTTATTGCCGGGCCTGGCACAGTAGAATTATTCAATGCTAAAGTTTTACAGTCAACAATGGGTGCGTTTTTGAGAGTGCAGTGGGTAGAGCAAAGCCTGGAGGATATTCATGAGTTAGCGCCTTCGCTACCGATTTGGGCTGCGGATATGAGGGGGCAGGATATTTTCAAAGTAGAAATTCCTAAAGCAGGAATCTTAGTAATTGGTAATGAAGGCCAGGGCGTAAGCGAGCAGGTCAAGGAAATGGTCAACCAGCAGGTCGCTATTGCTGCACCTAAAGGAAGCGGCGCAGAATCATTAAACGCAGGGGTCGCAACGGGAATATTGTGCGCAGCTTTACGACGGTAGTGAGGTGGAGAGACAGAAAATGCCCACTTGGGTGGGCCCCACCCTTAATCTAAGGAGATCTTAGATCCTGTTGCACCGCACATCCAACCTCAAAACAAGAGTAATGGACACGCTTCCGAGCCTCTCTTCCTATACAGAAAGAGACCATGCAATGCGTAAAACTATCCGCTGATATTCCCTAGTGACTATAGGGGGTAAGACCGCTGAGTAGCAAAAGATTGTCAGGCTTCTGGTACAACGTAAAGATAAAAAATAACTTTAAACAAACTAAATTTTATTAAAATAAAACTAAAGTAACATTTTGTTTTTTTATGGAAAGCCAGATTTGTAAGTAAATAGCCGTAAATGAAAAAAGCCACAAATTGCTATTATTCAGCAATTTGTGGCTTTTGTTTTGATCGCTTATGGATTTAAACCAGTGATCTGAAGCCCTGTCAGGCTAACGCTTCAAGAGCGAATTAAGTGGGACATAGCAGACTCGAACTGCTGACTTCCACGTTGTCGACGTGGCACTCTAAACCAACTGAGTTAATGTCCCTGTTTTTGTAAGTGGGCCAAATGTAGATTTTTTTCTTTTATCTAGCAAGTATAAGTAAAAAAAGAGGTCAATAATTCCTGGTAGATTCTCTATTTTTGGCAAAATCAATACGTATAGCTTACCTCTTATGTGGTTACATGTTGATATCGCAGGGAGGAAGGAAAACTTAATCTAATTCATGGAGTCAAGTTTACACGCGCTTCCTGTTACTCGCACCGCTCATTATGCTATGCTTGGAAAGCCAGGGCCACAAGTCAAAAAACTTTGGTTAGTAACACATGGCTATGGCCAATTGGCCAAGACTTTTGTCAATCGCTTCACTGGAATCATGGATGAGGAGACCCTCATAATAGCCCCTGAAGGCCTATCCCGATTTTATTGGGGTGGTTTTGACGGGCCAGTCGTCGCTTCCTGGATGACGCGCGAAGGTAGACTTGATGAGATCGCTGATTTTTGTAATATGCTCGACCAGCTGTATGCTTTGTATGTTCCACAATGCCATCCTGAAGTCGAGATCATTTTGCTTGGTTTTAGCCAAGGTACTGCTACACAGGTGCGCTGGATCATGCGGTCTTTCCCTAAGTTTGACTATCTGATGCTCTGGGCTGGGCAATTGCCAGAAGACCTCAGTTATGAGCCTCATTTAGAATATTTCGCGAACAAGAAACTGTTTTTTGCCTATGGCGATGAAGATCCCTTTATTACTCCGAAACGGAAGGTCTTGATGGATCAAATTCTCCGTGATAGTAAATTATCATTTCAACCTGTTCCCTACGCTGGCGTGCATAAAGTAGATCGTAAAGCCCTCAAGGCTTGGTGGACAAATATTAAACAATCCTAATGAAAATAGCAGTTTTTAGTTTCCACGAGTTTGAACGCCCTTTTCTTGATGCCGCCAATGATGAGCAGCATGAGTTGAAATACATTGAGAGTTCATTATCAGCTGATACGGCTATTCTGGCACATGATTGTGAGGTTGTAAGTATTTTTACGAATGATGATGCCTCAGCCCCTGTCTTGGCATTGTTGCACCAGCAAGGCGTGCGTTTTTTAGCGCTTCGATCAGCTGGTTTTAACCATGTTGATCTTGACGAGGTCAAAGCCTTGGGGTTGAAAGTAGCTCGGGTGCCAGCTTATTCTCCTTACGCTATTGCGGAACATACGGTAGCCCTTATGCTAGCACTCAATCGCAAGTTGATTCGCGCCAATCAGCGGGTTCGAGATATGAATTTTTCCCTCAATGGGCTTACTGGTTTTGATATGAACGGCAAGACAGTTGGTGTGATTGGCACCGGGAAAATCGGACAAATCCTCATCAAAATCCTCCACGGTTTTGGATGTCACATTCTCGCAATGGATATCAATGAACACCAAGATTTGAAATCAGCTTATGGTGTTGAATATACTGCGGTAGAAGAAATCTGTCGCCAATCTGATATCATTAGTTTACAGGTACCTCTCAACGAGCATACCCGGTACTTGATCAATGAAAAGACGATTGCTCTAATGAAGAAAGGAGTTATGTTGATCAATACCAGCCGAGGAGCATTGGTAAACACAAAAGCAGTGATTCAAGGGTTGAAAGCCCGACATATTGGGGCTTTCGGTATGGATGTCTACGAAGAGGAGGAGGGCTTGTTTTTCGAAGATCATTCTGGTGATATTCTTCAAGATGATACCATCGCCCGCTTGATGACCTTCCCAAATGTATTGATCACTGCTCATCAAGCTTTTCTAACCGATACAGCCTTGGGTAATATCGCTGATACTACGCTGGAAAACATCAATGCTTTTGCGAATAACCAAACCAGTGGGAATGAGTTATAAACGAACTTCTTCCTCGTAATCCACTTCTAGCGTGTAAGGAAAACCTGCAATTTTCATTTTGACGGTTCCTCTGTAGTGAACGTCCACCTTCTTCTTAAGAACTGCATTGACAATACCACCCAAGGCACCACCACGATCATTTTCGTAAATGTCCTTTGGGGAAACGTTAACAGTAAGTGGAATGCTGAATGCTGCTCCAGCAGGAACAGGGATCGCCAAGTCTTGGTTGATTTGTCCAGCAGGGATATCATTGACGATCACTTCAATATCCGTAGAAGTCACTTCACCGCCCATGGTGTTTGGGTTGTGGAATAAGGCATCGGCAGTAATGGTGATTTTTTTGGTAGAAATATTGCTCGTCTTGATATTGGCAAAATTCTTGAAAATAGGCTCCTGTGGAGCACTACAACCCACAAACAAGCTGACAAACAACAAAAAAGTTAGATTTCTTAAGGACATGAGGTAAGAATATTAGCAAATTGATAATAATAATGTAGAAATGTAAGCTAATGACGTGGACAAAATCGCAGAAGTAACTGCAAATATTTTAATTTTGTCCAATACTTCCTAACATCCTATGATGCTACCCAAAAGCAACTTCTTCAAATCTTCTCTCTTTTTCCGCCGAGCGTGTTTACTCTTTTGGGTGAACTTCGCGCTTCTTTCGCTGACTGCTCAGCCTACTGCGGTACTTAGTAATCCCAGTAATTGCGGACTCAATATTCCATTGACGGATTTTAATTGTCCGGAAAATGTGAATTTCTACAACCCCGATGTTTTTGAAATTGAGGTGACCAATGCGCCCGGTACGACACTGGGGGTAGATGTTTTTTTACAAGAAATAAGGCTTCTTGTCGAGCATAGCTGGGTCAGCGATATGAACTTTGCTTTGCTTTCTCCTGGAGGGCAAGTCGTTGAATTGTTTGGTAACATCGGTGGTAATGGCGATAATTTTGGAGATACGAGTATGGTCGCTTGCACCGGTGCAATGGTCCTACGATTAGGAGCTTGTACATCTATCCAGGAAGGGGAGGCTCCTTTTGTAAATGGTCCTTACCGCGCAACAGAAGATTTATACGTTTTCAACGATGAACTCACCGACCCTAACGGTACCTGGGAGCTACTCATCTGTGATGATCTCGATGATGATACCGGTGTTTTGCAATACGTTGAACTTGTTTTTGCTCCTTTATCTTGCTTGCCAGTTCAGGATGTTATCCTGCTAAGTCAAGATTCTACTTCGGCTACGTTTACCTACGAGCCAACAGCTTTGTGCGGTACCGCAGTTGTGGAGATTGGCCCTCCAGGATTTACACCTGGTGTTGATGAAAACGCTGGTCAAGGCCAAGTCTTTTTGGTCGATTGCCCTCCTTTTACCCTTACAGGCTTAACAGAGGCGGCTGATTTTGATATTTACTTACGGCGCTCCTGTAATGGAGGTGCTACTTTTTCTGATAATTCTTGCGTCAGCTCCTTCCAAACAGGTTGTAACCCTGCACCCGTTACCGAGGTAGAAACCTTTGATGGCACGACAATTTGTGCGTCGTTTTGTGGGAGCGTTTGTGAACTTAATAGCACTTGGCGCAATGTTGAGGGTGACGACCTGGATTGGCTTTCTTTTAGTGGCCCCACTCCGACCTTAATAGGCACCGGCCCCAATGACGATATTACAGGTGGTGGTAATTACGTCTATCTCGAAGCCAATGGCTCGCAGTGTGCAGAAGGAGCAGTTGCGTACCTGCAAAGCCCTTGCTTAATTTTAGATAAGATGGGGACGGATAGCTGCCATGTCTCTTTTAATTATCACATGTCGGGAATCAATACGGGGACTTTGCGAATGTCTGCGTCTGCTGACGGTGGTTTTTCCTGGACGGAGCTATGGAGCCTATCGGGTAGACAAGATACCACTTGGCAGCGTGCTTACATTAGTTTGGGCGATTATTCTGATGGTACGGGGCTGCAATTACGCTTGGAAGCCACTAAAGGCAACGGCATTTTTGGTGATATCGCCGTCGATCAAATCCAAATTCACGGCAGCCAATCGTTGGGCTTTCCCAACAACTTGTTATATGTCGATGCGGATTTTGATGGGTTCGGAAAACAAGGTGTACTCCCTATTTACACTTGCCTGGAGGAGGCACCCGATGGTTTTGCGTTTAACAATCAAGATTGTAACGATGATAACCCCGATGCTTATCCCGGTGCCCCGGAAATTCCCTGTAATGGTGTCGATGAGAATTGCAATACAGGTACTATTGATGACGATACTATTCTACCTGTTCCAATGGTGGTTAGTGATACGGTATGTTCAGGTGTTTTACCCACTATTTCGGCAGTAGCCGACCCTGATTATCAGGTGCTTTGGTACGAAACTGCTGATCGTAGCGAAGGTTTTGTATGGGTAGGCAACAGCTATCAACCAAGCTTGCCAGTAAATACAACAGCTTTCCCGCAAGTATATACCTATTATGCCGAGGTGACAAATTTCGTCTGTACAACACCTGTTTTGGGGGAAGCAACCGTCACTGTTTTACCAGAACCACAGGGAGAGGTCGTCACGGTACCCACTACCTGTCCGGGTGTAGCCTTCGACCTCGCGAGTGCGGATATTGTAGACAATCGATTCACAGGAGCTACACTGAGTTTTCATTCGATGAGCCCTGCAAATATGGGAAATGAACTCCCATCTACGCTGGTTACGGTGGAAGCAACAACTGATTACACCTATCTTCTTACTAGTCCGGACAACTGTACTTATGAAGGGCAACTGAGCCTGTCGTTACTGGATGCGCCAATGGTAGCCTTTTCACCAGCAGACTCTTTTTCTCTCTGTTTACAGCAAAGAGACACTGTTTATACTAGCGTTACGGGAGGAGAACCTCCTTACGCTTACTTGTGGGACAATGGCCGTACTTCCTCAAGCTTGCCAGTAACGGCTTCCGTGGTTGCGGGTACCTTAGAAGCGTATGCGCTGACGGTAACTGACGCTGCTGGTTGTTTCGTGCTTGATACATTTTTATTGCAAACAACAAATAGCATTGATTCACTGCGTTCCTTTACAACTCCCGTGTCTACTTGTGAAGGATCAGACGGCAGTATCACGATTGTTCCATTGAATGGTTTACCCCCGTTTTCTTACCAATGGGAGGACGAAACAGGCGGCAGCGGCAGCGGAACCAATGTATTGGACACGATAAGAATACTCAACTTGCCCCAAAATGCTTATCGCGTTACGATTACGGACAACTCAGCTGATGGCTGTGAGGTATTGCTTCGTAATTTAAGAATTCAAGGTCCTGGTTTTCAATTGGCAGAAACCAGCTTGACAGCACCAAGTTGCGCCGGTTTTGATGATGGTGAAATCTGTCTGGATGTGACGGGTAATGGGGCGATAACCTACAATTGGTCAAGTGGCCAGGAGACAGCCTGCGCAAGTAACCTGACTGCCGGAGAGTACAGCGTAACTATTTCAAATGGAGAGTGTACCGCAGTAGAATCGTATATATTGGAAGCCCCCGATAGCCTTAAATTGTCGGTTTGGGCAACAAGCCCCACTTGTGCCGATGCTACGGATGGAGAATTGCAAGTAAGTGCTTATGGAGGTACGCCAAATTACACTTACCTATGGGATAATAACTTCATTATTCCACAACGAATAAACCTCGGTATTGCCACCTATTTACTCACCGTTACAGATGGTAACGGCTGCGTTTTACAAGATACTATTGAGCTTTCAGGGCCAGAACCTGTGGGCATAACTATCGACAGCCTGGAGCATGTTTCTTGCCCTGGCCTTGATGATGGACTGGTCAAGTTGACAGGCGTAGGAGGAACTCCACCTTATCGTTTCCTCTGGGATAATGGCAGTACTTCTCCATTGCAAAGTGGGTTGACAGCGGCTTCTTATTCGGTAACCATGACCGATTTCAATGATTGTACGACCTCTCTTATTGTTTCCATTACGGCACCAGCTCCTTTAAATCTCAGCTTGGCCGATATGGAACAGCCAGTTTGCCGTGGTGATGAAACGGGTACTTTAACCCTGGAAGCTACTGGCGGGCAAGCCCCTTATCAATACCTTTGGGGCGATGGTTTTGTAACCAACAATCCTCTGCGTGAGAATCTGCCCGTAGGTGAACATCAGGTGCTGGTTCAAGATACCAATGCTTGTACGAGCGACACTTTGAATATCGTGCTTGATCCTGCTTCAGACCTTACCTTAAGCGCCACCCTTACGGAGCCTACTTGTGTAGGACTAAGCGACGGAGTAATACAAATAAACGCCGGAGGACAAATGCCTCATACTTACGCATGGTCCAACGGAGTAATGATGTCCGACTTAAATGATATTCCGGTCGGTGAATATTCCCTGACTGTTACGGATGCTCGTGGATGTATTGCGGATTCGATCTTTATTTTGGATGCGGAACAAGTCTTTACCATCAATTCTACGGTTGTTCAGCCCTCTTGCTTTGGGGTGAACGATGGAATTATTGATCAGACGCTGATTCAACAAGGTCAGCCACCTTTTNAGTTTTTCTGGTCTTTTGATAATACAAATCACGTAGATCAAATGTTTTTGGGGCCAGGAGACTACCAATATATTGTGACCGATGCCTTGGGCTGTAGTTTCGTTTCTGATACCTTTCAGCTTGCTTACCCTGAACCTTTAGCACTAACAGTAGTGGATAGCGTAGGGATTGCTTGTGCGGGAGATGAGAACGGTTTTCTGGAGACAGCAGCCAGCGGAGGTACTGCACCTTACAGCTACAATTGGCTGGGAACAGGTAATACGACCAACACTATTGCCAATTTAGCTGCAGGGGATTATTTGCTTTCTGTGACGGACACTCGCGGCTGTGGCTTGGACACGACGCTGAGCCTTACCGATCCACCTACGTTGGTTGTAAATGCTGACCTGGAACTGGGTAATGTCTGTGATCCTGATGCGATTGATGTTTTATCCAGCCAGATTTTTGGAGGGAGTATGCCTTATCATTATAACTGGTCGGATCGCTCCGATAGTCCGAGTATTGTGAACCCGGAGCCAGGAGATTATTTCCTTACGATTACAGATGACAATGGATGTGTGAGCACTTTTGGTACCATCAAAGTCCGAGACCGGGTAGCGCCTTTATTGTTGGATAGTTTTGTAGTACAACAGGTGAGTTGTTTTCAAGGGAGTGATGCCCAGTTAACGGCTTATACCAGTGGTGGTTCTGAGCTATTGCGCTACCATTTTTCGCCCACGTATATTGAGCAAAGTGATAGCAATACGGTTGCTGTAACTGGGATTGGTTTTGATAACTCCTACAGTGTAACAGTGACTGATCTGGAAACTGGGTGTGAAGTACAGTCAGCAGCCGTTCCCGGCCAGCAACCAACACCGATTACTATCGAGAGGGACAGCTTTACGGTCGTCAATTGCTTTGGAGGTGCTGATGGCAGTATTTATGTCTCTGTAAATGGAGGTACTGGCCCTTACGATTACAATTGGATGAATGAGGAAGGTACTACCGTAAGCACACAAGAAGATCATCGATTTGCACTTGCGGGTATTTATGAATTGTTGGTTACGGACCTGAAAGGTTGTACCGCAATTTATAGGGATTCCAATGTTGTTTCTATCAATGATTTGATTATTCTTTCGGATACTATAATCAATTCAATAAGTTGTCGAGGAGGTCTTGATGGTGCCATTGACGTTGAAGTTAGCGGGGGCGTAGCTCCTTTTAGTTATGAGTGGTCAAATGATGCAGAAACGGAAGATATCATGGATTTATCAGCGGGCATCTATACCCTTACAGTAACGGATAGTGACACTTGTCGGGCGATTTTCCCAGGCTTGCGCGTACGCCAGCCCTTGACCGAATTGGTCGTTGACGGAACAGCAGAAGACGTATCCTGTTTTGGCTTTAACGATGGCGCAATTACCTCGCTGGTGATGGGAGGAGATGGCCCCTATACCTATCGTTGGCGACGCAACGGTGTTTTGGTCCCCTCTCTGCAAGGCCCCGATTTAATGAACTTATTACCTGCCGAATACCAGCTTAGTCTCACGGATTCCAATGGATGTGTGCGGGAATTGCTCTTTGATGTCAACGAGCCTCCTGTTTTGAATTTGACCATCCTTAATGACCCACTGGGCGTTGATAGCCTCACGGCCTTGGCTGGGGGAGGCACCCCGCCATATAGCTACCTATGGTCTACCAACGATACGACGATGACCATCAATGAGTTGACATCGGCCTTTTATGAGGTTATGCTTACCGATAGTGTGGGCTGCACCAGTACGGCGACCTTCCAGTTGACGGGCGTAACGGATGAACGACTGTTGGAAGACGCTCCTTTTCAGGTTTACCCCAACCCCACGAGCGGGGCGCTACGTATCGTTTATACCGGTGATCATCTAATTGCGGATCAAGCCTTGCAGGTATTCAACCAATTGGGGCAGTTGATTCAAACGATCCCACTGAATTGGGCATCTACTAGCAGTTTTGAGCTTGATTTGGGCGCGCTGCCCTCCGGCCGTTATGGCCTTCGCCTTTGGGAGGAACAGGCCGGGCGGTATTGGGTGACTTGGGTGGTGAAGATGTAGGTCCAATCTAGGGATCCAGCAAAGAATAACTTCCTCGTCTCAGGCTAGTTATTATTGGTGCAGCGCACCATGCTATCTATAGCAAGTGATATTGTCTCATGTAAAAGGTGCAGCGCACCGTGCTATATTTCCCAACCTTTGATAAAATCATTGAAGGTAGGCCATCCTGCTGAATATAGTACGGTGCGCTGCACCTCACATAGAAACCTAAAAGATTGCTATAGAGATAAGCGGTACGCTGTACCTTTCGTGCTTAGGGGCCGACGAAAAGGGTTCCTCATTTAAGGAGATGAAGTTGTTATGATTGAGATTAGTTGGCGTTCAATACTAAAACGCGAATCGACAAGGATAATAGATCAAACGGGTAAAGCTTTTTTCGAATCTTAGTGCTCGGTTCGTCTTCTTATCGTTGTTTTTTTAGCAATGATGAGTTTTAAAAAACTAGCGGATGATGCTGGTCAGGGGACCAGCGCGATATACCAGGTTAGTTTGGAAACTAACCTGAGCGGGAATCTACCTCTCTGGAAATCTAATGAAAAACACCCAATAATACAGGCCCAATGAATAATAGTTGTCTTTATAAAACTGGGCCCATAAAAATTACCTCTTTGCTTGGTTGTTCATTGTTACTCCTCTGTTTCTTAATTCAAACAACTTCATGCGGCAGTAATCGGGTGGTCAAAAATACGAACTGGAAAACCATAGAACTTATCAAAGCCCGTAGCGGTGCATTATCAGAAGCGGTATCAAGTTACAGGGAAGTGTTAGAATATCGGGTTCTCCGTTCTAATCATAAATCTTTGCTGAATAAGCTGTATCGTGAGGGAGAAGATAGAGGTTGTGAATTCATTAATTGGAAGGCATTTGATATTATAGAAAATTATGAAGGAGAGGGGAATAGATATAGTGGGGTAATCTGGCAGGATGAAATATATTTTCTATTTGATTTTGATATAAATAAAAAAATCATCACTTCTTTGGTTAAGTTATCTGGCTTGGAAGATTATCCAAATAATCCTGATATTCATATTAGTGTGATTGAATTTTATCAAAGGTATATACCTGGAGAGAGCTTGTTTGGCTTACCGGCGAATGGCAGGACAAATAATGGTTATTACCTGTATACAAAGATTTACGATAGAGTTGACCAATTTGAGGTTTACAGTCACGCTAACCGTCAATGGTAATTGACGGTTTTGAAGAGAAAGTATTCTTTACTCCACCCCAAGGCGCATTGTAGTCCCCAGACTACAATATTGTATCCTTCTGGTCCCCCGACCAGCGAAAAGAAAACTAGCGCGGCGCGCGTTGAGGTAGGGGCTAACCAAGGCTGAACAGCATTTGTCAAGAACTCAAACCAGTGCGCAGGCCAGCAGGCCGGAGCTCGGCGGATCCCGATTCATCGGGAGAGCAGGATAAAGGATGGACAGGAGGGGTAGCGACCAACAGCCTGGTGCCGATCCCGACTGCATCAGTCGGGAGAAGGCATAGCCCCCCCAAAAAAAACTACAATTAGCAGCAGTATGATGAATGGTAGCAGGTAAGGAGGGTGGACAAAAAGAAGCCTGCCCCCTTATCAACAAGGCAACAGGCTCTTTATAAAGCAATTTAATTCTTATCTGCTAATTCACGGTAAAACCATTGAGTTGAACACTAGCCATGATGCGATCATTGAGGGGCATACCATCAATTTTCTCGATACGGCCAGCTAGCTGTAGGGGGAAGTAAGGGTCGTCTTGCCCCATGCCCTGCTCTTCTTCACCAGATGGGCAGTATAGTAAATCTTGCGGCAATAAAATAGTGGCAAAACCTCTTGTACCTGCTTCCAGTTGTATTTCAGGCGGCAAATCTTCTTCACGGAAAAAGAGTGCAGCATTGCCTATGTAAGTTAGTCCACTCGGGTCGGTAGATCGAAAATTTACCAGGATACCGGTGTTACCAGACCCATTTGAATTAACGCCGATAACTATGAACCTCACCAGCTCGGGTACAAAATAGTAGCCTGAATCTCTCCAGGATCGGTTAGAGTTTTCTTGAAAAAGGGGGTCGAAATGTTGCGCCTGGAGGGCAAAACTAAAAACAAGGAGAAGGGTGGAGAATATTATTCTTTGCATGATGCTGTATTGTTTTTAATAGGATTAATGAGTGATGACGATTTTTTCCAAGTTGTAAACTTGGAGGCCGTCATGTACACTGACGATGTACATTCCTGGGGTTAAAGGGGAATCGATTTGTAGCATAGGACCGGCTACTTTTTTGCTTACCATTACCTGCCCGTAAAGATTGTAGACTTCTAGGAAGAGCTGACCGTGATCGGTAGGGATGTCGCAATTGAAGGGAGTGCCAGGAAGGTACGGATTGGGTATGCGACAGCGATTTTGGACTTTAATTTCATTGGTAGAGGTGTTTTCTATCTCCGTCCAGAAGTAGTTAATTCTCCTTGTAAAAATCCTGTTTTCCCAAGCTTCGGCGTCCGTATTCCATCGCTGCATGCCCATTTTTGTGATAGGGAGTCTACTGTCATTGAATTCTGAGCGGTAGCGCAAGAAGTTTTCATATTGCAGCGCTTGTTCGTCCCATTGTTGAAGCAAGGAGTTGTTGACATTGTTGGCAAAACTGTAGAAGTTTTGAAAACTGGGATTCCAACCATCGTCCCATGTTTCTAAATTCAAAGTGCTGATGTCGTTGGTAGGATTAATCGTAATTCCCTGCCTGATTTCGTTGACCCAACTGTTGGTGTTTGTATCCCATAATTGTGTTGTAATGCCCGACCAGAGACCTCCAGGGGTATTGTCGTAGGTTCTTCTCGACAGATTGACCCAGTCTTGGTCAGTGGCTGACCATCGCTGAGCAAGGGTCATAGTAGGTTGTAAATCTCCTTCTACCCAACTCCAGATTCTTCTTTGGGTATTGTTCCAGGTTCCGTCTTGAAATCTTTGAACCAGTTGAACCTCAATGTTTCCATCGTCGTTATAGGTAGTTCTTTTTCGACTTAAATTATCCCAGCTGGAGATGCTTGCATTCCAGGATTGGAGGAGTCTCTCTGTTTCGTTACGGGCCTCATCGTAGGAATAAAACCATCGTCTCTCATCTACCAAGGTACCTCCGGGTGCTTTTTTTCTCAAAAAGGAAACGAGTAGGTCATTGTCATAGGCGCTAATTTCTTGTTTTACAGGAATCCAAATTTCCGCTCCACTGTCCCAGCTTTCCATTAAGAAATTAGCGGTGTTTTCTCCCTCGTACTGAAATGTTTGCCTTTGCAAAGGCACAAGCTGGGTAGGAGTGAGGTATTCATAGACCACAATGGTCAGCGGGCGATTTTCATCATCAAATTCTTCGTTGATGACTTTGAAGTATGGTTCAAAATCAGTTGTACCAGCGATTCCTCTTTCTATTTCAATGGAATCTCGTGTAAATTGAGGATCAATTTGTGCTGACAACATCCCCATTATAGATATATTCATGAAAATGAATAGGTTCAAAATCTTATTTTTCATATTTTCTCAGTTTTTAATAAAAGCTCTAAGCATTTGTTGAAGGGGAGTCGTTAAGACTTGGTTAGGTTTTAACTTACTGCAAAGCTAGCAAGTGCAGAAAACCTCTACATCACCCATTCGGGTGAAAGANTATCACCTGAATGGGTGAGCCACCAGTATTTGAAGACAATTATCTTTACTCGATGAAAACGGCTAATCAACCAAGCGTAATTATTGTTGAAGATGAAGCGGTGATTGCTATGGAAATAGAAATGGTCTTACGCGACCTGGGATACCGTATTGCTGGTAAAGCAAAGAATGGCTTAGTGGCTTTAGACTTATTGTCTTCTACTTCGCCTGACATTGTATTATTGGATATCGATTTAAGAGGAAGTATTTCGGGGATCGAAGTGGCGCAGGTGATAAGAGAAAAATACAATTTCCCTTTCGTGTTTTTAACTGCACTTGCAGATGTGACGACTTTAGATCGTGTAAAAAAAACGATGCCTTATGGCTATATTGTGAAGCCTTTTAATGAAAACGACTTGAGGACTACTATTGAGCTTGCTTTGTATCGATTCGCAAGCCAACAGATTGCTAAGCAACCTCCGTCCTTGGAGCACGTCAATAAGGGGTTAATGTCTCCCTTGTCGCGGCGTGAGTACGAGGTACTACTGTTACTTAACCAGGGCCTCTCTTATAAAGAAGTTGGTGAGCAACTTTTTATAGGATACAATACCGTCAAAACTTATCAGAAATCCCTTTTTGCTAAGTTTGATGTCAGTTCGCGTCATCAGCTCAATCAAAAAACAAAAGACCTTTAATTGCACAAAAAATGAAATGGGATAAAAATATTGGAATTGCTTTAGGGTTCTTGTGCAGTTTGTGGGCATTAGCGGTCTTACCCGCAGTAGCGCAATCCAGTATTGTCGATAGTCTCAGAGTCAGCTACTTGGTTTCGAGTAATGACTCGATAAGTTTTGAACGCTACTATGAATTAACAAACGCCCAACTTGACATTGATAGCAGCGCTTTCATGGCTAGTCTTGATACGCTCAAAAAAATGGCTGTTGCCCAAAAAGGTACTTATTATATAGGCCGTTGTGCTTTTTTAGAGGCCAGGATGTATTCGAGAAATAGCGATATTAAGCAACAGCGGAATACCTTAGAAAAAGCTTTGGTTTCTTTTGAAGAAGCAAACAGTAAAGAAAATATTGCTTCGACTTATTATGCGATGGCACGGACCTGGCTTCCCGAAGGGGATTACGAAAAAGCTTCCATTTATTACCAAAAAGCTTTAGTAGGTTTTAAAGCGTTGGATAACAGGGAATATATGGCGAATGCACTCAATGCTCTCGGAGTCGTTCAGCGCCGTGCCGGCAACCTGGATGAGGCCGTAGAGTACTTGAAACAAGCTGCAATAATGAGCAGAGAGCAAGGGCAAGTAGAAGGAGAAGCGACTGCATTGATGAACCAGGCGGTGATTCATAAACAACGAAAAGAATACGATCAGGCGATCCCATTGTACAAAAGGGCACTGGAACTGGCTGCGGGGCCTCCGTCCAATGAAGGGATGGCTGCTTATATTTATAATAATCTAAGTTCACTTTATTCTGATCAGAAACGATACGAATTGGCCTTGGATGCACTAGAAATGCCGTACCAGTTTTTTGCTGCCAATGGAAATAAAAGAGAACAAGCTGCGGTAACTTTAGGTATGGCGACTAATTTGCAGGGGTTAAAACGCTACGAGGAATCGATAAGGAAGTACCGGGAAACGATTGCATTAAGTAAGGAGGAATTGTTTTTTTTACGAGATGCTCATACCGGGATTTCCCAAGCTTTCACCCTTCAGGGAAAGTTAGATAGTGCGCTATATCATTTAGGAAAAGGGGGAGAGCTAGATCGTCAATTAGCTGATGAAACGCGTTTGCAGGCTTTAGCTGAAGTAGAAGCTCGCTATAAAAACAAAGAACAACAACTTCAAATAGAAGCACTGGCCAAGGAAGATCAAAGAAAGCAGCGAGCAATAATAAAGCGTAATTGGACCCTTGTCACAGGCGGAGTTGTCTTGCTTTTACTGTCTCTGTTACTGTACTCCATGATACGGCAAAGAACGAAAATAAGCGCCCAGAACCAAATCATTCAAAAGAGTCTTAAGGAGAAAGAATTGTTAGTAAAGGAGATTCATCACCGGGTGAAAAACAACCTTCAGATGGTGTCTAGTTTGCTCAATTTACAATCACGCCACCTTACAGATGCTGCAGCAGTGGATGCTTTGCAACTGAGTAAAAGCAGAGTGCGTAGCATGGCTATGATTCATCAAAGTCTATATACCGGAAGTGAAGTCAGTACTTCTGTTGACGCCAAGGCATATCTAGAGCAACTCTGCGAAGAAATTATTGGAACTTACGAATCAGAGCAAGTCAATATTACCTTGGAAACTGCCATTGTCCCACTGGAAATGGATATTGAAACGCTAATTCCACTTGGGTTACTGGTAAATGAAGCCATAACGAATGCAGTGAAGTATGCCTTTGTTGGTCGTTCGGCTGGACAGTTGACACTGGCTTTGCAAAAAAGCCATGACCAGCTTTATTTAAGGATTGAAGATGATGGACTTGGCTTAGACGCAGGAGGTTCTAAAGGGAAAAACAACAATGGGTTTGGGACCTTGCTCATGGAAACACTAGCCGAGCAGCTAGGGGGCGAACTAAAGTGGGATAGCTCGCCCAAAGGAACAAGGTTGCATTTGTATTTTGATGGCCTTGCGATCGCTTAGCCTTACAGGGGTATTTCCCTACCGCCGCTGCTCCCACCAATCGGTAGCGCCTGCGTCGGGCATTTCCAGCTGTCTGTGTTGTTCGAGCCAGAGGGCTTTGCCCAGTGCTGCTGCTACGCGAGCTTCTTCCTTCATGGCTGTCTCCAGCATTTCGGGTTGGTAGTACTTTTTGACGAAATTGGTATCGAAATTACCTGAACGGAAGGCCTCGTGTTGGCAGACGAATTTCCCGAAGGGTAGGGTAGTGGCTACCCCTGCAATCTCGTAATCTTCGATGGCGGCGATCATCATACGTATAGCTGCTTCGCGGGTCTCACCATAGGTGATAAGCTTGGACAGCATGGGATCGTAATAAATAGGAATACTCATGCCTTCTGTAAAACCATCGTCTACGCGAATGCCTTCGCCAGATGGTGGCCGATAGCGGTGGAGGGTACCTACGCTAGGCAGGAAGTTGTTGAGTGGATCTTCTGCATAAACGCGCAATTCCAGGGCGTGGCCAGTAATCTTGAGGTCGTCTTGAGTAAAAGGAAGGGCTTCTCCCCGGGCTATACGAATCTGCATTTCCACCAAATCTACCCCAGAGATCAACTCTGATACCGGGTGCTCTACTTGCAGACGGGTATTCATCTCCAAGAAGTAGAAATCATGCTTGTCGTTAATGAGAAACTCTACGGTGCCAGCGCCCAGGTAATCGCAAGATTTGGCAACCTGTACGGCAGCAGCTCCCATGCGCGCGCGCAACTCAGGGCTCAGTACACTGGAAGGGGCTTCTTCCACCACTTTCTGGTGGCGACGCTGGATGCTACATTCCCGTTCAAAAAGGTGAACGACATTTCCATGACTGTCGGCCAGTACCTGTATCTCGATATGGCGGGGTGAGGTCACAAATTTTTCAATAAAAACAGCACCGTTGCCAAAGGCAGAAACGGCTTCGCTAACGGCGCGATCCATCTGCTCTTCAAATTCTTCGACATTTTCTACCATTCGCATCCCTTTGCCACCACCACCAGCGGAGGCTTTGATCAGGATGGGAAAACCTATCTCTATAGCCACTTGTTTGGCTTCCGTAACGTCGGTAATCGCATGGTCAACACCGGGAACCATAGGTACGTCAAAATCCTTGACCGTGTCCTTGGCTGCCAGCTTGTCGCCCATTACTTCGATGGCGTGCGACTTGGGCCCAATAAAGGTAATACCTGCTTTTTCTACCGCCTGCGCAAACTTGGAGTTTTCACTCAGGAAACCATAGCCTGGGTGAATACCATCGACACCGATCTTCAACGCCTCTTCAATGATCTTATCGCCCAAAAGGTAAGATTGATTGGAAGGAGGAGGCCCTAAACAAATCGCTTCATCGGCAAACTGTACGTGAGGAGAGTTACGATCTGCTTCTGAATATACGGCTACGGTAGCGATCCCCATTTTACGGGCAGAACGCATAACACGTAAAGCAATTTCTCCTCGGTTGGCAACTAAAATCTTTTGCATGAAAGGGGTGGTTTACTGGTTGGTTAGTTGGAGCGTTAGATGGTTAAAATGGTTAGAAGGTTTGCTGGTTGGATCGTCAGTTGGTTAGTTAAGAGTAAAGGTAAGTAAGCGAAGGTCAAAATCTAAATTTTTGTAGACCTCTTGAAAAACTTTGTGTAATGCGGTCTTTTTTGCCCCTGTTGGAAGAAAAACAAACTACTTGGTGTTCCGTTCTTTACATTTTAGATTAAATATCAACCCCAGGTGGTAAAAACGGACGGGCATCGCCTCCTCCCTTAATGATTTCTCTGACAATGGTGGAACTGATATGCGAGTAGGCGGGCTGACTGATCCAGAACACGGTTTCAATTCCTTGTCCAACAATATTGTTAAGCTGTGAGATGGTCTTTTCATAATCAAAATCAGACGCATTACGCAAGCCTCGCAGCAGGTAGTCGGCGCCAATTTTGTTGCAGTAATGAGCCGTTAATCCATCAAAAGTGGCCACTTCGACATTGGGGTAATCAGCGAAAACAGCTTCGAGCCAAGCGGTTCTTTGCTCAAGCGAGAATAAATACTTCTTCTGAGAGTTGACGCCAATTGCGACTACTATTTTATCGAAAAGAGGCATTGCGCGTTGCACGATATCAAAGTGCCCAGTGGTGATTGGGTCGAAAGAGCCAGGAAAAACGGCAATTTTTGTCATCGACTAATTAATTTGATAAAATTGGGGTGATAATGATCTTTGCCACAAAATCAATAAAACCTGGAAATTTGTCGTGGTCTTATTGGTTTTTTCTCAGAATGTTTTTCTTAAGCTGGCCTTTCTGTTCGGTCATTAGATCAGAAAAATATATATTTGTAACATTATTTTGTGCTTTCCGTATCTATAGTAGTAAGCAACTACACCACCAACTCCACTTCAAAAGCCGGTTTTTCGCAAAAGTTTTATAGCACTTGATTAGTGACACTACACTATATCACTAAGTTTCTATGAGAAAACAAACGGCAGGGCCATTGTTGGCCATCATCGGAATACTGTTTTGTCTTATCAATTTACCTGCACAGCAGGCTAAGTTGCGTAAAGCAGAACTCTTCATGGAAACATTCCGCTATGAAGAGGCTATCGCTGTTTACGAAAAAATTGTTCGTAAAAACGAAAATGACCTCACTGCCTTGGTGGGGTTGGCAGAGGCTTGCCAGAAGATGGATAATCTTTCTAAGGCTTCGGAATGGTACGCCAAAGCACTGGCTCAACCAGAGGCAGATCCTGTGACCTATTTTGCTTATGGGCAAGTGCTGTTTCAGATGGGTGAGTGTATCGCCGCACAGTCTGCGTTTCAGGAGTTTTTGCGGAGAAACCCCAATGATCACCGCGCCAACCGCCTGCAAGATGTTTGCAGTTATTATGAACGACTCACAACCAGTAATCTGGAACAAATAGATGTTTCTTTACCGGATTTCAATGGTGCATACAGTGATTTAGCTCCGGCGTTTTTTCAAGACGGGATTGTCTTTGGCGCTGTACGCAGTACCGAAAAGCGCAAAGAAGCTTTTTATGACCTTTACTTTACCCGCCCGGTGGCAGAAGACCGTCCGCAAGGGTTGAGTCTTTCTTACGAACCTCTGGTGGGCTTTTCAGAAATATTAAATAGTGGCGTGAATGAGGCCATTGTAAGTTTTAGCCCCGATTTTAAAGAAGTCTTTTTCACGAGGAACCAAGAACAAATCGTTTCAGAAAAGATACCTATTCGAAGACTGGAAATCATGGTTTCCAGACAAGGTGCTGATAATAGCTGGTCAAGCCCTGTACCGCTAGCCATAAATAGTGTCAATTATAGCACTGCCCATCCGGGATTAACTCCTGATGGCCAGCGGCTTTATTTTGTTTCCGACCGGCCAGGAGGGTTTGGTGGCAAGGATATTTTCTATTGTGATCGCGTGGGACTTGGTTGGAGCTCTCCAATAAACCTGGGCCCTCAGGTAAATACAGAAGGGGATGAATTGTATCCTTATTATCACAATGATGGCGTCTTGTATTTTGCCAGCAATGGGCAGTTGGGATTAGGAGGACTTGATATCTTTCGAACAGAAGATTTAGGCGGAGGAGAATGGGGAGAACCTGATAATCCGGGGTTTCCAATTAATTCCAGTGCCGATGATTTTGCGCTGATCATGAAAGCAGACGGCAGCTATGGCTTCTTTACTTCTAATCGTAAAAACGGTGCGGGGAGCGATGATATTTATGCTTTTCAGTCGCGGAGGATTTTGTTAGAATTACAATTTTTGTCTGAAAGGGACAGCTTACTCAAACAGAGTATTCCTTTCGCACTACAGGGAGAAGATTTTATGCAGTTTTCTGATGGCGATGGCAGATGGACCACCTACCTGGAGCCGGAGGATTGTCTTTATGTCCAACTTAAAGACGAGCATTATCAATCCGACCGCATGGAAATTTGTGCATCACTAGCCGAGGGGCAGGAGAAACTGTCCTTCACCTGGAAGCTGACGCCCCGCTCTACGTCTAGTTTACCCACTTTTGGCAAAGATGAGAAAGTATTAACCGGAAAAGTCATTGATCAATTAGACGGAGAACCCGTTCCTTTTGCGGAAGTGTACTTGGTGAGCTCAGGCTGTTCTGCCAATATCAATTTGACGACAGATGCCAATGGTAATTTTTTCTTTAATACCAAAGAAGATTGTTGTTATCAATTGACGGCTGTTGGGGATGGATATTTTACAAATACCTTTGCTCGTCCCTTTTGTAGTGAAAATTGGCCAGAAGCTATTGAAGTAAACTTGTCGCCTTATCGGCTACGCACTAGTCAAGCGTTGGGAACTGCCCTTTCTGAAAATTCTCAAAATGAATTCCAAATAGGCAGTAAAGTTTATGATGACGCCAGTACCGCTATTCCTTACCTTTTAAATATCTATTACGATCTAGGGCGAGCCAGTGTCCGTCCTGAAGCGATTAGTGAACTCAATCGCTTGTATTGGTTGTTGGTCAATAATCCGGATATTGTGGTAGAAGTGGCTTCTCATACCGATGCCCAGGGTACAGCTTCTTTCAATCAACGACTTTCTCAGCGCAGAGCTGATGCCATTGTAACGTTCTTACGTAAAAAAGGAATTTCCCGCGAGCGACTCCGTGCCAGAGGCTATGGCGAGACCCGCCTGGTGAACGAATGTGCCGATGGAATAAAGTGTAGCGAAGAAGCTCACCAACTGAATCGACGTACCGAATTCAGGGTCTTAGAGCACGAAATTGGACAATCCAATTAAGGTAAGTTGATTTTCCTATAGGTTATCTGTTTGTAAATAACGAAATTGAACACTACATTTACCGTTAGGAGCTACCTTAGGTAAAAGTATTGAATGCTTTTTACTGCTCCCAGGTCTAGTTCAAGATGAATAGCCTATTACCTAAACTATCGATTTTTCTATGAGACTTTATCCAATTGCGCTTTTAGCTGCCCTCTTCTTTCTTTGTAGTACGCCAGTGGCTGCTCAGTTTCGTACTGCTATGAAAACTGCCAACAAGCAGTACGATATCAATGCTTACAATTTAGCAGTTCAGTCTTACCTGGCTGCATTAGAGCGGAGACCGGATGATCCGGAAGCTTTGGGCAAAATAGCCGATAGTTACCGCCATTTGAATATGATGGAAGATGCTGCTCGCTACTATTCGCAGGCCGTACGCCAACGCGACATTAACAAGCAACATTTTCTGGAGTTTGGGCACGTGCTTCGTGCTTTAGGTCGCTACGATGAAGCAAAGCAATGGTATGATACCTATGCGCGAGATGTGAACCAAATGGTTGGACAACAATACAGCCAAAGCTGTGATTTTGCGAAACAGCAAATAACAGCCACTTCCGGGTTCACAGTAGTGCCGGAATTGCTTAATACACCTTCCTCCGATTTTGGTCCCGGTATCGTTGGTAATGATCAGGTTGTATTCAACTCTGCTCGTACAGACCTCACTGCACCAGGTACTTTTTCCGGTGCAGCCGGTAATAGCTTATTGGTAGCTACGATCGGGCAAGATCGTTTCTTGGCTATTCCTTACCTATTGCGCAATGGTTATACGGTAGATGGAGGCAACCCTGGCCCGGTATCTTATTCTCCGGATGGTACCATGGTTATATTCACGCGTAACAATTTTGTGGATGGCACTCGCCAAATTCCTTCTAGTGGTATGCAGGTGGCGCTTTTTCAGGCCAATGTTACTTCTAGTGGCGAATGGAACAATGTACGCCCTTACCCATTTAATGGATCTGAGTATTCTACGGGTTTCGCAACCTTTACCCCTGATGGACGTGGTATCTATTTTGCTTCTGATCGCCCTGATGGATTTGGTGGCTTTGATATTTATGTTTCTTATCTGGTTGGTAACTCTTGGAGTACACCCGAAAATCTAGGGCCAGTAGTCAACTCTCCTGGTAATGAAATTACACCGTTTTTCGATGGTGCTAACCTCTTCTTTGCCTCAGATTGGCATCACGGCCTTGGTGGTTTTGATGTTTTCCGTTCGCAGCCTGAAAATGGTCGTTGGACACAAATTTTCCACATGGGCGCAGCTGTGAACTCTCCAAGAGATGATTACAGCTATAATTTTGATGACACCCGCAATCTCGGCTACGTAGTAAGTAACCGTACCGGTGGCAGTGGCAATGAAGATATTTACAGAGTGACGCGCTCTGCCGATAATATTACCCTTGTTATTAAGAATGCAGCCGATGGTTCACCTGTAGCCAATGCTATTGTTGATTTTGTAGAATGTGGTGAGGGAGCTTACCAGGCAGGTGCAGAAGGGCTTTACACCTTCCAGGCAATGCAGGGCCTTAACTGTAACTTGGTGATTCGTAAAGATGGTTACGTAAGTGCGATGGTGCCTTTGGCAACTACCGGTAATGGTGAGCAGAAGGAAGTGATCGTGAATCTTACGAAAATCAATGAAACTTACGTAGGTAAGGTGGTTGATTATGCGACCCGTATTCCTTTGCAAGGGGTAAAAGTAAAAGTAACCAACCGTACGACGGGTAGTCAATCTGAGACAACGACGGATGTGAACGGAGATTACTATGTGGCGATGGTGCCTTATACGACTTATGACTACCTTATCGCTAATCCTGGTTATCAGGATATCATTTTTGGTCTTCCGGTAGAGGATGGCCGTAATCGTAGCGTGTTGGGTGTTATTGGCATGCAGCCTGGTACTTCTAGTGCAAATAATGGTGGTACTACGCCAGTTACGCCTAATCCAGTAACTCCGGTTACTCCTGGAGGTGGCGGTACAGGTACGACTGTTCAACCTGGTTATGCGGTACAGCTAGCAGCACTTAGTAAGGCTGATTTGAGTCGCTTTGGTGACCTGAGCAATCTTGGTCAGGTATACGCGGTTCAGGACGGTAGTCGTTATAAAGTTCGTTTGGGCGTATTCACTACTCGTGAGCAGGCTGATCAAGCTTTACGTAATGTAAAAGGTCGTGGTTACAATGACGCATTCATCGTTACAGAAGCAGGTAGCACCACGGCAGGAGGAAATACACCTGGGCCGGTTACCAACCCAACTAACCCGGTCAGCAATACAGGCGCTTACATGGTTCAGTTGGCAGCTTACTCCAAGCCAGAATATTTTGATCGTACCAAAGCAGAGACGATGGGAACCATCACCTCTCGTCAAAAGAATAACTTAACGGTAATGCTAGTGAGTAATATCGCTACTCTGGCAGATGCTCGTGCTATTCGCCAGCGGGCGCGTACGGCAGGTTGGAATGGTGCCTTTGTCGTTCAAGACCAGAACGGACAATTGGTTAAAGTCGAGTAGTTTTATTTGAACCACCAAAGGAACTTAAGGGAGTTTTAGAACTTTCTGTGGTTTCTTTGGTGGTTCAAATAAAAAATTATACCACCTCGCTAAACTGCCCTTTGCCTACAGCTTCTTTCCAGTAGTGTTGATCAAAGGCAAGGCAGATGTTGCGCAAGTAGGGGCGTCCGGCAGGCAAAACCCGTAGCTGTTGATTTTCAACAAGCAACAGTCCGTCTTCTTGCATTTCTTTTAGCCTCTCTATACCATTATATAAATCCTGACATTGTAAAACCGGGTTCGACCAAGAAGTCGTTTCGGTACACATGATATTTAAAATGTGCCGGCGGATAATCTCTTCTTCAGTGTTTAGTAAGTATCCTTTAATGATGGGCAATTCACCTGCGGCTATTCTAGCCTGATAGGTTTCTATTTTCTTCTCATTCTGTGCATAGGCCGACCAGCTGTCGCTAATACCCGAGACCCCCAATGCAATGTTGAGTTGGGTGTCGTGAGCGGTGTAGCCCATGAAGTTTCGATGCAATCGCTGTTCCTGAAAGGCGGTGAGCAGCTCGTCGCCGGGTAGCGCAAAGTGGTCGAAGCCAATCTCTTCGTAACCCATTTCCAAGAGGAATTTTTTCCCTGTTTCGTAGAGCTCCCGTTTGGCAGCACCACGTGGGAGGTCTTTTTCATCATAAGCACGCTGGCTTGGGCTTTTCCAAGGCACATGTGCATAGCTATAAAAGGCTATTCGCTCCGGCCTCAATTCCTGGAGGTGTTCAATGTTGGTGAGGATGTGCTGGATATCTTGTCGTGGCAGCCCAAAAATAAGGTCAAAATTAATGGAAGTATATCCAATGTCGCGGCTATCGGCCACGACGCGATAAATCTCTTCGGTCGACTGTTTCCGATTGATCAGCGTCATAATATCTTGCCCGAAGTCCTGAACACCAATACTGATACGATCAAAGCCATGTTGATATAAAGTTTCCAGATGGGCCCGGGTTGTACTGTTAGGATGAGCTTCAAAACTAAAGCGGTGATCAGGAGCAATGCTTGCTTCTGCAAAAATACCACGCAGGAGGTAATCCAGGTTTTCAGGAGCAAAAAAAGTAGGTGTTCCACCCCCAAAGTGGAGTTCTTGAACCATGGGCTTTTCTCCCAGGGCTGCCACGTACATTTTCCATTCGTCTAAAACACTATCTAGATAAGGAAGCTCGACAGCATGATTTTTTGTAATCCGTTTATTACAACCACAATAGGTGCAAAGTTGCTCGCAGTAGGGGAGGTGGATGTAAAGATTGACTACACCTTGCTCCTGATACGCGACCTGTACACTATTTAACCAGTCTTTTGGTGCAGGCCCTGGCGCGGTCCAGTTGGGGACGGTCGGATAACTGGTGTATCGAGGAGCGGGAATATTATATTTTTCTAGAAGCTGGACGGCCATGTTTAATGTTTTTTTTACTTTAGCAAAAGTACTTGGGGCTGAGAAAGATGAGGGGTGACAAAAGTCACCAACCATTGTGATTTACCGCACACGGTAGTAATACGCTCACAGGTAATTTTGAGACTAACTAACAACCTACGCTGGATCGCTTATGGCAATTCTTCTTGATCACACTGCGGGAAATACCACGCAAGATACCCACGATAGCCAGGGGTGCTACCATTGTGGTGAGCCCTGCGAGGAAGAACTTATCCAACTCGGAGATAAGAACTTTTGTTGTGTGGGCTGCAAAACGGTCTATGAGCTGCTTTCCGAAAATCAATTAGATACTTTTTACCGCCTGGAATCTACGCCGGGTAATACCTTACGGACGCGTGCCAGAGAGGATTACGCATGGCTGGATGAGCCTGCCGCAATTGCTAAAATCTGTGATTATCAAGACGATAAACACCTGAAGGTAACCTTTCATCTACCTCAGATTCATTGTACCTCTTGTATTTGGTTATTGGAACACCTGTATCGCTTAGACGAAGGGGTGTTGAAAAGCCAGGTAAATTTCCTTTCTCAGGAAGCTTACATCCAAATTGATCCTCAAAAAATAAGTTTACGGGCATTGGTGGAATTGCTTTCTCGAATAGGTTATGAGCCACGCCTACAAATGGACAAGCTGAATAGTGAAAAAGAGCCGGTAGTTGACCGTACTTTCGCTTATCAGCTAGGTATTGCGGGTTTTGCGTTTGGCAATATTATGCTGCTGAGTTTTCCAGAGTATTTTGGCCTCACGGACCTGGCTTTTCAGCGTTGGTTTGGTTACCTTAATATTCTTCTCGTACTTCCTGTTCTTTTATTTAGCGCTAAATCCTACTGGCAATCAGCATGGCAGAGTTTGCGACAACGACAGCTTAATATTGATGTTCCTATCACCTTGGGGATAGCTGTTTTGTTTTTTCGCTCTGTCTTTGAAATCATCAGTGAATTAGGGCCTGGTTACCTGGATAGCTTGGCAGGGTTGGTGTTTTTTCTTTTGATTGGCCGTTGGTTTCAACAACGGACTTACCATCATCTTTCTTTTGAACGAAATTACCAGAGCTATTTTCCTATAGCAGTAATGCGTAGGCTAGCAGGCAAGTGGTCAAGTATAACTCTTGATCAACTGACAATAGGTGATGAAATAAAAATAACCAATAATGGCCTTTTACCCGCCGATGGGGAGTTGCTTTCCGGTGAAGCCCGGATGGATTATAGCTTCGTAACAGGCGAGGCTGACCCTGTTCGTAGCCAGGTTGGAGCTCAACTTTTTGCTGGAGGCCGGCAAACTGGAGGCGAAATTACAGTACGCTTGGTAAAAGCAGTATCACAAAGCTACCTTACGCAGTTATGGAATGACGAAGCTTTCCAAAAAACGTACATCCCTGGCAGTAGCCAATTGCTAGAAAAAATAGGCAAGTATTTTACACCAACCGTTTTGTTGATTGCATTAGCGACCATCGGCTATTGGTGGCCTGTAGATCACCGTATTGCCTTACATGCCTTTACTGCGGTGTTGATCATCGCCTGCCCATGTGCCTTGGCATTATCGGTGCCTTTTACCTTGGGTAACGCCCTCCGTCTGCTGGGCAAAAATCAAGTCTACATAAAAAATACCAGCGTACTGGAATCGCTCTATGATGTAGATACGATTGTCTTTGATAAAACAGGGACGCTTACTTCAGGAGCAGGTAAAGAACAGCTTTCCGCTCCTGGTGCTATTTCCGAAAGGAATAAAACTATTATCAAATCACTTGCAAGTCAATCTTCTCACCCTGTAAGTAGACTATTGGCTGCTTTTTGGCCTTCAGCTCAACGGATAGGTGTAACAGACTTTCAGGAGGTCGCAGGTAGTGGTGTGAAGGCAAGGGTTGAGGGAGTATTCGTTGCTTTAGGTTCCGCGTCGTTTTTGGGTGTAACTGCCAAAGAGACAGGCACCTGGGCTAAAATTGGCGAAGAGATTATAGGGCCGTTTGTAATCAAACATCAGTACAGACCAGGCGTAGAAGAAATCTTAAATGATTGGTCAGAAAAATATGATCTCTATCTTTTGTCAGGGGACAATGATGCTTCACGCAAACAGTTGGAGGCCTTCTTTCCTGAGGACCATCTTCACTTCGAACAAAGCCCTCACAACAAGCTGGCTTTCATAAAAAGCCTTCAGGCACAAGGAAAGAAAGTACTCATGATAGGTGACGGCTTAAATGATTCTGGTGCTTTACAACAAAGTGAAGTTGGCCTGGTGGTGACCGAAGATGTAAATAATTTCACCCCGGCTTGTGATGTTATTTTGGGCAGCAACCAGTTTGTCAACTTAAGAGGCATTATGCATTATGGCCAGCGTACCATACACTTGGTTTACGGGGCTTTTGTGTTGGCTTTTATTTACAATGTTATTGGGCTAAGCTTTGCGGTTCAGGGATTGTTATCCCCTTTGATTGCGGCTATTTTGATGCCCTTGAGTTCCATTACAATAGCGGTAGTAGGCGTACTGGGGAGTAACTTTTTATTTGCAAAAATAAAGCATAAACTAAGAGGGTGATAAATGTCACTACGGTGTCAGACAAATGTCACCCTGATCAGAATGCCCACCTAGCTACCTTGCAGTCGTATTTTGAAAAAAACCTTAAAGAAAGACTAATGAATATTATTTTTTTTCTCATTGTGCTTAGCCTTTTGGTGGCACTCGGCTTCTTGGCCGCTTTCTTTTGGGCAGTGCGCTCCGGCCAATATGATGACGACTATACGCCCTCTGTCCGGATGCTTTTTGACGATGAATCGAAAACGGAATAATCAACTTTAATCCCAGTAATTACTGGAATAACTTTAGCATGTATGTCAAATTTGGAAACCTTCAGTTATGACAATCGCATCGTAAGGAAATTTGCTTACGTTACTGCGATCTGGGGGATTGTAGGTATGACCGTAGGGTTGCTTGCAGCACTACAGATGGTCTGGCCGATATTCAATCTAGGTTTAGCCGAAACTACCTTCGGCCGAATTCGCCCCCTTCACACCAATGCCGTTATCTTCGCTTTCGTAGGTAATGGTATTTTTACAGGTGTATACTACTCTTTACAGCGTTTGCTTAAATCCAGAATGTACAGTGATGTACTTAGTAATATTCACTTCTGGGGTTGGCAAGCTATTATTCTCGCTGCGGCAATTACCTTGCCGCTGGGGATTACCAGTTCGCATGAGTATGCAGAATTGGAATGGCCTATTGATATAGCCATTGCTGGTATCTGGGTGGTGTTTGGTATCAATATGTTTGGTACTATTCTAAAGCGCCGGGAGCAACACCTTTACGTTGCCATCTGGTTCTTTATTGCAACTTGGGTTACGGTCACTGTTTTGCATATTGGTAATAACCTAGAGCTTCCTGTTTCATTATGGAAGAGTTACCCTGTTTTTGCCGGTGTACAGGATGCCTTAGTGCAATGGTGGTATGGCCACAATGCAGTAGCATTCTTCCTGACCACGCCTTACCTGGGCTTGATGTACTACTTTATTCCTAAAGCTGCTAATCGCCCGGTATATTCTTACCGCCTGTCGATTATCCACTTCTGGGCATTGATTTTTATCTACATATGGGCTGGACCTCACCACTTGCTTTATACCTCTTTACCTGATTGGGCGCAGTCTTTAGGGATGGCTTTCTCTTTGATGCTGATCGCTCCAAGTTGGGGTGGTATGTTAAACGGCCTGTTGACACTACGTGGTGCCTGGGACCGGGTACGTACCGACCCTGTACTGAAGTTCATGGTTGTGGCGGTTACTGCTTATGGTATGTCTACGCTGGAAGGGCCGTTAATGTCAATCAAGAGTGTTAACGCTATTAGTCACTATACTGACTGGACTGTCGGCCACGTACACATTGGTACCCTTGGCTGGAATGGTATGTTGACCTTCGGTATGTTGTACTGGTTGTTCCCTCGCCTTTATGGCAATAAACTGTACTCTACCAAGCTGGCAAACGCTCACTTCTGGATCGGTACTTTTGGTATCCTGTTTTACGCCATTCCTCTTTACTGGGCCGGTTGGACCCAGAGTTTGATGTGGAAAGAGTTTTTACCTGAGGGTATCCTTAAGTATGGTAACTTCCTGGAAACGGTAACACAGATTTTACCGATGTATAAACTTCGGGTAGTAGGTGGTACAATCTACTTGGTAGGGGTGTTTGTAATGATGTACAATCTCGTTAAAACTGCTAAGACTGGTAAGTTTGTAGGTGATGAAGAAGTACAAGCTCCTAGCCGTGAGGTCGCCTTTACGGGTGGTCACAAAGGAGAGTACTGGCACCGTTGGATTGAGCGTCGTCCTGTTCAATTGTTGATTGGAGCTACGATTGCTATTCTGATTGGTGGTTTAGTAGAGGTTTTCCCAATGATTACCATTGAAGATAATGTTCCGAAAATCGAGAGCGTGAAGCCTTACACTGCACTTGAGCTGGAAGGCCGCGATATGTATATCCGTGAAGGATGTTTGGGCTGTCACTCGCAAATGATTCGTCCTTTCCGTAGTGAAACCGAGCGTTATGGGGAATACTCTAAATCAGGAGAATTCATCTATGATCGTCCATTCTTGTGGGGTAGTAAGCGAACAGGGCCGGATTTACACCGTTTAGGAGGTAAATACCCTGATAGCTGGCACTTCAACCACATGTATGACCCAACGAGTACATCTCCGGGGTCCATCATGCCGCCGTATCCATGGTTCATTGAAGATGATCTGGATTTAGGAATGACTATTGCCAAATTGAAGACACTCAAAACATTGGGTACGCCTTATACCGACGAGTACATCGAAAATGCGGTAGAAGAGGCCAAAGCTCAGGCTGCCGTTATTGCTGCCAGCTTGAACAAAGACGGCATTGAAATGGAAGGGTTAGCTGATAAGGAAATCATTGCCTTGATTGCTTACCTCCAACGATTAGGTACAGATATTAAGCCACCAGCGCAAGCAGAGGCGGCAGAGTAAATTATCTCTTTATTGGCTGGCAGGCTGCCTTTGGGTAAACTGCCAGCCTATAAGATGCAAAATCAAAATACCATGTATAAATATATTCTGGCCAGCGGCGAACAAAGTATTAACTGGATGGCCATTTTTTCACTGATTACTTTCTTTCTAATGTTTACGATCAGTGCCATTGCCATCTGGGGTAAAAGCAAAGCTTATGTAGAACACATGGCAGAGCTGCCTTTGGATGAAGAAAACATTAAATAAGACCACCCTTAAGTTTTTGTTATGAAAACGAATATTATAAAATTTAGCCTGACCTTCCTTTTGCTCTGCATTCTGGGGTCGGCATATGCAAATGACGCAGGTACTGCCCAAGCAGGCACAAGTTCTGATTGGCTATCCTGGATTTTTGAAAACCTGATACTCATCGTTGGTGCCATAGCTGTTATTGGTGCTGTTGGAGCCATCTTTAACCTGAATAATCAGCTCATGGAGCTTAACCGAATTCGGGTACTCAAGGAGCATGGAATTGAAGTTGCTGAAAAAGTTGCGATACAGCACAAGCAGAGCTTATGGCAGCGTTGGTACAAAGACATGACTAAAGCAGTACCTGTTGAAAAGGAAGCTGATGTTATGCTTGACCATAACTACGATGGTATTCGCGAATTAGATAATATCCTCCCTCCTTGGTGGGTGGGTATGTTCTATGCAACGATCATTGCAGGTGTTGTGTACTTTTCTTACTACCACATTGCTGACAAAGGATTATCTTCTTCTGAGCAATACCTTGTAGAGGTAGAAGAAGCTGAGGAGGAAGTTAAAGCCTACTTGGCAATGCAGTCTGACCAAGTGGATGAAAATACGGTCGTCATGCTGGAAGATGAGAACGAACTGGCATTAGGCGCGAGTATTTTTATCAACAAATGTGCGGTTTGCCACGGTGCTGAAGGGGAAGGTGGAGTAGGACCTAATATGACGGATAATTATTTCTTGCATGGCGGAAGTATCAATGATGTTTTTAGAACCATCAAATATGGGGTGCCTGAAAAAGGGATGATATCTTGGAAGAGTCAGTTGCGGTCTAGTGACATGCAGCGTGTAGCCAGCTACATACTTACACTGGTAGGCAACACTCCTGCGAATCCTAAAGCTCCTGAAGGTGAGCTTTATCAGCCTACAGAAGAAGACGAAGCTACTGAGGCTGCTGATGACCAATTGGGAATGAACGAATAATTAAAGCCGAAAAATAGAGGCGAATAGTCATGAATGCGAACGAAATTAACGACACGGAAGAATACCGTAATTCTATCAAAACGGTAGATAGCGATGGTAAGCGTATCTGGATATACCCCAAAAAGCCAAAAGGCCCCTGGACCAATGCGCGTACCTATGTCAGCTGGGTATTACTAGCCGTATTGTTTGCACTGCCGTTTGTGAAAATCAATGGTAACCCGCTTATTCGCCTGGATATTCTGGGACGTGATTTCTACCTGTTTGGTATGCACTTCACGCCTCAGGATTTCCACCTTTTTGTGGTCGCAATGCTCACCCTAGTGGTGTTTATTGCCCTGTTTACGGTGGTGTTTGGACGGCTCTTTTGTGGCTGGGTTTGCCCCCAGACGATCTTCATGGAGATGGTCTTCCGTAAGATTGAATATTGGGTAGAGGGTGATTCGAGTGCTCAAAAGCGTTTGAATAAAGCACCTTGGACGCCCGAAAAAATCAGAAAAAAGGTACTGAAACAAACCTTGTTTATCTTGGTTGCAGTATTGATTGCGCATACGTTCTTGTCTTATTTGATTGGACCAGAAAGGGTATTTAATATTATTACTTCCCCGCCTTCTGAAAATTTTGGAGGTTTCCTTGCCATGATTGGTTTCACCGGCGCTTTCTATTTTGTTTTTGCAAGCCTAAGAGAACAGGTTTGTACGACGATTTGTCCTTACGGTCGTTTACAGGGTGTTTTAACTGATGATGACACAATCCTTGTTGCTTACGACTTTGTGCGAGGAGAGCCACGTGGAAAGAAGAAGCGTACTCGTGCGAAAAAATCTAATCCTATAGCCAATATGCAGGCTGCTGTAGCAGCTACCGACTCGGCTGTAGGTCTTTCAGACGCAGCTCCCTTGAAAGTGTTAGGGGATTGTATTGATTGTACACTTTGTGTGCAGGTGTGTCCTACTGGTATCGATATTCGTGATGGCGTTCAGCTAGAATGTGTGAACTGTACAGCCTGTATGGACGCATGTGACGAGGTGATGGTCAAGATTGATCGCCCCAAAGGGCTTATTCGTTATGACAGCCATAATGGTATCGTGAACCAAAGTCGCAATATATTTACGCCTCGTGCTATCGCGTATTCTATTGCATTAGGGATTTTAATTATAGTAAATATCATCTTGTTTGCCGGGCGTACCAATGTGGAAGCCATCATCCTGCGTACTCCAGGTAAGCTTTATTATGAAACAGAGCAAGGAGAAATCAGTAACTTGTACAACTATCAGCTGTTTAATAAAACAACTGAATTATATGTGCCAGAGTTTCGATTCCCTGATCATCCGGATGCCAAAATTCAATTCGTTGGTGATGCTCCTGAGTTGACACCAGATATGATGAGTGAAGGAGCCTTTTTTATATTGCTTCCAGAAGCTCAGGTACAAGAGCGAAAGCAATCCATCAAAATAGAACTATGGGAAGGCGATCAGCTATTGGAATCTACAGAGACCAATTTCTTAGGCCCGATCAAGTAGTTGAAAAATAGCGTCTTATGAAGATAGAATTCAATTGGGGTACGGGGATATTTGTATTCTACGTCCTCTTTGCCTCCGTCCTGTTTTTTTCAGTGTATGAGTCTACTAAAGTTGATCACAGCTTGGTGGTGGAAAATTACTACGAAGAGGATTTGGCTTACCAGAATCAGTACAATAGATTGGAAAATTCCGCTAAGTTGAAGGAACCGTTGCGGATGAAATGGCAAAGCGATGGAAGGAAACTTGTGCTTGCTTTCCCTACGGATTTAGCCACTTCTGCGACAGGGCAAATAGCTTTTTACCGTCCTGATGATAAGTCGATGGATTGGCAATTACCTATTGCAGTAGACCAAGCTGGGCAGATGGAAGTGCAAATGGCTAAGCTGCCCGTTGGCCGCTGGAAAGTAAAGGTGTACTGGGAAGCTGCTGATACGCCTTATTTTGCAGAAAAAATTATTGACCTGAGGTAAAAAGTACTACGTACTTGGTATAGGGATTTTGATTTGCTTAACTGACCATCAACCATCTTCAAAATCGGAAGTGGGAGGTGGGTAGTCGGAATTAAACGGTGGGAAAAGTTTAAGGATTAGGTGACAGATGCAAGAAATCACCCTCTCCCAAACTTTTACACCTTTACACTTTTACACCAACTAACCAACCATGCTTTTCACCGCTTTCACATTTGGTCTTCTTGGTAGCCTGCACTGCGTTGGTATGTGTGGGCCGCTGATGTTGGCCTTGCCTTTTGGGCAGAAAGGGGGTAGGGTAGGCCGCTTGTTGCTGTACAATGCTGGTCGAATCATCACTTACGCTACGCTGGGTGCTTTGATGGGGTTCCTGGGCAAAGGTGTGTTTTTGGTCGGGCTACAATCCTGGCTTACACTGGTACTCGGGGCCTTACTGGTAGTGATCGGCTTGTTTTCAGTACAGGTAGAATTGAAGATCTGGTCTTCACCGCTCTTGTCGAGCTTTTATATTCGATTGAAAAGTGCTTTTGCACGTTTGGTCAACAAGACGGGCTTATCGGCTATCTTCTCTTTGGGGATGCTCAATGGCTTGCTGCCCTGTGGTTTGGTGTATCTCGCTTTGGCAGGTGCGCTCACAACAGCGAGCTGGCAGTCAGGCGTGTTTTACATGATGGCCTTTGGGCTGGGGACTTTGCCGCTGTTGCTGGCTGTGACCTTGCTAGGGCAGATGTCGGGCCTGAAGATTCAAAAATATTTGCGCAAAGCATACCCCATTGTCCTGACCTTAATGGGCGGCTTCCTGATCTGGCGAGCTCTGCAATTCCAGTTACCCGCTTCCTTTGATTTGTGGGAAGCATTGAATAATGCGCCCATGTGTCATTAGTATTGCGCAGAAAATAAACTGCGATTTCGCTTCGCGGCTTCTTCGAGGTTTCTCAAGTTTTCCAAATAGTTAAAACGCTTGAAATGAAGTGCTTATTCAACTATTATGAAAAACAAAATCGCTTTTTATTTTCGTGCTGTTCCTTAGCAAAAAGAAATCCGTGGAAATCCGTTTGATCCGTTCAATTTGTAGTCTATTACTAAGGAGACGGAATTATTTTTTACAGATTTTTGTTAATTGCTTTTGAATATTAGAGTTTTTTGTACTTTTGCGTCGCTCCAGAATGCTGGGGCATTAAAAGTTTGCTGCCCGGATGGTGGAATTGGTAGACACGCAGGACTTAAAATCCTGTTTCCATAACGGAAGTGCGGGTTCAACCCCCGCTCCGGGTACTTAAAGCAAAGCCTGACTCAGTAATGAGTCAGGCTTTTTTTGTGTCTTTTGGGTAGGTTTTTGTGTAGCTGGTTGTTTTTCAGGGTTTTATGAATTGGATGGTTTGAAGCGGGTTAGTTACTGGGTAAATCAATTTGTTTCGACGGGTCTTTTTATTTGAATATATTTGTTTACTTTTGTTTGTTCTTGTGCTTTTCCGCTTAAATTTCTTCTAAACAAAATATCCATCCATGAATTTTAGAACCGTGCTCTGGACTTACTTCATTAAAAAGAACGGAACCTGCGATATTAAGATTTACCTGAACTACCAGAATAAGAAGAAGTATTTCTCAACAGGGCTCCAGGTCGCGCCAAAGGACTGGGATGAACGTAAGGAGATTGTTCGCAATTCGCATCCACTAGCGTCCAGATACAACGCTAAAATAGCAAAAATGCGCTTGGAAATGGAAGGCCACTTCTTAGAAGGAGGTACCTGGGATAACCTGTTTAGCAAGAGTGCTGGCGGAGGACTGGTTGATCTACTGGAAACGATCGTAAAAGAGGGGAGAGGTGGCTTGTTGCCCATTAAGAAGCACACGATCAGTAACTATCAATCCTTACTCACCAGGTTAAAGCAATACGAAGCCAAAACGAGCCAACGGATAACACTGGATGGGGTAGACATGAACTTCTACCAAAAGTTTACTTCTTTTCTCTCTACGGACGGGAATTGCCGTCTACCGGGCATTGATAGCCACATCAAGGTTTTCAAAAGAGTCATGAATATTGGCCTGGAACGCAACCTTCATCAAAACACCATCCACAAAGGCGATGGGTTCCGGAGGAAGAGAAACAAGACGAATAAGATATTCCTCAACGAAAAAGAAATAGCGATACTTGAAGACACAGACCTGTCTAATCAACCTCACCTCAAAAAAGAGCTTGACCGCTGGTTGGTCGCGTACTATTTCTTACTACGCTTTTCTGACCTCCAGCAAATTTCCAGCGAAAACATTATAAACGTTGATGGCCGAAACTTTTTGCGGTACCGATCGCAAAAAACACAAAAAGAGGCGACCATTCCGATCCGAAAGCGAGCGATGGAACTCATGGAGACGTATAACTTCGACTTCTCCTGGGGAACCAACCAGCAAGCCAACCGCCAACTAAAAATGGCAATCGTGTCGGCAGGGATCAACGACATGGTGGAGCAGGGAGACATCACATCACCTAAAAGCTCCTTCGTGACTATGCACACGGCCCGGCGTAGTGCGGCAACGAACCTCTACCTCAGCGGTGAGTTCAGTATCAAAACCATTGCTGACCTCGGTGGCTGGGAAAATATCAGGACTTTGCAGATTTATCTAAGGTGCAGTAATATGGATAGTGCTAAGTTGGCGGCGAAGAGTGATTATTTTTTGTAGGTATCACATTTCTACAATACTACCGTCAAATAGTACATCAAGAAACCTAACGAGTTTTCTGACTAGAATTTTACGGCTACGTTTACTGAATACCGATTTATAAATTCAAACCCAGTGTCGGCAAGATAGCCTCGTTTATATTCAACTAATAGTCCAACATTTTCTTGTTTTCCTGGGTAGAAATTTGTGCTTAAAGCTATAAATTGCACATGTTTCCTAAGCTCTTCTGCATCTGAGTAATTCCTTCTGTATTGCCAATCAAAGGTTAGTTGAACATCTCGCGGGACAACCCAATATTCAAAAAACATTCGTAAAAGAATTGATGTATAATCCGCACCATACATTTTATCTGTGAACTGTGGTACGGAATTGTACTCGAATCCAATATATGGATAGTATCTGAATATAAACTCGCCATTCTCATCTCTAACAGACCGCCCTGGTAAATATTTATAATTACTACTAATTGACAATATGAGCGCTGCCGCTTCTTCATATTCAGACGTAAGGAAGTTCCGCTTAGTTGAGTACTGAATATTGACCCACGGAGAAAAAATTACGCCTAAATTTGGAAGATTATGAGGTATAACTCCAGGCTCTGCCTTTCTTTGAAAAGGGACATACTCTGCATTTATTCCTAGTTCAAATTTATCAATCTCCTTAGTAATATTTGAAGATCGATGGTATTCTATTTTTGGAAAAAAAATTAAGTTTGATTTTCCTTTTTGGATTAATCCAATTTCTGTAATTTTCAATGCTACATCAACATTAAAGTAGTCGTTAGATGATTGTAAATCATTAAGCAAACCGAAGGTAGCTGGTTTTTGTTCATCTTTCGATCCATCAAAAGATTTACGTAGTGAAATTCCATTACCTTCAATCCACTCCGAAAAATTCTTCTCCCCCTCCTGTGCTAACAAACCTAATGACAACACAAAAGACATACAGAATAACAATAATCTATGCATGACTCAATATTTTTGTTGCAACTAGAATGTAGGTGTCCTTAACAGTGAAGTCTTTTTTTCTTAATTCACTAACCGATAGCTTAGCGTCTTTATTTAAACTATTTATATAACCTCGCAATGATTGAGCTAAATGAATTAAACTGCGGTCGTCATACCTTAAAGGGTGCCCCTTTAGTTTAAAATCATCTTGCAAAATCTGAATTGGAAAATTAGCCTGAGCTGCAACGTAATACCTCACGTTCTGATAGATTACGGGGCTTTCTGGAGGGTTTGAATAGTGCATGTATAAATGTTATTTTATACTACAATTTAAATTTAAACTACTGAAATGTCAAAAAAAAATGAATTCATTTTATACATTTTTTTTAGCGCATTGCTCTTAATGCCCCTATATCCGTCACTCCTGTTGCGCTTAATGTACTCTCTGAGTGGACAAAATACGCATATTTCTGTCACAGTATAATACAGATAAGTAATCTCCAAAAAAATAAATCCTAATCAAACAACCACTCCAAAAACCCCTTCTTCTCCGGATCGGTCACTTTAGCTTTGGCAGTAGCTTTCCGCCCCGCCGCAGCATCCACCCCCGCCAGATCATACCCCCCAGGCGACTTTGCCCACCGCACCAAATTATCCAGCGTCGGATCGAGTACCTTGCGGTTGGTGTTTTGGGCATCTTGCAGGGTACCCCGTACGGATTGCACCAATGGCCGCAGCGCAATCCCAATGCGGATGATCTCCTCCTTGGTGATACGTACCCCGTCCTTGTCTAGGCGCTTGATTTTGCGCTCTACGTAAGCAGTGTAGTTCTTCTGGTCGGACTTGGCGGCCAGGGCTTTGAGGTCTTCTTTTACCTGCTCCTGATTCGCCTCGGGCTTTTTGTAGGTGGTGCGGATATTGTCTACTTCCTTGTCAAAGCTTTGGATGGCTTTGGTGTAGTTGTTCTTAGTTTTTGGTGCAGCCTTTTTCTTAGCAGGAGCCTTGGGCTTGCGGACTGCTTTCTTCTTAGTCGTAGGCTTGGCCGCCGTTGCTTTTTTGGCAACTGGTTGCTTTGCCGCAGTGGTGGTACACTTCTTCGCAAAGCTGCCCGCTTCCATGATGTAAACGGCATAACCCTCGTGATCAAAGATGATGTGATCTCCAGGCCGGGCGGTGACGACCATGGCGCTCTTGCCTGTTCGTTTCAGGCTGACTTTGGTGGCCTTTTCTATTTTGAGGTGATAATGCTGGCAGTTGATGTTGACGGCTTGCAGCTTGGATAAGTCTGTCTTCTTCTGCCAGGAGTAAAGCGGAATGTTCTTTGTTGGACTGCTGGATGTCTGTGCTTTCTTAGGCACTGCTGCCTTTTTCTGTTCAGTTTTCCCATGCGATGGCTTTACCATCAATATTTTCGGCTCCGACATACCGGCCAGCTGCTCTTTAGCGGTTTTGAGTGATTTCGTCAAAGCCTCTCGTGCGGCTCCCTGAATATTGGGATTATCCAATCCCTTTTCCATTTTGGCGATCTTCGCCTGTAATTGTGTTTTAGTCATGGCGCGTTTTAGTTTTATGCAAATTCCAAAGCCACTTGGAGGGCTTCAATGGCAGATGAGAGTTCTTTTTTAGCGGTTTCTTCTGAAAATTCAGCGGCAGTTTTTAGGGCTTTGATGGCTTCGCTGATGGTGTCTTTTGTGGCTGGCACTTTTCCTACTGGAGCTTCGCCCATAATCTCCGCAAACGGGACCGGTTGCCAATAAAAGTCAAGTTCTATGATCTTGACTTGGCTGAGCTCGTCTAGGGAGACGTAGCCCCATTCGGCATTAAGCTTGTCTCCGCCAAGTATGGTGTAACCAAAGGCCAAATTGTCCTTGGAGTCATATTCAGCGATGTACCAATCGGAGCTGCCCTGAAAGAAGTGGGCGTAGATGATTTTCTCACCGGTGGGCACACTTTCGGTCGCGTACAATTTGGGGATGGATTTCACCTGCTTATGCAGCGGATCAAGTACCGCCGTGGCGTAACCTTGGGCGCTTTCTGTTATTTTTAGATTATCGCGCACGGCGGCTTGCTGGGCCTTGGGCATGAACTTCTTCAGCAAGGTTGGCCAGCGGTACTTGAAAGCAGTATCCGTTTCCAACTTGCGCTCCGGCTGCTTGATGGTCGGCACTGCTTTTCCGGAGCTGATCTCTTTCACTCGTCCGTAGATGTCACAGGAATGGACTTTGTGGTGGCAGTCCAGCAGGTAGTTCAATCGCTGAAACTCGTTGACGCGCTCAGATACCGGGCGACGGTTGGCGGCTTCGGCTTCCTTCTCCTCAATCACTTTGGCCAAGAGCGTTTCCTTGTGCTCCGGAGACTTCAAATGGGTGATTTCTGCCAATAAGGTACTTGCCCGTTGCTGGTAGCGATCAATCAGTGCGGTAAAGTCATCAAAGATGGTCAGCTGCTCTTTGGCCAACAGCTTGTCCTCGATGTTTTTGATGCGCTTGACGTACTTTTTGTGTTCATCAATCACCGAACGGGTGCCCAGACGTGAGTAGTAGGTTTGTAGTTGAGCATAGCGGTAGAGTTTGCGGTAAGTCGCTCGAATGTCTCCGCTTTCCATGGCTTGCAGCCCTTCCAACTGCTCCGGCGTTGTTTTGTAGTCTACATCCGGACGGGTAGTGACTTCTGCCAACAGCTCCTCTAATCTGGCTTGGAGACGGGCAAATTTGTCCTTTAGCTCTTTGGCCTGCTCCAAAGCATCACGGTTGCTGACTGCTATTTCAAATTCTCCCTGAAGGGCAGATACCTGTTCTTCCAATTCCCAGCGGACGATCTCCTCGGGATCATTGATCAGTCCCCGTTTGAGTTCTTCGGCGTTGAGTTCTTTTTCTTCAAAGAGTTTGCTCTTACCGCTGCGGGTCCAGATAGAATTGAGGCGGCTCATCTTTTCACTGAGTTTCTGCCAGGTGAAGATGTCCGAACTGTTTTCCATCAAAGGCACGACGATGCGCACGTGGCTGAACTTGTTGCCAAAACGCCAGATCCGGCCCATCAACTGATGGTGATCCGTTGGGTTCCAATCCAAAAAGCAGTTGTACAGAACGGTGCCAAACTTTTGCAGATCTACGCCTTCGCGCATGGTCGAAGAACCGATGATGATCTTGATCTTCCCATCCAAAAAGCCTTCCTTGATGGTTTCTCGACGACCTTTACTGACCTTGCCGTAAAAGATGGCCACTTCTTTGTCGGCATAACCGACGTTCTCCACCAAATACTGCTTGATGTGCCCAAACCATTCGGTGCCGCGATCGGCGTAGATGATCTGGCCAGAAACGGGCGTGCCCTGGGCATCGTGGTACTGCTTGACCGTGCGGATACACTCACAGACGTACTTAATCTTTGGAGAACCTGCGACAAATTCCTCGGGCGTTACTTTGCTCAGATCAGACTGCGCATCCCCGCCCAAACGCAAGGCGTAAGGCGAAAACGTAACTGTGCGCGAAGCATTCAGCGCGATAAGCACCTGACCAGGCACATTGCCTTTGTCATCCTCGGGATAAAAGCCCGAAAGAACGCTATCGCTTCTGACACTACGGTCTTTACTGGCAAAGAGCTGGATTTGCTTGAGCCAGTATTCCTGCTTAGTGGACGGTGTGAGCTTGGTGTCCACCATGTACTGCGCCTCCAGGGGAACACCGTTTTCATCGTTGGTCAGCGGCAGGATCACTTTCTCCGGACGCTGAATATTGGCCTCTTCGCCGGTCTTATAGTTGATCGAGCGGAAGATCATCGACTGCAATGAGGGCAAATTGTTATACCCTCGTATCACCGCATTGATCTCAAACTTACCCGCTGCCGTCCAGGTGCTTTCCAGCGTTTCGTCGATGTACTTGCTGNAAAACTGGGCGATGTTGTACACATCAAAGTCTTTGAGCCCCTGGTAATCGTAGTGCGCCATCATGGAGTAAATCTCCGTAGCGCGGTTGGTAAAGGGCGTTGCCGTCAGGCCAAAGGTGTTGCGGCGGTTGTTGTTGTCGTGCACGTAGGCATTGAGCATAAACAGCTTGAGCGCCCGACTGGATGGTTTTCCGCTACCTCCACTGAAGAAGTGCTTGGATTCCCGTTCACCATCTTCGCCCACATCGCCTTTCACTTCCATGAAGAGGTTGCGGAAGTTGTGCGTTTCATCCACGATGATGGCGTCAATGCCCATCTCCTCGATGTCCAGAGCCGTTTCTGCTAAGGCAATATCGACCCATTCTTCGGCTTTTTGCTCGACGATGGCGGCAGCTCGTCCGGATTCACCTTGGGAGAGCATGGCTTTGAGGCGACCGGCCAGGTCTTTTTCCGTATTGGGGTTAAACCCGATTTTCATCAAGCCTTCGTAAGTCACCATGGTCACGGAATACTCCGCTACCGTTTTGGCTACGCCGTTTTCGTCCACGGCTCGGCCAATGAAGTTGACCCCCAGGTTATCGTAATCGTTGATCTCAATGTGAGGAAGTATACCTTCGGAGATTATGTCTCCGGCCTTGGCAATGACTTTGCCTTTTTGCTTGATGGTTTTAGTGGCACGAACGCCGATAATCTCCGCTATCCATTTGTTGTAGACCTTTTGCGGCACCACCACCAAAGGCCGTTTGAACAATCCTTTCTCAAAACCATCGCTGATGCCCAGAATGGCCGTCATGGTTTTGCCTACCCCCACATCGTAGGCGACAATGCCGGTGCCTCGATGATTCATAAAAGCGACTCCTTCGCGCTGCGCCGGACGAATAGACAGGCTTCCTCCTTTGAACATGGTGCCCATACGAAAGCCCACCGGGATGCGCGAGTAGTCAATGTCCTGGTAGTTGTTGGACTTTCGGTTCCACAAGTAGGCAATTTTGGCTTTGTCCTCTTCAGTCAGGCTGTTGAGTAGGAAAAGATCAAAGTGATGACTGCCGATCAAGGTCACATTGCGCCGGACGCTGGCCCACTCGCTATTGCTTTTACCTCGTGGACGTCGTTCTTTTTTAATCCAGTATTGGTAAATCTCCCAGGCGGTGGTGGATTTCTTTTCCAGGGTCAGCTCCTCCCGCGTTAGGTTCTTCAGGTATTCTGAATAGAAAATGCTGCCAATGCTGGTTTTGGCATCGACTTGGGTGCCATCGGCCAGCTCAGTGATTTCAATGTCCTGCCAGATTTTATCAAAAGGGCTAAGGAATAGCTTTTGACTTTCATCATCGGTAAGGTAGAGCGCCTTGGGTTTAGCGGCTTCCAGGCGTTGCATCTGCTCACGGTAGCCGTCTTCTCCGATGGTCGCTACAATGGCTGATTCGCTGGCTTTGGCGGAAACGATTTTATCGTAGATGTTGCCGGAATAGTAAAGCACTTGTGGAATATAGTCCTGGCCATCGTAAGCGACCAGTCCGGCCTGGTGCCAGGCTTGATAGTTGGGGTCAGCTACTAAGTATTTACCCCACTGGTTATTGTCGATGACACTGCGATCATAAAGCCCTTGACCGGCCTGATAGGTCACCCAAACCTCAATTTCTTCACGGCTAATGCCGGGATTGTATTTCTCAATCGTTTCCTCCAGGCATTGCAGATTGGTGGAGCAGGAATAGCCTCGATCTTGTTTTGCTCGCTTTTCGGCTTTGGATTTGGCAATGACTTTAGCGATGCGACCGGTCTTCTTCTCCGGAGTACGAACTGGCAGCACGGTAGCATCAAAGAAGTGATCGTAGCGTTTGGCTACGGGTGCCTCGATGCGGGCCATGGCTTCACTCATGGTGCCCCGTACTTCTGGTCTAGGTTTACCGAATTGATTGGTCAGCTCACGGCCCGTGTTGGGGTTGTGCGTGAGCAGCTCTCCTAAAACTTTATCAGGATGTTGGACAAAGTATTGTCCAGCAAATATGTTCATAGTGTACTTTTGAATCGTTGCTAATAGTGCGAACCTTCAAAAGTTGGATTTTTATCTATACGTGCCCCAGTTCGGTTTCCAGCTCTGCCAGGGCAGACTGCACCGAGATCGTTTCTTCTTCATTACCTAGTAGCCGGTCTAAAACCAGCTCTTCCAGGCGGGCATAATTGGCATCGCGCAAAGCGCACACTTCGGGATGCGTCTGACAGATCAACTGCTCGCTTTCTTCGCGAATAATGGCTTGCAGGGCGGCTAATTGTTCCATGGCTTACTTCTTTTTGAATACGACAATGTCGGTTTGAATGTCCGTTTGGGTGAAAATGCTTTTTGGGAGCCGGTAGGCATCCAATAGTTCTGCTTTCGCCAGAATATTGGCCTTGACTTCGGTTGCTTTTCCGTCCAGAAAAGCGGACGGAATGATGAAAATCAACAAACCTCCAGGCATTAACAAATCCAGTCCACGGGTGATAAAGTAGTCCACGTAGGTATTGGCCTTGGTGCTCCGCTTTTCGACTTGGGTGCCTTTTCCGGCAAAGTCGCCGTAGGGTGGATTGCCGATCACCAGTTGGTACGCTGCCCGGTAGTCCTGGCTATTACCGCGCCGATCGACAAAGAGGGCATTAAACGATTGATGGCGGATATCATAAGAGGGGAAGTTGGCCTTAGCGATCAGGGAGCTGATTTCGTCCAGCTCGATGCCCGTTACTTTCTCCTTTGGATCGAAATAATGCAAAAAGCGACCAATACCGCAGCTCGGCTCCAATACCGGCCCCGATTGATAGCCGTAGCGGAAAGCCAGACCCACCATTTTGGCGACTACTTCTGCTGGTGTGTAATACTCGTACAGTCCCCGCTCTTTGGTGAGTGCTTCATCGTACTTCCACATACCACCAAAGCCCACGTACTGATTGACGTAGGCTAGTTGTTCCTGTGTATAAGGCTCGCCACTGGTAGCTTTATCGAGGACAAAGCGGGCAATTTCCTGATTGTGTAGATATGCTTGCTTGCTCATGGTAATTGGGTAAAATCAGCTTGCTGCCCGAAGACAGCAAGCTGTAACAAACAATAATCAAATGCGAAAACTAGGCTGCGGACTTCAGCTCTTGTTTGCTCTTATTGAGCAACTTTTCTTTACGGACGATGTCACCAGGTGTGTCCGGTGTCGGTGCGATGCGTTTGACAAATAGCTCGTAGACCTTGGTGGCAATCAAATAGGCAAAGATCAAGCTGAGGCCATTGGACCAACCACCGATTAGGAAAATACCCGCACCCACCAGGGCAATAGCGGCAATCCGCCAGGCTTTATCCGGAATATTGCGAATACCGGGGATGAAGGCGGACAACCATCCTGCAATCATTACAAAGGCTCCGTAGAGCAGATCTACCCAGGGGAGGTATTTGTCTACGCCATCTTCAGGTGTAGGTAGCGGAGGTAATTCACCCGTTTGGGCAAACATCAACCCTCCGATAAGGAGCAGGCTGAAAAGCAGCGCTGCTTTTTTCAATAAAGTCTTCATGTTAAGCGCGTTTTGATAAAGTAAAAGAGATGGGCTTAGCGGGAGAAAATCCTCCGCAAAAAGCCTTTTCGTTCTGGTTTACGGATGGCCATCACTTGGCCGTATTCGGTTTGTGCAGTAAGGATGGTAAATCCTTTATCATTGGTAAAACTGGTGATATGGGCGACTTCCGCTCGATCAAAGGTGTACTGAAGGCAGTTTCGACCTTCTTCGTCAGTACCTTTCGCGGCGGTGACTTGAGCACCAATACCCTGGTTGCGACTTGTGTATTCGTAGAATTGGCCCGACCAATAGGTCGTCAGACAATGGCCCCACTCAGGGGTCTCGGGAACGACCAGACGGGTATTTCTAAAATAGTTCTTCGTCCAGCTGTCGTTTTGGTCATAGACGGCATCGGTATTGCCTTTTCCGGAAACGGTAACCACCATATCATTCAGCTCCAGGGCTTCAAACTTGCGCTCAGATTGGCTACGGTAGTACATTTTTTCGCCATTGACCTCATAGGTCAAGGTGCTGGTAAATTCTGGCTCTTCTGGCTCTTCCGGTTCCTCGGGGTTATCCGGATTATCAGGAGGCGTTGGATCATTGATCAAAAGATCAAGGACAAAGGAGCCGTGACCGGTGTATTGGTCCCAACCTTCGGGATCAATGTCGTAGACCTTATCAAAAAGAATAGCTTTGACGCCTTCGCTGTCCAGCTCCGGATGCGTGCTGGCAATGATGGCCGCACAGGCCGCCGCTGTTGGCGTGGCCATGCTGGTACCATTGTATTCTCCTTCTCGATCATTTGGAAGAAGTCCAAGGATGCCGACGCCTGCCGCAGCGGTTTCGATTTCTTTGCCATAATCCGAAAAACTGGCTTTCTTGCCGTTGCGATCATGTGCTGCAACTGCTACAGCTCCGGGGCCATTAGCTGGGGTACCTACATTGGGGCTCCCGCCATTACCCGCTGCTGCGAATACCAGAATACCGGCATCTTCGGCTTTTTGAATCACCGCATCCATGGCCGCACTTTGGCCACGTCCGCCCAGGGAGAGGTTGATGATACAGAAGTAGCCTTGCTTTTGTAGCTCAATGGCTTCTAAGATCGCCGCCTCGATACCCGCGACAATCCAACTGGTATAAGCACTACCTTGATCGTTGAGTACCTTGTAAGGTATGATCTTCAGTAGGCCCATTTTAACCAGCTCTGCGGCTAGTCCAATGGGTTTATTCGGATCAACACCGCCGATAGAGGAGCTGACATGAGTAGAGTGCGATTGAACATCAATACCGTTTGACTCACCTGTGAAAATTCGGCCTTTTTCACGCCACCAAGCGGCGTTCATACGAGCATTAGTATACCCCGAACCTGTATCGAGTACAAATGCCGCAATCTTTCTTTGTCCATTGGCATTTATCCAGGAAGCATTATTGGCCGTGCCGTGCCAATCGGTGGCCCAGTTGCCTGCATCTTGGCTATAGGCCGATGGTGCAAAGAGTATCCGCTCGTTGGCAGGAATGGTGTAATCAAATTCGGTCAGCTGAATACGTTCAAACTCTTCGTAATACGTTTTGAGAGCTTCGTAAGCTTCGGGTGTTTCGGCTACTGGCTGTGCGAAAGCCTGCACGAAGGAGGCTACTGCAAGGAGCAGGAGCGTAAATAGTTTTTTCATTGTCAAGCGCGTTATTTATAAAATTATTTCTCCAGCTCACGGCGGAGCTGTTCTTCCTTTATTTTGAGCAGGCGCATATTGGCCTTATGCTCATTCCAGCGGATCACCCCCAACAAGACGGCTCCTCCCAAGGTGACCATAAAGCCACCATAATCATTGAGTAGACCACTGAAGCCTGCCGTGATCGAAGTCCCCAGCAGGGCTACATCGGTAATATTCGTTTTCATGTTCAGAGAGCTTGTCATGGGGTATCAGTTTATTCCTTCTCCACCGGAGTGAAGTCGTAGATTTTACAGCTCTTATCAATGCGATCGACGCTTGATATAGCCACCACTTTTCCGCCTTTTTCCTGCGGAGGAACGACTTGTAAGAGCGTTGCGATCGGTGGGCCTTTCTTGCCGGGAAACTTGACCACATAGGGCTTGTCCTGGTGATAGCGATCAGTGGTAGGGAAAGCGGGAAAGTTGCCGATTTTAATGGTATCGTAGCGGACTTCTACCGCTTGAACGGAGTAGTCACAAATAAATACCTTGCCTTGTAGATCGGCTTGTCTTTGCAAGTATTCCACGTGCCTGACCGCAGCGTCAGTTTGGCTTTCCGTATTTGCAAAAGCTTGCACTTCCATGGGTTCAACAGCTTGCTCAATAGCTGAGCCGAAGTCTTCACGGAAGATGCCGACAAAGGCGGCTAGTGCCGAAATGATCGTAAAAAAGAGAGGGAAACGTTTCATTATCTAGTTTTAGTTACTTTAAAATCAATGTCAATTTTCATGTCTTTGAATGCCCGACCACCGTGGGGACCAGGAGCATTGTCGGCACCACCGGCATAAGTGCCTATTTCGCGCATTACCAAGCGGCGTTTGAAATCGTGCTCGACGCGAAGAGGCCCGTAGTAGTAAGTCACCTTGTCTTTGCCAAAGACCGCTTGCACCGTCACCGGCTGACCAGCCAGGATGATGATCTCCTGACTTACCTTCCATCTTCCTTTGAAGTTGGTGTAGGGCGCTATCTGATAGCTTTCTTCCTGCTCACCGTAGCGAAAGGCAAACATGGCCGAGTTGCGGTTGTTAAGCGAGAAAAAGCCCGTCAAACCTTTGAGCTTTTGCCAGTCGTAGTAATCGTCATCGCCGCCCCATTCTTCCTTGCTGCACCAGGCTCCTTTGTGGAATAAGAATTCCAGCTCAAAGCCTTTGGCATTGAAGCGAGGTAGTGGATTTTCGAGCGGTCGAAAATTCGTCTGGCCGGTATGTACGGAGTAAGTGACCATTAGGCTTTAAAATGTAAGGCACTGGTTCCATCGCCGTTATCTACGGCAAACATGGCTCCAAAAGGAAGCGAACTGTCCGCTAAGGCAGCAGCTGTAGAAGCGTAAACTGGAACAGAAGGATAGATATGTTTACCAGCTCCTGGTGCAATGTCGATGCCTGTTCCATTAAGGTTAAAGGAGGTATCGTCATTCTTCAGATTGATGTCCTCAAAAGCGACGAGGAACAAGCGATCCGTCGAACTCAAATGAACCTCTCCATTGTTAGTAACGCCCAGGACTCCGGTGGTTAAATCCGTATTCACTTGAAAAGCACTGATGAAATCGGTTTGGTTGACGTTCAGCAAAGGCGGGGTGATGTCGGTCCGAAACATCAAGCTAACCCTTTCGTCATCTTCATTCTCAAAGGTCAACTGTTCGTTGATGGCGATATTGATGGCAATTTCTGCACCTTCGTTGGTCAGGTCAAACAGGCCATTGTCCGAACCGCCACCACCGATGCCCGAAAGGTCTAAATTCAATTCTTGACCATTAAGCGTAAGGGCCGGGTGGCTGCCCGCTGCCAGTGTGATGGGAGTACTTCCGCTCAAGCTGACCAGGTTCCACCGATCGCCCAGCGTACCTAAAGGATTGTACCAGTATTTCTCACCAGTATTGACATCGACGGCCAACCAGCAGTTGTTCAAAGCGGCATCATCTAAAACAGGATGCAGATCTGGATCACCGGTTACCTTACACTCTCCACCACCAGCCACAATATCGGTCTGGGCGACGAGCGCAATGTTGAACAAGAGTAGAAAGAGCGCGATTAAAGTTTTCACAAGCGTGCGTTTTTATTGAACAAAAAAAATCCTGACAACGCGATAAGGGCAAGGGGCAGCACCTTAGGGTACACCGCCGACAAACGGCAGTATCTTAGGGTACATCGCCAACAAATGGCAACATCTTAGGGTGCACCGCCCTTGCGCTTATGCATCGTCTATGTTCCACGGCGGCTATACGGAACGTCATTGACGAACCATCGTAAACCTTCTCCACTCTTGGTTATCACTAACTCAGAGTTGGACATTGGCCCGTGAAGTTTGGAATAACGGGTATTGTTCTCTTCGTTGGGATTGTCAATGACGATCCCGAAACGGAATATTTCTTTCTCAGCGGCATTGAGGGGATGCGTAGTGCCATGGCCTGCTGGCCTTAATTCTCTAAACCACTTGTCCCAATCAGTAGTCAGTAGTGTTTTAGCAAAAGGAGCATTGGGGCATTCCCATTCTGATTCTCGACGTGGTGGATCGAGCAGCGGTGTTTTGGGATCATCTTCGTGCTGCTTTCTATTGGTAATATCAGGCAGTCCTGAATACAGATTGCTACCACTGTGTTTTTCTCCCCACAAATGAACAGGGTGTACAAACTTCTTTCGCTTAATGGTAGTGTTTGCTCTTTTCTTGCGGGAACGCTTGTAGCGATACAGCCATACTTCAGGGTTATACTGGAGGAAGTCAAAGCCTTGGGGGCGCCAAAAGGCAAACACTTCTAAACCATCCTGATAGCTCGATGCGTGAAAATCAACCTGAGGAATTAGAATTTCTGTAGCGGAAGAAGACAGCGGGGTTTCTTCTTGTGCAGCAAGGTCATCGAAAGCCAATTGTAAGGCCTGAGCATAGGAATAATCCTTGCCATCTATGCGAATCATTGCATCATACGAACCGAGCTGTTGTCCTTGGATTTGTCGTCCCATTACGTTTGTTTTTTAATACTGGCCTTTGTAAACAGCAGCCCAAATTCCACGGATTTTGATAAAGCGAATGCTGTCTCCTTGAACACCGGACACACTGGTTTGGAAAGCATCATTGCCTGTTCGGATACTTGTATTGGCAAAAGAAACATCTCCCGAGGAGCGCGTCAACCAGACCTCGATTACACTGCCATCCGGCTCACTTTCGTCAATGATAATTTCATTACCCGTTGTGAGCATATTGGCTTCGATGAAATAGTGATCTTCTCCCGTATGTACGTGCGTTGTACTTGGTCCTACATTTACCGTCACCGCACCAAAGGAACCGCCACCGCCGCCGCCAATACCACTGAGGTCGACATCGGTCGTCGTGCCGTCTTCCCGATCATAACTGAGCGTTGTTCCCGACAAGGCAATGTCTGTGATCGTTTCGTTAATAACTGAGGAGGTGCCATTGGAGGCAAGGTGCCTGGCTATTCGGTGTCCAGAAATCGTTTGATCTACTGTAGAAGCACCAAAAGCGTCTATTGTCGCTAAGTCCAATACACTAGTAACACCAGCTTCGTCCGTGTATCTGATTTCAGAATTCGGGCCGTCAAGCGCAATGGTCGTAACTGTTTCCTGGAGTTCTACCTCCGTGCCATCACCAGAGGTGTGTTCTGCAATAGGGTTCCCCGTTGTCACAAGGGGAATCACTTCACTATTGCCTACGTAATCAGATAAGTCTACAGAATTACCATCCTCAATACTTAGTACACTGCCCGATAAGCTTAGATTTTGATCATCCGTACCCGTCCCATCTTGCAAAGCTGATAAGTCTACCGTATGTGGTGTTTGACCGTCATCTTCTACCTCCAGGGTTAGCGTTGTTCCACTGAGGGAGAAGTTATCGACACCTTGGTTATCTGTATCCAGGGTGGCCAGATCAACACTGTTTCCATCCTCGATACTTAGAGTGGTACCTGTTAGCGTCAGGTTTTGATCATCCGTGCCCGTCCCATCTTGCAAAGCTGATAAATCTACCGTATGTGGTGCTTGACTGTCATCTTCAACCTCCAAGGTTAGCGTTGTTCCACTAAGGGAGAAGTTATCGACACCCTGGTCATCTGTATCTAGGGTGGCCAGATCAACACTGTTTCCATCCTCGATACTTAGAGTGGTACCTGTTAGTGTCAGATTTTGATCATCCGTGCCCGTTCCATCTTGTAAGGCTGATAAGTCAACCGTATGTGGTGTTTGACCATCATCTTCAACTTCTAAGGTTAATGTCGTTCCACTAAGGGAGAAGTTGTCTATGCCCTGGTCATCTGTGTCTACACCTGAAAGTGCGCTTAAATCGACACTGTTTCCATCCTCGATACTTAGAGTGGTGCCGGTTAGCGTCAGGTTTTGATCATCCGTGCCGGTGCCATCTTGTAGACCGGATAAATCTATTGTATGTGGTGCTTGACCATCATCTTCAACCTCCAGGGTTAATGTCGTTTCACTAAGGGAGAAGTTGTCTATGCCCTGGTCATCTGTGTCTACGCCCGACAGTGCGCTTAAATCGACACTATTACCATCTTCGATACTTAGTGTCGTACCGGTTAGCGTCAGGTTTTGATCATCCGTGCCCGTCCCATCTTGTAAGGCGGAAAGGTCAACAGCGTTGCCATCGTCAATACTTAGCGTTGTTCCCGTAAGACTCAAGTTCTGATCGTCGGTATCTACGCCGGACAGTGCGCCCAAATCGACGGTATTACCTTCAGATATAGTCAGCTCCGTTCCCGAAAGAGAAAGCGTCTGATCGTCGGTGTCGAGGGTGGCCAGGTCAACACTATTACCATCTTCGATGGCCAGCGTGGTACCGGTTAGCGTTAGATTTTGATCATCCGTGCCGATGCCGTCTTGGAGTGCTGACAGATCAACGGAGTTACCGTCTTCAATACTTAGTGTGGTGCCGGCAAGGCTTAGGTTCTGATCGTCCGTATCGAGCGTAGCCAAATCAACACTATTACCATTCTCTATAGCCAATGTAGTACCCGTAAGGCTCAGGTTTTGATCATCTGTACCTGGTGGAATAATATCCCAACGGTCACCCGCTGCTCCTTGTGGATTGTACCAGTATTTGTCGCCAGTAGCCACATCGACAGCCAACCAACAGTTGTTCAGTGTTGCATTGCCCAGTGTTGGGTGCAAGTCTGGGTCACCAGTGACTTTACACTCACCGCCACCAGCCACAATGTCCGTTTGGGCAAACAGTGGGGTTAGGCCCACCAGGATCAATAGTAAAAGAAGTAGCTTTTTCATTTATACCAATAGTTCTATGACTGTCCCCGCAATACCGCCCTCGGTATTACTCTGACTAAGTTTAAATTGATCACCCTTGACTAAGCCTGCGGCCATGGCATCAGCGATTGAATCGTAAGTATTTAATGGTGTTTTTAAACAAACCTCCAACCAAATACCTCCTGGGCCATTCCAAATCCAGAGGCTTCCGTTGTCGGTGTTTTGATAGACAGCTGGTTCTACAGGAGCTGGTGCTCCGGAAGGATCACCACTGCCTTCGGTAATGTCATCTATGCCACTACCACCAGGTGCAGATAGCCACTCGGCACGGCCTGTAACCACATCAACCAAAGTAAGTACATGACCTACGGCTCCATTCTGAGCCGTTTCCATTTTGAATTCCAGCCGTTCGGCTGTCACTTCAACTCTATCGGCATCAAGAAGTAGCCGGTTTTTGATCTTCCCACCCAGCGTGACAACCGCTTGCCAGACCGTTTGGGTCATCGTCATTTGTGAGGATTCGCTTTGGGGAACATTATTGACACCATTGACCTCGATAATCGCAGACTGAGGTAAAAGACCAAAGCTGGATTCTTGATTCGTACTGGTGTCTTGGGTGAAAACATCTATCGAACCGACAGAAGGACGCATTCTGAAGAGTGATTCGAGCGCACCCGTGACGGCGTTAAAAATAAAGTCAAAGCCCAGCGTATTGATGGTCGTGTTCTTTTCCAGCGTACCGCCCAATTCAATGTCATTGCCTACTTTGGTCAGACCATTGCTGGCCACCACGGCCATGATGTTCCACTGGGTGCCATCCCAGGTATAGACGTTGCCGTTGGTAGTGTCCTGGTAAACTTGCGGCTCACCAGCACCAGGTGCGCCAGAGGGCGTTCCAGCGGCTTCGGTGATGTCATTTTCGCCACCGCCTGTACCACCGCCTAAATTGTCCAGGATGTACGTCAGCAGTTCCGTCTGACCTACAGGATCAGCCAAGCCCACAACCCAGTATTTGGGATCGTAAGCTCCTACTAAATTACCCCGCAGGGCAACGGATTGTAAATCATTTAAAGTGGGCATAGCGCGTTATTTACTTCTCAAAATCACCACCATGGTGATCATTAATATTAGTGTCCCCGCTATCAAAATGACGTAGGGGGTATAGTCGGTTTGTCGTACCTGATCGGGTGTAATCCAATCGGGTAGGTTTTCGTATTGGGCGCGTTTTCCGGCTCCGAAAATCGAATCCGGCCCGAAGATGTTGCCCACTGCATTGGCGACTGCTGATATTGGGTCCATTTATCTTCGGATGACGTAAACAATGGTCAGTGCTGCGATAATGAGCAAGCCCAAGCCTAAGAAAATGGGTTGTAGTCGTTCCCATTGCCGATCGTCAGCACCGGCAACTTGTCCGGCAACCGTGTCTCCAAAATCTATATCATCTCCCAGGCAAGGATCGTAACCTAACGAGGAGATGATTATTTGCTGGTCAACGATATTGCCCGAACACAAGAACTTGTCTTTGTTCATGCTGGAGTCTCCTTTGCAGGCGCTCTTACAGGCATCAATCAATGAAGGTATACCAGGAAAGTAGCTCTCACAGCGGTTCTTACAGTTGCAGACTTTTCCACAGAATAATCCCATTTATTTGACCATTTTGTAGATGACGAATAGCAATACCAGGATCAATACCCAACTGAGAATACTTCCAATACCTGACCAAGAGCGGGTACCGAATTGGTTGCACATAAAGCCAGGTACCCATTCAGGGCAAGGCTTAGCATTGAGCAACTGACCAGTATCGACGCTTTTTCCCGACTCGGTGATGTACTTGTCCTCATTTTCAGGGTCAGGGGTTAAGCTCCATGCAGAAAGTGCGACCTGGCGCACCTGATCACGGGTGATCTCGTTTTTCTCCAACTTGAAAATCGCCCGTTGACGATCCACATCGAAGACAATTAGAGCGGGAAGTTTTTTGATTTCCAGACCTGCCAGATCTCCTTCGGAATTGTAGGCCAAAAAGCCGTCGTACTCCGAATGCTCATCGGTAAGTTGGCTCCAGGCATCAGCGATTCCTTCCTCCGCCACATTGATATACGGTAGGTTGAAGGCGTGGCTGCGGGCCTCGGCTTCCTCGTAATACGGTGTGATGAAGTAAAATCTCAGATTCATACGGATGCTATTTGAGCCTGTAAATAATCGCCAGGACACTGGGTGCAGCCCGGACATTCACCTCGGTGAGTAGTCAGCTCCAAAGAGCGACCCACCTTGCGTTCAATGGCTTTGATGGTTTTGTTCAAAGCCTTCAGTTGTGCCCTGGTCGCTGGATAGTTATCGTAATTACCGGCCATGACCACGCCGACAGAGCGGGTATTCTGCCCGGCCAAATGCCAGGCGATCGTTTCGAGTTCGTTGACCTGGTAAATCTTACCAGATCGTGTGATGTAGTAGTGGTACAAAATGCCCGGACATCCTGAATCGCAAACGTGGTTGGGGCCAACATGATAGGTGGCGACTTGTTTGGGCGTTTGGTTCTCAGGTCCGGCAGTATGATGCACTACAATCTGCTCAATCTGCGACTTGTTCCTACTCGGGAAAGTCTTGGTCGCATGACGGGGCAGTAGACGGGTAATATTGGTAATGGTCGTTCCGAAAACCCTGCGGATTAGCAGTAAGATCAAAAGCAACGTTACCACGATTACCAGTTGTTTTTTCATTAGATCAGCGCGTAAGCGTTATCAAAATCGCGGCGCGTCATCACCACCTTTCCGTTTTCCTGGCTTTCGATGGCCTGAGCGATCGCAAAGAGGCGATCTTTATCATTCGCATCAATGACCTGGTTTTGCGGGATGCCGGTGACATTTTCCACGGCTGCGATATAGTTCTCGGTACTGTTCTCGCCGGGTGGTGCCCAGCTGTAGATCAATTTGCGGATGGAGTTGTCACCATTGCGCGTCATCTTGTTGCGTATCAGCTTGAGCATAGCTCTCAGGCCGTAGCCGTAGAAGACAAACTGCTCAAAAACGCCATCGGTATTCTCCCCTCGATCGATGCTCCCCAACCAGCCTTGCTGCGGGGTGGTCATCTTCAAATTACCGGGGTTGTTGTTGCGAATGCCTCGGGGCAGATCTGCCTGTCCTAAAAAGGATTTGCGTTGGGTACCCACACCCAGGTTGGGTGCGACCACATTGGCAGCTTTGGCCAGCTCACTACTTAGTAGTAAGAGCAAGCCCACGGCAGCCACAACAATGATCCATTTCTTAGCACTAGCAGTCATAGTTTAGACGATTGGGCCCGTTCCACTATCTGCTACCTGCTTATCTTGGCATCCACAATCCGCCGTAGCCGCCTGGTAGGTGGCCCATTGGAAATACAGTGATACCAAAGCGATCGTCAGCAAAATGATGGGGCCGTACTTGGAAATTACTCGCATAGCTTGATTTGATTATAGCTTTTTGACAATGAGGGGTTGCCGATTACTAGGCAACCACCACTTCTTCTTGTTCGCCTTCCGCTAGTTCTTTCGTAACTGCGATAGACTGAAGAGCCGTTTCCTCTTCTTGTTGGTACTTGGTCAAGTCCTTGGTCGAACCTCCAGATAAGACGAGTGCCTGATAACCANCAGTAACCGTTTTTTCGATCAATTGGCCGCCTGTACTCCGCAGGTGATCTACCAGGGAAACAATCTGACCAGCATCGTTTTGGATGAGGGGCTGATTGGCTCCCAGCATTACGCCGGTGATGGGCGTAGAGCTACCTGATTGTCGGTATTTCGCCAAGGTCGTAACCGCACCACCTTCTAGCTGGATGATGGTTGCGTAAGCACCGGTAACAATTGCGTTGATTGCCGCCATTTTATTCTTGTGTTTTGCAAAGCAGTTCTCCCACCGTCATATTCCAGTAAGGAACCGCTTGCGAGCTTTTTAAATAAGTCTTCAAATAGGACTGGTAGTATCTGGCCGCTCCATCGGAGGGATAGACATTGATGCCTTTGAAAAAACCACCGATCAGCGCTCCGTTGGTTTGCGTGTCGTCGTTACCCAAAACAGGGTTGACGTACTTTTCTGCCAAGGTGCCTAAATCACCGTGCGGGATTTTGTTGTCCAACCACGGCTCCGGAAACTTCTTAGGGTTGCGTGCCGGTGGACAACTACCACCACCTGACCAGGTGTATAGGTAATACCCTGCGATCAGGGTACCCACAACGATGAGCGTGATGATGATTCCCTTTTTCATTATCCGGCTACTTTCTTAGCCACAATCAATGCCAGGGTGATACCAACGAAAATGGCTACAGTAACGTAGATAATCGTTGTCCACTCGGTGGCAACAATGACGGTGGCTTTGACGCCGTCTTCTCCAAAAATCATCGGATACTCAAGCATTTTTGTGAGGATTACACCTCCGCTATTCCATTCAAGATGAAATAGCGAAGGCGCTATTTTTTATTGGGGAAAAGATTACTCTACAGGATTACTCCACCGAGGGAGCCTTCTTTTCCATGTACTTATCAGTGGCCATATTGCCAATCAGGACAGCTACAGCAATCACTACTACGAGTGCCAGTGCGCCGACCCATTTGTTTTTTGAGAATGACATGAGGATAGAATTTTAGTAAGCGGATGCTCCGCGTGAATGTTGAGGAATGAAAGCGATAGGCTACCGCTTAGATTTTGATCAATTTGAACTTGAGCGCGACGACGGCTAACAAGACCACGCCAACACTGATGCCCAGGGCATACCAGATCAATTGACGGTCAGAAGATTTTGCATCTTCCTCGATTTCGTTATTGACAACTTCAGAGTTGTCCACCTTCGTCGTATTGGTAGCTGCGACGGTCTTGATATTTTGTTGTGGCAAAATACCTCTCGCACTACCACCACTGATCTGGCGAATAGCAGCGTTGTTAGAGCTTACTGCCAAGCGTTGATTGTTCATGGCTTCTACTTTTTTAGTGCGATGATTACGATACCGATAACCAGTAAAAGGACAACGCCAAGGCCCACATAGAGCCAGGTATTGTCTTGCGGAACACCTGCCCCTCCGGGAGCACCATTGTTATTCTGGTAGCAACCCGGAGCGGTAGGATTAGCCGCACATCTTACCCGATCATAAATATCAAAGCCATCATCTACCCGGCCCAAGACGCGGTCTAACCAACCGCTATTCGGTTGCGCTGCATTCTGACTGATAGCGTCAGAGGCATTTTGCAAGCCTGACGTGTTAAATCCGGGCATGAGAATGGTTTAATATTTACGGCCCAACTCCATCGTCTGGTAGAAGGCCAAAAGAACTTTTTCACCAGGCTGGATCGTGAAGACGAGCGCATGGCGCTGCGTAATCACCATGTCGGCCTGGAAGGTCGCTCGGTTAAGGTGATACTGATTTTCTGATGTCCCCATGTCCGGGTGGATCGTCTTAATCAGCGATGGTTTCTGTCCACGCTGCGCATACATCAAATCCAATGAAGGAAAGAAGTTGAAGTTGCAGTTCGGATCAGCTGAGTTACAGATCTGCATCTGCATCACATCTACCACCGAAGTAACTTCGTTGATGTCGTCAATCAGGGCCTGGTAGCTCACATCGGTACGAGACTTGATGATCAGCTCCAAGGGCATGAAATAATTGGTGCGTTGCTGGTACTGACGGTTGGTGTCAAAAAGTACCACCTGGATAGGATCACCAGCCGTGACCAGCGCTGGATCAGTCGCATCTACTTCAATAGCGTAGTAGGGACTAGCGTTTGGCGTCCACTGTTGAGCATTCGGCCCATCAGTACCAACAATCGTTGGCTTGTTTACCATATTTTGGGGAATGACTCGGGTACGACCCCGATTCCCATTAAGTACAGGATTCATCGAATGAGATTGCGTTTTTAAAAGAGCATTTCTTGCTAATTGTGATCACAATGATAGGGGCTCAAAATGGCCCTGGCAATAGATGTCCTGAACTCGCCCCGAGGCAATCTCAGGTCACGGGGCAGAAGTGTGACACGGGGCATTCCCCTTTGAGTAGCCATAAAAAAAGCCCACCAAACAATGGCGGGCCTCACAATGGATCACAAAATCAATACACCTAAATCCCTATTCGAGCTGGAATTGCTCGCGATATTTCTTGACCACGGTATTGTAAACGATAGTCTTTGGAGTAACCACCTCTCCGTTCATCTTAACGACCTGAAAGCTGTCGTCACTCATGCGATAGACGATATACTCCGTTTTTCCGTGTTTGATGTGCTCGACATTAACCGCTTTTACCCGATCGCCAATATTGACATCGGTACGATCTTCTTTCGGTTGAGCTTCGGCATTTGCTGATTGGGCAAGTAACTTATTGACCTTAATGAATACCTGCTGGAGGGTGTCGGTATGGGTAACCTCCACAGGGGGAAGCGTCAATTTACCATCTCCAACTTCGAGTGTCAGGCTAATTACTGCTGATTTTCGGCTGCCATCCGCATTGACGAATAAGCCATTGATAAAGTCTTTCCAGGCATCAGGATTCATTGGTCTGGTATTTACTTTTCCAGATGCGCACATTTACGTTCTGGCTTTTGATACTGTGATTGTAATAGCGCTTGCCTTCTGTTTGTAGCCATTTGCTACGTGCTTGAGCGACTTGTTCTGCCAACTCGCCTTCCTTGTCACGATACCGTTCCAAAGCTTCTTTATCGCCCAGGGCAAACATTTTGAAACTGCATTCCTTGTCGCCTTTGCCAAACAAGCCACCGCTGAAGACGGTCACATTAAAGTCTACCCGCTTGCCGGTTTCGCTCCAGGTGATATTTTCTGTTTCGACAATCATAACTTATTTGTTTACACAAATGTAATTAATTTGATTAAATTTGTATGCGATTTTCTCTAATAAATGATGCAAGACCTTCTCTACGGTACTTATCTGACTTTCCGAATCAAGGAAATACTGGACGCTGCCAAGCGACCCCTAACGGTACGGCAGATCACCAGTCAGCTGGCTGAACTCTCGGAAAGGGAGAATTACAACCTCTCGCGCCGTGTACGCAAATCACTTCATCTTTTGGTGTTTCAAGAGGAAGTGAGTAGGAGCTGGTACCGTAGAGAAAACAATCTCATCAATTTCACTTACCAAACCAACGCGCATGAATCCACTGGAAAAACTGAAGAACCTGGCCAACAGCATGACTCCCGAAAAAATGGCAATGGGGATGTTGGAGCAGTTTCTTCCTCAGATTAAATCTTTTGCCGACAATATCAATCGACCAGAAGCCGATGGCGGAGTCCTCAAAGAGGAGGAAGGGCAGGCTGTACTAATGATTGATTTTTCGGACGAGAAGCCTAATGTTTACGTAGCTACTTTTCGCTTAGAAGGGGAAGCTACTGTACTTAATCGGGCCATTGATATTCAGTATTTGATCAATAAAAAGAAAACCGATGGGAAGCCAGACTAACGTAGAAGAACAAGCACCGAAGCAGGAAACCGTCGTTGACCACGTTGACCAACCGACCGGCGAGCAGGCTGCTCCCCAGGGCGAAAACTCGGTAGGGAGCCTGATCGACCGGATGCGCGTCAAACGCGAAGAGGTGGAGCCCCCCAAGTTCTTGGACGAAAGCGATTTCGTCGGTGGTGATGAAGGGGAAGATCCGGAGGGCGAACCCGCCACGGATGAACCGCTCACCGATGACGACAAGAATAACCTGGAATACCTGGATTATTCCGATGAGCATAAGGTCACGGCCACTTTTATGATTATGACCTTTGACCGGGTAATGGGCATGGGCTGCGGAATGCTGGCCCGTGAACCCGGCGAGGCGTACCGCAAGTTCAACAACAAATCGGACATCAGTAATGACTACCTCGATGTGACGGCAGCATTGGTTAAGAAGTACCAAGCTCGGATGAGCCTGGAATTTATCCTGATAGGTACCATGATAGCCATCTATGCCCCTAATTTCTCTATGGCTTACAGCAAGGGAAAGATAAAAAAGGCTCAGGAGGAAGCAAAAAAGGACAAGTAGTATGGCTAAACGTAAGACAAGAAAGAAAACAGTTCGCAAAGCACCCGAAAAGCGGCTTTGCGAACTAATCATCATTTGGGGCCGTAACGGAACGGGAAAGTCGACGATGGCCAAGCAGCTGATGGATGGTATCGGTGGTCGGCGCTTGCTAGTCACCAAAACTGGCGCTCCCAAAATCTGGCATGACGTACCCATCATCAACGTGACCAACAAGGCCCACTATAAGTTCCAAAACCAAACCCGGCAGGTGTTGGCACGGTTACGCGACGACAACCCGTCACCAGGCAAGAACGATACCTTCATCAATATCTATGACAATTACCGCAACGGTATTCTCATGCTCGATGATTGTATGCAATACCTGGAGGCCAACACCACGAATGTGCCCGGTTTAAAAGATATCCTGATCGAATACCGCCACCGGATGCTGGATGTGTTTTTGATTGTTCACGGGCCGGAGCAGGTGCCGCCCAAAATATGGGATCACGCAAGTGGGGTAGTGGTGATGTCTACCCCCCGCCTCATCAATCCCAATCGGGTCAAGATCGACGGCGTCGAAGAGATGCTAGCGGCACAGAAACGGGTAAATGAGAAATTTAAAGCTGCTAAGGCGAGGGATGATGGGACGCAATATGGGATTTATGAGTTTATTGCGGTTTAATTCAACGGAAAAGCTATGTTTAACGAAAGCTGTTCCAGTCATCCTGTTTACCTTCAGGAAATATTTTTTCAGGGGTAGAGGACGAGTTACTGTTCGCAAGCTTTTGCTCCCAATTCCGAGTGAAGGCGTCGTGGATAAGCTGGTGGCGAAAACGCCACTGGCCACCGTCTCGCTCCATGAGGCCAGTATGGTCAGCAACATTGTTTAAAAATTTCACAGGCTTATTGGGTATAAGTTTTTTGTTAACTAGAATAAGATAGAGAACAAGAAATCGAAAAGAGGAATCACTAGTAGCCCCTAATAGAATTGGAAGAATGATTAAGCTAGCAATGATCAAAGGAAGGGAAGCCTCTCGAAAAATAGCAAATTGTTCAATTATTTCTAATTTTACGATAATGCCAACTATTGCTAATGTGATTGAGACGAAAACTAAATTCATGAGAACTCGCCTCCTGAGTCCACTGGTGATTTTTAACCAGGGATGAGTAATTTTAGGGAAAGTCTCGTAAACAGTGATTTCGTCGGCCAGCCCGAAGACCAGCCCGTAGACCAGCCCGAAGACCAGCCCTAAGACCAGCCCGAAGACCAGCCCGTAGACCAGCACTAAGACCAGCCCTAAGAACAGCCCGAAGACCAGCCCGAAGACTAGCCCTGATTTTAAAATTTTTGCAATAGCAGCTCTGTTAAGCTCATTAAAGTCAAATCTAACTATTTCGTCATATTCAATATTTTTTTTTGCTTCGACCAGCCCGCCGACCAGCCCGCCGACCAGCCCGCCGACCAGCCCGCCGACCAGCACTAAGACCAGCCCGCCGACCAGCCCGCCGACCAGCCCGAAGACCAGCACTAAGACCAGCCCGAAGGCCAGCCCGAAGACCCATCTAGCAGAACGAGTATTTTCCCACCAGCTAAGCTGTAGGTCCACTAGCTCAAAATTCACGCTTTGTTTCTTTTCAGACAAGCGGTGGGCCAGCCAGGAAAGGTAGTATGCGCTTTGTTCAGGTACATATTTCAGTATAGTATTTAGATGTTGTATTTGTTGATCTATGTAAACGATAACAAGTTGCTCTTGAATTCCAAGATAAGAGGCGTTTTTGAGATCAAATTGTTGCCACACTTCCTGATTGTTTTCAACAATGGACAAAGCGGTATGTACGTAAAAGGCAGTGTTGAGTGCCTTTCTCAATTCCCTATACTTATCATGGTAGATAAGTAATGCCTTGGCTGCCCAGTTATTTTCGTCGGCTAACACTTGTAGGGTGTCTTTAACGGCCTTCTGGGTTAATGGTTGTATCTCAATCGTGTCAAGTACAGGGGCACCTGCCTCGAGTGCCAAGAACTCGACGATACGGGAGCAAAGTACAAGCTGAGGATAAAGAGTCGCTTCCGGGTACCGGTTGGCCCGCTGGTTAAGATAGTGTTGAATAGCATCCAGGCACCCCTTTCGTAGCGGTTCTCGTATTTCGTCTAATCCATCTAACAAAGGCAGGATTTGGTAATTATCCATTAGCTCCTGGCCATATTCAGCAGAAATCCCGGCTTCTCCCGCAGCATGTTTAAGTTGTTTTAGTAGCCAGGTATAAAAGTCGTCGCTATCCCCTTGCCAGTTCGCTAAATTGAAAATTACGGGTATTGGATGTTGCTCATCTTGTTCTGCTTTATTCAAAAGATATTCTCCCAGCTGAAGCAGTAGCATCGTTTTACCTGATCCGGGATCTCCCAGGATGAGCAAACGATGGATATCTTGATAGTATAGTTCAAAGAGTTGCTTATAGTCTTCAATCTTTGATTTCGTATTGAGAATAAATTGCTGGTGTACAGGGTCACGAGCTTTGGTTTTGATAAACTTGAGCGCTAATTTGATTTCAAAGTTGAGGTCTAAGTTGAGTTTCTGCTTACGGCGATCTGAGTAACGTTTACGGGTGTCGGTGATTAGTCGAGCGTGGTTAGAATTCTTTTCTTTTTGTTTGTCGGTAATGGCATCTGTTTCATCTGGCGCTGCAAATTTTGTTTCCAAATAGATTACGGTGAGTAAGCCTAGTACGCCAACGAGCAGAAAAGTAGCGCCGAAATATTCACCAAGAGCGGACTCCAAGTACTTTCTAAAGCCGTCAGCTAGCCACTCTACGTAGAACCCGGAGATAAGAATGCTTAGAATGGCATATATTATTACCCGTATGTAGCGGAATCTTGCGCGGTTCAATATCTCGGAGTTTTATATAGCCAAATATAAGAGGAAATTTGAAACACCTACCTCCGGCCTATATCTCTTACTGCGAGATTTCTGAATTTAGTGCTAGGATCGAGCATTGTTTGAGGTTTACTGTCCGTATCCAGCAAACTTTTTTTAGCTAGAGGCGCAAGGCTCATTCCTCCTCCCACCCATCCGGAGCCACCAAATACCCCGCCTGATAATCACTAAGCTTAGGCAGCTTATTCAAAGAAATATTCCGCACAGCATTCTGCACATAGAGATCGAGACAAAAGCGCCCCCAGCCATTATAGATCGCCGCCTGGATGGCCATCCATTCCACCGAGCTGAGCTTGATGTTGAATGGACGGCCCGTATCGACTAAGGTTTTGGGGTGGATCTTCTTGATCAATACCTCTCCCAGGATCTCCATTTGGATGCGGTAGTGCAGGCTTTGGCGTACCAGCTCCTTGCTGTGGGCCATGATCTCCATCAACCAGTAGTGGAAGGCACGGAGTTCGGAGAAGCTGAGTTTGAGGGTGGTTTTCAATGTTAGTGGTTAATTTACTCCTTGATCCCAAGTTCTTTTTTAATAGCTTCGGATTTTCTGTGTGCTCCAATTTCTAGCAGCTTGGTCGTCAAATCAAAGGGCGTATCGTTTGTACTGATGTGCAGCGTGACAAAGTGTTTTCTGTTCATCCAAATTAAACTTGATCCGCTTTGCTCGAATCCTAATGCGACGAGGATAGCTTTAACCTCTTCATTCACTGGGGGCATATTCTATTTTTTATTGAATAGGTGATAGGGTTGGTTCTATTTCAACAGAAGAAACAAAGGTCCATGTTAAGCTAATAATCATATTAGGAATAGTTACTTTGATCTTAGTATGATCAAACCCGCAGGGTAATAATTGCACTATTACTTCCTCTCCGTACATCCCTTTGTAGAACCGACTAACGGCATCTATGATAGCTTCATTTGTAGCCTTTGCACGATCATCACAATTGATTACTAAGATTACTTGCTGGCTTTCTTCGTGAGATACTGCTATGCTGGAATGCTTAGTATTGTGGTTACTCATGCTAATGGTTGGTTCGATGAACTTCAACTTATACCCCATATTCCCATCCTCTGCTTTCCCATAAAGATTGATATGTTTCTCTTGTAATATCCTGTAAAACGCCATCTTGTAGTCGGTGCGAGTTGCATCTAAATCAGTACGCTCTTTTAATAAGTCGTCCCAAAGAAGGTGAGTAGCGCGATACTCCTCTGCCTCCTCAAAACACTCTAATACAGGTCTGTATATTCTTTTCATTGTTGGCTAATTGTATGTTTGTAATTCAATTTTTCCCTGAGTGGTAGCCGGGGGCTCATCCTCCCCCAAAGTATCCCCCAGGAATTTGAACTTGACGCCATACCTCGACCTGGCAATATCCACCATCGCGGCATTTTGAAAGGCACGATTCATTTGATGAACTGCTTTTACTTGGTTCTTGTATAGCTCTAATTGATGCTCTTCGGCTATACCGTCATCAAGCATTTCATTTTGGCTCTTGATGACATTTTTCATAGTTCCTTCTATGAAATCAAATACATCTTTGTTTTTGTCAGCCATTCTGGATGTTTTTAAGTTTGCGAATGTTACGGTTTGCGATCATGGCGAGGCGCTTCATCTCTATTAGTTCTGGAGGTATATCCTCAGTGGGTAGCAACCATCCTGATTTTACAATTTGTTGCTTTACATAGGCATCGGTGAGATTTTGACTAATCTCTTTGCGGTAGTCTTTCTTCTGAAGAAGAATGCTCTCTTTTTTCTCCTCGTATCTCTTCTTCTGGAAAGCTGCAATAGCGGCTTTGTTTTTTTCGCGGTACTTTTTCCTACGAACCTTTATCCAGGACTGGTTGGCAGCATTGTATTGTCTGTCATATTCTGCACGAACTTCTTTTCGGGCATCACGGGTTGCCTTTCGACAAGTTTTGCAATTGCTACTGTAGCCATCAGATTTATACTTGTCCCTGACGAAAGCCTCTAAGGGCTTCTCCTCTTTGCATTTGGTGCACTTTTTACTCATCGTAAGTATCACTTGTATATTTAAAAATCCTCCACCTCCACAACCACCCGAATCGTGCGGGTTTTCTTAGCGGGTTTTGGCTTTGGTCGTTCTCGCCACCATTCATCGTCGATGGGCGGCTCGAAGGGTTTGGTGGTTGAAGCTTTCCGGCGAGTATTCCGGGCAGGAGCTTGTAAAACTCCTGCCAAGACATAAAAAAGGAAGAGCGGAATACTTGTTAGCAGGACATAGGCTACGTATACAATATCCTTGACCACGACCAGGTAAATACCTACCATCTGTATTGCCTTCTTTACTAAGAAAGCATTGGTGAATCGCTGCCAGTTAAACACTACGACTTGAACCGTATTTGTGAGTGTTCCTTGAGCGTTTTCTAAGAAGTCAACCAGCTCTCTTTTGGTGTTCACCCACCAGGGCTTACCAACTTCCTCGTACCGGAGGGTTTCAAAATCGTGGGTATTTGACTGGTAAGTGGCCTGTTTTTCTTTAGAAACTTTGATGATAATTGGCTCCTGTTTCATGTTTATTGACTTGTGATTGATGATAGGCTTGTTGTAATGAAAGCTTAATACTGCTGGAGTCTTCTTTTGGCCCTACGAACCTCGGCTGCCAGTCGGTCGGCAATGCCTCTGGTGCCTGATGATAATTTGTTCCAGGCATTCGTGATGCTTTCTAAGGTATCCACCAGGTCTGCATCCAGTTTTTGATCCTGCTGGTGTACTTCGCTGAGGAAGAAGTCGCGACCTTTCTTGCGCTCGATCTCATTGTCACGTACAATCATGTCCGCTTGCTGCTCTTCTTTGCGTCTCACGAGGTATTCCTCCCAGGATTCCAGTGGGTTATTTTTATCCTGATATGGGATGATGACGACTTTCACACCAGACTGATTCCCGGAGCGCTCAATCCATCTTTCGTGGTCCTTTCTTCTTAGAACCAGCGTTCGATCATCGGGGTATTCGCTGAAGACGTAGAAGTTGCGTAATCGCTGTCCGTATTGCTTCACTTTCATCTTGAAAGTAAGCAGAGAGTAGACGGCATAAACAGCCAGTAAAAAGGCAACTACAAGTAGAAAAATTAGTGTTTTCATGTCTTTAAAAGGATTTACTTACGACTACTTACGGCCTACTTACGGCCTACTTACGGGTGCTAATCCGTAAGTACGAGAGGGGTTAAGTCGTTGATTATCAATTAATATTACCGTAAGCAAGTATTTACTTACGGGTACTTACGAGAGGGGTATGCAAAACCCCTCCCCCGGCTATTCGATAGGGGAGTGATTTTGGTTGAAAATCCGCCAATATCTTTCGACTGTGCTATACTTGTAGCCCCTTCTTCCTCCAAAGGCCGTCACGCATTCGCTAACTGTATAGTTGGCCGCCCAGTATGGCTTCAACTCTTCGGCCTTTTTGATGGTCAGGTACTCCCAATCTTTTTGAAAGTGCATTATGTAGTCGATATCTGCTTGGTTAAGGGCTACTTCCCGGCCATGCTCGTTCAGCTTTTGGGCATTAAGGTTCTCCCAGGTGGGGTTTTCTCCTTCTTGTCCGCTTTTCTCTAGCCAGCGTGTTTTTACGTTTGGCTTTACGCCTTCAGGTAATCTGTCCGTTTCGGAGCTTGTCCGTTTCTTATCTTCCTTCAGGGGCTTGCGTGCGTCCGTTTCTGGATCGTAACCGGACAATGCGAATAGTATCCAATTCATAAGGTGTCCGTTTTTTCGTTGCGCCTTGCGGCAAATATTTCTACGTAGCTATAGATCGTAAAGGCGATCAAAGCGGACAAGAGCACACTACGTGTCCACTCTTCAAATCCGCCGCAAACGGACACACCCTCGATGAGTTCACAATGTGCCCACGGACGGTAATGCAGTAGATTGATCGCAAACTCCGCCACCGCAAATGCTCTCAGGTAACCAAGGTTGCCTTTATAGAGCGTCATAGCAAGGCCCGTAAACTGGATACTAAGCGCATAAGCCCAGGCTTGCAGCCATTCTCCGCCGACTACCTGTGCGGTGTGGTTCATCTGTACGTACATACTCACCATGGCGATCAAAGCCAGCAGCAGGTCTTTAGAAAATTCCCCGTAATTGGTGCTTGTCCGTTTGTCCGTTTGACTAATCGTGTCCGTTGCGATAGCCGGTATGTCCGCTTGTCCGTTTGGCCCCTTGTCCGTTTCTAAGGGTAAGGTGTCCGTTTGTCCGTTTGCTACGCCTGTTGTCCGTTTGTCCGTTTTCGGCCTATTGTCCGTTTTGGTCAAACCTTGTCCGTTTGGTCGCTTGTCCGTTTCTAAAGAAGATTGTCCGTTTTCAATCTTGTCCGCTTTCGGCGCTGGTGGAGAAGTGATGTTCAACGTGTCCGTTTGTCCGTTTTGCTCCTTGTCCGTTTCTAAAGAAGTGGACAAGGTTTGCGCTCCCTCTTCATGTCCGTAAGTTTCTAAGAGTACCTGGACAGTCTGCTCGTCCATTTCGGCGTGTCGATTGAACCGGCCTTCTACCAGGCCCATTCTTTTCATCTGCTTGCGAAGTGCTTCTATGCTGATTTCTAAGAACTCAGCCAGGGTAGCGGGTTGATTAGGAATTTCCATTTGTAGCATCCTGCGTGTATTTTGAAGTTGTGATATCAAGTACCTGTTCCTTGATTGAAATAATCTGCCCAGCGATCCAGCGTACTCAGCACGCTATCTTCCCACCAGACTTTGAAGGTGTAGGCCCATTGGCCCAGTTGGGCGAAAGCCCGGTGTAGTAGTTTGTTGTGCATCGTGCATAGGATGAAGTGGGCAATAGGGTTACTCTTCTTCCATGCGCTTCATTACGCAGGCAGCATATGGGCATTTGGCTCTAGCGAACTTTTCTTGCCCCGCCAGTATGTAGTGGGCACGCTGGAAGGCATCGAAGCCAATTTGCTCGTAGTAACTTTGCACCATCTGCTCGTTTAGCGTTTCGGGCGCATCCCGGATCATCTTTTTGATAATGGGGAGTGCAATTTCCTCCAGGGTTTCTTGAGAACTTTTGCCTGTGAGAGCACTAATAAGAGGAGGGATGGAGCTGAGTATTATTTTAGGAATAAAGCTCATCGAATCTTCGTTTTTCTTAGAAGATTGTTGGCTACGAACGAAAGCTTCCAGCTCGTCCCGGTAATCTTCGTAACCCTCTACATTGGATAAGTCAAATGATTTTGAGTTTTCCAGCCAGACTTTCTTTAGGTTTTCTACTTGTTCGCGAGTTTTCATACGGTATAACTTTGTTGTGGTTGAACCTCTACGGGCTTGAATACAGGCATGTCGCTTCGGCTATGAAATTCTAGAATCAAGCGACCATCCTGGTTGTTGAAAATTTTGGCTACGGCTACCCGTCCTTTCCACCTTTCTTCTACCAAGGTTTTGAGCCGAGTGAGGCCCTTCCCTTTTTTATCGGCCTCGGGGTAGCTGTAAAGTGTGCGGTTGTTTCCGTCGTGAAATAGTACCCATAGTTTGTGTTGAGCTACTTCGCTAAGCGGCGGCCCCGTTGGTTTCTTTTTTTGCATGAGACAATTCTTCTATTGATTTATGAAATTTATTGAGTAATCTATTGCTGCGTTTGCCCAGGCGTTGCTGCCATTTTTTGTACACATCGATTGTACTTTCCTTTGCACCCGGTTCCCTACTGCGTAGGTATTCATCCGTTGCTTTGTTGAGCATCTTCTCGTCCTCAATTTCTATGCGGTGCTCCTTATCTTCTTTGTACCAGGCCTTGGTGACAATGAAGCCACGTTCTTTTCTGAAATCAAAATAGCTCCCAGGTTTTGGCGGTGAATACGTGGGCTTACCCATCCGTTCTCGACGCTTAATCCAAAGTTTTACCAGGGTGATTCGGCGCATGACCTCTTTTCGCCCGGCTGTCCATCGGGCAGGGTCCGAGTAGCAGAAATATTCGGCAATACAGGCTTTCCCATGCTCTATTTCTTCTTCATCAAAGTATCTCCTGGCGTAGAGCGCAGTACTGGCGTGCATCCAGATAACCGAAATCAAGTTGCGCAAACGCTTTTGCTCGGCCAGCGTGAGGTGTGAAATTGTTTGTTCAACGGTTGTGTACGCAGTTTCAGGAATTACGAAAGCATTCGTACTCGGCGCGGAACTTTTCGGTTCTTGCTTTCCTGGCTCGGTTTCTGCCTGGTCGTGGGTGTTACCCGCTGAAGAGTTCTCGTTGAGGTGCTGGTTGCGCTCTTGCGCCACCTCTTGCCGCGTATTTTCAACAGGCTTCTCAGACTTTTGCACACTGTTTTCACAGGTACTAACAGTCTTTTCTTTCGTAACTCTTTGATTTTCAGTAGCCTGTTGTAAATCGCTGCCGCTTAATATATAATGAAGGGTTCTAGCTACTTGTAACTGGTTACTATATGTGGACAAGTTGTCCGTTTCGGTGGGGCCGGGAGCGGGGTTTTGATCCTGGTTTCCAGGCTGCGTCGATGCTGCCTGAGCGGCCTTACGAAGCTTCTGAAAGGCGGGTATGAACCAATCTATTACATTGTCTCCACGGTTGCCCTCTTGCAAATAGAGGGCCGTGTGGGTCAGTTTTATGCGATACTGGGCATTCTGGCCACGGAAGACATAGCCAGTTATGAATCCAGCTTCCTTCAGACGGGTGCGCAACCTGCGAATTTTGCGCGTGCTGCACTTCATCTCATCGGCTAGAAACGTGTTGTTGGTATCTAGCATCGGTAAAGTGCCCTCATGAGGCTCCAATGGCGCGGCATAAGCTTGGTGGTAGGTCAGTTGCTTGCTGTAGGTACGTACTAGAATTCTTGCCAGCTCCCAATGTTCCGATCTGAGTTGGGAGCCCAATGGCTTTCCCTGGTTGTATTTATCAACAAAATCAGACACTAAGGCATCGCTCTTCCCCCAGTGGATATTGAATTGCTGCTGCCTTATACTGTATGTTTTACTACACATTTGCTATTTATTTATGATTGCAGCGGTGGCCGCTCCAGTGGCCCGAAAGCCTACCGGAGCTACTGCCATCTGCATGGTCATGTGGGTGAACCAGTTGTAGGTGTCGCTCCTAAATTACCCGTCGCTCGGGAACTGGTTGATAAAGGCAGATCAGCTAGGCGGTCTGCTCTTCTGTTTCGTTAAGCGCGTTCGTTTCTAGGGTGTAGGTTTCGGCTACGATATCAGCCTCTACAATGACTTTGTTGAAAAACTGGCAAGCGTTTACCCCGAGTGGGTTTTTATTATATTCGGCACGGTTTCTTTGATCCTGTATTTCGATGACCTTGTACCACTGGAATTTCTTCTTAGTTCCTCGCTTATAGCTCGTCCATTGGATAATGTCACCTTCCTTTACTAGTTGGTCAGTGATGAGCATAAAAGAATTGTCTGGAACATAGACAGGAGGTATACTCTGCAAAGAATCATAGTCCCGGTTCGTGAAAATCGTTGGCTTTTTCATGGTTGATGATTTAAAGCGGGAGCAACACCAAAGCGACACGTTGCTCCCGTGACTTCAATAGTTTTTAATCTTGCAGGAGGAGGGCGGGATCGAGCGCCCAATGAAATGTCAAGTATCATTCTCTGGCCACCCCGATTATCGAGGCTCCATTCTCCCCCTGTTTTGTATGCCAAGGCTCCCGGTATGGCTTGATCCTTTGCTTTGCGCCGGTAAGCTGATCCGGGAACCGTTGACTGACACCCCGCTGTTCATAGTGCTCGTCTTTCCGAGCTGTTATTCAGCCTTTTTGAATAGCCCCATGCAATCTTCTTTTTTCATATACCGTCTAGGCTTGTTTTTAACCTTGTAATAAGGAAGTGTACCGTTATCGTTGTAGCGGTAAAGTAAGCGTTCACTAACGCTCATCATCCTAGCGGCTTGCTGTATGGTAAGCATGCTTTCTGATTCTTCCTCTGTAATTTCTTGAGGTGCTATTTTATCTGCTTTCATTAGCGATGTGCTTTTAGGGGAGTGAACAGATTAGCGGTCTTTCCATTTTTGTGGAAGACAATCGTATGCTTACATTTTGACATTCCTTCAAGTGCAATTTTGAGTTGGTCAATCGAATTATCTTCTATTGCCCCTAAAACATGCTGGATGAAATTATGCATTGAGTCTACTTGATACTGTAGAATCTCCTTCCTTTGGTTTACTAAAATTTTAATTCCTCCCTTTTCGGACTGTTGTTTTTCCATGATTGGATTTAGTTTAGGTTTTGACCTAGCGGCCAATAAGTATTATTATTTCCCGAATTTGGTAGGCCAAACCACCTCTCCCGAGATTACTTTTTGGTTAAGTACCATCACTTCTGTTCTTAAGAAATGAAGGGAGTTAATACCACCATTGGTGATAACTAAGTGGCCATGCTGGTGTGCCCAACGTATTTTGCGGCGATGGTTTTTTGTCACTGTCAAATCTTCGCCCACCAGCCATGCAGCTTCGTCTTGGCAAACCCACGGTGGTCGCGAATCCTCCGGCAGCATCGCCCTACGTTCAAACTCATGCTTCATTAGTTGGAGCTTTGCCTCTTTAGGGGTGAGTTCACTGCCCTGCATCACCTGGATCATCTGACTGCTTTGCAACTGAAGCAATTGCATCTGCATTTGCATCAATCGCAAGTTGTTTTGCTTAATAGCAACCAGTAACTGTTGTTCTGTCGTAGCGGTCATTGACAAAGGGTTTAAAAGCGGCCCGGCTCTCTGAATACCGGGCCACGGTACAAATCATAATCCCATGAAAAGTGAATCATAGTGATGAACTGTTGGGAACGAACATTTTTCTTTGGCAGACTACAGGAGTCATTCTTTCCGGTCTGCCAGCGGGGACCTCGGCGTGTTTGTTCTTAGGCGACGTGGTCAACCAAGTCCCAGTCTTTGCCTTCTTCGCGGGCCAATTCTTCGGCCTGGTCAAGGGTTATTTCGTCCTTGCACACGCCAAATGGCCGCACGACGTCGTAATACCAGTGCTTGTTGAAAAGCTGGGCCATTTTGATGATTTCATCTGCATTAAAATCAGTTGATCCTCTGAGGCGTCTTGTTGCTTGCTCGTTAGTTATGTCCAATGCCTGGGCCAAGCTCTCTTTGCTCACCTCTTGAGCTTCCATTTGATCTTCCACCCATCGCTGGATAGTGGGCTTTACTTTTGCGGCGTTTAGTGTTGCAGTCATGGATTTTTATGCTTATCTTTCGGGTTCTAACCCTGTTATACAATCCAACTTCAATGCACCAATCACACTTACCATGCGTAAGCCGTCCGGCTTGTGCGCCTTCGGGATTTCTTTCTTACAAGACAATTCTCTACTATTCCGACAAAACGCAAGTTTTGCCGGGTAAATCTTTGTTTGCTGAGGCAAATGTGTATTTTTGCTTCTGAATCGTTGTTTCGATACAAATATAACTGCATTAAAAGGGCATTTCCTAATTTATCCTCAATTTTAATTGCGGATAACGCAATATTTTTTCCGTAAATATGCATATACATCAGAATATCAGGGTTTTAAGGAAAAAGAAAAATTTGACTCAAACTCAATTAGGGGATATACTTGACCTTAAAGGGAGCCAAGTTACCCGGTATGAGAAAGGAGACAGCGACCCTCCAGTGACCAAAATCATCCAGCTCGCCGACTTATTCGAGGTCAGCTTGCAAGATCTGGTCTTAACAGATCTGTCAAAAGAGGAGCCGAAATTCCCGCGTCCGGACGTGGCCTACGGCAGTATGGACGAAGAGACAAAAGAGGATGCTTTCCACGAATTGAATGAGGAGCTTCGCAAGCGAATCAAGATATTTGAGGCATTTGTGACGAGTGTAGCGCCGGAGGAGGCTAAGAGGTGGGGATTGATAGAGTAGGGGGGGAGATGCTGTTCTATTCATAGGAATTTGAAACAGAATGCAAGCTGATACGTATACAGGGCTTTATTATGCCTGTCCAGGCCAAGAAATTACATGAAGAACAGTGAGATGTTTTTTTTGCAAAAGTGCGTCATAAGGGGGTGTTTTGTTCGCATATAAGTAAGTTGCCCAAGATACTCCGCTGCGCTGCGAACCTCGTACAACACGGGACATGCGGAAATTCAAAAATTTTTTCGGCGCAGCCGAAAATTTCCGAACTTCGCATGTCCCGAAAAACGTTCTGTCCAATTAAGAAAAAACCACAAAACAGAGAAAATCCAACCCGCAAAAGCAGCCGGTTCGTTCCTCACCCGCTGCTTTTTTTGCCAGCCCGCACAAATCCCACCCACCACCCAAAGATTATCGTAACAAATTTGGAGAATTGATTACTGATTTATACATTTGACCAAAAT
>NZ_KB903608.1 GCF_000379805.1 Lewinella cohaerens DSM 23179 | reverse complement strand
TGCTTAAAGAAAACCTACTCCTTCACCTGGAACCTTATAGAAGCCGCCCCAGCCGCGTACGAAACCGCAAATTTATGCGCGGACAGGGACGACATATTTTTGAATATAATTATAGGTATTCTTTATGACAATTAACCCCGCGGGCGGCTATAAAACGGAGCAAGCAGTTTTCGTAATGCTAGACCTGTGCTGCTAAATTACACATTTCATTGCACCTCCAATATTACATTATTAATACATTGATTTAATGATAAAGTAAAATGGACGGACCGCTTAGCTTAATGGGGTTGAGCCATTGTTGGCTACAGTATTCAATTTTTTATTCCCGATGCAATTAATAATTCTTTAGTCTCATCATCTATATCTGAAACTTGTAATTTTTCCTTCTCAAAATCTTTCAACAATTCATAGAAGTTTGTTTCAGAATACTTGGCGAAAGTTTTTCCGCTATTTAGATTTTCGTGTATGTAATCGATAAATTCTCCATACACAAAGGATGGTTTGAAAGTTGTTAAATCAGTACCTTTTTCAGGAATCATATACCACAATGGATTATCTCCTACAGTTACACCTTTTTTAAGCAGTAGTCCATTGAAGGGGGAAAATAATCCTTTATTATATTGGGATAGAATAGGGCTTCCATATTCTATCCAATCACCTTTTTCCCTATACCAATTTGTATGGTTGTATGTACAAAAATTACAATACCATAAATAACCATTAGTAAACCAATTAACGTTCTCTCCAGGAATAGCAACAATGAAATTTTCTAATTTCTTTTTCTTTTCCACCACCTCTTTCTGAATTTTTAAAACCATACTCTTGAAATCATTTCTTCTATAGTTGTCGGATTCAATTCTGCTTAACTCTTTACTTTTTTCATTGTAAAAATCGTGAGATTCTTCCTTTAATTTTTTTACCTTCCATTTGTCTTCTTCAGTATAATCAATTAAATCTTTTCTGAAAAATTTTTCAATCGATTTCCATAATGTGTTCTTCTTTTCCTTGAAACTTAAATACTCTTGAATTTCGCTTTCCAATATTTCATATAGACCACAAACTATACTATACAAGCCAAGTTTTCTTTTATGGTTTACTTCGTTTTTTGCAACTGTCTTTTGCAAGTCAAGATATTGAAGTTGACCAACTAATGAATGTTTTTTAAATAATTCTCCCTTTTTACTGTAATAATATAGCTGAGAGTCTTTTACAGGGTCTAATATTTTAATTTCTCCTTTAAATGCTAAATCGATTTGTTCATGTTTTGGAAATTTTCTCCATTCTTCATTTCTATCTGTTGATATCTGCTCCGCCTGCTGTTCAAAATACAATTTATCCTTTTCCCTTTTTGTAATGGATTCTTTTGTCTCCCCAACTAAATTCAATATTGAATTAACTACGTTATTATAACTAACACTATATTGTTCAAAAGTTAAAATGCCTTTGATTTGATTTGATTGAAGTCTTGAATTTTCATTCTCTATAACTGTGGCTGAATTAAACAAATCGTCATCAGGAGAATATTCTTCAATAAGAAATTTCACCCCTTGGATTGCACTATTTATATCGTCTTGACTTATTTGAGCTTTTACCTCGTCAATTATTTGATTTGGTCCTTTTAGCATTTGATTTTTTTGTTTTTATTGTAGCCAACGTTTTTCGGGACATGCGAAGTTCGGAAATTTTCGGCGCAGCCGAAAAAATTTTTGAATTTCCGCATGTCCCGTGTTGTACGAGGTTCGCAGC
>NZ_KB903607.1 GCF_000379805.1 Lewinella cohaerens DSM 23179 | reverse complement strand
GTTGACTTACACGGTAACTGCCGGTGAGTTCACTGCTACCAAGAAGATGATTGCTGTAAAATAATGATTGTGGATAAGGCGTATTCTTACGTCTCTGCAAACGTTGTTACAACAACATAAATAACGAGAGGGCTCCGGAATTTCCGGGGCCCTCTCTGTTTTGGGGTAATGAAAAAAGTCAATTACTAGCAAAGCTTGCTACTCAAAAAATAAAGGAATTCTCAAGGAAAAAATAATGCTTCATTACTTACCATAAAATTTTGTAACTTGCACCAATATTTATATTGAGTAATTTAATTTACATAATCCCATGAAGTTTCAATTATCCCAATGCTTTGGGGTTGTCGCGTTATTGCTTGTGTCGTTATCTCTTACAGCACAGGATGCCCCTTCTATCTATATTAATGACAATGAAGTTGAGCCAGGTCAAACCATTGATGTAGATGTACTTACAGCTGATTTCAATGAGATTATATCGTCTTCTTTTAACGTAGCCTGGGACTCTATGATGCTACGTTATGTTGGTGTAAGTAACATTGCACTTGGTCTTTCTGAGGACGACAACTTTAATCTAATTACAGCAGGAGAAGTCAACTATTTGTATTTTGATAACTCTCTCGAAGGAAATACGCTGAGTAATGGGACACCCCTTTTTACTTTGCAACTAGAAGTAATTGGCGCAGACGGAGAGCAGACCGAGGTGGATTTTGCCGGCTTAATGGAAGTTGTAGATACTTCTGAAACAGATATTGGTGGTGAATTCCTAGGAGGTCTTATTACGATCGGTGAGGTTAGTAGTACATCAATTGCGACCGAGTCACCCCTTCAGGCAGAAGTGTCTCCCAATCCATTCTCTGAGACTGCTAACGTTATTATTGAACTCAATGAAGGAGGTGAAATCTCTTGGACATTAAGTGAAATAAGTGGCCAGCGAGTTATGGAAGGCAAAACCTTTTTTGGCCCAGGAAGTAATGTGCTTAAATTAGAAAATACACTTTTTAAACATACAGGTGCTTATATTTTGCAGCTTCAAATGGGTGATGTCTCTATTACCCAGCGATTGCTTTATGTGGCACCCTAGTTAGACGGACTACTTTAATCATACATCCCAAATTCCCCAAAACCATGAACGGACTGCTAAAACACCTGTTCACTGGGTTGCTATTGCTGTGCATTGTCCAGTTAGCGGCCCAGCCGACTTTTACACTTACCCCTTCTAACAACTTAGTCGACCAAGGCAACTCTTTTACTGTTGACGTAAGGGTTAGTAGTTTTACTAATGTAGCCAGCATCCAATTTCCTATTAGTTGGAATGATGCGATCATTAGTTACCAATCAATCTCTAATATTAATTCGACGGCTCTTCCTGGGCTTACCATTAGCTCTTTTGGTGTTCCAGGATCGGGAAATGCACCTGATGATCGAGTCGTGTTAAGTTGGAATCATCCGAATTTTACGGGTGTGAGCCTCGCAGATCAAACGGTCTTATTCTCTTTGACCTTTCAAGGTGAAATAGGAGGTACTACGCTTATTGAGTTCAATGAAAATTTACCACAGTCTATTGAGGTCCTTGATGCACAAGGCAATGACCTTGGATTTGTTGGAAACGATGCGTTAGTTACGGTTAATGGCGGCGGCGGTGGTCCAACAGGATTTACCTTAAGCCTTGCTGATGTAACAGCGAATACTGGCGATAATGTGTGTTTACCTATTACGGTAAATGACTTTAATAGCATTTTGGGGATGCA
>NZ_KB903606.1 GCF_000379805.1 Lewinella cohaerens DSM 23179 | reverse complement strand
TATTGTAGACGCAGCTACAGGTGGAGTGCTCCAAATGAATATTACAGCTACCAATTTCTATGTCAGCATCAAGCATCGTAACCACTTGGGAGCGATGACTGTCCAGACTTCTATTCCGGTAGCAGGGGATGTAACCGTAGATTTTACGACGCTTACCGGTACCCAGTTGTATAACACGGCCGGTTATGAAAATGCGGAGATGTACATCCTTCCTGACAACCGCCGCGCTCTCTGGGGTGGTGATGTCAACATGGATGGAAAAGTGAAATACGATGGTGGCTTAAATGACCGAACAGCTATTCTGGCAGATGTAATCTCTTACCCGACGAATGGCGACTACTCCTTCAATTATGACTTCGCTTTCGGATACTTCCAGGGAGATGTCAACATGAATGGTAAAGTGAAATACAACGGTGGTGGTAATGACCAGGTATTGATTCAAGCGATTGCAGTTGTACTCTACCCGCTAAACCCGGGAGGTAGCTTCAACTTTGATTTGTTACTGGAGCAGTTACCATAGTTTTTAACTGGGAAAGTTAATGCTCGCCTCTGGTTCTGAAAAGAATCAGAGGTGAGATTAACATTCATTTTTCTTTTTCGAAATAAACTGATTTACAAATACTTATGTCGAGTTGCATGGCCGGCTCCTGAGATTTTTATGCCTAATAACTTCAAGAATTATCAATTCAATACTCATGAAAAACATTTTACGTTACCTATTTCTTTTAATGTGCTTCTACCTTGCTACGGTCGGGCTACAAGCACAGAACGTAGACTATACCGTCAGGTATAATTTTGATACCAACGTCTACGAAGTCTACATTCGCCCGGATTTTGGGCAAACCACTTTTATTCTGGGCGGCGGTAGCCAGATTTCTTTGGTGGTTCCATCAGCAACAATGGATAGCCCACTTTTGGTTACCCCGGTTAGTGGTGGATTTTGGTCAGACCAGACGCGAGTATACGCTCCTTCGGCCAATCCGGCGGCAGATTTCCACTCGGTTACTACCGGCGGAAGCGTCATCATGCTGTTGATGGGGACAGAACAATTAATGTTCACCTTTACCTTGCCTGGAGCGAGTGGTTGTACAGATGAAGTACGCTTGTTTATAAATGGTACGGATCCTGATTCCTCCGAACCTTCTATGGGAGGCTCTGATTTTAATCAGGCTTTCTTTGATGTGTTCAGCACCCCTTATTATCAAGCAAACTATGGTGATTCACCCGTCAATTGTACTCCTCCTGATATTGATGGAGATGGCTACGTAGGCGTAGATGATCCTGATGAAGGAAACCCTTGTATTCCTGATGTTAATGTAGGTATTTGTGATCAAGACAATGATGGTTTGACCAATGACGAGGAGATTATCGCTGGTACCGATCCTACTGATGCGGACAGTGACGATGATGGTTATAATGATGGAGAAGAAGTTACGGGTGTTGATGATCCTACAACAACGGTAGTAGCGACAGGTATAAGTGATGCCAACGATCCCTGTTCTCCAGATATGAACGCCGGTGCCTGTGATCAGGATAGTGACGGTTTGACCAACGAGGAAGAAGTGTTGGCACTAACCGACCCTACCAATCCTGACACGGACGGTGACGGAATTAATGACGGTGACGAATACAACGGCCCCGATGGTAATCCTCTAACAATGGGTGATAACACCGACCCCCTCGATCCCTGTGATCCTGATCCTGCTGCTGGTCCTTGTGATCAAGACAACGATGGCTTGACCAACGACGA
>NZ_KB903605.1 GCF_000379805.1 Lewinella cohaerens DSM 23179 | reverse complement strand
ATTTAGATAAAAATATAAAAACTAAACGGCACACAACTCCGCCTACCTGTCAAGCCTCCGCAAGGCTCCGGCCTGCAGGTAGGCTTGATAGTTGGCTGCAATAAGTGAAAAAGTAGTTTGAATTTCACGGTATCTCCCTAACAGTAAATTAGATAAAAGACAAAAAGAATAATGCGGTAGTCATTGGGAAAACTATGAAATGACCGTTCATAAAGCCCTTAAAACTTAAGGCTTTCTCTAGTTTTTCTAATAATTTGCCTATGTTTTATTTGTGTTCAAGGCTTTTGTAGTATTTTATGGTTGGTCAAAACTGTCTAATTGAATGGATACAGCATCACTAATAACAACGATTGTCTCTAGCTCTGTAATCGCTACTATACTTTCGTCGTTAATAAATCTTTACACTAAGAAGCAAGACTTCAAGTATGAATATTATAAGATACTGATTAAAAAAAGAATTGAGTCGTATGAATGGATTGAGCAGCAAATAGCTGTTCTGAAAACTTCTGTTCTGGACTCAAATGACCCTCGCCCATTTCATCAAATATTCTCGTTTGGGAAAGACTATTTTTTAGAACACTCTGCATTCTCAATTAAGGTTAATGCCAATAATTTATGGCTTAACAGTAAGACAAATGATATCCTGCAAAAGCTAGTATACATTTTTAATAAAATCGGTTTCGAATATGATACCGATAATGACACTGAATTAATTGAAGCAGGAAAAGCGTATTATGAAGAAATTGCAGAGCTTAGAGATAAGCTAGAAGATTCAGTTCGCAGAGATCTGTTGCGACTTCACAAGTTTGATGATATTAAGGGGAAAGTTTCAGATAAAAATGAGAAACAAGTAATCTATATTGATAAGTCAAAGAATACAAGTCAGTGACAAATAAAGAATTGTTGTCTATTATTAGGTTGACATTAACAATTCTCTTTAACGAAGTACAAGTATACAGTTTTGCTTTCTTATCTTCCATCAAATAAGCATTGCTACTTAAAAGTATTTGAGAGGGACTCTGATACAGAACAAATATTTGTTAAGAAGTACTGGTATTTGAAAGACGAGGAAATGATTATGAATAAATGACTGCAGCCAACTTTGCCTAGGACGACAAGCTTCCCTTTGGTCAGCCTGCGCCTAGGCCTGAGTTCGGTGCAATCAAGAAAATAGAGCAGTAGTTATTGGACAAAGAGAGTAGGTCGTAAATTAGGCCTATAATTTGCAACAGACGAAACGAAATAAAAACTATATGCAGTATATCTCCCTAGCAATATCGATAGTGGCTTTGACAATTTCGGCAGTTACCTTTTGGATAATGAGAATCAAAAAGGGAGAAGTAAAAATGACAAGGCCATCAGTTATATTCTTTGGACCAGATGGAGGCGGAAGTCAACATAGGAAAATATTTATCAGAACACTGCTTTTTAGTTCTGCCGAAAGAGGGGCATATGTCCAAAATATGTATGTAAAACTGTTAGGAGAGAACATAAATCAAATCTTCAATATTTGGGTTTATGATGATAAAGGACTTGTAAGGGGGAGTGGATTGTTTGTTGACAAATCAGGAATTTCAGCAAACCACCATTTTCTTCTTCCAAAAGATGAGTTAGGTTTTAGATTTACAAAAGGAGATTATCATCTTCAAGTTTATGTGGAAAGAATGGGGAGGAAACCAAGAAAGTTGTATGAACAAGAATTACATCTTACCGAACAACAAGCAAATGAAATAAATACAAACGACGCAGGGGTTTACTTTGATTGGA
>NZ_KB903604.1 GCF_000379805.1 Lewinella cohaerens DSM 23179 | reverse complement strand
CGTTTTTCGGGCAAGCCCGTGTGGCACAAGCTTCTCCGCTGCGCTACGAACCTCGTACAACACGGGACATGCGGAAATTCAAAAATTTTTTCGGCTGCGTCGAAAATTTCCGAACTTCGCATGTCCCGAAAAACGTTGTGTGCAACCCTTCGGGTAATAAAAAATCCCACACTCTTGACGAGTATAATTTCTTGAAGAAATATGATTAAATGGTATAAGGAAAGAAGGAAAGTAAAAAATATATTAGAACAATTAGATGCTTGTGCTAAAGAGTTTACATTTCCAATGCTTGATAATGGCTATGTTTATCTGATCGATTCAAAAATGTCTATTTTAAGTTCCAGTGACTATTGGTGCATTATAATTGAAATAATTGGATTTAGTACTAGAGGGGGAGGACATGATGGAATAAATAATGCTGTACATGTTTTTGGGGATTTCCCCACTTGCAAACCAGGTTTACAGAATGAAAATTTCTTCTATTTTACTGAGAATGTTGATGGGGTTAGTGCCTTTGAAGAAGAGTATCATTTTTATCTAAATCCACAAGCCAATGGATTGATGATTAATGGAATTGAATATGAATTAGTTCATAACAGAGATCGCTATTTAGAAGCAAATATCTCTGTAGAGGATAAGGAGCAAATTGGGATACAAGATTTTCTCAGACTAATTTGGCCAAGAGTGCATAAGAAGCCATTTCTTAAATCAGAAGACTTATTAAAGCTGACCCATAATAGTCTCAAATTAATGATTCAATTAAAAGATTGGCAGCATCCAGATTTAGCTAATGATGAACTTCCAAGTGATACACATACCTTTATTGAGATCGCAAATGCTTTTGCTCGTAGTAATTTTGATAGTCTTGAAGATTTATCAAATAAGGGGAATACAAATTGGCGAAACTGGCCTGAAGGAGGTTCGCTATAAAGCCTATTAACATCTCAAACTATGTGGTTTACAATAAGTGATAAGGATATGCTCGATCTAAGAAACCAAATCTCCACTGATCGCTGTATTCCAATACTTTTGACTAAAGGTTTTGTAAAAGCTCCTTTCAAAAATTCTGATTTCGGAAGAAATAATTTACACGACTTTTTATATAATTTTGGAAGAGTGAAATAAGGCTAAAATCAGATAAACTGAATTTGTACTATCGTTGGAATAGTTCTATTCTGGAAATAAATTAATGTCGGATGGAGAATAAAATTAGCTGGGTCGAACTCTCTTTTGAAGAAATGCAAGGTCAGAGATTCCATTACATAGGTTACCAAATTAGAAATTTCAAAAAACGTAGTAGAGGACTAGACACTATTGACTATAATAAGGATTTGTATTTGATAGATTATTACAGCTCTTATATTGATTTTGCAAGAAAATTAACAATGGTATTAGATCACGGATGGGGAATAAAGACAATTAGAAAGAAATTGATCGAAATGAAAAACATAGTCAATTCATGCAAGTTTTCTAATGATAATAGATTGAGGAGTATGTTGTTAGAGTTAATTGAAGTCGAAAAAAATAAATATTTTACTGAGAAGTTAGACCCATATACTCATAAATTATTTGTTGATTTAGCTGAAATATCTGAAAGACTGCTTAAGCATAAGTTGTTTCTAACTATTCAGGTAAATTGAGTGATTATAAAATGCACACAACAAAGGCTACGACGTCCATGCTCCTTCGTCGCACGGCGCGTAGCCAGACCGTTGCCCAAGATACTCCGCTGCGCTGCGCATCTTGGGCAACGTTTTTCGGGCAAGCCCGTGCTGCACAAGCTTCTCCGCTCCGCTACGAACCTC
>NZ_KB903603.1 GCF_000379805.1 Lewinella cohaerens DSM 23179 | reverse complement strand
ATTTAGATAAAAATATAAAAACTAAACGGCACACAACTCCGCCTACCTGTCAAGCCTCCGCAAGGCTCCGGCCTGCAGGTAGGCTTGATAGTTGGGCGAAACGCTGCGCGTGCTAAGATAAAAAACATCTAAAAAGTGTAAACTATGTGGGTTTAGAAGTGTAAACCATGTCCCTTACTATACATGAAAGAATTAAGTTAACTATGTATAATGTTACTGTAATCTTTACTAAGCATAAAGAAGTAGGAATTTGCAACTCGATTGAGTTGTGTCGAATTCTTGAAAAGATTCGTCCCGAGATAATCTTCGAAGAGCTTTCAGATGTTACATACGATGAAGTATACAATATAGAATGTTTAGTTACTTTAGAGTCTAAAGCAGTAAGGAGGTATTTACAAAACCACGAAGTAGAGCATATCCCTGTAGATACTTTTGAGCGCCCAAGAAATTATGATAGGAATGTTAATATGATGTATAAAAGTATTTTCAACACTATAGGTAAAGACACTTATGAATTTAAGGCACTGCTAAATAATCAGATATCTCTAGTAAATAAATATGGCTTCCAGTTTCTTAATAGTGATCATAATGATGAAATAGTAGAAAAAATCAGTTGGTTTGAAGAGAAAATATTGAACTCAAAGAATAATGAGAGACTCCTTAGCATTGCTCGTTTACGTAACGAAATAATTGATAAGCGTGAAGATGAAATATTAGATAAAGTATACGAATACAGTTATCAGAATAAATACGAACAAGGGGTTTTATTTATTGGATCGGGACATAGGAAAACAATAATAAGAAAGATAAATCATCGAAGTAAGATAATTGATAAAGATTTGATTAAATGGAAATATTTTGATAACTTAAATTTAAATAATGAGGAACTTTTGATACACTATGATTGAACTTAATGATTCAAAAAAAAATGGAAAAATTAAATACCTATATCAAAGATCAGTACGTTACGGTTAGTGATTGGTTGAAATTTGCTGAAAGCAAGTTGGGGGTATTATTATCCTTGAATATTGCTGTAATTTCAGTAATTGCAACTAGTATAAAAGACATAAATACATCAATTCATTTTTTCTATAAGTTTTCAATTGTCATTTCATCTATATCATTCGTTCTTTCACTATTTCTTTGTTTGTATGGACTAATATCAAGAACGAATGAAGTGAAAAAAATGAAATTTAAAGATAAAAGAAAAAGAGAAACCTATTCTATTACTTTTTTTAAAGAAATTGCACATCAAACATTTGAACAATATATCGATAATATTGGAAATAAATTAGACTGTAAAGATTCAAAAGGCGGATTACAGAACGACCTGCTGATTCAAATACATGAGATTTCAGTATTGGCAAGTAATAAATTCTACTTGTTAAATATATCAGCTTATATCTTTGGTACAGGAAGTATTGTTTTATGTATTTCTTGGTTGATATACACTATTAGTTATGTATTTTAATTCGCCCAACTTTAGGTAGGACGTCAATAGCTCCTTCGTCGCTACTGCGCCTACCTTGGGAGTTCGGTGAAATCAGACCAGTGCACTCAAATAAAAACAAGACGCTTTAAAGTTAGTAAGCATTAGAGTTTGCAGATGCTGAAAGATACCATTAGAGATTAGTCGAATGAAAAATTTGGTGGAGATGCTTGAGATGGTCTTTCAAAGAGGAATGTCGGAACAGCTTGGGGATTCTTCGCTTGATCATCGAATACAAAGCAAAAGGTTAGATTGCCCCCGTTGCTCTATTTGTTCCATTAGATTTGGAGCTAAAGTACTTCGATTTCTCATTGCCAAAGTAAGGGGCTCGGCTTTTTTGGTCACTAAATAGAAAGCTTATATTGTAGATAGGAAAAAGATAAAATGAATACAATGTAATGATTACCAGTGTTTTATGTTCGTATGATGAATCATTTATTGCAAAAGATGATAATTGACCTTATCTTTATAACTAGCAGCATGTAAATCACAATAAGCC
>NZ_KB903602.1 GCF_000379805.1 Lewinella cohaerens DSM 23179 | reverse complement strand
GTCGTCGACGGAGCAGAAAGTGATCCCAATGATCCTTGTGATCCTGATCCTAATGCTGTACCTGGTGCATGTGGTACAGTGTTGAATGTGAAAGTCTTACTACAAGGTGCCTTGATAGGAACCAGTGATGGATTGATGAGAGATGATTTACGGACGCAAAACCGTATTCCATTATTGGAGCCTTACACCGCTACTGGAGCAGCACGCTTCACTCATTTTGGAAATGGTGGTGGTGAAACCACTACTGTTGGGGTATTGAATACAGGTGCAGGAACAGCCGATGCTATTGTTGATTGGGTCTTCTTGGAAATCCGCGATGCTGCGGACTCTACAGTGATACTCGAAACCTTATCAGCGCTGGTACAACGTGACGGTGATGTAGTAGATGCTGTTACAGGTGTGGCTCCTGAAATATTAGGTTTGCCAACCTCTTTCTACGTGAGCGTTAAACATCGAAATCACTTGGGAGTGATGACTGCCGCACCTTTAACGGTAGACGTAAACCTAGAGGTGTTGATTGACTTTACCTCTGCAGCTGACGCTGATGTATACAATACTACCGGCTACGATGGTGTGGAAATGGCAGGCTCTGTGGGAGAAAAATCCCTATGGGCAGGTAACGCCAATTTAGATGGCAAAGTTAAATACGATGGTGGTTTCAATGATCGTCAAACGATTTTTGCTCAGGTAATAACCTTCCCTGGTAACACCGATGATGAATTGAACTACAATAATGCCTTTGGCTATTTCAGTGGTGATATTAACATGGATGGTAAGGTGAAGTATGACGGGGGAGGAAATGACCGGGTAATTATCCAGGGCATTGTCCAGATATTGTATCCATTGAACACCGATGATAGTTTAAATTATGATAATCTACTGGAGCAATTGCCACAGTAGAATACATAAACTGAATCGCTAGACAATTCGTCTGCACCTCTCTTCTGAGTGGGGCAGGCGAATTGTTCTACAACCAAGAAATGATACTTACAACACAAATTTTTAATTTTTTATATCAACAAATCTCATGAAACACACTTTATTCTTTTTTCTGTTGGTTTGCTTTTTCTCCTTGGGGACACTACACCTGAGTGCACAAGGAGAAGTAGCGTATACCCTTAAATACAATGAAACAGATAATCTCTACGAGGCTTACATTAGATCCGACTTTTCAAGTGGATCTTTCTTTCTAGGAGGGGGATCTCAGTTCTCTATTATCTTACCTCCTATTATTCCTGATGTAGCCTTGACGATTAATTCAATTGAGGGAGGTACTTGGATAGATAACTCTCAAGTTTATGCTCCTGACCCTTCCGCTAATGTCGATTTTCACTCCATAACGACCTCTGGTGTTCAGATGATGTTGACTGCGAATACAGAGTTGCTGATTTTTACTTTCAGTTTGGGGGATCTAGGTTGTGTAGATGACATTAGGGTATTCAATAATGGTGTTGATCCTGATTCAAGTGTGCCATTTATGAATGATTCCGATTTCAATAATGCTTGGTTTGACGCATTGTCTACCGAGTTTTATGTTGGTAATTATGATAATGAACCCATGAGTTGTCAGAACTGTGATGGCGTATTTAACCTAGGCTGTATTGCAGACCTTAATGTTACTTTAGGTGAAAACTGTAGTGCTACAATTGTTGGGCCTATGGTGCTAACAGGTGATTTTGCCTGTGCTGATGAAATAATCATTACGGTTGACGGTACCGATAGTAACGTTATTCAAGGGTGTGGAGATCACACCTTCATGGTGACTGTTATTTACGAAGGCGAAGAAATCTACACTTGTTGGGGCGATCTTTTCGCCGAAGACAAAACCGACCCAGTGGTAGAGTGTCCTGCTGACACAGATGAAGTAACTGTTGATTTCGACCTTCAGACGTTGGAAGGTAGCATCGACGGCACGGAGCCAACGATTGCCCTGGACGACTATAGCTGTTTCCAAAGCTTCTTTGA
>NZ_KB903601.1 GCF_000379805.1 Lewinella cohaerens DSM 23179 | reverse complement strand
AAGCAAGCAATTTCTCCTCCAAATTAATTCCTTTTACAACTAGAGTCGGGCGGCTTTATCAAAGCTTCCATTTTTGTTGGTATGGCACACAACTCGAGCCTACCCGCAGGCTGAGGAACGAAGCTTGTCGGGTAGGCAAAGTTGTAGCCAGCAATTATTTGCCTAATACTAAATATTTGACGTCATGCTTTCAACGCTAGCACTGCTGCTAATTTAGAAATTTTCAATCGCCTTTCTCAATAACAAGCTAACCAAACTCCTCAACCACAATGCCAAGCCAGGAAATCCAATCATTGATGGACCCACTTTTATGGCCACGCTCATTCAAGCACCTCTCTAAGGATTAGCTTACCTCTCCTCCTGTATTGCCGTCCTATTGGTAATCATCAAAGAGCAAAGCAATAGCAAAATCCACTATTTCTGGACCGTTTGAACATTGCCGCAATTATCCAATGGACTAAGCTTTTGAAGAACTGATCTTTTCAATGAACACCAATGAAGGGCTTACCCCGCCTCCAGTATTGCCATCCTATTAGTAATTATTGAGGAGCGGAGCAAAAGCAAATCCACTATTTTTGGACCGTTCAAGCATTGCCGCAATTATCCAATGGACCAAGTCATTAAGGAACTTATTTTTTTTAATAGACACTAATGACGTGCTTACTCCTCCTCCTGGATGGCACGTCCTATTGATAATTATCAAGGAGCAGAGCAAAAAAACAATCTACTATTTCTGGATCGTTTGAGCATTGTAATAATTCCCCAATGGACCAATTCATTAAGGAACTGGTCTTTTCAGTGGACACTCGTGACTTGCTTACCCCTCCTCCAGGATTGCCGTGACGCTTAGCAAATTATTCTGGCAGAGCTCACATCAATCCATCATTCTGAATATACCAGGCAATTGCACCGTATACATAGGAATAAGTCACTAAATTGATAGAAAAGCGTTCCTATTCTATAATAGCTCCATTCTCGCAGCAGAACTTATCTAACGCTGAAAATTCTTCAACGTCACGTTTGGCAAATCATGGTACACCCGCTTTTTAAAAATTATTGAGTCGTGTTTTGCTGATGTTGGCTACAACTCCTGGCTACCCGACGTGCGACCGCAGGGAGCATGGACGGGTAGCTAAAGTTGGCTGCAGTACTATTTTTCATAGTATTCATAAAAAAACATGAAAGTCCTTTCCCCATCATTCACTCTGTCTATCTCTCCATTTTCCTTATAGATAATCTCTTTTCTAGCCGTTTCTTCTCCTTTTTTATCATATTTGATGATTAAAGAGACTTGGTTATCCTCATTGTAATTGATATCTGCTCTCAGTTTATCATAGTGTAGTTGTATCAACTGGGACAACTCATTATACTCATAATCAATTATATAATCTTTCTTATTTCGACTACCTCTTTCATAACCTACTTCTCTAACTAATTGTAAACCATCATATTCATATTCTTTCTTCGTTGTCATTGCCTGTATTTGTTCTTCACTCCTAACACGCGGCTCTAATGATGAATTACAACGATTCTCATTAATTATTTCCTTGACTAACAGACCATTTTCATACAAATAATCAACTTCTGTTATGTTACACATATTTAATGAAACAAATATACCATGTGACTGATTCAAACTTCTCGTCTTTTGACCATCTTCATACCAATTCTCTAGCCTAGAAAATTGATAGCTTACTGATTTAGAAAAAATAACAATGGTATCAGTCAGCAATTTTATATCTCCTGCTAAATTATATTCATAAGTCTTCTTTGTTATTTCTTTAACCGAATCTGGCTCGACTCTTCCATGAATAATTTTTTCATTCCTACCTAAGACATATTGTATCTTTGACTTTTCGTCATAAACCCTTTCTTCTATATAAATTTCTTCATCTGACTTCACCCATCTAATAGTCAGAACACTAACTCGATTTTCTTTAACGAAGTCATCCATTTCCTTAAACAATGGCTGATCGCTTAAAGTCATATTCTTTGATAACTGTCCTGCTAAATCTTCAAAAC
>NZ_KB903600.1 GCF_000379805.1 Lewinella cohaerens DSM 23179 | reverse complement strand
ACCGATGTAATGCGTGTAAACGTAAACCCATTACCTACACCTTCGATCACTGGCGATCTAGAAATTTGCCAAGGAGAAAGCACTACACTAACCGCAAGTGGTGGCACAAGTTACCTATGGAGCAACGGCGCTACTACGGCTAGCGTCACTGTTAACCCTGCGAGTACCAGTACTTACACTGTTACCGCAACTAATGGTAATGATTGTACTAATACAGTTAGCGCAACGGTTATTGTCAACGACAACCCTGTGGCTGCCCTTAGCGGAAACCCATTGGTTTGTAATGGACAAAGCACGACTCTTACCGCTACAGGAGCCGGAGCTGGTGGGGCTTACGCTTGGAGCACAGGCGCAACCACCGCAACGATTAGCGTTAGCCCAACGGGTATCGAAACCTATACGGTGACGGTGACCAATGCCAACGGTTGTACAGATGAAACAAGTATTACGGTTAACGAGGCACCTACGCCAACAGTCGTTGCTGCGTCTATCGAGCTGTGTGCTGGCGAATCAACAACATTAACTGCCAGTGGTGGGGCTACCTACCAGTGGGGCAGTAATGGAAACGATGCCACTACGGCAGCCATTACGGTCACGCCATTAGTGACTACTACTTATAATGTGACCGTCACCAACGCGGCAGGCTGTGCCAACGAAGCGAGCGTTACGATCACGGTATTAGAGCAACCGGTGATTACGGATGTAGCGGTTGTGCAACCGACTTCTTGTAACGGTACGGAAAACGGTACGATCACGGTTACCGCCACTGGCGCATCGGCAGTACTCCAATACCGTATCAACGGTGGTACTTGGCAAGCGAGCAATGAATTTGCTGGTTTAGGTGCGGGCACTTACAATGTAGAAGTAAGTTACACAGGCGGTCGTTGTTCGGTAGGTCCAAGTACGGTTGTTTTAAATGCAGTAACGCCTCCAAGTGTAACTGCAGGAAGTGACGACACCGCAATTTGTTTGGGTAGCACCACCACACTGATCGCTAATGGAAACGGTGGGACGGGTGTATTGACTTATACCTGGGCTCCTGGCAACCTCAGCGGGGCCAGCGTAAGTGTATCACCAACGGTAAGTACCACTTATACGGTGACCATTGAAGACGAACTGGGCTGTACCTCTACTGATGAAGTAACCATCACCGTAAATGAAAATCCAGTAGTAAGCCTGACCAAGACGGATGCTACTTGTGGGCAAGATAATGGAACCATTACCGCCAGTGTAAGCGGTGGACAAAGTGGTTATAGTTATACATGGTCACCAAACGTAAGCAGCACCGCCAACGCTACTGGCCTGGCCACGGGTGTTTATAATGTTACGGTTACGGATGCCAACGGTTGCATCGGCACCGCGAGTATTTCTATTGATAATCTAATGGGCCCATCGGTTACCGCCAGTGGCGCGACGACCATCTGTGAAGGTGCTAGCGCAACTATAACCGCTACCTCCACCAGTGGTACAGGTGCTATCACTTACACTTGGATGCCTGGTAATTTAAGCGGCGCAAGCGTAAGCATATCCCCTGCCACGACGACGACATATACGGTAACTGCTGTTGATGAAAACGGTTGTTCTTCTACGGATCAAGTGACGATCACTGTTGATCCAGCCTTCACCTCAGGCATTGATGCTGTCGCGAGCGTATGTGCGCAGGAAGGCGTATTGTTTGTTGCCAACCCTGCGGTGGCTGGAGCAACTTATAGTTGGAGTTTCAGTGGCCCGGCTACGCCAGCGACCTCTACCAATGCGAGCGAAACGGTAAGCTTCGCCAGCGCGGGTACTTACACAGCACTGCTTACGGTGAACCGTGGAACTTGTATTGAAACCTACACGCATAACATTACCATCACGGCACCCGTTTTTGCAAACGCAGGTCCTGATGTAACGATCTGTACTGGCGGGACGGTACAAATAGGTCTCCCTGCCGGGCAGGGTGGTCCAAGTGGCGCAACCTACAGTTGGTCGCCCAACACTTTCTTGAATAATACAAACATTGCGCAACCAACATCTAGCGC
>NZ_KB903599.1 GCF_000379805.1 Lewinella cohaerens DSM 23179 | reverse complement strand
GCGAACCTCGTACAACACGGGACATGCGGAAATTCAAAAATTTTTTCGGCTGCGCCGAAAATTTCCGAACTTCGCATGTCCCGAAAAACGTTAGCCTCAATAAAAAACTCGAATGAAAAAATATATCTTATTAATCACAATTGGATCAATCTGCTCTTTCTTTCAAGAAATATCGGCACAATCGAAGGCATTTGAAACAGAAATTATTGATTCCGTATATTCAGAGTTATTCAAAGAATATCGAGAATTTTGGGTTAAACTCCCTGAGAATTATAACCCAAATAGTAGTGTAAAATATCCTGTTGTTTATTTGTTAGATGGGTTTTCTTTGAAAGAAAATTTAGAAGCAGTTTATGACAATTATTGGGGACATTATTTGCCTCATATGATTCTAATTGGAATTTCTAACAAAACTAACAGGATACGGGACTTAACTACTTCACAGATTAAAATGAGGCGTGGGCAGGCAATGGATGAAGATACTGGCGGTGCTGAAAACTTCACCCAATTTATTGAAAAAGAACTAATCCCATACATTGACAACAAATATCCCACTACGCCTTACCGTACATTAATTGGCCATTCATATGCAGGACTGTTTACGATAAATATGCTGATTAATCATAAGCATGTTTTTGAAAATTTTATTGCTATAGATCCAAGTATCGAATGGGATAATCAAAAATTATTGAACGAAGCCAAGCAAAAACTGATTTCAGATAATTATGAAGGTAAATCACTTTTCGTTTCTTTAGCAGCAGAACAGCTACATATGTGGGATGAAGAAATAACCATGGAGAATATTATGGACGACTCTTCAGAATTCACTTTGTTTGCACGTTCAATCATTGACTTTTCAACTTTTGCGACCTCTCAAAAACAGAGTGGATTAAATTTCTCATGGAAGGTGTACAATGAAGATTTACATGGTACCGTTCCGCTACCATCAATAAGAGATGGATTGATTTTTCTTTTTAAATGGTACCAGTTTAAATCTCCGCAAAAATATAATAATCCTGAAACGAAAGTAGAAGAATTGGTTGAGCTATTGGAAAAACAAGAAGAAATCTATTCAACGCATTTCGGTTATCCCTTCCCTCCAATGATTTAGGAAATGTTTAGTGGCTATGGTTATATGAATTTAGAAATGGGGCAACCTGAAAAGGCATTTATGTTTTTCAAATCGAATATTGAATATTATCCCAAAAGCGCGAGCGCCTATAATTCAATGGCTGATTATTATGAGGCTAAAAATGACGATGCCAATGCTTTAAAATATGTAACCAGGGCATTTGAACTAAGTGGAGAAAATCAATATGAAGACAGAATGAAAGAACTTGAAAAAAAGAACTGAGGCTAACAAAGTGCAAAACGGCTATAGCCGCTAAACGCGTCTACATCGTTTGCACCGAGCGTTACTAACCACCCATGAAGTAGAATTTGTGTTATTTTCTCGAGTTGCAACGATCGATTGATTTTTCATGTTTACGTCTGTGTTCGCCAAAAAAGGCAAAGCACGTCTCAATAATTTTAAACTTCAAAAAAGTCAATCACGATAGAAAGCCGTCTTTTTCCCACCTTAAATAATTACACACTTAACGAGCGCAAACATTTCGTGTTCGTCCTCAATGGTTGAAAGCTTTTACATTTAATCGTTAGTTTTCTTACATTTTACGATCCAGAGTTCCAAATTACGTAACTCTTTGACAATCAAAGAGTGGTGGGAAAAGACTCAAATTGAGGATAAAAAAAGTCAGCGAGTTTATATTTTAAATAAGTAGAGTAGAGTGCAACGGATTCAATTAGACAAGCAAATTAAACGAACTCAGCAAGAAACTCGCATGACGTATCTCGCTCAAAAGATTGGTAGATATATTTTGGAATAAATATCTCGGAAAAGCCTAATTTTAGTGGCGAACAAGCCTTACACAATACGCATTAAAAAGACGGTAAGTAACATTGCGTATGAAAACATTTCTCTCACAGCCCTAACGGAGCTGGAAAGAAACGCTTCATACGCACACCGTTGCCCAAGATACTCCGCTTCGCTGCGCATCTTGGGCAACGTTTTTCGGGCAAGCCCGTGTGGCACAAGCTTCTCCGCTGCGCTGCGAACC
>NZ_KB903598.1 GCF_000379805.1 Lewinella cohaerens DSM 23179 | reverse complement strand
TTTTCTATTGTTACACCTGCTACTGTCATCGTACCTGCGCCGTTCCATAGACCACCGCCTTCCGCCGTAGCGGTATTGCCGCTTACTACGCCGCCAGTAATATTTGCATTACCTGCTCCAGAGATATGGAAACCACCTCCATTACCAGGGGAGCCGCCTGTGGTGTTGTTCGTCAACATTACATTGTTTAGCGACACAAATCCCATTGCGCCCGAGTTGTCTTCGATGCCACCGCCGGCACGGATAGCGCTGTTGCCGCTAATGCTTGCATTGGCAACAGTAAGTGTACCACCAGCGTCATTAAGTACGCCGCCGCCAGAACCTGCTGTTCCGGTAGCCATATTTCCTACAATGGTCGTATTGCTGTTAATCATCACAGTACCTCCTGCATTGAAGACACCACCACCGCCTTGATCGGCACCTGCGCCCGCAGCGGTATTATTTTGAATCATCACGCCAGCAATGGTCATGGTACCTGTACCATTCCAAAGACCGCCGCCTTCAGCGGTAGCCGTATTACCAGTGACAATACCACCACTAACATCAACATTACCAGCACCTGTTACGTGAAGGCCACCGCCATTACCCGGAGAGCTGCCCGTCGTGTTTCCACTCAAAGTAACGTTATTCAGGGTTACGGTTGAACCAGCACCAGAAACATCTTCGATACCACCACCTGCGCGAACAGCGCTATTACCGCTGATGGTTGCGCCTGTAATCGTTAAAGTAGCACCTGCATCGTTGAGAATACCGCCACCAGAACCAGCAGTACCCGTTGCCATATTGGCATTGATCATTGTACTTCCGGTAATTTCTACAGTACCGCTGAGGTTAAAGACACCGCCGCCGCCTTGATCGGCATCATTTCCTGCAGCACTATTGTTTTCAATAGTTACGCTCGCAATGGTCATTGTTCCGGCACCATTCCATAAGCCACCGCCTTCGGCAGTTGCGGTGTTACCGCTTACTACGCCGCCCGTAATATTGACATTACCAGCGCCTGTTACATGAAGGCCACCGCCATTACCGGGAAGGCTGCCCGTTGTATTGCCTGTAAGTGTTACGTCAGTAAGCGTTACCAAACCTATGCCACCAGAGTTATCTTCGATACCACCGCCAGCACGATTGGCTGAATTACCACTAATGGTTGTGTTGATTACCGTAAGACTACCAGCACTAAGGTTAATGATAGCACCACCACTACCGCTAATACCGGCAGCCGTGTTGTTTGTAAGTGAGCTATTGCTAATGGTAAGCTGACCACCAATATTAGCGATGGCTCCTCCTCCTTGGGTCGACATACTACCGAGCGCCTGACAATCATCAATAATCACATCGTCGATGATTAGGGTAGCATCCGTATTAGAGATAGCCCCACCACTGGCTGTAGATGAAGCATTAAAAATTCGTAAGCCACGAATTTCAACAGTAACATCCCCCATAATTTCAAAAGCCTGGAATATTCCAAGACCATTGATATTACTGTTGGCAGAACCATTACCCATAATCACCAAGGATTTATCTATGGTGATCGGTCCGCTGACCAAGTTGAAATTCAAGTTATTGGTTGTTGATGCGAAGACAAGGGTATCTCCGGCTACTGCATCATTCACGGATGCTCTTAAAGAGCCAATGACATCATCTGTATTTGTAGAGATGATAATGCTTTCTGCCTTAAGGGATGATAAGGCGATAAAAAATACTCCAAACAGGAGCATGATCGATTGTTGGACGGTTTGTCGCATAGTATAATGTGGTTAATTGGAGAATCAATTCACACTTACTTACGAGAGAAGGAGCCTAAGTGGATTTATTTTAATAAAAAAAAAGCTATCCCGGCGTGGAATAGCTTCTTTTTAGCACATATAATTGTCCTGTTACCAGGTCATATCTTCTTCATTTTCCAGCTCAACAGGTTCTCCAGAAGTTTTTTTGTAGTTATCCTCCGCATCACGTTGTGCTTCATATTCTTCATGACGACGGGTAAACTCATCGTAATCGTAATCAGGCATCAACTCCGTTTTGACGTAGTTGATCGTATCTTCCAATCCTGCGATAAAGCGGTTAAAATCCTCTTTATACAAAAAGATCTTGTGCCGCTCATAACCATCATTGTTATATCGTTTGGTACTTTCAGTGAGCGTGAGATAAAAATCGTCTCCTTTCGTACGACGCACATCAAAGAAGTAGGTCCTTCTTTTTCCGGCGCGGACTTTATTCGAATATTCACTTTCCTGCCGCTGTCTGTTGTTGTTATCGTTGTCCACGACTACTGATTTTTGATTGCCAAATGAGGTGGTTGATTTATCCCGACAACAAAGTGTTTTGGACTTTACCCAAAACTTCAGTCAGGATATACAGATCAAAGCAGTTGGGCTAAAAGCCCAAACAGCTTTAAATTCGGTATACAAAAGTAAATATTTGGCGAAAAAACCAAAACAAATGGACTAAAAATCAGAGTGCTTCTTCTAAAGACTGCTTTTCGTACATATCGGCATAGTAGCCTTTCTGCTCAATTAATTCCTGATGGGTTCCCTCTTCGGTAATACGGCCATCTTCAAGAACGATGATTTTATCAAAAGAAAGCAGGCTGTAGATACGATGCGTAATGATAATGGTTGTCTTATCAGCCAACGATTCATTGAAGTACCCGAGAATTTGCTTCTCTGTATTTGTATCCACTGCGGAGAGGCAATCATCAAGGATAATGATATCTGGCTTTTTGATCAGTGCCCGGGCGATAGAGACCCGCTGTTTTTGCCCGCCAGAGAGCGTTATACCACGTTCTCCTACCATAGTAGAAAAACCATTCTTTAAACCTTGAATATCGTCATAGACCGCAGCGTACCGAGCAAAGTTTTCAATATCCTCTTGCTTGGCATCTCTTTTACCAAAAGCAATATTATTACCAACCGTATCAGAGAAAAGAAATACGTCTTGAGGAACGTAGCCTATTTTCTCTCGCAGGTTCGCAAGGTCATGCTCCTTGATATTTTTTCCATCAACCAGAATAGTTCCTTCACTTACATCGTACATCCGCAAAAGGAGGTCAGCCATACTGGTTTTTCCAGAACCTGTTTTTCCTACAATAGCTAATTTTTGACCTGGTTCCAGCTTTAAATTCAATCCTTCGAGCGCTTTAATACCTGTATCTGGATACACAAAGGAGACATTGTCAAAATGTATAGAACCGCGCAGTGTCTGGGGACTACCATTACTAACGGGGTTAGAAATTTCTGGTTTTTGAGACAAAAATTCGTTGATTCTTTTCTGAGAAGCGGAAGCTTGCTGGATGATAGAAGCCACCCAACCTACAGCTGTTACTGGCCAGGTAAGCAAATTCACATAGATGACGAATTCAGCAATATTACCGGCAGTGATGGTTCCTTTCACGACTTGTAAACCGCCAATGTAAACCGTCAGGATAGTACTTGCGCCGATCATGACCAACATTAATGGATAGAAATAAGCCTCTACTTTGGCCAAATCAAGCGACTTGTCTTTGAACTCATCCGACTGACTGGCAAAAAACTTGCGAATAGCGCGTTCCTGAACATAACTTTTGATTACGCGAATTCCACTGTAAGATTCCTGAGCAGTACTATTGAGGTTGGAGAGTTGCTGTTGGATGAGATAGCTACGCTTGTTAATAATATTACTGACATAGTAAATACTAATCGACAAAAATGGTAATGGCGCTAAAGAATAAAGTGTCAACTCTACACTCACTTGCAACATGCTATAAACGACCAAAACAACGGTAGAAACCAGGTTGATACCGTATAAAACCGCTGGGCCCAAGTACATCCGTACTTTACCAACATCTTCGGTGATACGGGCCATCATGTCACCCGTTTTATTGCGCTTATAAAAAGCTTGGGTAAGATTTTCGTACTGCTGGAAAATTTCCTTTCGCATATCGTACTCAATGAGGCGAGACATCACGATGATGGTTTGCCGCATAAAGTACATGAATATACCCATGACCAAGGCCAACACCAACACCAGCAAACCATAATAAAGCAAGGTTTTGGCCAATACTCCGTAAAATTCCGATTGAAGGGCAAAACCATCGAAAAGGCGATACATACTGATATGCTCGACCACCAGATCAAAGCCTTCTCTGATCATTTGCGGCTGGAGGACCCGAAAATAATTGGAAAGGGTAACAAACACTATACCCAACAGGAGCCGCGTACGGTATCTCCAGAAAAATTTATTCAGGTACTTTAAATGCTCCACAGTTGTAACTAAAATAAGGTGTAAGAGACAGGGTGCAGAGAATTCAAAAGAAAAAGCAATCAATTTCAATGCGACCGACATCTCAAAATAGACAAGCTGCGCCTAATAAACAAAAGCTTACTGGTAACAACAAGTATAATAACCCTTGCTTAGCAAAAAGGTTGTACAACTTGCCTTTTCAGGAATTATTTACCCTGCGTAGCCTTAAATGCTTCCAACGTTTGAGTTTTAAAATGATCCGCGCCAATGAATTGTAGCTCGGTACCCATTACAGTAGCATCCTTATATCCTGGTGAGATCGTAATGCGATTTCTATTTTCGTCCAAATAAACGAAAGAAGGATAGCTCATGCGATTATCAAGCAAAGCCATTGCCAACTCATGCACACCCCTCCTGCCTACATCGGTACGGTAAACAAAGGTGTGGTTATCATAGAGAATTTCTTCCTTTTGTTCCGCATCCAGTTTTACGGCGTAGAAATGCTCGTTCATCTGCTTTACAACAGCTGGGTCGATAAAGGTACTGGCATCCATGCGCTTGCACCAGCCACACCAATCGGTATAGACATCAACAAAAATCTTCTTAGGCTGAGTTTCCATACGGGAAATCGCCTCTTCCCAACTTAGCCATTCGATGGTGGTATCGTCAGAGGTAGAAGGTTGATCTGCTGAAGTAGCGTTCCAGAAAAATAGGCAGCTCGCGGCCAAAATCAAGCCCAATAGAGGAAAATAACGCATAGCTATTAGTTTTCTACAAAGGTAGGAAGCCCGCTGGGTATTTTGCTCAAAATGCTCTCTAATGATGACTTATTGCTTTGAATTAGCTCGTTTAGGAGAAAAACATTGCAAAAATAAAGTGTTTCAACATAAAAAAGCCCTGCCGTTTCCGACAGAGCCTGTATTTAAAGATGCTCTTGTATTCCTTAGTATTGCGCAGAAAAAAAATGCCATTCTTTTCAGGTTTTTCAAATAGTTAAAACTCTTTAAATGAATCGTTTATTCAACTATTATGAAAAACAGAATCTCATTTTATTTTCGTGCTGTTCCTTAGAATCCTTAAGCTTCTCCCCTAAAATATTTTAAGCACGATACTTCGGTGTGTTTATCGCTTGTATGGGTTTATATGGGTTGTAAGTGCTTTTAGCGTTGTAAGTGTTTGTTCTGATACCTCAAAGATAGGGGCAAGTACAGCGGTAATAACAGCGTAGAAAGGCTTGTTTTATAAAACGGGTGTAGCTACCTGCATCAAGCAGCGTAGAAATACGGATTACCATCCAGGTATTTATACGTGGTTTCAATTATTTTCTCATTTAGCACTATAAAAGCGAGGGCTTTATGCTAAATTAAGCTTCTGAAATTCTTTACCCATAATTCAATATTACTATGTCTAGCCTTTCTTATGCAGCATGGCAAACTTGCTTACCTAAAAATCTACCAACTTTGTTTTATGCCTTTGATGCAAACGACTCCCAAACGGCAAGGGTTGCTGGTTTTAGGATTACTGATCAGACTAAACTTGCTACACTGCTTAGCTCCAACCCTACTCGTCTTCGTATTCGCTTGGGAGTTGATACGACTTACGATTTCAGCGAAATCCCGTCTACCCCAGCAATTCAGTTTTACCTAGAGGGGTTAGATGCATCAGGCAGTACCGCTACCTTGGAATTTGCCTGGGATCCCAATCCACCATTTTTGGAAAAGGATGCCTACGGCCCTAATAGCGGCACAAACGAAATTCCACCCGACGGTGCTATTCTCTTTGCCCGCGCTTGGATGGAAACACCATTCAGTAAGATTGGTGATGCATTTGAAGGTGCTGATTCCAAGAACTTAGTGCAGCGTGTAAAGTACTATACATTCCAAGAAGAGGAAACAACATCCATTATCACTCAATTAGAAGAAGGGCTACTTGGAGGAGACATGCATATTTGTCTCTACTTGGGTAATAGTATTCCGGTAAGTGGCCATCCTTTTGGTTTTCGGCCAGTCATTGAGATTCGTCCGATAGACTCTCCAGCACCGAAGTCCCTGGTTAATGGGAGCCGTAAGAGTACATTTTTTGACTTTTCGTCTCCTTGCCCGCCAGTTTGTAGCCAATGATTCCTTTAAAAACGCACCTCTGAAATCATGGAAGAAAGTGTCGCAAGGTTTTTTATTTCTACCTCAACTTATTCAGTGGCATTGCCATTGATTGTAGGCTTAATGAGGATAAAGCGTTTGCAAATTATCCAGCGATACGTTCTTGCCTTGGTTATTTTTTCCATCTTAGTGGAGTTAGCGGCTGTATTATTGGGTCGCGTACTCCACTTAAGAAACCTTCCGTTGCTTCATGTTTTTTCAGCGGTTCAGTTTACCTTACTTTGGTTCATTTTTGCCAAACGGCTTATTCCTCCTTTTTCAAAAAGGTTCTTTTTGGGGATATTGATTGCCTTTTGGTCGTTCGCCATTATCTGTGCAATCTGGATTGACGGTATTTATAATTTCAATGCACACGCCCGATCCTTTGGTGCCATCCTCATTATTATCTTTTGTCTGTGCTATTTTTACCAACGGCTGCGTAAGCTTGATCTGGAAAATCTCGAAACAGATCCCCTTTTTTGGGTTGCGACCGGTAGTTTAATTTATTTTTCTGGCAGCCTAATCCTTTTCATTATAAGTAACTATATATTACCCAACAAGGCCATGTCTTTTTCTATGTGGGGGGTCCACGGAATATTCAATACCTTTAACAACTTGTTCTTTATGATTGCATTATGGGTACAACCAACGAAGTAGGTCTTTCTTTTCCACTGTTGCTTTTCATCATCATTGCGATGCTATCGTTGGCAATTGCCATTGTGGTATTCTTTATTGTGTACCAGAAACGACTGCTTTTGCAGCAAAAACAAATTCGCGATATTGAAACTAGCCAGCAAAAACGATTGATGCAAGCTGTAGTTTCCGCACAGGAAGAAGAACGGCGCAAACTGGCCTCCGAACTTCACGATGGCATCGGCAGCCTTATTTCGGCAGGCAAGCTGTACCTAAAGAAAATTGAAACATCAGATTCTATACAGGAATCGAAGCCTCTAATTACCGAGGCGGGTAATATTCTTGACGAAAGCATGCGTACTATGCGCGAACTGAGTAGCAATCTTTCCCCCGCCAGCCTGCAACGCTACGGACTGGTTGCAGCTATTGAAGACCTCTGCCAACGAGTAAGAAAACTACAAAGTCATACCGTTGATTTTGAATGCCAAGGTGAGGTCATTCGCTTACCAGAGGAAGTAGAAAGCTCCCTCTTCCGAGTGGCACAAGAATTGGTAAACAACACGCTTAAACATGCGAAAGCCACTAGTATTGACCTGAGCCTACGCTTTCTGCCCGATCATCTACACTTTCTTTATCACGACAACGGCCAGGGCTTTGATTTGAATGCACCTAAACCTGGCTCAGGCAAAAGTTTTGGCCTGATAAATATAGAAAGCCGCGCGCAACTCATGGAAGCTCAACTCCATCTTGATTCCAGTCCTGGAGAAGGGATGAATCTTTTACTTGTTATTCCAAAATCCATACTTCATGTCACCCATTAAAGTTGCCTTAGTTGATGATCAAACTCTATTTTTAAAAGGCTTACGCCTAATCCTTGAAGGATACCCGGAAATTGATATTGTTATTGAGGCTAATAACGGCACTGACTTTTTGGCTGCCGTAGTCACTCAGGTGCCAGATGTCGTACTCCTGGATCTCAAAATGCCGGAAATGGATGGAATAGAAGTAGCTGAAAAGCTTAAAACTATTGCGCCGGATGTAAAAATCATCTTGTTGACCATGCACGATGACGAACATTTCATCCACCATGTGCTCTCTCTGGGTGCCAATGGTTATTTGCTCAAAAATGAAGAACCCGCTATCCTGCGTGAGGCCATTCAAAAGGTAATGACCCAAGAGTATTACCTTAATGACTATGTAGCTAAAGCCTTACTTAGTAATATTAAAAAGAAGGATACACAAGCTGTAGATCAGAATAAAGAAGCATTATTCACGCTTACCCCAAGGGAAAAAGAAATCCTTCAACTGATCTGCCGGGAACACACTACCAGCGAAATCGCACAGCAATTATTCATTAGCAAAAGAACAGTTGAAGGACATCGGCAGAATTTGCTCGACAAAACCGGAGTACGAAATACTGCCGGTTTGGTGATTTACGCGCTTAAAAACCAGTTGGTTTAAAGCGCCTTGTGGCTTCCATCACAAAAACCAGGTCTCTGGGTGTGTTTACATTGACACATCCCGTAAGTTTTTGTTTCTTCTACCTGAAAAACTTTAGGAGAAAAAGCCGACCCTTTATGAGAACCGTCGCAGAAGGGCTGATTAGAAGATTCTCCACAAGCGCACCAAGCGTAATTTTTTCCAGCTTCTAATTCTACGCGTACAGGTGCCTTGGCGGCAATTTTTGGTTGATCCATCTTTACTGGTTGATTGTTAGTTTGTAATAAAATCCAAATTAAGCGTTAATATCCACACAACAGTTGTATTGACATTAATTTAGAATCAATCTAAGAACGTGTTCTGTTCCAAGTGTAGAAACCTCCTAGCAATACTAGCCCTACAAGCGCCAGCCAGGTATATTTCCACCACCCCTTACCCGATGAGATCAAGGGATGATGATCGCCATAATAAGTTAATCCTGCCCAGTAATAAGGAGATTTTTGAAAAGAGGGAATATCAGGGTTATCTAAAAAAGAAAGCTTTGCCCGTCGCAGTGCCTCCGCTTTGGGTTGATTGGCTGCTAATTCTTCATAAAAGTCGCCCATTAATTGACTGGTAAAGCGGTCATTCAAATTCCATAAGCTGGCAACCACACTGCCGGTACCTGCGTAGATAAACGCTCGCCCCAGCCCCAATACACCTTCCCCGCTGGCCAGCTGCCCCGTTTGGGTTTGACAAGCACTTAAAACGACCATTTCCGCGGGGATAGACAGCTTGTAAATATCAGAAAGGGTCAATATGCTATCGTAAAAAACAATGTGTGGCGCCTGCTGGGACGAATAGCCAAAAGCATGTGTTGAAAGGTGCAAAATTTGATTTTCTGCCTGCTGGGAAAGAAATGCTTGCCTAGTAGCTGCTCCATCCCTCAACAGTTCTGCTGGAAAGTATTCATCAATGGTGGCCAGCTCCTCTCCGCTATAGGCCAACTGCGCATAATCGCCTCTACCCTGTCCGGCAAAAGGAGCTAATGCCAATAAAGTCCCGTCTGCCCCTAAGCGCTCCACCCTGGAGCGGGCATATAAGGTTGCCGAATAAGCATACAGCAGCCTTGAAGTACGTAGTAAGTAATCGGCGGTAGCCAATTGGGCATTACTCGCTTTGCTGGCGATCAGTGTTTCAAAAGGTAAATAGGCCAGCGGGCCAGCAGGAATGATAATAAGCTGGCTGGGAAGATTCGAGAAAAGCGGCGCTATCAACAAGGTATACAACTCATAACTCTGACGAAGAAACGCCTCAGGAGCTTGTTCTATTTCTTGATTGGATTGAAAAAAAGCAAGGTAGTTGGTTAGTATTTGGGCCAGTTCCTCTTGTGGGCCCATATCTACAATATGGGTCGCTCCGCTGATAACACTCAGGGAGTAAACGTTGCGAGTTCCCCAAAAGTAATGTAAAAGCCCACCGTCAGTAGTCGACAAAAATTGCTCTTGAAATTGTGCTTTACCAACCAATTGGTGGTTTTCTTTACTGGTGCCAAACTGAGGATAGGTGGCCGCCAGATGTTCGTAGAACGCACGCAATTGCTCTTGCGCGCTTAAGAAGATAGCTTCTACTTGTTTTTGGCCTCCTTCTTCCACTGTCTGCAAAGCAAACTCTGCTTCTCGCAATTCATTTTTTAATTGCTGCTCGACAATGCGCAAGCTATCAGAGATACGACTTAGTAATTGTGCCCCCTGGACGGCCTCTAGGAGTAAAACCGATTGACTTTTTTCAAAGAAATGGAAAGCCTGATCGCCATCTTCCAATAAGTAAGTGCATTCGATGGCCGCTTCGTAAAATGGCAACACTTTCTGTCGCCAGAACAATTGGGTCGCCTGATCATAATGTCCTTGCCGAATTTGGTCGATCAGATAATCGCCCGTTTGGTAAATAAGCAATGCCTGACGGAGCTGGTTGGTGTCTGCCTTTTTCTGGTAAAGGGCTTTATATGCTAAAGCTATATCGGTAAAATAGGTTAGTAAATCAAGCTTGTGTGGAGAGTATTGGATAAGTTGATGAATCGTTGAACCTTGCCGAGCAGGTAAAATGGTTTCAACTGCTTTCAGGTAAGCCATTAAAGCTGCCTCAGGTTGGTCCATACTTAGGTAAAGCTCTCCGATATTATCGTGACTTTGCGCAATGATTTCAGGTGATTCACAGATTCCCGCCAGTTCCAAACCTCTATTTAACACCTTCTCTGCCTCTTGGAAAAGTTTGGTCTCCAGGTAAGCTACCCCTAAATTATTTGCCACCAAGGCGGCTCGAACGCAATTGTCCCAATCTTCATACCCAGCCAGTGCTTGCTGGTAATAACGAATGGCGTCTTTCTTATTTCCTAATTGATCATAAACCAGCGCTATCTGGTTCTGACAAGCGAAAAAATCTTCCTCTTCCTCTTGCGTTTCGAAAAGCGTAAGTGCGCGTTGCAAGGTATCCAGCGCCTGTATCCCCTCTCCTTTTTCCCAGAGTAACTGCCCCAGATCAAGGTATGTTTTTGCCAGGCTAGACTGGTCATTCTCTTCCTCTGCGACATCGCGGGCCAAGCGAAAATAAGCTGCGGCTTCCGTAAAGGCCCCTTCGTTTTGCCAAACCTGCCCCAATTGCCGATAACTGACCTGCAAACGCCCCTTGAGCTCCAATTGCTCATAGACGTCTACTGCTTTTCGCAAATAAGGCTTTGCTTGCAAATAACTTCCCCGCTCTTTCAAAAAATAACCAAGGTTAAAATTCGACTTACCCTGTGCCAGGGTATAAGTGTTCAAGTTTACAAGTTCCCATTGTCGTTGGGCAGCCTGCGTGAAAACAATGGCAGAATCCAATTGCTCCATGCTGTAATAAGCGGTCCCCAATCGGTGCAAAACCAAGGCCAAGGAATCCGGCCATTGGCCACATTTAGCCAAATTCCTTTGGGTTTGATTCAATTCCTCCATATCACCTTCCTCGATAACGGCACTGATGCTTTTGGAAAAAGAACAAGGGCCCGATTGTGCCGACAGACTTATCTGCACAGCAAATAAGAGTAAAGGAAATATGCTTTTAAGTACCAATGAACACTTTAATACCATAGATTGACAGAGACTATAATTAAATTTTGATAAACTTAGTGACCCAATAAGCATCCTCTTGCTGGATTTGCAGAAAATAGCTACCAGCAGGAAGTGTATTCAAATCCAGGTCGGTCACTTGTCCTACAGACCAAGAAGACTGCTGGTATTCCAGCATGGTTACCCCTCTCATGTCCACTATCTTCAACTGAGTGAAACTACCTTCGGCCTCCGCACGCACTTGGATGCGATCATTCGCAGGATTGGGATAAAGCGTAAATTGAGGCGATTGACCTCCTGGAGCAGTATCTACTGGAGTGATACAAAACCTATTGAGGTCTAAGCGGCGGGCTTGGATAATATCCGGAAAATACGGCTCAAACTGTTCAGCACAATCCAGCAGACGATCCTTCGCACCCAACGGACCGGCGCAATACGCAACGGCCAAGGCGGCACTAACCGCCGGAGCTGCCATAGAAGTCCCTGATTTATCATCAAATTCATTGTTCTGGGTAGATTGTGGTGTTGCCCTGGGTACGGAAGAATTAATACTCACCCCTGGCGCAGCAATATCCACTAAGGTATTACTAACATTGGAGAAATCGGCCAAGGCTATTATGCCATTAGGATCAACCCCTTCTGCGGCTACACTAATCATATTACTATTGTCATAACAAGCAGGATACTGTAAGAGCGTATCCAGTCGCAGGCCTTCATTGCCCGCCGCCGAGACGACGTAAGCCCCCGCCAGCTCAACACTATCAAGTGCATTTTGTAAAATCTCGCTGGGGTCCCCATAAAAGCCCCAACTATCATTGATGATTCGAGCACTATCCTGAATGGCCTGATAGGTTGCACAAGTTACGTTGAAGAGGGTAGCCACCCCATGTTCATCATGGGTTTTGTAGGGTAGAATTTGATAACTGCAATTGTCTTCATCGTGATTGAGCGTACGCAGCGTTCTCGCCACAATCCCCGCTACGTGGGTACCATGGCTGTTGTCATCAAAAACATTATTGAGGCTATCGACAAAATTCCATCCGATAGGATCATTGACGAGGCATTCTTCATTATTAACATCCGGAATACGGTAAATAAACTGGCTTACTTCCTCATGGGTTATGTCCAATCCGGTATCCAAAATTGCGATACGCAAAGCATCTACGGGGCTGACAGCGAAAGGTAATAACTCTGCTGGAGTGAGGGGCTGAATTGGCGTATCTATGCGATCTTGAAGCTGCGTACCATTATAATAATTGTAATCTACACCATCTACTTTTGCCGTACTTCCTGTTCCCTTTTTATTAGAAAGAATACCTATCGACCCACCCTCGGGGCCTTGGTTATCTCCAAAATTAAGGGGATCATCCGTGAGCTCCCATAGCTCGAGGCGATCACAAACACAGGTGGATATTTTCACCGCGCCTACCGTATCGCGAATAAGTTGTTTCTCTGGTTCCGTCACACCTGCTGCAAACTGTACCACCAGCTGCTTGGGTACATACGCCCAGCCTACGCTATCTACCTGATAATTATCGTAAGGTGTACCAAAATTAGCGAGGCTGTCGCCGAAAAAGGAAGGCCGAGTTTGTGGGTATGGATAATCATCGAAAAACTGTACATCATCGATTAACCAAAAATAATTGGTGCCTTCGAAAACAAATTCGAGTTGTACATTTTCATTATTTCCTGCCGCCATGCTGATATCAAAAATTTGCACATCGCGGTGTGAAGTTTCAATATTAATACCCACATTTGTATTCAAAGTAATGGTCTCCAGGATCATCCCATCAACAAGAATATTTAATCGGGTAGCCCCCTGCCAACGTCGGTAATACTGTGTAAAACGAAGAAAAACAGTGGCATTGCCCGAAAAATCATAAGAGCGAGAAGTCACGCGGCCGATGTCTCCTTCTGCCGCCCTATAAGCAAGTGCTCCTGGCCCGGAAACCGCGTCTATAGGCGGGCGGCCATCCCAAAAGTTATTGGCGCTATTGGCACGGCCATCAGCCGACCATTCCCAACCGGTACTGCTGGTCCAGCCGTTTAAGTCGGTATCAAAAGTATCCTCGTCCAAAATGGACTGGGTAAATGACGGGCTTGTAGCCGCCAACAGGAATAATACCAGACATGAATTTTTAAGTAGGTTCATATGTGTTAAATAGGTTTGTAAGGGTAAATCATTCTGTAGATTAAAGTTCTTCCAACAACTGAGTAGCCTTATCATATAGTGCAGGATCTGAATCGTCGAGTTTTTGTAATTCGGCTTTCGCTTGCGCAAACTCTTCTGTCTTTAGGTAACTCAGTGCCAGGTACCAACGCCCATAGTTGCGCAATGCGCTATTGCCCTCGGCCAACTCCTCAAACAATTGTCGAGCTTTGGTCGTACGCCCCGTTTCTAGTGCGCTGATCCCAAGCGCCAGTTGGAGTTGTATATTCTCGGAAGACAAATCCGTCAATTCATTGAGTAAACCGTAAGCTGTCTTGTAATCCTTCTCACCATAAGCGGCCTCTGCCTGCTGAGCCAAGGCCAGCGCATCTCCTTTTTCCACCAGTGCCAGTGGTGGATGTTGGGCATAAGCATTGTAAAGGTTACCCGAATCAAAAGGATTCCAAACGAGTAACACTAGCGCAATAGCAGCAGCTATACTTAGCCCCACGTAGAGCCTACGGCGGGCCAGCGGTACGATTTTCGCCGCCTTTTCAACTGGCGAAAAATAGGTGCCGCCCAAGTTCTTCATAGCCGTTTCTAAATCCGGTTGCTGGGCCTTCGTGCGTAAATAAGTATGCATCTGCTGCCGGAGTTCCAGTTCTGCAGCCAATGGCTCCTCTTCCTTTAATCGCTGGCGGAAAGCAGCCTTTTGGTCACCGGATAGTTCGTCCTGTAAATATTGATCGAGCAATTTGTAGTCCTCTTCTTCCATGTTCCTTCTTGTTACGCAAAAAATAAATCGCAATTTATTTTTGGTGCTATTCCTTAATTTTGAGCCTGATACAAGGTGCGCCAGCGACCAACACAAGCGTTTTTCCTGCGATAAACGGTATTGGCATCATTCATCCCCAATTGCACAGCGGCCTCTCCGGAAGATACGCCCGAGATCAATAAATGGAGTAGTTGTTGACACAATTCACTTAGTTGTTGAAAGCACGCATCGAGCTTACGCTGTCTTATTTGCTCTTCTTCAATGGCTTCCAGCATAGGAACCAACGAACTTTCATCCTTATATCTCTCTTCCTCCCAATTCCTTACCTCTGCCTCTTTATTTTTTTTTCGTAACTGGTTCAACCACTTGTTTCGGCATATCCGAAAAATAAGTGCACCCAGCGGACAGGTAAGAACAAAGGAGTGGTCGTTGGCCTTTTGGTGTAAAGCGATGATCGCTTCCTGAAAAATATCTTGCGCATCCTCCTCGTGCCCATTGTTCTTGATGATCCACGAACGGATTGTCGGAGCATGATCTTTGTACACCTTGTTGAGGATGGAAAAGTTGCCCGCTCTCATGGCTTCAATAATATGTTGATCGGTGTGTGCTTGCATTTTTTATCCTTGTAAAGCAATGATAAGAAATCTAAGATACTTATTTTGGTAATGCGCTTCTTGTCTTTGCCATTTCCTCTTCTTGACGTATATTGAATCCGATACAAATAGAAACAAATGCTTCTGAACTGTCCTCATTGTAATGCAGCCATTCCCGGCACGGAGATTAACATCCCTGATAATATCGCCAAATGTGCTGAATGCAATCAGGTTTTTCGGATCAGCGATGCTGTCGATGGTTCTTTCAACAATGAGCACAAGACCCACCTGATGATGCCCCAAGGGATCGAGGTCGTACCGGGCTTGCAGCTCGATATTAAGCTAAAATGGCGCTTAATAAGTCGCGTAAGAAGCTACTTTATCATCGGCACTATGTTCACAGTAATTCCTCTAGTCGGAATTGTAGCACTAACATCAAATCATCAAGAACTTCCTTTTTTTGTTCCTTTTATTTTAGGCTTGTTCTTGCTCATTGGTGTTTATTTCTTGTTTAAAGCCATTTCCTTTTTAATCAACACCACCTACCTCAGTGTCACGGCCTTCGAGCTTCGTAGTGAACATCGCCCCATTAATTTTCTCGGTTGGAAAAACTTACAATTCTCCCGCGACCAAGTGGCTCAATTGTACGTGGAACGCTATGAAGAGAGTCGCACGAATGACCGCGCTAATTACGCTTACAATGTGCTCGTCTTCTTAAAAAGCAAGGAGATCGTCAAGCTGATCAGTGGCTTAAAGAACCCACGGGTAGCTTTTTATCTGGAGCATCAAATCGAAAAATACATGGGCCTAAAAGACCGTCCAATGGAGGGGGAATACATCCCAGGCCAGCGTGATCCCCGTTTAATCATGCAAGTAGCAAAGCAACTGGAAAAGATGCCCGCCTTTTTACAGCGGATAGTCAAAGATAAATTAGAGAAAGAGCAATAAGATGAACTTTTGTAAAAACATCGTGACACAATTTCCTTTCAAAAAAAGGTTGCCATAAATCACCTTATAATATCACGCCCTGATTCGTACCTTTACTGCAACAACCATAACAAAACCGACATCAATGGATCGTATCGTTACCCTTGACGAATTCATCATCAAACGCCAGAAGGATTTCCCTTATGCCTCCGGAGAGCTTACCGGCTTGCTACGAGACATTGGCGTTGCGGCCAAAATCGTCAACCGTGAAGTCAATAAGGCCGGCCTTATCGGTATCCTTGGCCGGGCAGATTCTGAAAATGCTACTGGCGATGAAGTCCAGAAGCTAGATCTTTTCGCCAACGAAAAACTCATAGAATGCTTACGCAACAGCGGTGAGTGTGCAGGTATCGCCAGTGAAGAAGATGAAGACTTCATCCCACTAACGCCCGTTGATGGCAAAGAATCAAAGTATATTGTCGTTTTCGATCCACTCGATGGTTCTTCCAATATTGATGTCAACGTCTCCGTAGGTACCATTTTCGGCATCTATCGCCGGACAAGCCCCCTCAGTGAGCCTTGTGACAAAGCGGATTTCCTCCAAAAAGGCACCGAACTTGTAGCTGCTGGCTATGTGCTCTATGGCACCTCTACCCTACTGGTCTACTCTACCGGCCGTGGTGTCAATGGTTTCACGCTTGACCCTAGCATTGGTGAATTTTGCCTTAGCCATCGTGACATCCGCATTCCTGACCGTGGCAATTACTACTCTGTCAATCAGGGCTACTACCTCAAGTTTGATGTAGAAATGCGGCGCTATATTGACCACTGTTCAGACCTCAACCTGCGCCTGCGCTATATCGGTAGTATGGTTAGTGATATTCACCGCATCCTCTTCCAAGGCGGCATCTTTTTGTACCCCAACACCCGCAAATTCCCTCGTGGAAAGCTGCGGTTGGTTTACGAATGCAACCCGCTTGCTTTCATTGTTGAACAAGCCGGAGGGCGCGCCATCACCTGCCAGCTCAAGCGTATTCTGGACCTCGAAGTAAAGCACTTGCACCAGCGAGAATCCATTGCCATCGGCTCACCTGCTATGGTCGATGAGATGCAGGAATTTGTAGATCGCTACAGCGCAGCACCAAGCTTTGGTAAAGAAATAGCTTAGCGCTTGTTGCCTTATGGGCTATGCCTTCTGCCGACTGATGCAGTCGGGAGAAGGAAACGGGCTGTCTGCTCCCTTTTTTAGCTCCATCCCCCGGCTCCTTCCTCGCGAGGAAGGAGTGACGTAAAGTAGTGTGCGCTGCACCAATAATGGCTAGCCTGAAATGGGGAAGTTATTCTTCGCTGATCCCTTAGCACTTTCTTTTTTGCTTGACCACAAAATTGTCAGAGAAGGTAACTTTTTTGCTCGCCAACGGTTATGTATAAAAATAACTTGTAGCTACATGAATTCTTCGCCCATCCTCCAGATCAGTCCATTAGGTTTTCCTTGGAAAACACAGGACCCTTTTTTGTTTTGTGTCTACCACGCTGATAATTATCCCGAAGGGAATGAAAACATGGGGCCAAATGCGTCGCTGGCTGGACGCAACCTTGGGCAAGATTTTGTGATTAAAGATGGTTGGCGCATGTACCACGGCCAACAAGTGCCTGGGTTTCCAGCTCACCCGCACCGTGGTTTTGAAACAGTGACCATCGTTAAAAAGGGGCTGGTCGATCATTCCGATTCCTTGGGCGCTATGGCCCGATTTGGTCATGGTGATGTGCAATGGCTTACCTCTGGGAAAGGCCTGCAACACGCAGAGATGTTTCCGCTCCTGGAACAAGAGAAGAAAAACCCATTGGTGCTTTTTCAATTGTGGCTAAACTTGCCGAAGGTGAGTAAATTCGTTGAACCCCACTTCCGGATGCTGTGGAGCGATATGATTCCGCAGGTTGTTCACCAAGACAGCAATGGCCACACTACCGAGATAGAACTTACGGCTGGCACTCTTGGCGAAGTTTCTGCCCCCGCTCCTACGCCCAACTCCTGGGCTGCTGACCCTGCAAATGAAGTAGCTATTTTTACCATCAAGATGGCACCTGGTGCTGAGTGGACGCTCCCCCTTGCTTCCGCCGAGGCCAATCGCTCTCTTTATTATCACGAAGGAGGTAGCCTGAATGTGGCAGGGCAAACCATTCAACCCAATCATGGGCTAGAACTGCGCGCCGACCAAGAAACCATCCTCAAAAACGGAGAAAAAGAGGCTTATCTCCTCCTACTGCAAGGACGCCCCATCAATGAGCCGGTCGTGCAACACGGCCCTTTCGTGATGAACTCGCAAGCTGAAATAATGGATGCTTTCCAGGAATATCAGCGCACCCAATTCGGTGGCTGGCCCTGGTCGAGTTCCGCACCTGTACATGCCCGCGAGCAAGGCCGCTTCGCTCGCCATATTGATGGTACGGTGGAGGAGAAGGGGTAAGGGTTTTGATGGTTAGATGGTTGATGGTTAGATCGTATTGCATGCAATACTAGGCTGTATGGAAGGTGTAAGGGTTTTAAAGGTCGGGAATCGTAACATGAGTTCCCGAATTTTGATTGTCATCAAAATCCGTGCTGACCAACTGCAAAATCTATCGTTAAAGACGAACCCCATGATTTCTACTAATGAAATCATGGGGTTTTCTACAAAAGTCGGACAAATCACTCTTTTTAGCTATTTACGGACTCTTTCTAAGTTAAAGTCAGGCTGGATTTTGGCCTTAGCCAAAATTCGGGATGACTTATGTTTAATTCATCCAACTCAACCCATTGCGGAGTAAAAGGCCGGCAATACCTGCAATCAAGGGCGCCAGCACACAGATGACCATAAAGCGGTAATAGACTTTTGGCACTCTGGAGGTCTCCACAAGCTCTACCAACTTGGCAATGACCAAAATAGAAAGCGCAATCCCTCCCAATATCATGCTGAGGATCAGGGCGAGGTAGTCGTTCCAAAACCAAAGGAGAAGGTAGATCACTAATTGTACCAAAAAGGCTTCAATCGTGACCAGCTTGTCCAGTAGTGGATGTTCCTGACGGAAGGGGGTGCTCATAGTTATTAATCTTACTTAATCTTCAGTTTAGCATTGATAAACTTACCAACAGCTTCGCCTTGGTCTACACCGTTGAAACAAGCAGGTGCATAATGAATGCCACCATACAGTCGTGACACTGCTGCCTCTTCGCTGGCGGCCAAGAAACTTTCGAAACTCCGTACGGGCAGGCCGTATTCTACCTCCACACTATCCACAAAAGCAAAATTATCGCCGTAAAGCTCCGTTAAAGTTACCGCAGCAGCACGACTGATGACGCTGTGGCCACTCGTATATTCCGGGAAAGGTGGCGTTTGGAGTGCTGGCAACCAGTTTTCATCAATATAACGGTTGATGAATGTTTCAGGGCGTAACAAACGCGAGCGGTACTTTTCATCCCAACAGCTGATAAAAGCGTCTGCAAGAGCGATGCTTGTGAGGGAATAAGTCGCTGCGGCTTTCGCAAAGTCAGCATCTACCTTGATAGCAGCTTGCATAGCGATTCCCATCCAATGGCCACCAGGGGTAATTTTCTTGGTGGCAAACATCACGTGGCCAGTAGTGTGGCTAACGAATGGGTTACAGTCCCAAAATTCAGCAATAGCCATTTTTTCTTCGCGATCTTCATCCAATACGGTGTAGACTTCCATAACCTCTTCGTAGAACTTACTGTCTTTCTCAAGGCTAAAGGCCGTAGGAGGAGCAGGGGTAAACTGCCCCGAAGAATCTAGCACGAATGGACGAATTTTATTCCAGGAAGGCTCAATACCGTCCATGTAACTAGGAGGCGTAGGTTGCCATTCGGCGGGATTGTCGGTGATAGAATACTTGGGAAAAGTACGCGTCTGCTTGTAGTTATCAGTACTACTATAAGCAATAATCGCCGCAGCAACTTCATCGCCATAAGCCAGAGAACGCTCCTTTACCCCGCCAGGAATACCGATCTCATCAAATTCCATCATGAGCTTTTCCCGAAAAACGCGCATACTATCTTCTGAAAAAATGAGGGTCTGCCCAACTTTCAGGAAAGCCGTCACCGCTGCCAAAGGATAGCAGTACTCAACACCTTCCTGAGGTGCAGGAACTCCTGAAAAATCATTCAGCTGGCCAGCTAGCGACTGGTAGTCTGCATTGGCACTAGCCATTACCTCGTAGGCGGCGAGACTGGAGTAAGCATAAATACGGCTGGCCACTGGTGGTGAGAAAATATCATGCACGATCACATCCGTCAACTGCTTGACGGAGCGGTGCAAGTAGGCCGGATTGGCAGCTTCTTGTTGAAAATCAGGGTTTACTTCCTCGCAGCTAAAAAAGGTAGCCAGTGGAAGTAATAGGAAGGCAAAATACCGCAATTTCATAGTCTAGATTCTACGTGGTTGATAACATCGAAGTACAAAGATATTAAGATACTGTGTATTATAATATTCTATTGCAGTAATAGGGGGGTAGGGCTATTAAAATCATCTAAGAAGTGATTCATCGATGAAAAACGATGGTTGAGCATTTTTTTACATTAATTTCAGTTGCACAGGCAACCAATTGCGATGCTTATCCGTTCTTAAATCGCAATGAGCGAAAATTCGCAACTATTAATCAGACTTTCGTAGGTAACCCGGATTACCACAACAATCACACTATTATGATGACCATGACAAGCCAGGCGATCGCATCTCCCAGACCCCAGATTAACCAAGTGGTTAATACTATTAGCTGGACCCTCAATGTAGCTCCCCAGCGACTGCTCCCTTACACTCACTTTGTTGATGACCTACACCTGGATGATGTAGACATGATGCTGCTTATCGCTGCACTGGAAAACCACCTCAAGGTGTATCTCACCCCCGAAGAAGTGAATAAAATTCAAACAGTAGGTGATGCTACTCGCTATTTTTCGATGAATTAAGTAATTAGCGCTTGTTGGGGTTTTCAACCAGGCTCCGGATAAGCACAATCACTACTTTTAAAGACTTAAAAAGCTCGACCGCTCCCCAAGCGATCGAGCTTTTTTTGTTACAATAATTTAAAGACTATCCTCCGAACCACGCAATGCCGGCAAAGCCGCCACTGCGCCCACTGGTCGCTATTCGTCTATCCGCTGAGGCGGACAAGTCGCATAGCTAGCCAGTGGGGGCGTTAATAAAGCGTCACCATGTGTCCGATCCCTATATCTATTTCTTCACCTTTCTCAATTTTACCAAGATGGATAATGTGTAGACTATCCTTCTGTTCATTTAAATTGGTGAGAAATTCTAAGTTTTCATTAATTCCTTTATTCATAAAGAATGGAAAACTGAATTGAGCAAATTTTAGCTTTTTATTTTGTTCGGTCCAATAATATTCTTCAATAAAATAATGGCTAATTTCCCCAGGAAATAAAGTATCTCTATTATCTGCTGCTGCTGAAACCGTCAACCTTGACTCTCCCAAAATGGTATCTTTATTTAGAGATACAGAAAGATACCCAACAGTTTCTGGGCTATACCATTTAACTCCATAGACTTTTGTATAAGGAATAATTACGGTGTCAAGAAGATTGTTATTGATTTGAATAAGTAATATTTTTCCATCGTGAACCTTGTGATAAAACGGAGCAAAAGAGCTAAGTTCTTTTTCGTCTGTTATCAACTCAACAAGTAGTTTTTGGGGACTTTCACCTGAATCAGACTTATTCTTAATACAACAATATTGAGTTACGACAATGAGTAAAATCAAAGAAAATAGCTTAGTCATAATCATAATTATTTTGAGAGTCGATACCGCTGAATTAAAATTTTGTGCCGCAGGATAATTAGACAACCACTACATGATTCACGCCCTTCTTTTATTGCATCCTGGGTCATTTTAAGACTTCCTGTAGAATTCAAGTTAGGGTATCCATCATCATGCCCTTTAAATGAAGTATAATACGGGGTTTTATTATTAATAGCTAAATCTGACTTTTGTAATAACTGATGTAGAAGCTCATGTGCCACTGTATAACCAATAGCATAATTCCAATCACTGCCATATCCATTTTTACTTTTTAAAATTCCCGCATTTACGTAACTAGAAAAACTACGCCCATTCCAAGCAGAGACCTGGCCTCCTATTTCCAATACGCTATGACCTGGATCTTTGCCGTAGTAACTTGCATATTCGTTTTCATTAACAAGAGCTAAGAAAAATTCATCAGGCTCAGAATTACTCCTGCTGTAAGCATCTGATCCCGAAACAATAGAAAAAGTAAATATTCCTTCGAAACCATTTGATGTATAAATATCCGCAACGACATTTGTAATGTCTAGTAATTTTTCAGTACTAAATTTAGCTACGTTGGCAATTGTTGCTTTAAATTCTTTCAAAGACTCGTCATCTGGCCCAGCTCCATGATAAGCTCCCATTTCTTCCATTCGATCAAAAAGTGACACTCTCATTCCGTCGGGATCAATAAATCTAAGTGGATTATTAGTCACATACGTATACGGACTAATATCAATGTATTTCTCCGCCAACGGATCAACCTGTCCCCATCTACCCACCGCCGGATCATAGTACCTTGCACCATAATCATACAGCCCCGTAGCCTCATCTAACTCCTTACCATTATACCGATAGATATACTCCCGCTACTCCCCCTAATAATCAGACAACAGCCTCCGCGCCTGGCGGCCGATGTTATCGTTGACTTTTTCGCCGTCGATGTAGTTTCCGGGATGTTCGCTGGGGGAATCACGGTAGAGTTCGAGCTCCCATTGTGGGTTGTTGCGCTCACCGATGACATCGGAATGCAGGAGTATGAAATCGTCGGCAGCCAGGGAAGGGTTATAGAAAATAAAGCGGACGTTGTTTTGGTTGGTGCGCTCAATTTCGTTGTACGACCACACTTCGTACGGAGGAGCAGAAGGCTCATTTTCACTACGAGAGATGTCGTTTGGCTGGCCGTACTTGATGTACATATAGCCGCGGTCGGTTTCGAAACCATGACGAAAACCCGATTGAAACATCTGATCTACCGCAGCGGCAACCTCCATAAATTCTTTGTAAATCTGCTCAGGATTGGTGCGATTTTCGCGCAGCCAGAAGCCATACAAATACATTCGCTGCGCACGCAGGCTATCGTTGCGTAGCATGATATCTACCAGCTCTACATCACTTTGTGGCAAGAGTGGCGAAATAGCGCGCAGGCTATATTCCAATTCCTCCGGTGTCAGGTCTTGCACAAATTCTTCTTCGATGGTCACCGTAGCCATGGCTTCTTCAAAATTCTGGGCATCCACCATCGGGTTGCTGCGCTGAAACATCATCGAACGGGTACTCAACAAAGCACGTTCCCGGTTTCGTACATCTACGACCAACTGATAGTTTCCGGAAGGTAAATCGCTGATATCCATCCTTAGTAAAAGTGGGTTCACCGTGGCGGGGTCTTGCCGCTTGTGGGCAAGCATCAACGTTTCTGCTACACCATTTTCCATTTTATCAACCCGATAACTCACCACAAAGGGCTGAGCTATGGCTTGATCACTGTTATATACCTCGTGGTAAAAGGTCAATATGTTAGCACCTCTGCCGTAGTAGTTGAAAGGTAGCGGCTCCATCAGCAGGTCATTCTTCACCATCGGACCAGGGGCTGTAGCAGGCTCTACAGCTGCCAGTAGCTGAATGTCCGACTGCGCCAGTTCTGCTTCCGGAAAATCCAGGGATAGGTCAGCGCTGTATCTGCGAGTTTCCTCTGGCAGGTTGGCATCGGTCACTTCTACCCGAAGCTTATAATCCCCTTCCGGCAACGGATACCGCTTGAGGTCAATAAAATCTACAATATAGGCACCTACCGGACTTAACAGGCGAAACTTATCATATTTGATGATACGCTCTCCTTGTTCAAAAAACACCAGTATATCTACTGCTCCCTGTACTGTCGAGTCACTTTGCTCAACAGTCGTAACAGTCTGCCCTGAAACGTGCAGGTACACTTCTACATAAGTGCCTTGTGGGCTATTGAACCGAGCAAAGGAAAGGCTGGCATCAAGCGCACTTAGGGGCACACTCAGCATCAGTAAAAAAGCTAGAAAGAATAGGTTTTTCATAACGGTCGGAATTGGTACGTATCTTACGAAGATACATATAAACGGAGGTCACTCGCCGACTTTTATACCCAAAAGTCAGGAAGCTGATAGTCTAAGCTGGACTTTCGGTAAAATGCTACTCCGCGGGCTGGCGCAACACCATCCGGAATTTTTTACGCCGCAGTTCAGTGGTCAGGATAAGCTCCCCTTCTATAAAAGACTCAATCAGGAAGTCGGCTTCAATGGGGCCACCGCGCTGAAGGATGGCCGCTCCATCTAGTTCGTAAGCGTAGGCTTCTTCTGCACCAGTCATGTTGGTTAACAATTGACCATCTTCCGAAAAGTCGAAATACATCCCTTCCATGGTCGTCGTGGGTTCTCCGTCGCGTGTTGCACTTTGGATTTCCCAGTGGCCCGCCAAATCGGTGGTAGCAACAGCATTGTCATCGCCACAGGAAGCCAGAAAAAACAAGGCGATGGAAAACAAGGAAAGCGTAGTAATCTGGAATTTCATAGTAGTAATTAATAGTATAAAGGTGGCCAAACGTCATTGGCATTGAAGTAGTCTTTCACCAATCACGCTGTGCTTGGGTTGCCCCAAGTAGTTTGCTCATTGTTCCTGTCTCCAAGGGAGTTAGAGGTCCAACAGCAATTCCGGGGTCAAAAATAGTGGGAAATATGTAAATAAGTGACCAAGCCTTAATTTTTTCTCTAAGTCCCTAAAGACATCAATACTTTATCCGGCAATACTTCTCTTCCTTACTACCAAGATCTACAAGTACCAACAGATACTCCCCTCTCGGAAATTGATCTAAAGGTACAACGTTGAGTATTTTAGGGACAGATAAAACAGCTACGTCCTCTCCTTTTTCATTGACTATCTTCAATAATTTTTCCGCACTGGACAGGCGAAGCAATAAACTCGGCACCTCTCCTAATTCCAAACCAAGGTCTGCCTTGGTATTTTCTCCAAAGTCGGTTTCTGTCAAGTGATATCCATCATAATCGATACTCAATTCAAAAGTACTGTGGCCTGCAACGTTCACCGTCAAAACGGCTGTATCCTCTCCCTTAGTCACCAACCAACGGGGCCGTAATTTACCACTAGCACCTCCGGGCAAAACCAGTTGTGGGGGTAAAACCACCCCGTCCTTATTGCTACCAAACTCCAAGAAGAGTGTCTCGGCAGATTGATTGCTCAAAGTAAACTCCCCAGCAACCGTATCACCTATCCTTCCTAACAAGCTAACGGACAAATCAGCAAGCACCAAACTTTGATCCCGGAGAAATAAATACGTCGTACCCTTCCAATCAACTTTCTCTACGTACCGCAGCTTCCAGTGCTCGTCATAAATATAATCGTAGGTAGCACCATCCCGAAAAAAAGTTTTACGGTCTACTTTCCCATTGTAAAAAAAGGTATAAGTACTATCTTTCACCCTCAGTTTCCGAGGGTCTTTTGCCGAAGTCAATACTCCCCGCATAAACAAGTCTTCCGCGCTCATATCTCCGAGTCTATGGCCATCAATGACCGTCGTATCATCTTGCAATCTACTTGATTGGTAAATAATTGTTCGCACATTACCCTCAGCATCATAGGTCTTAATGACCCATTGTCGCTGGTTTTCTAAATCGATAACAAGGGTATCTGTTTTTTGTCCAAATAACGTGGCACTAAAGCCTACTGCAAGGAGGAGTATTAGGTGTTTCATGCGCGTTTTTATTAATTCGTCACAAACAATATCCCTTCTAAGATGCAAAAAAACTTCGCCATGGTGGGGTACGTCTACATATCTGACACCTAATTTAGGTGCGGGGTGCGGGGGGAATGCTCCATTTTCTTGTTTCTAACTCCCGAATTTTGTGCGAAGTGCTTCGGACTTGGGGGTAACCGTACAATCGCACTGGTACGATTGGCGCAAAAATCAGGTGCGCAGGCCAACAGGCCGAAGCACGAGCGCAGGGACGAGCAGGACAAAGGGTGGCAGCGGTATGTAATGCGCAGCATTGCATGAGAGCGAACGACCTGGTGCCGATCCCGTCCCGACTAGAAAAGTCGGGACGGGAGATGGCATGGCCCCACCTTCGAACCCAAAGTCGGAAGTAGCAAGTGATGGGAGGTCGGAAGTATTTAGTGCACCAAAAGTCGCACACCGCACTAACTCCGCACCCCGCACAAGATCGTACCAATGCGATCAGTGTAACTTAGAGCTTGTTGGGAAATTTAATTTGGTGAAAAGGAAATAGTTAAAGTATTCGACGGAAATAGGTTGGTGCTTCCTGATTTTCAAGGATTTTCGAACCTGCCGTCGAACTAAAAACCTCACTTAGCCCGCTAAGCTCGATTTTGACTTCTTAGACAGAACCGTAAATCGTTGAAAATCAGTTCGCAAATTTCCCAACAAGCTCTAACATAAACATATTTATACGAAATAGCCCGGCTAACTCGCCTAAAAATCGCTGATCGACAACTGCAACTGAGGTACTGGCGCCGGATGATGCCCCAAACGCAGGTAATCCCAGGTCGCCAGCGCAATCATGGCCGCATTGTCGGTGGACCAACGCAGGGGCGGCAAACATAATTCTACGCCCATTTTGGTACAAAGCTCACCTGCTTGTTCACGCAACTGAGGGCTGGCTGCAACACCACCGACTACCACCAGCGATTTGACCGGATACTTCTTCAACGCTTTCCGGCATTTGGTCAGTAAAATCTCCATCGCTGCTTCTACAAAAGAGGCCGCCACGTCATTTACAACGGGTGCTTCGTCTAAGGCATTCAGGTGACGAGATACTGCCGACTTCAGGCCAGAAAAAGAAAATTCTAACCCTTTGTGCAGCATTGGGCGCGGAAAAGGGATCGTAGCTTGGCCTTGCTTGGCGGCACGATCAACTACGGGGCCACCGGGATAACCAAGGCCCAGCATACGGCTCACTTTGTCATAGGCCTCACCAACGGAGTCATCACGCGTAGAGCCCAACAGCTTGATATCTGTAGCGCTTTCCATATGCGCCAAAAAGGTGTGGCCGCCGGAAACCAATAAAATTATCGCGGGGTATTTGACCCTTTGTTCTTCCAGGTCTGCACTACGCAAATGCCCTCGCAGATGATTAACGCCAATCACGGGAACGTCCCAGCCCAAGCCCAAGCCCGAGGCCGAGGTGAGGCCCACCAAGAGCGAACCTATGAGGCCCGGGCCGCGGGTTACTCCGATAGCTTCCAAATCCTCGTGGGTGATGCCTGCATCAAGCAAAGCCTTGTCAATAGCTGGCAGGATCGACTGTACGTGGGCACGGCCCGCCAATTCGGGGAATACCCCTCCGTATTGGGAATGAATTTCCGCCTGTGAAGCAATCACAGAAGACAATACTTCCCCCTGTGCTGTCACTACCGCTACGGCAGTGTCATCACAAGAAGATTCGATACCAAGAACGTATTTAGCCATGTGTCTTTTTACTTTAAGTAAGGTGCTAAATCAGTAGCAGGAATGACTCCTTCCCGCTCAATAACAGGAGGGTTCATGCGGCAGTTGACCAAGGTAGAAGGAATAGTTGGGATGGTGCCTCCGTCAATGGCTACATCCGGTGCAAGGTGCAATTGTTCCAAAATAGCCGCTACCTCCGTCGGTGTATCCTCGCCTGAAGCATTGGCGCTCGTCACCAACAGAGGGCCGGTAGCCCGCAAGATGGCCAAGAGGTGCTCATCGTCAGGAATGCGGATGGCTACCTCGTCGCGGCCAGTCAGCCAGTCAACTTTAGGCTTGTCAGTAAAACCAATGGCTACCGTAAGTGCGCCAGGAACGTATTCCGAGTTCAATAAACGGTGCGTTGGTGCATTGATATCAACCCCTAGTGTTTCCATATCAGTAACATTTGCTACCATAATCGGCAGGTTCATGCTACGTGGGCGATCTTTCATGGCGTACAAGCGATCTACCGCTTCCGGAAAACCAGGATGAACGGCCAAGCCGTAAACGGTATCAGTGGGCAACATGACTACACCACCTTGCTTTAAGCTCGCAATAGCTTCTGTGACAGCTGTGCTGGATGCTTTCAGAATTTTATTCACCTTGTTTAAACATTAACGATTGTTCTGTAATAGGTACTACAAATTGAGGAAACCTAAGCTCCCTGCTACCAAGGTTGGGAAGCATGGGCACCATATCGGTTGCGAGGCCAAACTTATACCCTGTATCATAAATGGTATGTTCAGGGAAAGCGGTGATCAGTTGCTCGCGGTGAGCGCCAGCTACTGCCCAGGTGGTATGCTCCCCAAGGGCTTTGCGAACAGTCTCTTCCATTGGGCCATAAAGCGTTTGCTGCACAGCTCCGTCGGCGTACAAGCCTACATAGGCATTGCCCTTGATAGATTTTACGGTTACCACGGTTGGGCAGTTGTAACGGGCAGTTGCGGGTGCTCCCAGTAATTCAAAAGTATTTACTGCAATGATGGGAATACCAAGGCTGTAGGCCAAGCTATTGGCAAAAGCAACACCAGCACGAATGGCACTCGTCCCTCCTGGGCCTTGGTTAATGGCAATACGTTTGAGGTCACTGGCTTTACGGCCAGTGGCTTTAAATGCGTGTTTTGCCAGTGCTGGCGCATCTTTTAGCGTTTGAAGTTCTGTATGCTGGGTGGAATCAAACAGAATTTCACTCCCTGCACTCAGCACAACACCGTAAGGCAGTGCTGAAGATTCAATACTCAGGCTTATTTTTTCCGTTGCGCTCATAGATCAAGCTAATTTCAATAAAGACAGCCGCTGCTGCCAGTTGGCACCAATGGGCGAAAAAGTAAATATCCGTGAGGTATCCTCCTGTTCTACAAAGGCAATATCGATAAGAAGGTATTCCTCAAAATCTTCCGCTACTTTTTGCCCCCACTCGATAAGGGTTATGGCTTCTTCAAAATGTTCCTCCAGGGCCAAGTCTCTGAACTCTTCGATGCTCTCGATACGATAAACATCCATGTGCAGGAAATCACCACTATTAATACGGTAAAAATTAGCAATGGTATAAGTAGGGCTGGAGATATAATCCTCCGAACCCAGCGCTTGAGCCAGTGCTTTTACGAAAAATGTTTTCCCCGCAGCCAATGGGCCGTTCAGGATCACCACATCTCCAGGCGTTAATAGCTTACCTAAAGCGGCGGCCAATTGCTGCGTTTCTTCCGGACGCTGCACAGTAATTGTCTGCATTTTTTCTCTTTTTAATTCTGAGAAAACAAACCAGATGGAATTTGGTGCGCAAAGATACAGGAATTGTTTATTTGATTTTTTTGTACAAGCCAAGAAACCTTCCTTTCTTGCACTGATTTTGGAACTTTCGTCAGAAAGAATCCCTTCTTTTTTTACAAAAAAACAACTCCCGTCATGATGAAATTTTTCTTCTCAACTGTAGTAATACTACTCACATTCAACTTAATGACCAGCTGCGGGAATACCGAAGGCGTCGCGGAAGGAACAACCGAGGCTGTCATGGAAGAGCAACAGGAAGCTGCCTCCGAGGCCGAAACTACCTTAAAGGAGAAAACCAAAAGTATAGAAGTTTCTACCTATAAAACGCCTGCAGCGATGAAGGAGGCTGTTGAGAGCCTCTCAACAGATATACAAAGCAAAATTACGAAGCTCGAAGCTGACTTGAATAATTCCAACGAAGAGGTAGCAGCGATGGCCGAAAAAAAAATCGGTGCCCTCCGCGAATACGAACAACTACTACAGGAATATGAAGGAAAATTTGACAAAATCAACGAAACCGATGCTCCTGATTTTGGAAAAAACGTAGCCACCTTAGTCAATAAAATTAGACGCGACATTGCTACGTTTGACGATAAAAAATAATCAGTAGGTCGAATGATTTGCTTTGTTATTCTTGCAAAAAAAAAGCCCGGGAGCGTTCGCTCCCGGGACAATCACCCTAAAATATGTCTACTCGTGTAGACCCCGATTATTACTTACGGTCTGATGATGACATGTCTTGCGTCATATCAGAGGCGTTTATCATTTCCTTTGTATACAAGTTATTCAACGTCGACTGTGCCTCGGTGAAAAAGTTGTATGCGTGCTTGGATTGGTCAAGGTATAAGGTATTTGGATCAATCTTTTCAGCGGCGGTACGCAACGATTTCAGATACTCATCAGCTACTACCACGCCGTCCAACTCGGCTACTTCCTCCATCAAGGTTGCTACTGTGGTGAAAGCTACCTTAGCGGCATCAGCATGTGTATTGGCATATTTGTCATCGGTCATTTCCATCGCTTTATCCTTAATGGTGGCAATGTGCATGTCGAAGTCTTCAATTTCTCCGTCTACCGTGTTCATCGTGGCTTCAATGGTACGGGTAAGCTTCATCAAGCCATCATAAGTATATTGATGATCCAACGACGTTGTTCCGTCGATCTCAATATCATTTTTCTTCATCCAGGTGTTGTAACGATCAATTTCCCGGTAGTAGGTAAATTCAGGGCTGTCTAAATCAATCAAAACGGGAATATATTCAATCGTTTTTTCTTGATTTACGCGGTTAGAAATCGCTTCTTCCAGAAGGAAAAACTCGAAGGCTTTACGGTAAGAGACCGCATCTTCCATTCTATCAAAAGTTTCCTTCCGTAGTCGTTGTTCGTTGATATTGATCTCCCAATAATCTTCTATATATTCTGCCGATTCTTCAGCTTCATCAGCTGGTCGATCATCTTCTTTCATTTCTTCCGCATACTCATCCATGAGTTCGGTGCGCTTGTCCATGAGTTCGCTCCGTTCTTTCATGTACTCCATATATAATGGATCAAGCGATATAATTTGATCTGACGTTAAGTTTAGTGCTTCGTAAGCGTATTCACGGAAACTTACACGCAGGTAAGCATCAAGCATGCGCTCATAATCAGCAACGCTTACGTTATCGGTAGTCATCTCTTGTTTCGTGTCGGTAGTACTGGTCATCATGTCGCTCCCTGTCTGTGCGAATGCACTAGTTGTCATACTTATAATAAAGAGCAAGGGAAGCATAAATCGGTTAATCATAATTTCTTTTAATTTAAATTCTAAATACGCTTTTGCAACGAGCCAATCCGGTTTGATGTTCGTTGATTCCTCTATTAATTTTATTATTTTAAAAATAATCTCTAAGAGAGATTACGATATGCTTTATTTTTAACAACCAAGGCTAATAGAAAGCAAAACCACGACTACACCTTAACCCAGCACCCTTCAAAAACGGTACGATATAAAATAAAATGATTAAATATAATCAAAAAAGGCGACTCAATAAAATCATAAACAACTAAAGATCAACAAATTACAACCTTGGCACAGCTATTGAACTATAAGAAGTGTAATCAAAAAAACATTTATGTCTACGACCGATTTTTCAAATCAGCTTAATAACCTCGAACTTTTCTTATTTAATTTTGCCTTACGTCTTACCCACAATAAGGACAAAGCAAAAGACTTAGTGCAGGACACTTCACTAAGAGCTTTTCGTTACCGCGAAAAATTCCAAGCGGGTACTAATTTTAAAGGTTGGATCGCTACTATTATGCGTAATACCTTTATTAATAATTACCGCAAAGAAAAGCGCCAACGTACAGTAAGCGAACCTGTAGAAGATTTGGCTTACGGGTTGGAGAGTAAAACAATTCCAAGTTACGCTGCCGAAATCAACTTACGAGTAGAGGAAATTCACCGTAAGATTGACAAGATTGGCGATTTGTACGCTGTTCCTTTTCTGATGCATTACCGTGGCTACGAATACCAAGAGATCGCTGAACACCTTGACCTTCCTATAGGTACAGTGAAAAGCCGAATTTTTACAGCACGCAAAAAATTAAAAAGCGCCATTAATCGGATGGCTTCTTAAGATTACAACTTTTAGAGCCTGTTAGAGATTTAGTCTTCAGCGACGTTCGCTCCAAATCTAAATCTCCAAAAGGCTCTTAGTAGACACTACTTTAATCCCGTTTATACTTCAAACCATTTGAAGACAAGCCGCAGCCAACAGCTGCGGCTTTTTTTATGACTTGACGATACACTACTATTGCCACCTGGTGAGCAGTTGTTCTGCAGTACGTAATTTTTCCTCTAACGCATTCATGCGTTTTATTTTTTCTGGCAGGTTATCTCGATCAGCTTCCATCTCTTTTCTGGCTTTTTCAATATCTCTTTCCAAATCCTCAATATCCTTTTGCCAGCCTTCAATTTTATCTTCCCTCTTGGCGATTTCCTCTTCTACCTCTACTTTTTCTTCTTTTGCATCCTCAAGTTGTTTTTGCCATTCTTCGACCTGCTGGCTATAGAACTTTTGGTAGCTATAAGTTTCAAACTCATTAAGGATACGCTCTGCGGCAGCAAACGTATCACTAAATTGATCTTTGCTCGCATAAACATCATAACCAACACCAAAACCTAAACTTACAGTTGTGTTATCCTTAGCTGTAGTTGTAAGCTTGGAGTACACATCCAATGATTTACTGCTAATTGACTCTACTTGAATCTTCTTAGCTAAGTAAATCTCTCTCTCTCGGTTGCGGTCCTCTCGATCAACATCTACATTATAGCGGTCATCCCAAAACTCATCCCAAAGATCAATCACTCTGTCAGGAGCAATATTTATATTAATTTGGTATGCTGCTATTTCAACATCTTCAAATGACACTTTATTAATGGCTTGGGACTGCGCAAGCGCAGAAATTGATAATATAGCCATACTAAACAAGGATAAAAACACCTTTCTCATAATTACTTTTCTTTTAAATTTAATTCACTTATCCAACAGCGTATTCTCTGCTAGAGTTCGTTAATATAATTTTTTTAAAAAAAGTCAAATCAATATCGAACATCCGCCCCAAATTGATAGTTACAGCAGTATACATTCAATTACTAATTAAAATTAAAACCTATGCTACGCTACGCCCTGATATTTTTTATTGTTGCAATTATTGCTGGTGTTTTCGGATTTGGCGGTATCGCCGCCGGAGCTGCTGCAATTGCCAAAGTCATCTTCTGGATATTTCTGGTATTACTAGTCGTTTCCTTATTGTCAGGCGCAGTGAAAAAGATATAAAATTCCACTAGCCACCTATCGTAAACATGGGTCATCTCGAATTTTGGCTTAGGCCAAAACCCAAGCTGACTATAACTAAGAACTAGTCATTAAATAGCTGAAAAGAGTGATTTATCTGACTATTTGTACGAAACCCCTTGATTTCTATTCATGAAATCAAGGGGTTTCTTTTCTAACTATAGGTTTTTGGGTTGGTCAGCACGGATTTTGATGACAATCAAAATTCGGGATGACTCATTTTTTTTTACCAAACGAACACTTAGAGCTTGTCTGCCAGTGTCTTAAAGACGATTAATCAGCCGTTGGTCAGCTTCGTTAAATGATCGTTCTAAAAAGTCTTTCTTGATTTTTTGCACCTCCTGCCGAAACAATAATCGCTCTGTAGAGGAAAGCGTCTTGATCGCTTGCAATTGTCGCAACGAATAGATGATTTTTCTCGTCACTACTACATCACCAGCACAATAGGTTCTTAATGGGCTAAAAAGACTAAACAGAATCTCCTGCAACGGGCGGGCTGTCAACCAAACCAGCGCACCACCGTTTCCATCAACCGCACAGTTTCGCGGCCGATTATACAAGAAAGTATCCAGCAAACTCGTCAAAGAATCAATGCCACTAATTGCTGTAGCAGGGTCATTAATACCAGGGCTCATAGCCTTAACCGCAATTTCCACTACTTGTTTTAGCCCATGCAGGCGATCCGATTGCAAATCCTCCTGCACTTTAATGAGTAAACAGCCGAGTAGGTCATCCGCCAAATCTTCCTCTACCGGTTTCGATACCCGTAAAACCTCCTGCCCACGGAGAACAAACATGCCCGCATAAGGCAAAACATTCACTTTCAACTCGTGTTTTTCACACAAGGCAAGAAGCTCCATCGTCTCAATTTGCAAAAGGTAGCCAGAAGACGCACTATTAAGCGGTATCCAGTCTTCCAGGTCGTCGGGTAGGGCCTGGTTCGTCAACACATCATTGTCCGCATCCTTCTGGAGCTTATGCTGTGTACTCGCGTGTAGGTTGTGGAGAATGGTGTCAATACGCACCGAGTTAGAAATAGTTGTGATAAAGGAAATGAATAAAATAAGGCCAATTATACCAAAAACAATCGCCAGTAAAACCGAGATAATCGGTACGGATTGCTCTAAATCTGAGGGGCCAATTCTGGCCAAAACGGTGAGGTTGTAAATGATAGCTCCGAGGTAAAATCCTAAAATAAACTGATGTTGCCGTTGAGAAATCAAGCCCGGCAAAAGTCTTGGAGAAAACTGAGCAGATGCTTGGTTGAGCACCACCATAACCATCGAAAAGCTAAAAACAACCAAAGAAATCAAACCACCAGTAAGGGTACTGATGATTGAACGAGCGGTATCTACAGATGCTAGGGCCAGAAAGGCTAATTTTTCGTCGATTTGCTGCACCAATTCAGAATACCGGAGTGCAATAATCGCTAAACTGAGCAGCAGAAAACACAAGGCCAGCAAAAGAGGTAAAAACCAAATTTTGCGAGGTACAGCCTTTATTTGCTGCTTCAGTTGGCGAAGAATACTTTTCATTAAAAAAAATAAATTAATAGGCTTGTTTTACTTCGATCATATATGGGCTAAATCAAGCCCTATCTTCTCATATACCCGGCAGAACAAGTCTAGTGAAATCCTATTGGCAATATAGTATAAAATTTAAAGCTTGTGGGGGAATTTCATCGTGTAAAAAACGAACATAATGAGAAAAAAGAGGGTTCCATTAATAAATCTCCTACAGTAGTAAACATACTACCTTTTTGAAAATTTCAAACAACAACAATGTTTAGGTCTTTAATAAAAAACACCCTTCCAATATCCTGTTTAGCGCTCACCATCTTATTCAGTATTTCTAATTTAGCTGCCCAAAATGATAATGCAAGTGCATGGGTTGCTTTTGAGAAAAATTTCGAAATTGCTAACGTTGGGAATTTGCACCTGTTCGCGCCAACCAAAACTCAAAACGATCCCGACTTTACCTTCTATGGCACTCCTGTAGAACGAGGCCTCTACCGGCTTTTTTCTGCCAATTGGCGCGATGAACTCCCCAGTGATTTCAAAACTTACGCCCTGTATAAAATACGATATGGTGCCACTGACGCTTATCTCCTACGTTTCCATGGCCCAGGCACACAAAACATGATTGGGTTATTCACTAAAAAGAAGGATCAATTGGTATTTGTCCGTAACCTTGCCAATTACTATTGCAGCGAAAGTATGTGTTGGCAAATGGATAGCTGGCTACAAGATTTTGACGGCGATACTCGCTTGGATATCCTACAGAAAGCTCGCGTAGTGCAATTTACGCTCATGGGAGCGCCTGTGGATGAATACACACAAGTGCTGCGCCAAAACGAGGATGGCACCTTCTCCCCTACTGAGCAATTTTCAATAGCATTGAAAAACTACCTCTTTAAAACAAACGAACAATAAGCCCTCTAGATGATCTCACCTATTGCTTTCAATTTCTTGTGGGCCTGCCTCAAGGAAACCTTCCTTCAGTTTGGTGCAAATGCACTTATGCTACGCTCGGCAGCATTGTCTTATTATACCATATTTTCCCTGCCGCCATTTTTACTGGTTCTATTGCAGGCTACTTCGCTCTTTTATGATCAAGCAACCATTGAGCAGACGATTTTCAGTCAGCTGGGTGATTACTTCGGACAACAAAGCGCCGCACAGTTATCTGCCACCATTAACAATATTGGCTTATTTGAGCGCGAAGGGTGGTCACTCCTGGTAGGATTAGGAGGCATATTATTTACATCTACTACCATCTTTGTGACTATCCAAGGCACCATGAATATTATTTTCCACGCTGAAGAAGCTAGTAAAAAAATGGGCTGGTGGCAATACGTAAGAGGTCGCCTGATTGGTTTAGCACTGCTCCTCTCCATCGCCTTTATCCTTGTCATTACACTCACGCTCAATGCCTTGATAACGCGTTTTACCGCACATATTGCTGAATTTATACCAGACTTATCGACTGCGCTTCTGTATTTTATTTCCCTGACACTTCCCCTGTTATTGACGGGTTTGTTCTTCGCCTTTATCTTCAGGTATCTTCCTGATCGTAAAATCGATTGGTCTACGGCGAGATTAGGAGCAATTATTACGACTATCCTTTTCTTTATCGGACAATACGCTATTACTTTTTACATTGGCTTATCCAATACCGGCAACATGTACGAAGCGGCAGGATCGGTGATGGTAATTATGGTGTGGATTTTCTATGCTTCGGCTATTTTTTACTTTGGTGCACAATTTACAGCCGTTTACAATCAAAAAATCTCTTTAACAACTAAAGATGACTTTCGATCAAAGCGCGAAGCTTCTTTTTAGAAACCGTACCAATGAGCGTGTCTGAAACTTCTCCCTCTTTCATGATCACCGTGGTTGGTATCTTGGTTATCCCAAACTCCGTTGCGAGTTCTTTTTGCTCCTCAATATCAACAAATACCTTATGAATCTGGGGGAATTCCTCTATGAGGGCTCTAAGGTAGGTTCTGAGAATATGTGTTGACCCTGACCATGATGAAGAGAAAACGATCATAACTAACTGCTGTTTACTCTTTTCAAACCATGAACTAATAATTTTTTTTTCTGGTGTATTTGTAGACAAAACAAATGGGGCTTTTACGAAAAAAATAGAACTTACTACTGGCATTAACTGGATAATGACTAAAAGTGTTTGGTGCAAAAAAAGAAATCAGTGTAAAAATCCCCCAAACCTCTTTTGACATATTATTGCCTGTTCTAGTAAGTTAAGGCTGAGTTCTCTTCTCTCAAGTTGGAATGCTCTACATTTACAGACGCTCGCATCTTGGGGGGAGATGGCTGCTCGTCACTTACCGTTTGATCCCCCTGCCATTGCTCCCATAAACGTATGATAATAGGAAACAATGCAACCCATTTTCCATTACCCGGTTGCTGAAAAGCCTTGAACCCCTCCTGAAAGGTATCAAAAAAGGTATTTTCTCCCGCAGTTGCCTCCCTGGGCTTAGCACTCGAAAATTGTTTAAGTCCTGCTGTGATGGCTATAGGAATAATGGCTTTCCAACTTCCAAGTAAACCTCTTTTTCCAGTATCAATTGCTGTTTGAACTTTGAGGTGCAAGAGTTCACGGGCAACATCTGCTTCCTTTTGCAAACGAAGCTTTTCTTTCCTTAACTCTTGGATACTGTCTATTTGATGTAATTGCATATTATAAAATGGTTGAGTGGTTAATGAATTGGCCTGAATACTACTTAAGTATTGCGCATAAAATAAAACACGATTTTTTATAAGACTTTCAAATAGTTAACCCGCTTAAAATGAACCGCTTGATTAACTATTATGAAAGTCAAAATCGTGTTTTATTTTCGTGCTGTTCCTAAAAAGCGCAGCAACAACCTTTTCCACAATAGGGTTCGTGAAAAAGTATTGCCGGCCGACAAACAAACCTAAACCCAGTAATAGGTACACCCCACTGAGGAGTAAAAAGCTATCTGCAAATGAGAATCCAAATGATTCTACCAATAAAAAACCGACCGCTACACTTAGTACACACAAAAAGACGGGCAATAAGGCAAGCAGGATAAACCCAGTAGCCAAAGAAGCGGTCATGCTAGCCATTTTTTCGGCTGCATCCAGCTTCGCTATTTGAATCTTCCGTTCTGCAAAAACCTCAAAATAGCCAATAGCCTCTCCCAGGTCTTCTGTAAAATCAGTGCTCGTTGGTCGTATCATTTTTATTGTTTTGTTTTACTTTTTATACTAATGAAACCCTTATTTAAAGGGTGGTGTTCGCTTAGACCTACCTATATTAAGTGAACTCAAATTTTGCCATCTTCCAAAAACAATTATTCCCTTCCGACCGAACATCATCACCACTATCTCAGTTACATAGACAAATCAAAAACAATTAATTATGAGCGCATTTAGTGATCAAGTAAAAGGAAACTGGAATCAAATCAAAGGTCAACTCAAGCAAGAATATGGCCAACTTACCGACGATGACCTCGCCTTTCAAGAAGGTAAGGAAAACGAAATTTTAGGTCGGCTACAAGAAAAGCTTGGTAAAACGAAAGCCGAAGTAAAAGATATTATTGACAGCATCGGCAAGTAACCCCGAAACTGCTGATTCAACCAGTTGATTTCAATTTTAACCAAAAAACCACTTTACAATGAAAACCACATCCATCTTATTTACACTTATGATCTCATTGATTTCTTTTGGCTCCCTTACCAGTTGTGACAACAACACTACTGCCGAAGAGAAAATGGAAGAAGCCGCTGACGATATGGATGATGCCGGCGAAGAAATCGCTGATGCATTCCGCACCGACAGCCAAGAGCTAAAAGCAGATCTGAAAGAAGCACGCGATGATATTAACGAGCGTATTGAAAAGCTGAAAAACAACATGGGGAACGCTTCAGCAGAAGCCAAAGCGGACATGTCAGAAGAAGTTGAACGGCTAGAATCATGGGGACAGGAGATCGACAACCGAATGAATAAAATCGGGGACTCTATTTCGGACGGCTGGCAAGAATTCAAGTCAGACACCCGTAAAACGCTTGATCAAATCAACCAACAGATGGCTGAGGTTATTGAGTAATCGTTGCTGTTTTTATGATTACGCACGATACAAGGGAGGCAGGTCAATACGACCTGCCTCCCTTCTACTATTGCCGAAAAATACAAGCCCCCACTTTCATCAAATAATGTATTCTCTTTTTTTGATACCAAACTTCCGCATCTTAGACATGAGCGTACGGTCGTTTAGCCCTAGCAGTCGGCCCGCTCCTTCCGGGCCGGTGATTCGGCCATCTGTCCGCTTGAGCGCTTCAATAATATAGTTCCGTTGCATTTCTTCGAATGTAGGAAAACTGGTTTCCAACAGGTCATGATCCTGATGTTTGTCCAGCGGAATTCTCAACGTTTCTTCATTGCAAAGTACGACTGCTCGTTCAATGATATTCTCTAACTCTCGCACATTACCTGGGAAGTGGTAGCTGTTTAAACGTTCTAAATCTGCTGCATTTATTTTGGCAATCTTTTTACCCAAGCGCTGAGCAAAACGGCGAACAAAATGCTCCGCCAACACAGGAATGTCCTCTGGGTGTTCTCGTAAAGGAATATTTACGATTGGAAAAACATTGAGTCGGTAGTACAAGTCAGCACGAAAACGCCCTTCTTTCACCATGGCCTCCAGTGAGCGATTCGTTGCTGCTATCAGGCGCACATCCACTTTGGTCGTCTCTGTCCCCCCTACCCTCTCGAACTCTCCTTCTTGCAAGACTCTCAAGAGCTTAGCCTGTAAAGCCAGTGGCAGCTCTCCTACCTCATCGAGAAATATAGTCCCTTTATTAGCTAATTCGAAGCGGCCTTTTTTTCGTGCTTGTGCACCTGTAAAAGCTCCTGGTTCATGGCCAAACAATTCACTTTCGATCAAATTCTCTGGCAGGGCAGCACAATTGACCTTTATCAGAGGATAGTCCTCACGCTCGCTTAGTTCGTGCACAGCGCGCGCTAATAATTCTTTCCCTGTACCGGTTTCTCCTAAAATTAGCACGGTCGTATCAGCATCAGCAACCTGGCTGACCTGCCGTAGCACTTTTTGATACTTGGGGCTAACCGTCACAATATTATCTACCCTGTAATCAGCACTCACCTCTTCCCGTAGCATCACATTTTCTTCTTGCAGACGAGCGCTCAACTCTTCAATACGACTTTGGGCTTTTTCAATTTCTTTTCGTCGTAAATAACGCTCTGTAAAGTTCCTTCCGATAATTACCAGAAAACGATTTCCTTCCTGGTGGATCTCACTAAAAGTAAGCTCTAAATACACCGTATGCCCTTGCTGTGATGGCATACTGTATTCAATAGAAGTTCCCGGTACTACTTTGTTTAGCTTTAACTGAGGAAAAACCCGGTGCAATTGTTGGCCTTCCCAATCTTCTTTTTGGCCGCCAATATAATTGACCATTGCCCGATTCAGATACTGTACTTCACCAGATTCCTTTAACCAAACAACCACTTCTTCTCCTGCTTCCAGGGCGGCATAAGAAAGCTTCAGCGCTAAATCACGCTTTTTCTTTTTATTTAAATCCCGAAAGTAGATACACTTATATTCTTCCCCGTTATAGTTAATATAATTGAAGTTGGCCTCAAGTACCATTTCCTGGCCTTTTTTGCTTAGCAAAACAACTTCTTTTCGAATTTCACCACATTCTCGCAATTCTTCCCAAACATCCCCTTGCTGAAACGATTCCTGGGTAAATAAATGCTTGATGCTTTTGCCATTCACTTCTTCTTCTGAATAACCTGTCTTTTTAAGAAACCGTTCATTAGAATACTGGACGATCCCATTCGGGCGCGACCATAAAATCATATCACGTGTACTATCCAGCGTAAATTCCAACAGGTCACGACGCCGGCGGCGCGCTTTGGCCATTGTTATGTCACGGCAAAAACTACAGGCAATTTCCTCCCCACCAAAAGACAAATAATTCACAATCACCGAAGTATCAATCAGTTCTCCGTTTTTGCCGGTAAGCATAAAATCTGCGTGGAAACTTTTTTCCTTTCTCAACCGCTCCCAAAACATCAACCGAGCCTCCTCATCAAAATAAGGGGCAATGGCCTTCACCCCCATTCCCTGAAAGTCCTCAGATTTATATCCCAGCTTTTGAGCAGCTATGTTATTCACATACCGAAAAGAACCGTCAGGACATGTCCAAAAAATCAAATCTGGCGCATTATCAGTGCTAAACTGGGTCAGCTCCAAAAGCTTATTTCGCTCTTTATTAAGGGTTATATCACGTAAATAAACACATAGCAATTCCTGCTTATCGTGCCGGACAAAGTTGGTACTAAAACTCGCAATGATCTCGTTGCCTTTTCTTGAGGTTATTTTAAATTCACCACTAGCAAACTTTTCACTTCGCTGGCTATCCCAAAACGCTTGGTAAGCTTCCTTTGTATTGCCCACAACAAAATCACCTACCTTCAATTTAGATAAATCTGATTGGGTATATCCCATCCGATTCAAGAAGGATTGATTCGCATAAACAACTTGGCCATCCTCACGGAGCCAATAAATCATATCCCGAGCATGATCCAGGCTAAACTGTGCCAGTTTACTACCATCCAGTTCTTGCCGCTTAGAAAAGGGCAGAGACAAAGTACCGACTACTTGCACCGTATGTAGTGCATTGGTTAAGCTGGCACCGCTTACTGATAACCTTGGATATTCAAAGTCTTCTTGCAACAAGACCTCTTCTTCAAAAGGGGCGCCCTCTCGTAAAGCCTGCTCAAATTTATCTTTAAGTTTAGTCCAACTTTTGGGCACCAGACAAGCTGCCATCTTTTCTTCAAAAACTTCATTGGCCACGATAGTCTCTTCTTCAGTAGTTTCCCACTTAAAAAAGGACATCACAAGGGAAGACAAGTGCCATTGCTTACGTAAAGCGTCGTAGCGCCAATAACCCGTATTTGTTTGTAAACTAAGAGAGGAGAGCTGTGCTTTTTTGCCGGTATGCGCTATTTGATCATCAATGAAAGCAAAAGCCAATTTCTTGTCAATAGACACTATCGTCACCTCTACTGGCCTAAGAAGTGCACCACTCATTGCCAGGTCTGTAGTATAACGTAGAAAACCTTCTTGTTGTAGTTGTTTCCAGGCTGCCTTCCAGGCAATGAGCGTCAGGTGAGCATCGATACCTGCCCAAGACCGGCCAAGCAATTCCTGCTCGGTAAACTGCAATAGATGTGCAGCTTCTTCATTGACACAATGAACCAAGCCGCTATTTGCAACTAGAAGAATGGGATGGGGGAAATCCTTAACAAACTCCGCCTGTGGTGGTATTAATGGTGTCTCCAAAATCAAATGGCATCATTTTGTCGGGGTAAATTTACATCCAAACGATAGTATAACAAGTAAAAGTACTTTTTTTTGTAGTAATACGATAATCTACTCATTCATCCATTCCCCACTCCTATTCCCCCAACAAAAAAGAGAGCAGCGCATACCATAAAACCAAAACCGAACATCTAAACATTAAAATTGGTTTAAAATATAAAAACCAATAGATATGAACCTTAATTACTACGACAATCTGGTTGAAGCTACGCAAGAACTCAGTAAAAGAGGTTTTGATAGTGAATTCAAATTCGACGACAATCGTTTGCTAAGTATACAAAACAATCATGTTTATCAGGCAAAAGATTTACTAATTGTCGAATATCACCGCTTTGAAGGCATGACTAACCCCGCCGATAGTTCCGTCATCTTCGCTATTGAAACTAATACAGACGAAAAGGGAACCGTTATTATGAGCTATTCAACAGATGCCAACATGGAGCTTGTTTCTTTTATTGATAAGATAAAGGTAAAAGTATCTCATCAGAACCAGAATCAGAAAGTGGCTTAGTGCTTTTACACTATAGAACGAGAACTGATCTTACCAGTGCGATTACGCAATTATACGACGAGGTCCCCCTTGCCCGCCAGGGTCAAAAAGCAGCAAACTGCCTCAAAACGCCTGCCCAAACGCCAGCACAAACCGTGGCTTTCGATTAGGTGAGGTTCCTGTATTGCCTTCATAAGGAATTGAAACAGGCTTGGCCACATCGATCCTGATCAACAAAAAAGATAAATCTACACGTACACCTGCTCCGGCATCAACGGCCAGCTCCTGCGCAAACCGATCCACACTAAAATCTGCAGTAGTGGGCTCTTCTTCTGTTTTATACAACCATACATTGCCCGCATCGGCAAAAGCTACGATTTGAAACATTTGCCCCAGCTGGTAGCGGGCCTCCAGGCTACTCTCAAACAAGACATTCCCGTAGCCATTTTGCCCCAGTAAATTATTATCTAAAGGCACCGTGACACCAGGGCCTAAACCACGAGGGATAAACCCTCTGAGACTATTAGGTCCCCCCACCGTATACAAGTCAAAATAAGGTACTATCGCCCGGCCACCCAAAGGTGCTGCAACGCCCATGTGGGCGCGAGCGGCCAGGGTTATAGACCTGTTAACCTCGAAGTAATAGCGTACATCCGCCTCCGGTTGCAAGTAATTGCTATTCTCCGCGGCCAATGATCGTTCATTGCTTCCTACGGGTAATATTCTGTTGAAAACCAGCCCTAACTCCAAGCTGGCAAAGAAGTTATGAGGGCTTGGCTTGGTAGTCTTCCTGCGTAGGCGAGAATCGTAGGTCCAGCCGTAGGCTGGTCCCCAAAGAAACATGCGATCCAAGCGCCCCAAGCCACTCAAACCTTGGGTAAAACCCAGTGAACGGCTCAAACTCAACAACTCCTCGGTAGCAACCTCAGGATTTTGATAGCGAAGTCGTAAGACAGTGAAAACGCTTGAAATAATAGGTTTCCGCCGCCAACTGTAGGCGTACTCTCCACTCACCTGCCAGAGCCGCACGCCGGAAGTAGCATTCGCATCATCAGCCAGCAACATCCCCAGCTGCTGAAAATCATTGTCTTCGATTTCTGTGGCAAAACGATTCAGCTGCAACCGGATACTTTCCATTTTAAAGCCCAGCTGGATACTCGTACTGCTTTGTAGAAAAGTGGGCAAAATTCTTTCCCGCTGTGGTAACCAAAACCGGGGAATTTCCACGCCTGCCTGGAGGCTAAAAATACCGGAGCGTGGTATTCTGCTTTCGTTGACTGGCCCCAGGAAAAAGTTATAAGTCACATCACCTTCCAGGGTAAACAACTCTGCTCCTTGCCGAAGATTTCTATTCGTGTAATTGAAGCCAAACTCAGGACCAAAATACCGGCCGCTATTATAGGCTGCACCGACCTCCCCCGAAATAGACCGAGGCAACTGGGGCGACAGGTTAATCACCAAATCCAATAGACTATCTTGTCCGTTGACGGGTTCATAATTAAGACTGATATACTGAAAAGTATTGAGGTTGGCCAGGCGTTCAATCGTTTGTTCATGCGCTTGAGGGTTATATAACACTCCCGGCCGCTGTGCTACCGCTTCAGCCATTATTTCGGGGCGCAGTGGACAATCTTTGCAAATAATCTGTAAACCCTCATACCATGTTGTGTCACTCAGGCCCAGTTCTTGATCACGACGATTGTAATTACTGAAAATTTTTATTCGATACAAACGCTGTGGAACCAGATGGCGAGGGGCCAGGCCATCTTTTAATTTCAAAAGCAACTTTACGCCATGCTCATTGCCAATCGTATCCCCGAGGAAATCTAAATCCTGAGCAGAAAAATAGTAAAACCCTTGCTCCCTTAATCCATTTTCAAGCCGCTGTTGTTCCAATTTCAGTTGCCTCAACGTGTAACGCCCTCCTTCTACCAAAAGGCTTTTATTACTAAGGCTATCGACAACCTTGGCAACAGAACCATCGCGAATGGCGTACCTGATGGTGTCAATACGATAAGCCTCTCCTACCTTCAATTGATATTTTACCTGAATCGCTTTTTGTTGCTCAATAGTATCCGTGGTATACGATGCTAAACTATAAAAGTGCCCCTCGTTTGTTGCACGGTTTTGCAAGATCTCCAGCATCTGCTGACTTTGGCGATCCTGATAAAAAGCGGGTTCCCTTCCGATCCCTTTACCTAACCACCGTAAAGGGGCATTTTTTCGATAATACCACCACACGCGCCAACGAGGGCTGGTCCGCTGTGAGATGCTCTCCATAGCTTGCTCACGCAATTTAGCCGTGTTTACACTATCGACTGCGACCAAATCCAGGCTCGCCCCTTTGAGGAGATATTCATTGGCGGGCAAATAACGCTTCACCTGACAGTTACTGAGTAAGGCCAGGAGTAAAAAAAGAGATAAAATGTATCGTAGCGTTCTTTGCATAAATTTTTCAAGCTTTATTTTTTCTCCCAAAAGAAACGATCAAAGTCTTTACTGAATACCAGCCGGCCACCAAAGCGGATCGTGTTCCCTCCCACAAATTCATTACGATCACGATCATTGAAGAGCTTAACCCGTAGGTTTCCATCAGGATCCAAGAGATAGGCGACCGACACGTTATCAATATAGGTTTGCGCATCCCCCCCTTGCGTATCTGCCTCTGCTGCCGTATTGGTGACCCCATCAACACTGACAATCAAACGGTCATTAAAGAAACTTTTTTGCAAACTCAGCCGGAGGTTATAATTTTGCTCACCAGTACTTGTCTGGTTGTTTTCCACGCCCAGGTCAAAATCTACGAAGCCTAGCTGACTGTTCACCAACTGGCTCAATGCATCCCCTACAGCACCAGCTACCCCATTAACGATATTGTCCTGTGAATCACCTCCAAAGTCTACCTTCGGAATGACAAAACTCTTGAAGGTAATCAGCATAATAGCTGTATAATAAACCTTGCTCTGGTCACGGCGAAGTTCATCAAGTGCTGAGTTTACGGCATCAAAATTTTGGTTACCGTAGTCGTCTTCCGGATACAATATATCGGCTTTGATGTCCATACCGTCCAAGTCTCCCTCGAGGTCTAGTGAAACGAGGAAAGTTTCTCGCTGCCTTAATCCTGTTTCTGTGGAAGTACCCGACATAGATTCCACCAATGTTAGTGGACTGGCCTTAATGGTATTCGTTATGGTGAGGTCAAACTGAGGATTAGTGGGGTTACCTGTAAAGGAAATCCCACTGCCTGCTTTCAAGTCAAAAGTATAGGATTGTAACCCTTCCAAAACCATATCATAAGCGCCACCGGCCATTTTAATCTGCCCAGTCATCTGCTGCTGTCCCGTGGGATACTGAATAAACGTAATATTCCCATTCCCTCGGCCAGAAAACTCCTGTTGAGTGATAGGGTCAACAATGACCCGAATGCGTAATTTTTCGTTGATTTTGAGATTAGTTTCCAGGTAGGCCCCACTCACTTCGGAGATTAAAGTATCCCGCTTTTCATTGGCGATGATCTCGTCCCACTCGTAGGTTTCGGCGAAGGTAATAACACCCTGTGTCGTTTCAACACGGGCCTGGTCCGTCGCAGAATAAGCATAAGTCAGGTTTGACTCACTACTAGGGGATGCCGCAACAATCAGCCGGGGCTCTGTTGCCGTTCCACCGATGGTTACATCAGCATCCACACGCAAATAACCATAGAAAAGGTCATTGTCTTTTTCTGTAGAATTAACAGCCAAAAAGTCCTTTGTCCGCGCCTGTAGATCAAGCTGAATATTATCCAAAGCGTTAACGACGATCCTTCCATCGAGCGTAGCGTTGTTGTTATTAACATCCAAAAGGGTGAACTGGTCAAAGCGCATCGTATTTCCGTCGAAGCGGATGCTTTGGTCGTTAAGCTGGTAGCTACTTCCAAGAATACTGATCGACAAAACGGCATCTCGGAAGTTTACCTGCCCATCTATTTCAGGTTTATTAACGGCACCTCGAATATTCAGGTCTCCCTGTAAATACCCCTCCGTCTTTGTCAGATAGCCCAGCGAGAAAGGCTCAATACTGGCAAGCTGTAGTTGCTGCATGTCCAACTGTAAATCCAATACTCCCCCGTCTCTGTAGGCACCATTTATCGACACTTCATTTCCTGCACCATTCAAACTGGCAGACATCTCGAAATTGGTATTATCTTCTGAACTAACCGCCACTGCAAAATCTCCCATCGCTTGTTCGTAATAAGCCAACTGTGCAATTTCCAGATCAGCGCGAAGCCCCGGTTCTGTAAAAATTTCATCCAGGTAAAAGTGGCCGTTCATAATCCCCCCCAAGAGTACTTCCTCTGAGTTGATCAAACTACTAAAGCGTGCCAAATTCACATCATCGAAGCCAATAGACAATCCATTTTGCTCGGTATCCTCAATACGAATTGCACGATCATTGCGGCTAAGCTCCCAGTCTTTTACACGAACGGTACTGTCTTTAACAATGATGGCATTGTCTTCTGGCAATCGCCATTCTAAAAAATTGATCACCTGCGTCGGCTCCAGAGAAATCTCCTGCCCTCTTATCGACTGCTGCCAATTAAAAGAAAGCTGGTGCCTTAGTTCTTCCTTAGCAAATACCTTCATGGTTGTATTTACACCTCCCTCTATTCGCTTACTTTCCACACTTGTTTGCCCAATGACAATATCTTCACCGATGGTAATATTCCGCCAATCACCGTTGAGCGCAAATTGTTGCTCATCGCCTTCCGCATTCAACTTCATCCCTTCCAGCACAATACCACTGTAATTCAGCTGCTCTAGTTGCAAATCAAACAACAACGCCGGCGTTTTATCTCGATAATTCAGACTAAAGTTAAAAGGCGAAAGCTCGGTCAACCCTGGTATTATGCCCGAAACGAAAGGCCGCGGATTGGTCAAATCTATTTCCAAATCAAAATTGCGGCCATTGACAACGGGGTCCCCTTCAAAAGGGTCTTCGTCCAGATAGGATTGCAAAAACCGGATAAGTTCCGGTACCACTTCTACGGGATCAAAAAAGCCACTCAGCCTACCCTCCAACACATCACTATTGATGCTCACCAGATTGTTTCCCTGATCCAGTTTTGCCAAAATAAGCATACTGTCAATGTAAGCGGCAGCCCCTTCACCACGCAGGAGGATGTTGTCCAAATAAATCCGCCCATCCAATTGATCGGCCTCCAGGCCCGTACTATTGACTTCCAATTTTCCCGACCCCAGTAGCGGTCGATCGCTAAGCTGCCAGAAATTGAGGTCAACTTTTTCAAGATCAAGATTTGCACTCACTGTAGCAACACTATCCTGCATTTGGTAGCTTCCTTGCCCGGTTCCCCGTAAATAAGGGTGAGAAAAAACGAGCTGCGCACGGTAGTCTTCCTCCTCAATTGCTGCATTAAGATCCAACAACTGGCCACGCTCTTCTTCCGTCAGACGGGTATGGATACTGGCCGTCAAAATGGGTTCTAAACTTCCTGTTGCTTGTATTTCCATCCGTAAGGGCTGCAATGCTAGACTAGCAATAGTGTCATACATCGCCCCTTTAAAAAAACCAGCCAATTCCGCATCAAACAAATCAAGGTCAAGCGAAAAATCCTCTGGATGATAAACCCCACTAATACGACCATTACCATTACTCGTTTGGATAGGTAAATCAAATGCGAGGTCATCCAGTTTGCCTTTTATTGTAGCGTTTTCTATCCGAAGGTCAGGCGTATTCAAATAAGCCGGCAGCAAGCTATCAGGCAATAATGGCAAAACATCAGTCATTGCTACCTTCAGGTCATTTACCTTTATATCCAGCGCAAGCGACTCCGGCTTCAGTATTTCTCGCAAGCTCCCTCCCATTTTAAGGTAGGATGTTCTCCCGGGAAGGGAAAGCTGAAAGTCAACGTTCAAATCATCAATGGGCCCACTGAGGGAGCCCGTCGCTTCTAGATAATCTGGAATTTGATAACCTTCAGGTAATGCCTTGGGGGGCAGATAGGCCAGGATACTTTGTTGGGTCACAAACAGGGTATCCATTGCTACATCAAATGTTGCCTTTTTATAATCATCGGCCTTCAGGATTTCCCCCTTCACCAAAAACTGCGTCCAAAATTGGCTCATTGAACGTTCCTCTCGGGCCTGTAAATTCAATGATAGGTTTTGGTTTAAATAGCTTAGCTGCCCTTGTGCACTAATAAGCCGGGGCCACTCAATATAATCGGGCAACAAATCAGGTGGTAAGAGTACTTTTACTTTTCCCGGCTGTACCTGAAAACGATCCAATACCAACCTCCCTCCTATTTTATCAGGGTTCAGTGGCTGGTAAACTTCCCCTTTTGCTCGCACATCTACACCAGGTGCCTTAACCTGCAGCTGACGGATATCAAGCTGCTCACCCTCGCTGGATAAATGAGCCAAAAAATCAACGCTACTCCCCGGATAGTCTCGCAGCCAAGGCGAAGTAAGACTAGCAGGAAGCAACAATAACAATTCACTGATCGCTAGGCCGCCCTGTGCGTCCAAAGTAAGATCCAAGTCATTACTAAGGCTGTCTGCCGGAAAACCATAACGGATTTTTTTTGCATCAAGACTACTCCCCTCCGTATTCAGCACCAAATTATCTACAACCAAAGCAGTGGAATCATAAGCTAAATCACCACTCAGTTGATTGAGCTGCAAACCACCTTGATCTTTAGCCTGAAACTCAATAATTTCAGCCACCAATTGAGTCCCTGAAAAATCGAAATCCGAAAGCTCGCCATTGATGGCATTAATGGCAATATGATTAAGATCAAAACCATCTTCTGTAGGTGCAATCGGGGTATCGTATTTTAGGTTCGCCCCTTGCAAGTTCAAATCAGCAAAAGAGGCTACCGTTGTTTCCCCTAGGGTAGTTCGAAGTTTTTCCACCTGTAAAACAGTAAAAGCCGACTGCACTTCCAGGCTATCCATCGTCAAGCTAAAGTTCACCTCCTCCAGCAGTAAATTCTGGCAAGCTGCAACAATGGCTGCCCTTGTTGCCGTCGTATCAACAGGCGAAGCATCAGTTGGGCCTAATGCCACTTTAATATCTGCTTTTTGGAGAAAAAGTCGTTCAAACAGGAAAGACTGCTTTTCGATATCAATCACATCATCAGCAACGACCACACCCTTTCCCAGTTGCCAATCAACCAACAAGCCACCAGGGTCATCCTGGTAGTAGAGGTCAATATCATTAAGCCCCAGTGTTGTTTGTTCTAAATTAAACGTCCAGGCCGAAGGAGCAACAGGGTCAGCCACAGGCGTTATGGTCGTAGTATCGGCAGGCGCGAAGGCATCAATGATAAATTGAAAATTGCTACTACTATCGGTGGTGATTATCCTGGCGTACACGTCTTCCAGCACCACTTCGCCTATGCTTATCTCTTGGCGCAGCAAGGCCCACATATCCAGGTCCACCTTCAGGTATCCCAGGCGGGCAAGGCGGTCTCCATTTGGGGTGTTGATATAAACATCCTGCAACTGTAAATATTTGGGGATACCCAAGCCAAAGCTACCAATACCTACTTCCGTTTTCAAGGTTTGCTCCAGGTACGAATCAGCCTGCTTCGTCACCCAATTTTGCACAGGTTCCGTATACAAGGCCGCTATCAAGAGCAACAGCAAAAACACCAGGCTCAGCAAGAGCCCTACTGCCACCTTTAAAATCCGTTTAATTCCGTTATTCAACAATGTCGGGGTTGATTATTTAACCATTATGAAACCTGATTTAGCGGACTTTGTTCGTTCCATCAGACTCATCTATTGGCTTATACCAAAGGTAATACGAAAATCAGGAAGTTGAACCAGGTAAACCATCGAACCATTATGGGCCTCCGCCTACCTGCGGTGGCGTCAGGCTGTCCGTCCTTGCAGTCCTCCCATCCTTAGTCCCTGCGCGCTCCGCTTACCGCGCTCACCTGTTCGGTTCGCGGATTGGATCTTTGGGGTAAAGGCCTGCAAAATCGAATAAAAAAGCGGCCATATTTGTCCCCCTCACAAAAAACTAGTTGGTAAAACCTGAGAAAGTCCATATTGAATCAGGAGAGCAAGCCCTAAAGCAAGAAAATAATGCTAAATTTAGCAACTGACAATCAACGAGTTAGTCAACATCAATCAAAATCAAAATCATGATGAGATGAAAAACACTAAACTTACTATAATTCTCTTTTCAATCTTTATTGGAAACTTACATGCTCAAAACCAAATTACGTTCCAGGTGGATTTGACAAATGAAGAATCCGTGAAACACGTTGGAGTAAGGGGTGGACTCCAACCACTTTCATGGAGTGAAAACTCAACAATGCATGATATTGATGGCGATGGGATTTATACCTTGACTATTGAATTCCCTGATTCTATTACAGAAAAAACTTTAGAATATAAATTTCTTAAGGATGATATTTGGGAAAGGCAAGACACAGACAATCGTAAACTTGTATTGACTGGGAAAGAACAAATTATTCCAATAAGCAAATGGAAAATACATAGTGATGAATATTTATTCAACAATATGAGCAGATCGTATTTTGGGAAATTTATTTTCATTTTTCATTCAGGGAAAAAACAAGGTAAAACCCCCAAAGAAATTGTTTTGGAAATGATTGAATACTATAATTGGAGCCCTAATAATTGGCCATCTAAACCTAATGACTTGTTAGAATTCATGAAATCTGGACAGGAAGGACATAAAGGTGGATATTTTGAAGTATTGGAAGACGAACCGAACAAAATCAAATGCATAATAGGCAGGTACTGGATAGAATGGTTTGATTTATATGGCCCGGGTTTGGGAATGGATAAAAATGGAATCATTCAGGGTGTGACAAAAGATGACCTTGAAACTTATTATGTTACTTGGATTGAACATTTCTGTAGTAAAAATGATAATAATTGGAAATTTCAAATTGTAGAGCAAGGAGAATCAAAGTGGGTTGTGACAATTTCTGATGAATAGGATTCGAATCTCTATGAAGAGATGTAGAAATAGAAAAAAGCACAAAATCAATTAGGGTAAGGACCAGTCAATGACTAAAAAGTCGGTATAAAGGCCTAGTATAAAGTGGTTCATTAATGCGATTTCTTTTGCCGCCTTTTCGGTAGGTAGACACGAAGCCAGTATGCGTCCGAGCAAATCATAAACGACTGAACCCGCTCAGCACTTCTACATAGGGCATAGTTGTTGAGCCATCAAGAAAAATCAGAATAATATTTATCTTGGGCTAGGGTTTCACTTAGGGACAGCACGAAAACAAAAAATAATTTTGATTTCAAAAAAAACAAAAAAATGAATAAAATATTTGCCAGCTCTTTATTAACGCTCTTGGTTTTTAGTATTTTCTCAGTACTAAATAGCTGCTCCAATACTGCTAATGAAACCAGTGAAGAAGAAGTTCAAAAAACCGTTTACGCAAGTGACGTTATTCCATTTTTTGACCACTGGAAATTAATCCTAGGTGACGGTTCAAATGCTGGTTTTGCCAATAATTTTGAGCATAAAGATTTCTTTTATACTGCAAATGATGGTGAAAACGACTGGGTAGTTTATAAAGCCCCCAATGCTGGGGATACTCATGGCACTTCAAATAATACAAGAACAGAATTGGCGCAAGCAAAAAAATGGTACCCTGCAACTGCCAATGATAAGTTGGCAGCAACGCTCAAAGTAATGAATGTGTCCGCTACAGGCGATGCTCGGGTAGCCGCCTCCTACGCTGTAGTCATTGGCCAGATTCACAGTGCCGATGGGCATGAAAATGAACCGCTTAAAATCTTTTATAAGAAATTCCCTGGCCATACCAAAGGTTCTGTTTTTTGGCATTATGAAATCAATACAGCTGGTGATGACAATTCTGGAAGATGGGACTATTCTACAGCTGTTTGGGGTTATGACTTTTCTGTCGTTGGTACAGAAGCAAATACCTACCCGGAAGAACCTGAAGATGGCATTGAATTAGGGGAAGAGTTGAGTTATGAAATCGAAGTTAAGGATGGCATTATGAGCTTAACATTTACAAGTGAAGGGCATGAGACCAAAACCTTTACAAAAAACCTAGTTGTATCTGAATACACAACAACTGCTGATATTCCTGCACAAACACAAGGTTTATTTGTCCCCATTGGTCAAGATGGAGTGGAGCGCGAAAATGCTTATACCGGTGAGGGGCTTTTCTTTAAGTTAGGTTGTTACAATCAAACCAATGGAAAATCTCCCGAAGTAAATAGAAACTGGTGTTCTGGTGCTGAAACACATGGTGGTGATGTTCAAAAACAATATGCAGATGGAAATTATGCTGAAGTTTGGTTTAAAACAGCCAGTATATCTGTAAGTGATGCGGCCGTATCCAATGAAGGCTATTTCACTAAAAATGATTAACTAAGTACCCACCCATTTCCAATGGGTGGGTTAATTTATCAAACGACTGAAGTCGGCGCTCTGTAAGCCTAATCCAGTAGTAAATATAAACAATGAATCAGTTCAATAAACTGTGCCTAGGAATTCTATTCTTAACCGCTCATAACCTTATTGCTCAGGTTGTTACTATTGATCTCAATCAATCCTATCAAACGATTGACCGTTGGGAAAACGGAACTTTTCTACCTGCCGGACTTGAAGACTACATCATTGATGACTTGGTCGATTTAGCCGTTGATTCACTGGGCATAAACAGATTGCGGTTAGAGGTCCGATCTGGCAGTGAAAACAATGCTAATAATTACCAAATGTATATCGATAGCATAATTGATTATGACACATGGCGAAATTTGCGCTATGCTACGATCAATGACAATGACGATCCAGATAGCATTGATTGGTCAGGCTTTCATTTCACCGAATTAGATGAGAAAATTGAGAACATCCTAATCCCCATACGTGAAAGGTTGATTCAAAACAATTCCGACCTATACATTAACCTCTGCTATGTTGCCTTTACTGGTCAATTGAATGGTGGAAATGGAGGTCCGGTCATACATCAAGAACCCGAAGAATATGCTGAATTTATAGAAGCCATATTTCTACACATGGACAGCACTTATGGTATTGTCCCCAATGCTGTTGAAGTAATTCTTGAGCCTAATGTTGCAAGCTTTGGTAATGGCACCTTGGTAGGTGAGTGCTTGGTTGCAACTGGCAATCGACTGAATAGCATTGGGTACACCCCGCACTTTATAGCCTGCTCCAATACCAATTTAAACGGTACGCTTAATTATTATCCCGATTTCACAGCCGTCCCTGGTATTTCAAGCTATTGGAATGAGTACTCCTTTCATGCTTATGCTGGCAGAACCGAAGCCAACCTCATTCAGATTGCAGACAATGCGGCTGCAAGTGGGGTAAAAACTTCCATGCTAGAATGGTGGGCAAATGGAAACACCTTTAGTTATCTACATGATTGTTTAAAACTTGCCAATATCTCTTCCTATGAATTTAAAGGCTCATTTGGTGCAGTGGGAAACAACTGGAACACCGGCCTATTGCAAATCGTAGACAATGGAAACAACAACTATTCCTTAGACTTACAGCGCCCAACAAAGTACTTCAGGCATTATTTCAAACTGATTGAGCCCGGTGCTATTCGCTATTCTGCAAGCTCGGATTCTGCAAGTTTTGATCCAGTTGTTTTCATCAACCCTGATGGAAATCTTTTGCTCAATATTGATGCATCAGCTTCAGGGACAGTACAAATTGAGGGGTTACCACCAGGCACCTACCAGACCATTCATTCCCTGGGCGATGGCAAGCAAGAACCCAGCGTATATTGGTCAAAAAGCCCACTTGACACCATTTCAGGTGTTGAACCACTGTCGATAGAAATTCCATCACAGGGGATTTTCTCAATCGTTCAACGCTCCTCAATTTCAACTTCGGTTTCGACTTTAACTCAAGAAGCAGAAAGATTTATTCTAAATACGAAGAATAATAGCTTAACAGTGTCTGGAATTGGGTCAAACAAAATTGAAAATGTCACTATCTATACCGTCAATGGCCAGTTGGTTTTATCGGAATCCTACGACGCCACAGAAAGGGTTGATATCAATTGTGATCATTTAGGACCGAATATTTATGTGGTTAGAATTAACGAGCAATATTCAAGCAAAATATTCTTGTACTAATCGACACCACACCAAATGCAGGAAATTTGGTCGCTAGTTGGTTTTCAGCGCTGTTCATCACCTAAATAAAGGTACTCGTATATGCATCTCTTTTCTTAAACTTGGGGTATTTGTTTTTACCAAATGAAATCTCCCAACAAGCGCTTACTTGTATTTACAAGTTAAGCGAATATCATATTTGAACATGAAAGATATCTACGCCTTTTGCTTTTTATTAATGATTTCTTCCTCCGCTTTCTCGCAAGTGCAATCGGATTTAACAAAATCAGTGCCGGTATGGCTTGAGTTCGATCCCACCAGTAACCAAAGTGTTCTGAGATGGATTTCTGATCCTTTAGCTTCTCAATATGAGATTAGCGAATTTGAGTATGGCCCAACCATTACAACTAATCTAATCGGAGATGTTGATGGGACAATCAATGAATATGCGGTTGGAATACTTACTCCTGGCCAACTATATGGCTTTCAATTAGATAAAACAACTCCAGGTGAGGTTCCCGGAATGGGTTTGATTTATTCTGGCATAGAAATACCGGCGATACATGATCGGGGTAGATGCTTGATTGCCATTGATGACACGCTAGCTGTTCCTTTACAAATCGAGATAGACCAATTAATATTGGATTTAACGATGGACGGGTGGTTTGTCGACACCATAAATGTATCAAGGTCTCTCGGAGTCGTAGACGTAAAAGCATTGATTCAGGCTTGGTACAATGATGACTATACCAACTCTCAAGCACTCCTCATACTAGGTCGAGTTGCAGTTCCTTATTCAGGAAATTCTGCTTACGACGGCCATACTAATCACCAGGGTGCTTGGTCAGCAGATACTTACTATGCAGAAATGGACGGTAACTGGACGGATAGTTTTGTAAATAATACAACGCCCTCCAGAGATCAAAATAAAAACATCCCCGGAGATGGTAAATTTGATCAAACTGCAATTCCAGGGCTCGTTGAAATTGAAGTAGGAAGAGTAGATTTTCACAACCTTCCAGCTTTTACAGACGACGAAATAGAACTAACCAGAAATTATCTCAATAAAAATCATGAATTCAGAATAGGGAATAAGGACATCCCTCGTAGAGCAATTATTGAGAACAATTTTGCTTCTTTTGACGAAGGGTTTGGTCAAAGTGGCTGGCGCAGCTTTGTTCCTATGTTTGGGGCAGACAATGTCTCTTCTGGCAATTACGACGTAGTACTTGATACCGCAGCATACCTTTGTTCTTATGCTTGTGGCCCAGGTTCTTATTCTAGTGCAGGAGGCATTGGGAATACGGCAAACCTCTGGGCATCTAAAGATATTCAAACCGTATTTACAATGAATTTTGGAAGTTATTTTGGAGACTGGGACAGCCAAAACAACTTTTTGAGATCAGCACTTGCCAGCGGCGATGTACTAACCAATGCCTGGGCAGGAAGACCTGTCTGGCATCTGTACCGAATGGCATTGGGAAAGCATATTGGCTTTTGCGCTATGGAATCTCAGAACGCTATGAGTTTTAATTACAACCAAGGCTTTGGTGCTCACTCAACACATGTTGCATTAATGGGGGATCCCACCCTTAGATTACATCCAATGAAACCAGCAGCTAACCTGTTGCTCACCTTTACCGATGGTGATATGCATCTTAGCTGGGAGGCAAGTATTGAGGCAGAGAATGGATACTTTGTTTATCGAAAAACAAATGACGGTGATTGGGAAATTCTATCAGAATTTTTACAACAAACAACTTTCGTGGATCCTTGTATTCAACCTTTTACAGACTATACTTATATGGTCAAAGCGACCCGACTTGAAAACACAGGGAGTGGTTCTTATTATAATACCAGTCTTGGAATTGCTGCCAGCATGTCTATCTTAGAGAATCCGGCGATGTTACCTTATTATGCAGATGCCGACTTGGATGGTTTTGGAAACCCCAATACGGAACTTTTCTCCTGTGATATTCCGCCTGGTTTTGTAGATAACAACTTGGACTGTGATGACGAAAACAATGATATCAATCCTGATGGAATTGAAATACCCAATAATGGGATTGACGAAGATTGCGAAGATGGAGATTTGATTACTAACCTGGCTGATATTTCTAAAATAGAAATCGCCATTTACCCAAATCCAACAAGTGGATTGCTTAAAATTGACGTTGAACGTTTGGAAGGTTTGACCTACAATTTTTTTGACGCATACGGTAGGCTGATACGATCCGAAAACTTACAACCTCAGCTTAATGTCTCTGATTTTGACAACGGTATTTATTGGTTAGAGATCACAGATCAACAATCACTCAAAAGTGTGAACAAAAAAATAATAATTTTGAAGTAACATCCTAAGTTTTGTTGATTAAGAAAAGACATAATAAGCCTATCAAAAAATGGTCTGGATAACTACCCTACTTGTTGCTTTTTGCCTAGTGGCAATGATTTTTCCACTCTTCCCTAGCAATAGCTGGCTATTTAACATTTTCACGTACCCGCGCATCCAGATTATTTACCTGCAAGTGTTTACTACACTTGTTGTACTCGCCACCTTCGGATCAGAGATATGGGCTATTATTTTTGCAATCCTCATGCTGACGAACAACGTGTTGATATTCCGGATTATCCGCCCTTATACCCATTGGGGCCAAAAACAGCTCTTGGATTTGGACGAGACAGTAGAAGTCCAAACAACACTCTCTCTACTCATTTGGAATGTCTATCAATTCAATCAAAAGTGCCGGCCATTTATCCAACTCGTCAAGGATAAACAGCCAGACCTTGTATTACTTTGCGAAACCAATGATTGGTGGGTCGAGCAGCTCCAGGAAATCAAAGACATTTACCCCTATCACAGAGAAGTTCCCTTGGAGAACACTTACGGGATGTGTATATATGCTCGACATCCTCTTGAAGAGATAAGCGTAAAAAGCTTGATCAAAGAAGGCGTCCCTTCTATACGAGCAACCATCAATATTAACGAAAAATATAAAATCAGGATGTTTGGTGTACACCCTATTCCTCCCTACCCCGCTTACAGTGCCAGCAAAGCGCCCAAAGATGCTGAACTATTGCTAATTGCGAAGGAAGTAAGGGCAGCTGATTCGCCATGTATTGTCCTTGGAGACATGAATGATGTTGCCTGGAGCAACTTAACTACTGCGTTTCAGAAAATTAGCAGACTGCTTGACCCCCGTAGGGGGCGTGGAATCATGCCTACTTTCCACGCTAAGATTCCATTAATGAGAATCCCTATCGACCAAATATTCTGTAGTTCGAATTTTCGCCTCATTGGCATTGAACGAATGCCGGCAATGGGCTCCGACCACTTTCCCATTTTTGTACAATTAGCACTAACTACTGCCGCTCTCAGCCCTGAAAAGCTAAAAATGGAGCAACCCAACAAAAAAGATTGGCAGCTATCAGATGAGCGGATCGAGGAAGGGCTAGCGGTAGTGTCAGAGTCCTAAGAACTTGTTTTGCACAGAAAAGTCGTAAAACAAATTTTAACCTTTGGGACTACGACGATCTTTGAGGATTTGCAGCCAGATAAATGTCAAAATCAGACCAGCAACAAGCCCTTCAACAAAGGTAACACCTGCCAAAACAATATTACTAATCGGCATTCCAGCACCTTGCTCAGAATAAGAATGGATCGTAGCAGGGGCAACAATAGTGTTGACAATAATAGTCAAAAGTGCTACTGTTACGGCAGAAACCAAAGACAATAACATACCAACAACAATTCCATTTTTAAAGGTTTTCCCTACCGGCGTTCTACGTTTCACTTGTGATAATATTACCCCCAGCGCTGCGGCTAGTACCAAGTATTTAACAAAACCTATCCCGGCACTTTCGCCAGTAATATAAAAACCAGAGGTTGCCAAAAAGAAGCTCATCAAAGCACCTGATCCAAGCCCCAAAAAGATTGCTTTTTGGTAAAAATCGCTCCGGGTACCATCGCTTACTTTTTTTCGATCTGCATATTCATTTCGTACATTCCTAATGAGATCATTTTCATTTAAAATTTCCATTTGTATATTTTTTAGGGTAAAAAAAGTGGCCAGCCCAATATTCAGGGCAAGACCACTTTATTATTTTCATGTAATCTAAAGACCTAGATTAACATCGCTCGCCAATGGAGGTATAGATGCGGGTTATACTTCAACTGGAAAACTTTTCCTGCTGCGTGAATGCCAAGCATCCAACATCCAACTCTTTTTCTCTATTTCACTAAGGAAACCACCAATCATATCAATAGTACCTTCATCATCAATTTCACCAGCACGACTGATAATCGTACGCATGTCGGCGATAAGTATTTTATGATTTTCAAGAATGATTTTCACCATTTTGTGGCTATCTAACACTTTACCTGCTTCCTCGATTTTTGCTGACTCAAGATAAGCGGAGGTCGTAGATAATGGGCGCAACTGCAAGGTCAGTAACCGTTCAGCTATTTCATCAATTTTCAATCTCGCGTCTTCATAAAGATCTTCGAATTTCTCGTGTAGATCGAAAAAGTTCTCACCAGATATGTTCCAATGAAAGTTCCGTAAATTCTGATAATACAATTGATAATTAGCCAACAGTTGATTCAGTGATTTACCTGTACTAGCAACTTGTTCCTGACTTAATCCTAAATAATTCATTTATATAATTGTTTTCTTTTTCAACCACAATTATTAAAAACATGTTCGTTAAAATATAAATTTAATCTGCGAACACGCTCCCCTATCTTCCAGTTACATCAGTATAATTAGAACCGTAAAAACCAACTATGCAGAACTGGATGCAGCAATTCAACAACTCTTTTAATAACCTGACAGAAAAGTTAGAAGGGTGGGTCAACAGCATCGTCGTTGCTGTTCCAAATCTCATTTTGGCAGCTATCGTATTGGCGATTGGTATATTCCTTGCACGCTACGTCAATAAGTATGTTCAGAAAATTATTACCCGCTTCTCTGACAATCGCTCTGTTAACAGCTTAATATCAAGTGTTTTCACCGCTGTTTTTGTCTTAATGGTCATCATGATTGTGCTAAGCATATTGCAGTTGGATACCGCATTACAATCTTTGCTAGCAGGTGCAGGGGTCGCTGGTTTAGCCATCGGCCTGGCATTGCAAGACCCTATTGTCAACTTGTTTTCCGGAATTATGATGTCGACAAAGCGTTCATTTCATTTAGGGGATCTCGTTGAAAGCAACGATTTTTTTGGAACCATTAAAAGTATCAACCTGCGCTCTACCGTCATAGAAACACTCCAGGGCCAGGAAGTCATTATTCCCAATAAGATCACGTATCAGAATCCTTTTAAAAACTACAGTACAAATAATCGTCGACGTATTGACCTAAGCTGCGGAGTGTCTTATGGGGATGATTTGGAGAAGGTTCGTGACCTAGCCATTAAGACCATAGAACGGTCCGTAACAATCACCAAAGGCAGTGAGGTAGAACTTTTCTTCAATGAATTTGGGAGTAGCTCTATCAACTTCACCCTTCTGTTTTGGATCGACGATTATCGTCAAAAAAACTACTTAAAAGCCCAGAGTGATGCAATCATTGCCATTAAAAAGGCATTTGACGAAAACGATATTATGATTCCTTTCCCAATAAGAACCCTGGACTTTGGAATCAAAGGGGGCGAAAAAATAGCCGATGCCCTGCCCAGAGAGGTAACAGCAGGTAGAATTAATAACCACAGGTAATGAACAAATAGACCTAAAAGAGGAGTTTAAGGGATAAACAACCACCCATCCATGAACCACTTCACCTTTAGCATTCTACGCTTTGCAGCATTCCTGCTAAGCATTATCCTATCTGGTTATTTGATCATTATTGGCAAGCCTATCCTTGCGCCACTCATTTTTTCTGCTTTTCTCGCATTTTTACTCAAACCATATTCAGCTTGGCTGGAAAACAGGACGGGTAACCGCATGTGGGGCGTTATTCTCAGTATTCTATCCATGCTTTCCGTGATCTTTGGTCTAATACTCCTTTTTGGAATGCAATTGGGAAAAATTATTGGCAATTTTGACGACATCAGCAAAAAACTCAATGAAGGGCTCCAGCAAGGTTTTCGGCTCATTGGAAACCTTTTAGGGATGAGAGGGAGTCAAGTAGAAGACTGGCTCACAGACAACCTCTCCAGTTGGGCGGACATTCCGACACAAATACTTACGTCAGGACTAGGTTCTTCTGCTTATGTGCTAGGATCTATCTTATTGTGCTTGATTTTTGTCTTCTTCCTATTGCTCTACCGAACTTCGTTCTACCAATTCCTACTCTATCAATTTGATGAAGACGCCCGTAAAAAAGGGGGGTTAATGATGCGCAAGGTTGTTAAAATCACAAAAGAATACTTGAATGGACTACTTCTTGTCATCCTTATTCTAGCAAGCCTCAACACCCTGGGGTTGTATATTATTGGTATCGAACTAGCATTGTTTTGGGGAATTTTAGGAGCTTGTTTAGCCATCATTCCTTATATCGGCACAACCTTAGGTGGTTTGCTACCAGCAATGTATGCATTAGCCAATTATGGATTTACATGGCATCCCCTGGCCGTTATTATCTTTTACATTTTCGTTCAGAGCATTGAAGGGAATATCATTACTCCCAAGGTCGTAGGGAAAAGCGTGCGCATCAATCCTTTTGTGGCAATCCTTGCCTTATTGATTGGCGGTGCCTTGTGGGGAATTGCCGGAATGATCCTTGCTCTTCCAATAATGGCTGTAATAAAAATCTTCATGACGAACGTAGAACTCCTCCAACCCGTGAGTGAGCTTTTCCGCGACGATCTTTACCAAAGGGAAGATGTATTTAGAGAAAAATATGACGATGACCGCTATCGCATTTTAAATTATTTCCGCCGCCAAGAGTAATTTATTTTCTAACATTCAAATAATCCAACCTTACAACGAACATCTGTTTATTCCTTGAGGTTACAGTAATAGAAAACAACATTTACTGTCTTTATTGACAGCCATAAAAATTAGTTTAAAATATGTCAGACCGAAAAAATCAAAATTGGAAATTAGGATTCGGATTGTTAGCAGGTGCTTTAGCCGGATATTGGTTAAATTCAAACCACGGCCGCCGGGTTCGTAAAGAAGTACAAACTTCAGCTGTAGAATATACCAATCAAGCTACTGATTATCTGAAAACGCAGGCAGAAAACCTCAGCTCAACGGCCAACGAATACATCGACCAAAGTAAAGAAGCTGTTCAGCATGCAGCTACTGTCGTGAAAAACAAGTTCACTAGCGGTGTAGACGAAGTAGCAGATCAGGCAGAAGAAGCTGTAGAGCGAACAGAAAGTAAGCTCAAGCGTGGTATCTCAACAGCCCGAAAAAATGTAAAAAACTCAACTGAGGCTATCGTATAAAGGTAGCACAGCAATGATGTTCACAAAAAAGCTTTAAGGATTATTCCTTGAAGCTTTTTTTATGATCACACCCGGTATCAAACGACCTGTACACATATAACATACACTATTAAATATTGAAATAAAACTCAGTACACGCAAAATAAAAACCTACTATTATTTCTGACAAAACCACCAAACATACCGTCTTAAATTCTTGTTTCAAAAGAAAAAAAACAAATATGATAGACCAAGAAATTTTAAATCAACTAATCACGGTAAATAGTCACAACTGTATCTCTTTTTACTTACCTACCCATCGTTTAAATGGCATTCAGAAAGATAAAATCCGTTATAAAAACAGCCTTAGTCAGGTTCGGGTAGCTTTAGCAGAATTAGGATTAAGTGACCAAGAAGTCAATAAGACTTTGAAAGAAGCAGAAGCTAAACTTCAAGAAGAAAAATTTTGGCGCCACCTTTCTGACACCTTGGCCGTATTTATTTATGATGAAAAAACAGTTTTCTATACCCTTCCACTAGAAATAGACAGTTATCAATTCATCGGTGATCAACTTTATCTATTGCCTTTATTACCATTGATTAATAATAACCATAAGTTTTATACGCTCGCGCTGAGCCAAAACCAAGTGCGGGTTTTTGAAGGAACAGATTATACCTTTGCCGAGTTGGAAAAGAATAGTGACTTCCCAGAGAACCTTGCTGAAATATTACGTTACTACGAAGAGGAAAGCACTTTACAGCACCATAGCGGTAGTGGAGAGAATGCTGTATTTCACGGGCAAGGAGCCGGAAATGATGTGCAAAACATCCGCTTGGAAGAATACCTACGCCGAGTAGACAAAGGTATTGAAACCATGAGCTGTGATGATGATAAAACACCATTGGTACTTTATTCGACACCTGCACTTGCAGGGCTCTATCGCAAAATCAACACTTACCCTCATCTTGTAGATGATTTCATTGAGGGAAATGCTGAAAATGAGGAAATGCTGAAAATTCATGAAAAGTCTTACGAACTGTTGATGCCTCAATATATAGCAGCTGATCAGGAAGAAAAAGACAGCTTTGAATTAGCGCTCGCAAAAGAGACAGCGACTTTCGATATTCAAACCATTATACCTGCGGCAATGGCCGGACAGGTAAAAACCTTGTTCTTGGTTCACAATCAAGAAACTTGGGGAAAATACACTCCTGCGACTCATACTATTGAGTTGCACCACAGCCGTAAACAGGATAGCCAACCTCTCCTCAACGACTTAGCCCTAGCTGTCACTAAGCAAGGAGGAACGGTACATATTCTAGATCGAGAAGATATGCCACGCCCAACCTCTAATGTCAATGCTATTTTCCATTATGCCTTGACCACCGCCTAATTACAGGAGCGTCTAGTATACCACTATTGAAAACATTGAATTTGGCCTCGGCAATCAGCCGGGGCCATTTTTATTTTAGATATAGGCCTAAAAAAGCCCCTACCACAAGATCGCGGCAAGGGCATAACCATTAGTATTTTCTTTCAATAACTCTAGATGGCCGTTCGGGCTGTAGGAAGTGCTTGTAAACGTTCAAATCGAATAAAATCACCTGTCCTCTGGTCAACACCATAGGTGCCATTTTCCATTCGGCCCAAGGCCGCTCGTACAGCCTCCAAATCACTCCGGCGACGTTTTATTTGTGCTACGATCCTTTGCCTGATCTGGTCATTTTTGGCGTCATCTCCGTACCCATCGTTGGATTCTTCATTGCGGTATAGGTTTGGGAGTTCTTCCTCTTCTAGCCGTTTTAGCTCGGTTGATATACGGGACTGTTTGTTTTCCAGTCGCTCTCGTAAGTCGTCTAATTGTTCTTGTGTAAAACCTATTCCTGATGGGGTACTCATATTATTGTTTTTCTTTTGAAACCTTTTTTTTGCAATGCCTGTTCGCTTTTCTTTTCAAGTTGATAAAGCTCACCTGATATTTTTCTATTTTCACGCAGTTACATCAATACCAACGACATGAGATACCTGATTTTTTGTTTTTTCGCTATATCCATACTTATCAATGGCTACAGCCAGGGCGTCCCTTCGCTCGTAACACCTGCCGAACAACGACTTCAGGCGGTAGAACAAAGAAAAAAACTACGCGACAATTCGCTTGTCAAGCATCTTCCTTTTACCAATATCGGCCCCAGCGTTCAAAGTGGACGGGTTGTCGATATGGCAGTACATCCGGAAGACCCCACCCAATTCTATGTCGCCTATGCGTCCGGGGGGCTTTGGTACACCAATAACAATGGTACTACTTTCAATCCCCTCTTCGATCAACAAGACGTAATGACGCTGGGAGCAGTGGCAGTAGACTGGAAGAGTAATACCGTCTGGGTAGGTACCGGCGAGGTCAATTCCAGTCGCTCTTCTTACGCTGGCCTGGGGGTTTATCGCAGTACTGATGGAGGTAAAACTTGGCAACATCGCGGCTTGCCTGAAAGCCACCATATTGGCCGTATTATTATCCATCCTACCAATCCTAACACTGTATGGGTAGCCGTTTTAGGTCACCTTTATTCGCCAAACGCGGAAAGAGGAATCTACAAAACCACCAATGGTGGTGAAAGCTGGGAAAAGACACTCTTCGTAAATAATGATGCCGGAGGTATAGAAATGGTCGTAGACCCAATGAACCCTGAGCATCTCTATGCAGCCACCTGGGAACGTACTCGCCGTGCCTGGGACTTTACAGAGGCTGGCAACGGTTCTGGCATTTATGAAAGTACTGATAGCGGCAGTACTTGGTCATTGATCAGTGGACCTAAAAGTGGATTCCCTTCCGGGGAAGGTGCTGGCCGTATTGGTCTAGCAATGGGCTACCAGGGGCGTACCCCTATCCTCTATGCCTCTATTGACAACTACAACCGACGCCCGAAAGAAACCGACGAAGAGGAGGGGCTAACCAAAGATGCCTTGCGAAGCATGAGCAAAACCGACTTTGCAAAACTCCCCGAAAAACAGCTACAGGGCTACCTTCGACAGAATGGTTTCCCTAAAGAATACAACACAAAGAAAATTCAGCAGATGGTCGCTCATGGTGAAATCACGCCCCTCACCTTGGTAGAATACACCGAGAGCGCCAACAGCCTGCTGTTTGATACAGAAGTAGTAGGACTTGAAGTATATCGCATGGTAAATAACAGCAAGAAGTGGTCAAAAACCCATGATGACTACATCGATGGTGTTTACTACTCCTATGGTTACTATTTTGGTGTGATCAAGGTATCTCCACGTGATGCCAATCGGATATATATCATGGGCGTACCTGTTATTCGAAGTGACGACGGTGGTACTACTTGGCAGGGCATTAATGGTGCCAATGTACATTCAGACCATCATGCCCTGTGGATCAGCCCCGACCGGGACGGACACATTATCCTGGGTAATGATGGTGGAATCAATATCTCTTACGACGACGGCGAAAACTGGATAAAGTGTAACCATCCACCATTGGGGCAGTTTTATTACGTAGCCGTTGATATGGCTAAACCTTATAAGGTGTATGGCGGCCTGCAAGACAACGGCGTCTGGATGGGAGACCACACCTACGAGCCTTCCACCAGGTGGCAGCAAAGTGGGCAATACCCTTACGAAATGATCATGGGCGGCGACGGTATGCAAGTAGCTATAGATACCCGCGACAATGCTACCGTTTATACTGGTTTCCAGTTTGGCAACTACTTCCGGTTGAATACCCAAACGGAAGACCGTGCTTACATCACCCCTAAACATGACCTGGGAGAACGCCCCTACAGATGGAATTGGCAAACCCCCATCCATCTTTCAGAGCACAACCCTGACATCCTTTACATGGGGTCTAATTTTATGCATCGCTCACTCAACCAGGGTAAGGATTTCACTATTATTTCGCCGGACCTTACTCATGGCGGCCAGAAAGGGGATGTCCCTTATGGAACGCTCAGTGCCATCCATGAATCGCCATTACGTTTTGGCCTCCTTTACGCGGGATCTGATGACGGACGTGTTCACGTAAGTAAAGATGGCGGTTACCAATGGAAAGACATCTCGAAGGGCCTCCCATCTGATATGTGGGTGAGCCGCGTTCAAGCTAGTAAACACCAGGAAGGCAGGGTCTACCTATCGCTTAATGGCTACCGCTGGGATAACTGGAATGCCATGCTATTCCGTTCTGATGACTATGGTAAAACCTGGGAGATCATAGGTCGGGACCTTCCTCAAGAACCCATAAATGTTGTCAAAGAAGACCCCGAAGTAGAAGGTATGATTTATGTAGGTACTGACCATGGAGCTTACCTTTCCTTAGACAATGGCGCTACTTTCCATGCTTTCCTTGAAGGTTTAGCCGGAGCGCCAGTACATGACATCGTTATTCACCCTCGTGACAAAGATATTATTATTGGCACCCATGGCCGTTCGCTGTACCGAGCGTCTGCACGTGAGCTACAGGCGCTTACTAACGAAGTACTCGCGGAGGCCGTCCATCTTTTCAAGATAGACAATCAGCGGCGCGGCCGTTCGTGGGGGCGGGATAGTTGGTCACGTGATAATAGTCCCAGTATCAACTTACCCGTTTACGCAAGTAATACTGGCACTGCCCAGGTAAGTATTCAAGCAGAAGATGGTCCAATACTCAACACCTATGAAGTATCTCTAGAAAAAGGTTTGCAGTATGCGACTTATGACTTTACTTATGGTAAAGATGCGTGGCCGGCCTATCGCCAATATCTCGAAAAAAATCTCGAAAAAGACGAAAGCTTACCTGATATGGAACCTGCTGACGATGGCAAGTACTACCTGCTACCTGGAAAGTACAAGGTAATCTTCAAAATGAATGATCAGACGTCGGAGCAGGGGTTTGAGTTGAAGTAATATTTGGGGTTAGATAGTTGATGGTTGATGGTTTGATTGTTCGTTTCTATAGTAGTTTGAGAAATAAACTATCAAACCATCAACTATCTAACCCTCAAACCAAAAAACACCCGATTCATCCAGTAAAAATGACCGTTCAGCGATTAGGGTAACGTTCTTGGTTTCAAGGGTATTAAATTGTGACAACAAGCAAATTGTCCATAGTGTAAAATAAAATTTCAGAAACTGACATCCACTTAAGGCAATCATCTCGTAAATAGTTATAGAGGCGACAATGATTCCTCTTTTCGATGTTATTAAGAAATTTTAACAAAGCTTTAAATATTTCCAAACAACATAAAAGCAAGAATCAAGTTTCATTATCAAACATTGATACCCAATACACCCCATTGAACCATTTGACCATGAATACCCGTAAAATCAAACTTGCACTGACGGCTGGATTAATTAACCAAAACACAAGCGGTAACGCGCTTAATGCCGTTAAAGATCTAATGACCAGTTTCGCTGATGAAGCGGGACATTTTTTGGGCCTCAAGCCCATCAGCAACTCACGGATGGGTAACGCCGTTCGCGAAAGCTACGCCTTGAATTACGAAAACTGTACGCTGAACGTCGATTTGGTATCGCACCCACAGGTGAATCGCCAAACGATCCAGCGTTTTCAACTCCGGTAACCCCTCAGGTATCAATAGAAATACCTGCTTAACCAAATAGAACATCGAAAGCCTTCCCTCCCCGGAAGGCTTTTTTAGTATACCTCTACCAGGACTTTTAGTAAAGCTTCTGTTTCTCTTGCATTCCGCGACAACTCAGGCAGATCTTTCAAGGTTGTTACTGACAGTACATCACGAGCCAGCTCTTCCGCCGTTGCATTATTGGCTATTGCCATGGGAATATAAACGGTGTCTTTCTGGATACGCTCACGGTAGATAACCTTAGGAGCGCTCTCTATTTCACGTATTTGATTCACAAAAACAGTGTCTCTGATAACTTCGCTGGCGGAGGGCTCTTGAATTTCCTTTTTCACAATCGTCTCTTGCACCGTAGCTGACCAACGCCCGATAAAACAGCCAATGGTTATCATCGCTGCTCCAACTAACCACACCTTCCTACGACTGCGCAGCCTACTCTTATGCTGAAAAGCTAAAGCATTTCGAAAAACATCAGAAGAAGGTACCAATGGGCTTTTCCGGGATAAGTTATCCTTCATTGAGCGCAGTACTTCTCTTTGCTGGTTAAACGCTTCCTGATCTACGTCTTGGCTAGCTATCCAGTCTACCTCCGCAGGTGTGAGTTCCTGATAGGATTTATTTAGTAACAACCTTTCCAGTCTTTCAAAATTTTCCATTCTCTTCTGTTTCTACGGAGGTTAATAACGGATATTTTCCAATTGCTTTGCCAGGTACTTCACGGCATAGTACAATCTGGATTTAACGGTGCCTTCCGGGCAACCGACCACCTCACTTATTGCTTTGATGCTCATTTCTTCCTGGTAGCGGAGTAGGAATACCTGACGATGTTTCTCTGCCAGCTGGTTCATTGCTTTGCTTAGTTGTGCCTGTTGATAATCAACATCCAGCCCTCCTAACGAGGGTATTTCAAACGCATTATCTCCGGCAGAATACCGGGTTGCATTTTTTGCCAGCCGGCTACGTCTACGGTATTCGTTTTTCACCATATTGGCAGCGATGGTAAATAGCCAGGCGCTAAAAGTGCGGCGTGTATCGTAGGATTCACGCCGCTCAATAAGTTTCAGAAAAAGCTGTTGGGTAAAGTCTTTTGCTACCTCCTTCTCTTGTGCCAGAGCACGCCAGAAATAGGTATACAGCTTGGTGCCATACCGTTCGTACAGTACGTTAAAAGCTGCCTCTTGGCCTTTTTGGACCTCTCTCATCAGCTTTTCATCCGGCCATTTGGAATAATTCTTAAACACCTATTCTTTGATCACTTCCATGAAAATGCGAAAACCTGTATTCGGATTTGGCAATGATACTGTTTGGCTAACCCCGATTTGAGTATAATAAGAAGGGTCTAGCCAACCTCCACCTTTGGTGATATTAGGCGCCTGAGTCATTTCAGCAACATTCCCACTTATGTTATACAGGTTAAAGTTATTTGGGAAGTACGCATCCACTGGAGCGGGAAAATATGCCCCATCTTCTCCAGGTGACTCTGGCTTTTCAGCAGATGGCCCAAATAGCGGTTCTTCCTCACTTAAACTTACCAAATAAGGATTAAAGTTGGAAAGGTAGCAGCCTTTGGCGTTCCGAAAGTAAGGCCCGCCCCAAGGGTAAGGAGCTTCGTAGGTTGCCCCTCCCCTAGCGGCTTGTTCCCATTCATCGACAGTTGGTAAACGAAAGCGAACCTCTTGAAAGCGCTTACGACGGTGGTCTGAAGCATTGTAAACTTCCGTGAGCCAATCGCAGTAAGCTATTGCTGCCTCCTGGGAAATATTAGTGATCGGGTGATTTCCTTCATCTGGGCTACCGCCCATATTGAAAAGTACTGTCGCTGGCAATTGCTGGTACGCCTCTGGTAAAAGTGACAGCCAATCAACGGTCTCTGTTTTACAGACTGTCAATAATTCAAATTGATTGGCTTCTAATAAATCTTGTAAAAATGCACGGTACTGAGCATTACTGACTTCGAAAGAAGAAGCGTACAATGATCCTTCCACCGGATACATTTCCTTGTCCAGCGCACGTAAATCCATATTTGTAGTGGCTGGAATTGTCTTTACTTCTTGTCGAAAAATCCCTGCTACATCCTGGGTTTTATCGGCTCGATCTGCTATAAGCAGTGCCAAATTGGCAATATCTTCAGCTTCCTTCTGAGCGCCTTCTTTACCGTACATATCATGAAGAATTGCCAGCGCCGGAATGTAATTCATATTCATGTGATCAACCACAGACTGAGATGGATCATAGTAAAGCGGGTTCCCTAGGTGTTCTGTCAAAAAATCGTTTTCAAAATTTTGACGTAACAAGCGAACATTATCCAGGTACTGCTGGCTATACTCAAAAGCTAAGCCTGTGAGGTAAAGTTGACTATCAAAAGCAACCCGTTGCACAGCGGGAGTGGCTATACCCAAATGTACCGGACGGGCACAATACTGTAAGAGGTGGCGAAGTAAAAGCTCCAATTGAGCATTGACCGGAGCTTCTTGTGGTCGTTCAAAAGTGTCAGGTACTTGCAATTCAGCAAAGACCCTACTTCGGTAATCCCTTTCAGCCAAAAGAAGATAAAGGTTGACAATTCGAACATCTCTGCGAATCCCTTTTACGGCCTGCAATACCCAAGCAGGGTAAGTATCATTGTCCCCTTGGGTGATCAAAACGCCATTGCTTCGAACAGAAGCGAGTGCATTATAATTCCATGTCAATATCCCTGGACTTAAGTCGCCAGTATTAAAATACTTTTCACACCAATAAACATAGTTGGCCAAGTCACCTTTCAATTCGTAATAGTGAATCAAGTCGTGCGCTATCTCCAACCGTTCAGGTGCAAGTTCATGCGCCTTTAGTAAAGCTTCGTAATTCCTGTCAAAGAGGTCACTTTGCCAATAGGTAAGATAATGGGCTTCAAAGGAGGTGGGAATATTTTTCTTCACTTCCGTGAGAATATCTGCGAGATCAAAAGCTGCATACCCTTGTAGTACATTGGTATTTCGGGCAGCAGTATAGTAATTCAACCAAGCATTTGCCTCTTGTGGATGCTGCTGTGTTTCCAATAGCCAAAGCTGAGCTTGTTGCTGGTAATAATCCAGAGAGCGGATGGCCTTCGACAGTGGTTTTATAGGTTCAGGAGTTGCTGCGTTACCTGGATATAAGAACAGGGTCATCAGTAATAAAAGGAGCAAAATACGCATGGTGTTCTGTATTATTTGTTCCTAAGTACACCTCTCGTACTTCAACGTTCAAAATTAACGACACTGATTTACAAGTGTAAAACAAACGCTTACCTTTGAGTCTTACAACTACCTTCCTATAACTATGGAATTTCCACATAAGAAGCAATACTATAAGCAAGCCAAACCTATATTAGTGGCGGTAGATTGTATCATTTTTGGATTTAACCAATCAACATTACAGCTACTTCTTTTCAAGCGAAAAATAGCGCCCTTCTTAGGTGCCTGGTCAGTCATTGGCAGCTTTGTTCAAGAACAAGAAAGTACTTCCGATGCAGCAATAAGGGTACTTCAAGAGCATACCGGGCTGGAAAATATTTTCTTAGACCCCCTGGCCTTGTACAGTGATCCTGAGCGTGACCCCGGAGCGAGGGTAATATCTCAGGCTTATTTTTCATTGATCCACCTGGAAGACGAAGCACTTAACAAGGTCGAAACTCATCAGGCACGCTGGTTTGACTTAAAGGATACCCCCTCCTTGATGCTCGATCACAACATAATGGTACAGGATGCCTTGGATAAGCTACGCACCAAGGCAAGGTATAGCCCAATTGGGTTTGAATTATTACCAGAAAAATTCACCATTCCTCAATTGCAACTTCTGTATGAGGCGATCTATCAAAAAGAACTGGACCGCCGCAATTTCCGCAAGAAAATCCTTTCAATGGGACTACTGGACAAATTAGACGAAAAGGATAAATCTGGATCACGAAAGGGGGCCTTTTTATACCAGTTTAATGCTGAAAATTATCAAAAGATGGTAAAGGAGGGAGTTGATTTTATTCTATAATAACAAGTTGAGGTTTGCTCTGAAAGACTATGTTGGTCATCTTTCAAAGCAAACCTCACGCTACTTTTTCTATTCTGGAACAATCTACTTAGGCTACGTTTTCTAAAAAAACTATTCCATGTAGATGCTATTAGTTACCTAAACGCTTGGCTTCATCCTCCAGGCCTGTGTTACGACGGCGTGACTTCACATTTTGATTACCAAAATTATAACTCATACTCAAGCTGACACGACGGCTATCCCAGTTACCTCCACCGGATGATATTAAGCCATTGAATTCGGAGACACCATCCCAACCTGTTTCATAGAAGAGGTCGCTGGCACTAAGACGTACATTAAGTTGGTCATTGAGGAATTTCTTCTGCAGCCCTAAGTCCAAACTCCAGCTGGATTCATATTTGAAAACGCCACCCCAAACACCAGGTCCAGAATAATAGCCAGAAACTTCTCCTTTGAAACCGCCGGGTAGATCAATGGTTTGTTGTTGGTAGATAGAGTAGGTAAAAACTTGCACGTCTACGATAGCTCCATCACCGTAATCAGCCTGGTTATTTAGATGAGAAGCACTAAAGTTGACGTAGGAATTCCACCCTTCCATTACCTGAAAAGGAGCGCTAATATTCATGCTGTAGATCGTCTGATCAGCCAGGTTTTCCCAAGAGATAAAATTCGCCCGGTCATCCTGTTCATCCGGAGCAATGAGGCGCGTAATTTGGTCGATTGTTTTGCTGTAGCCCACCTTGAAATTATAGCGATACTTGAGGGTATAGCTCAATTCCACATTATTAACAATTTCGGGTTGCAGGAAAGGGTTGCCTTTTTCGTAAGACAACTGGCTCAACTGGTTATTGAAAGGGTTGAGTACATTGTAGTCGGGGCGATTGATTCGGCGGCCATAGTTAAGGGAGAGGCTATGTGTAGGAGCTACCTGCCAAGTCAAGCCTGCATTGGGAAACCAGCTCAAGTAATTAAGGATTACCGGTGGCTCCTGTAGATCCTCATCAAAAGGCTGGAGGTTGCCTTCCGCATCCGTTTGCTCTGCCCGCAAGCCAGCCGAGAAATTCCACTTCTCGTTAATTGGCCGCGTGAAGCTGACATAGCCTGCGTAGACATTTTCGCGGTAGTCGAAAATATTAGAAGATTGATTATCCCTCACAGAAACGCCGTTTTGTATATCGAATACCAAGAAAGTATTGTCCGATGAAACCTGACTCAATTTAGTACCGAGGCCAAGTTTTCCACCAAGAACATCTTGCTCATAATCAAGTTTGGCGGTATAGATATCAATCTGGGTTGGTGTATTAAAGGCGTTGATAACTTCCGTAAGCAATTCTTGTTCTTGTGCATCATAATAACGGTTAGGCTGAGAGCGGTCACTATCATTATCATAGTTTCCATAATCTACATCTAGGTTAATGGTGCGCCCTTTGCGATTGTCATAACGGTAGTTGATATTATATGTTTGTTGCTGGCGGGTATCCATTGAAATATTATCCGAAACAAGGATACTGTCAATTGAATTTGGTGTTTCCAAGTTTGCGATGGCGATGCGATTATACCCTCTATGCTCCCCAGAGAAATCATTTACACTGACGAGAAAACCAATGGTATGCTGATCATTAATAAAAAAATCGGTTCCAAGGCGAGCATTTAGCCCTTGCCAGCTATTCCGCATGCGATTCGTTTCATCAAGCTGAATACCGTTCTGCGTGCTAAAGAAGTTCATATTGTTGAAGACCTCTCCATCGTTAGCTCCTGCTGTTGCAAATAGGTTCATCCACTTATTACGATAGTTACCGCTGGCACTTCCATTCATACGTGCGTATTGACCTTGGCTGTATGTTCCACTAATTGATCCATTACTTCCCAGGTTTTTGTCTTTCTTCAAACGGATATCGATAATTCCTGCATTACCTTCTGCTTCGTATTTAGCACCTGGGTTAGAAATAATATCGATATGATCGATCTGATCTGCCTGCAAATTCTGCAGATAAGAGGTAAGGTCCTGACCAGTGAGCGGGAGGCGCTTTCCATCTACATACAGAAGAACGCCAGCTCTTCCCAAAACACTTATATTATCATTATTATCGACTGTAACTCCTGGTGCTTTACGCAATAGAGAAATGGCATCAGCTCCTGTACTATTAATGGTACCCTGAACATTAAAAACGGTGCGATCTGGCTTCACTTCAACCAGGGCTCTTGTTGCCGTAACCGTAGCCTGTTCTAGTTCTACAGAAGTAGAGGTAAACTGTAGTACCTCCAAGTCCAGTTGCTGACCATCGCTCAATGCTATTTCATTCTGCCAAAGATCTGCTGCACCTACGTAAGTAGCAGAAAGGTTAAAGGACCCAGGAGACAGGCCCTGGATTCTAAAAACGCCTGCTTCATCAGTAGTTTCTACTTTTACCAAGGTGCTATCAGTGGAATTGTAGAGGGCTACATTAGCAAAAACAACGGCCTCTCCATCAGGATCCTGCAGTTGGCCCTTGATACTCGCTGATTGCGATTGTGCAAGAAAGCCCATGGCTAACAGCAAAAGAGTAATCATATTTTTCATAACTGTCGGTGTGATTTTATAACAATGACCACAATATCGGTGGAATGTTGCTGGGTTAACAGTGCAAATCGACGAGTAGCCACCAGAAAGAGATGAGTAGCCATAGATTTGCATTGGGAGAAAATATAAAGAGGTATGGAGTAGGTACAAGAGCCCCAAGTGGAGGGCCCACCCTCAGCCAGATCGCCAAAACTGCCCCTGGCCTAATGGCCACAATGGGACATGCGTCTACATCTGCTCTCTAGAAGAGAAACAGCCAAGCAATACGCAAAAAAACACTGATTTATTCTCGTCGACAAACGAGGGGATTTTCCTCTGAGTAATCTTGTGGACGTCACTCCTTTCGATTACAGCGTAAAGATAAAGGGGAATTACTTTAAAAACAAAAAATATTTTTATTTTTTTAAAAAAAACTTTAAGTTAAAAATGGATACTTGACTTCCACCAGGCTTAAACCTTCTGGTGGCGCCAATTTGAAGTAACGAGGGCGTTCACTTCTTGCCAGTCGACTTTCAAAATCAGCTACACTTTCTTTTCCCACACCTACATCAAGGAGTTGTGCAACGATAATACGAATCATCCCTCTCAAAAAACGATTGGCAGAAATATGGAAAGAAAACTGACCTGTCTCAGCTCCATGCAAAGCTACAGAGGTCATATTACAGTTAGTAGTCTTATGGCGATCAGGAGCCTTACAAAGACTTTTGAATTCTTCATAACGGAGTAAAACATCTAGCGCAGCCTCCATTCCTTTCCAATTTAAGTCCTTGGGGTCACAAGGAAAGCAGGTGCTAAACCGACCAAGAAAAGGATTTTTACTAGTGTGTATATGGTAAATATACTTTCGCTCAGTAGCGCTAAAGCGAGCATGCCAATTGGCCTCTGCTTCCATATATTGATGTACGGCAATACTCTCCGGCAAGGCATAATTTAAATGGGTTAGTAGTCGGGGCGTCATACTTATATCGCCATCAAAATGAGCAATATAATTACTAGCATGCACTCCAGCATCCGTACGTCCGCAACCAATAATATTTATCGGAATTTTTAAAACCTTACGCATGGCATTTTCCAGGGTTTCCTGCACACTAACTACGCCGTCCTGGCGCTGCCAGCCGCGATAATCAGTACCATCATAAGAAAGTTGCAGGAAGTAACGCATAATATCTATAACCGTTTCTGTAAGGAATAAACGACAAAGGTAAGGAGTCCGGCTTAGGACCAGTCAAATAATAACAAAACTCTTTTCAAGACAATACTGTTTGCTTAATAAGTGTATCAACATTGTTTTTCTATTAATAACTATTCATGAATCATCAACCCAAGATAGTAGCGTTTGGCGCCAGCAATAGCAAACATTCCATCAACCAGCAGTTCGCGCTTTTTGCAGCTCAGCAGATAGAGAATGTAGCGGTAAACCTCCTTGACCTGAATGATTTTGAAATGCCTATTTACAGCATTGACCGAGAAAAGGAAAAGGGGGTTCCTACGAAAGCTCTTCAATTTAAAGCTCACCTTCGTGATAGTGACGGTATCATCATTTCCTTTGCCGAACACAACGGAGCCTATACTACCGCTTTTAAAAATATTTTTGACTGGATTTCTCGCATAGAAAAAGATGTATGGGGCAATAAACCTATGTTATTATTAGCTACTTCTCCAGGCGGTCGTGGGGGGCAAACCGTATTGGACATTGCGCTCAACAAATTCAAGTTTATGAACAACAATGTTCTTGCTAGTTTTTCACTACCCTCTTTTGGAAAAAACTTTAATACAGACAAAGGAATCATTGATTCTGAACTTGACAACGAATTCCGAGCACAACTAGCAGCCTTTCAAACGGCTGTTGGCGTATCAAACAATGGTTAATCTCAACAGAGGACAATAACAAGATAACTTCTCCCAAACTGCCAATAGACACCTTAATATTTGGCAAAATTCATTTTCGCAAACTTTTGTCAGGAATCACCCGTGATTTAGCATTATTTCTTCTCAACAAGCTAATTATCAAATAGTTAAAAAACATTAGCAAGGAGATTTATTTTCACCAAGGCCTCCCAAAAGTACCTAAAAAGGATTACCTTTGCGCCCGATTTGGTGGTAATCGAAATAATCCAGTTTTGGTTACTTCCCCAAAGTGATAATTACCATATGAAAGATCTGCGCAACATTGCCATTATTGCTCACGTTGACCACGGCAAGACCACTCTGGTTGATAAGATGCTTTTGGCAGGAAAGCTGTTTTCCGACCACGAGACTCCGGGTGAATTAATAATGGACAGTAATGACCTGGAACGGGAAAGAGGAATTACCATTCTTTCCAAGAATGTCTCCATTACCTACAAGGGCACTAAGATTAATATCATTGACACTCCTGGTCACGCCGACTTTGGTGGAGAAGTTGAGCGGGTATTGAATATGGCCGATGGTGTGCTGCTTTTGGTTGATGCCTTTGAAGGCCCTATGCCACAGACACGTTTCGTACTGCAAAAAGCACTCGAACTTGGCCTACGCCCTATCGTAGTTGTCAACAAAGTAGACAAACCGAACTGTACACCGGAAGAAACTCAGGAAAAAGTATTTGACCTGATGTTTAACCTAGGCGCTACAGAAGAGCAGCTGGATTTCCCTACCATTTTCGGTTCAGCCAAATTCGGTTGGATGAATACCACTTGGGAAGAGCAAACCGACAACATCCTTCCTTTATTGGATGCTATTATAGAGCACGTACCTACTCCAACAGTAGCAGAAGGCAATACACAGTTGCTCGTTACCAGCGTTGATTACTCTCGCTACATTGGCCGAATTGCTATCGGTCGCCTAAGCCGTGGTGTACTGAAAGCTGGTCAGCAGGTTACCTTGGCAAAGCGTGATGGCTCAATGGAAAAGCACCGCGTAAAGAACCTTTACGAATATGAAGGTTTTGGTCGCTTGGAAGTAGACGAAATTCAGGCTGGTGACATTTGTGCTATTTTCGGTGTAGAAGATTTTGACATTGGTGATACTATTGCCGATGCTGAAGCTCCTGAGGCACTGCCTACCATTGCTATCGATGAGCCTACCCTGAGTATGACCTTCAATATCAATGACTCTCCGTTTTTTGGTCAGGAAGGCAAATTTGTTACCTCTCGTCACCTTAAGGATCGCCTAGAAGCAGAGCTAGAGAAAAACCTTGCCCTGCGTATTGAGCCTACCGAAACACCAGATTGTTTCCGCGTATTTGGCCGTGGTGTACTCCACCTTTCTGTTCTCATTGAAACCATGCGTCGCGAAGGTTACGAACTACAAATCGGACAGCCTCAGGTTATCATCAAAGAGATTGATGGCCAAAAGCACGAACCTATCGAAGAATTAACCATCGACCTTCCTGATACAGTAAGTGGTACTGCTATCAATATGGTAACCCAGCGCAAAGGCATTATGCTGAGCATGGAACCTAAGGGTGACCGGGTGGTTTTAGAATTTGAAATCCCCAGCCGTGGCCTGATCGGTATGCGTTCTAATATGCTCACCGCTACTGCTGGTGAAGCGATTATTACCAGCCGCTTCAAGGAATTCCAACCGATGAAAGGTGATATTCCTGGCCGCTTAAACGGCTCGTTGATCAGTATGGAACAAGGTAAAGCCATTCCTTACTCTATCAATAACCTTCAGGATCGTGGCCGTTTCTTCATCGAAGCTGGTGCAGAAATCTACGAAGGACAGGTAATTGGCGAAAATAGCCGCCCATCGGATTTGGTTATCAACGTGACCAAAACCAAAAAGCTGTCTAACATGCGCTCCTCTGGTGCTGATGACAAAGCGAGAATTATCCCGCCTCGTCAGTTTACACTGGAAGAAGCACTGGAATTTATCCAGGCAGATGAGTTTGTAGAAGTAACGCCCAAGAGCATTCGCTTGCGGAAGATGCTACTTCGCGAAGCTGAGCGTAAGCGCGGCAAAAAAATCACGGTATAAACCGGAACATTTGCAACATATAAAAATCCCGAATTTTAGCTACGGCCGAAATTCGGGATTTTTTTATGCCCTGTAAGCGCAAAGGCAATATTATCTTAACTAGATTTTATTGAAAAAACCTTATTTTTAGGCGCAATCATACACCCCACAACCTCACTAACCCTATTAACTATGCGTAAAGCAGTACTCTCCTTACTCGTTTTTACTACTTTTCTCGTTTTATACGCGCTTAATGACCAACCTTTACCCAATAAAGGAACAGTGCCCTCTTCTTCTAATGACCTTGATTACTGTGGCAGCAATTTGGCCTGGCAGCGCCTTATGGAGCAACAACCAGATTTGCTCCAATTACAAGAGTCACTCGAAGAAGCATACTACCAGGATCAACAAGCAGCAAGTTTAAAAACAGCCGCTCCACCATATACGATTCCTGTAGTATTCCATATTGTACATCAGGGCGGAACAGAAAACATTCCAGCAAGCTCTATTCAGCTTTCTCTCGATCACCTCAACCAGTCGTTTGCAAATGCAGGTCCTTATGACCCGAGTACAGGCGTAGCTACCAACATAGATTTTTGCTTGGCAAAACGCAAGCCAGACGGCAGTCTTTCTTCAGGTATTGAACGGGTGAATGATCCGCTGACCACGCTCAACATGAGTGACGACCTGGCCCTAAAGAACCTAAGTCGATATGACCCTACCCAATACCTCAACATCTGGGTCGTCGATGAAATTTGTAGCAGTACCAGTTGCGGCGTGGCAGGCTATGCGTATTTCCCTAGTTCCCACGGTGGTAACGTAGATGGTATCGTTGTTGAAGCACGCTGGTTGGGCAATAGCCCAGCCAATAGCTCGGTGCTCACCCACGAGGTAGGCCACTACCTGGGCTTGTACCACACCTTTGAAGGTGGATGTCAAAACGATGACTGCCTTGCTAACGGTGACAGGGTTTGTGATACACCTCCTGATCAGTCTACCGCAGCAGTACCTTGTAACGCATCTCCTAATTCCTGTACAACTGACACCAACGACGGCTTTGTAACTGACCAGCCGGATATGTTCCAAAACTACATGGACTACGGTGACTGGGGCTGTTATTCCATGTTTACGCCAGGACAGCGGGACCGGATGCACTTCTTTCTCGATGGTATTCGCGCCAGCTTGCAGAGTAGTCAAGGTTGTCTCGACCCTTGTACTTCGCCACCCAGCGTGAGTATTACCAACGACTTTAGTACCACCGTTGCCCAAGGCGCTACGATCAACCTTACCGCTGATGGTGTCAATGCAGATACCTACACTTGGTACCTGGATGGTACGGTCATTGGCACAGGTAATCCGCTTCCGTATATTTTCACCGCCGAAGGCAGCTACAATGTGAGTGTTCAGGTAGGTAATAGTGATCCTAACTGTCAGGCAGATGCCCAAAGCCTTGTGCTCGTGCGCTGCCCTGTACAAGCAAGCTTTAGCCCCAGCAGCTACGCTGTTACTCCAGGATCGGTTATTTTCTTCACGGATGCTTCTACCAATGCCAGCAGTTTTGAATGGTTCGTTGATGGCACCAGTGAAGCGACTTCTACCGGATTTTTCTACCAATTCGATAACCTAGGCACTTACACCGTAAGCCTGGAAGCCTCTAATGGTGATTGTAGTGATGAATTTTCGGTTGTAATTACCGTTGGTACGCAAGGTAGTAGCCAGGCTGGTTTACCCGTCTGGCCAATGCTAGGCGGAAGCAATGGCGGTTTCCATACCGTAGATTGGCGCACTGATCCACCCACAACCAGTACGGTTGGTCCAATCAGTGACGTTGGAGGCGGTGGTACCGGGGCAGCTTTTAATAGCTGTGGCAGTGTCATCTTTTTTGCAGCCCATACTGCACAGTCTACTCCGAACCAGCTATTTATCTATCGCCCTGACGGTACTCCTCTACTCGATGCAAGTACGGCCAACGGTCCAGGTTTGAATGCGGTAAGAGGCCCAACAGAACTACAGGTTATCCCTGTACCCACCACCCAAGATGAGTGGTACCTAATTTACAGAGAATACGGCAGTGATAGCGGTGCTCCCGCCAATAACGCCTCTTATTCTCCATTACGACTAATGTACAGTCGGGTAAAACTTGAAGCAGATGGCCAATTGACCGTAGTGGTCCGTGATCAAGTCCTAAATGCTGGTGCCAATAGTTATACCTACAACGATGGTATGGCCGTTTCTCGCACTATTAATGGTGATCCCACTCAGCAATACCTCTATGCTGGTCGACATGCTTTAAACCAAAGCTCCATCTCTGTCGATCGTTTTATCATTTCCAATACCGGCATCAGTTGGCAAGAAAATACCGGCGACATCCCTACTGGTGGTTATTGGGTACTCACGCATGCGGGTTCCTACATTGAACTCAGCCCTACCGAAGATCGAGTAGTCGTAGGCAACCGAAATCAATTCACCAATTACGTTGATTTTATTATTCTGGAAACGGCGAATTTCAATGCTGCCAGTGCTACTACTTTGATGGGGGAAGACTTGATCCTCGTTGCTGATGGCCAAACCCAGGACGCTACCAGCATTTTGCCCATTAATCAGCGCATTGGCGACTTGGGTACAAACAACAGCTACCCACTCCTCTTCTTACGTAATTTTCAGAAAAAGCTTTCTGGTGTCGAATTTAGTCCCAATGGACGATTCCTCTACCTCACATCTGGTGGTTATGTATCCAGCGGTTACACCAATCTCACTTATTTGGCTCAAGTAGACCTGGAAAGTGACCCGCTAGAAGTCCGTTTACAAATCCAGGATACACCCACACCATACAATACAACGACTGGACTAGGATGTACTTTTTCCTCTTGTGGTGAAGAATGGGAAGCTATTGGTGGTGTAGAGTCTTCCTTTGATGGCAACCTTTACTTTTCGAAAAGAATTGGAAATCAATTGTTTGTCATACCTAACCCTAACAACTTTATGCCTCAGCGGCTGGTCCCTGGGTCTATTGATTTGGCAACCGCAGAAGAACCAAATGTTCAGGTAATTGGGGGCCCTGGCTCTTTAGTTGATCAAATAGACGGATTCAACTACCTGTCTAGCCAGTCGCAAACCGTCAATCTTTCGATTTTTGGATTGGATTGTGCAGGTGACTGTCGTGAACCTTTCGATGTACAAATTTCCAGCGATGACGGTTCTTACCAGGAAACCTTTACCATCGTAGCCTGCCCTACCATCATTCCAGTTTGTGCCGATACCAGCTTGAGTTATAGTATCGTTGATTTGGAATTGGGAATCGAATACCCCAATGCCATCCTTAATGGCCAAGTAAACGCTCCCCTAGGCAACGATCGCTTTGAATTCTCAGAACCTCTGGGTTGCCCTGGGGATTGTGACGAGCCGTATGTTTATTTCTACGGCGAAGATGCAGATTACAGCGGCCGCACCTTACTGGCCTACAATGACTTTATTTTTGTTGGTGGCCAAAGAGGAGACGAAGCCATGCTCACTAAATTGACAACAGCAGGAGATGTTGTTTGGGCACAAACCATGCAACTGCTAAACAACTTACCCAATGTCATCGTTGACCTGAAAATTGACAGCGAAGGGATGCTCATTGGAGCTGGTAGTGGTCGTTCGGGTAGTAACATTGCCTCCTTTACTTTCAAGATCAACCCCGATAACGGAGCTACCATTTGGACGCGTACCTATACTGATCCGGCCAGTACCTATTTCAATGTATCTGACATTTTCGAATCTCCTACCAATGGAGATTATATAATACTCGGCACTGCATTTAATGGTTCCAGTGGATTGGGATGTGACGCGGCCTTCTACTCCATAGACCGCGACGATGGAGACATTGCTTCTGAACGTATCCATTTCCATTTAGGCTCGTGCGAAGGTATTGAATCGGCAGTAATCAGTAACAACAGCTTCTTTGTAACTGGGCGTTACAACTTTTCTGGCGGCGGTTTCAACCGCATGCGTCCAGCTATTAGCAGTTTTAACAGTACAGGAACACCTCTTTGGTCACGCCTATATTTAGTCGGTGTTAACCAGGATGCTCGACTGTACAGTTCTGACATTAGTCTCAATGGGCCCAACAACCTGACAATTCTCGCCCATGGTGACGATAATGGAATTGCTGCTGATAATAACGACTTCTGGATCATCAGTGCCAGAATAATCAACGGTGGTGTCGAAGTAGCTACCAAATACACCTTACCAGAACCTATTAACGGCAAAGAAATCTTGACAATCAACGGTAGCTATGTCGTACTAGCTCAGGCTCGAAACTCTAACAACCTCTACCTAACTCGTATTAGTAGCCTTGGCGATGTTATTTGGGCTAAGCAACTTCAGAACCTCACCTCCACTGGTTCTGGTGATGAAGTGATCCAAATTGGAGAATACCTCTACCTTACCGCACAACATACCGGTAATACCAATACAGAAATGGCCCTTCTTCGAATCGACCTAGAAACGGGTGAATTCCCAGAAGGCTGCATAAGCAACGAAGATGTTACCGTTACCCGACAGTCTGTTCCCATCCCTTACGACGGCTTTAATTCACTTTCACCTTACGATACCCAAATAGATGGTAGCAGTGATTTTGACCTAAGCCCTACCCTACTAGATCCACTACCAATAAGCTGTGCACCACCATGTGAACCGGAAGATTGTACCAATGGAATCGATGATGACGGCGACGGTCTAGCAGATTGTGAAGACCCCGATTGTGATTGTGAAGAAATTTGTGACAATGGCACCGATGATGATGGCGATGGCCTAATAGACTGTGACGATCCAGACCTCGCAGATGATTGTTGCTGCTATGTTCCACCAGTGCTTGAACTTGGAGAAGATATCGTTGTCTGCGAAAATGGCGTCATTGTATTGGATGCTGGTCCTGATTTCACGAGTTACCTCTGGTCAGATTTAACGACTGAGCAAACATTAACGACCACCTTCCCTGGCGAGTACAGCGTAGCCGTTACCGACCAATGTGGCAATACCCAAAGTGATACAATTCTTATCACTGTGGACCCCGCTAGTGAAATTGACCTGGGGCCTGATGTAACGCTTTGCCCTGGTGAAACCTTGACATTGACTGTTGATGGCTTTGAAAGCTATGAATGGTTCCCGGCAGGTAGTTTTGATTGCAATACCTGCCCTACGGTCGTCTTTACAGCAAGTGTTGATACAGAAATTATCATCGTTGCGACCAATGCTGCCGGTTGTATCAGTACCGATACATTGATGGTTACCATTGCTGGCACCCAGCCAGGCAGTTATACGGCAGCTGGCCTTTGCCCCGGTGAGTCCATAACTTTCGGAGACCTAACCATTACTGATGCTGGTCTCTATCTCGACACCGTTTCTACCGGTACCTGCCTGACGATTGACAGCTTGGAAGTAACACTCCTGGAGCCCTTCAACACAACGGAAGACCGTATGATCTGTGCAGGACAAACCACAACCATTTTTGGTAATGAAGAAACAGAAGCAGGAACCTACGAAATGACCTTCACTGCTGAAAACGGCTGTGATTCTACACATACCGTAATGCTCAACGTGCTGGATACGTTTGAATCTGCTGAAACCATTACCATCTGTGAAGGAGAAAGCGCCACCATTTTTGGGGAACAACAGACTACTGCTGACGAATACAGCATGACCTTCACTGCCGAAAATGGTTGTGATTCTACGCATACAATTACTTTGGAGGTGCTAGAAACGTTTGCCACCAGTGAAATGCTCAGTGTCTGTGCGGGTAATACCATAGAGATATTCGGCAATGACGAAACCGAAGCCGGAGATTACAGCATGACCTTTACCGCAGAAAATGGTTGTGATTCCACGCATACCGTTACTCTTACAGTATTGGAAACCGTTGATACAGAAGAAACAATCACTATCTGTGATGGCGAGATGGAAACTATTTTCGGCGAAGAGACAGGTACCGCTGGAACCTACAGTATGACCTTCATGGGGCAAAATGATTGTGACTCTACGCATACCATAACCTTGGAAGTGCTGGACACCTTTACCACTAGCGAGGACATAAGCACCTGTGAAGGTACGCCTGTTGATGTCTTTGGTACGCCAACCTCTGAAGCAGGTACTTACACGATGACCTTCCCTGCCGAAAACGGTTGTGATTCTACGCACATAATCAACCTGACCGTGCTGACCACCTTTAGCACCAGCGCCAGTGTAGGCATTTGCCCTGGTGAGAGCACCGAAGTGTTCGGGGAAACCGTAAACCAAGCCGGAGAATACAGCATGACCTTTACCGCAGAAAATGGCTGTGATTCGGTACATATCATCACTGTTATTCAATTGGATAGCTTTAGTACCACCGAAACCATTGATGATTTATGTGAAGGTGACAGTGTAGAAATCTTTGGAGAAACTGTTACGGAAAGTGGCGTATATCAGCAGACCTTTACTGCCGAAAATGGTTGTGATTCTCTACATACGATAACCGTCAATTTCTTACCAACGACCACTACCACTGAGGAGGTGTTTATTTGCGAAGGCGAAAGTATAGAAATCTTTGGGCAGCAAGTCAGCATTCCTGGTACTTATCAGGAAACTTACATGGGCAGCAATGGCTGTGATTCTACCCATGTGATCACACTTACGGAAGAGACTTTCTCTGGTAGTGCTTACATTTTCCCACCTTGTCCAAGTGATCCTGAATCGTGGATCGTCTACATCAGCACCAATGGTAATGGCGGGCCTTACACCGTAAGCTGGAATGGTATTGAAGTAGTAGGTAGCACCATTAATAATATCCCTGTCGGCGATCACACTGCGATAGTGACCAGCGCTAATGGCTGTATGTATACGGTTGATTTCACTATCCGCCCCTACAATCAACCTTGGTGGGGACTGGTAGCTGGTCCTAGTTGCAACGATCCTCAATCTGGCGAAATCCGCATTCAAACGGAGCCAACGGATGAGACACTTACCTTCAGTCTGGATGGTATTACCTTCAGTGAAACACCCATCCTTGATGGGCTTTCCGAAGGAGACTACACGCTCTACGTCAAATACGGTGATCGCTGTGTGGTGACGGAACCCATCACGGTTCCTGGCCCAGAGACCTTTAGTCTGGCTCTACCCGAAGATCAAACCATCAAATGGGGCGAAAGCTTGCCTATTGATCCTCTAACGGATGTTGATCCGGGAGCGATCTATCAGTGGACGCCCGCAGGTAGCCTTGATTGCCCGGATTGTGAAAAGGTTATCGCTCAACCGGAAGAGACGACACGCTACTTCCTTAAAGTCACTGACGAAAATGGCTGTACCGAGGTGGATGATATTCTCGTAAAAGTAGATCGCAGAATCCCTTACTACGTCCCTAATGCGTTTACGCCAAACAACGATGGCAAGAACGACTACTTCACCGTATACGCCGCTACTGGTGTAGAAGAAGTGCAGCAAATGGTTATTTTTGACCGCTGGGGTGGAGAGGTTTTTGTACGCACCAACTTCCCTCCTAATCGTGAGGAACTGGGATGGGATGGTCGTTCACGTAAGCAGCAGGTCACTCCTGGCGTTTATGTGTACTACCTCGAACTCAAGCTCAGCACGGGTGAGGTGGTGATGGTGAAAGGAGATGTTGCTTTGATTAGATAAAAATTGCACAAGTGATGGAACCATATAAGTCATTTAAGTGATTTTAAAGAGATGCTTAAATTTTCTTACCTGACTTATATGGTCCAATATCCACTTTCATGAGAAAGATTATTTACTACGTAGCAACCTCACTGGACGGTTTCATTGCAGGCGTCGGTGAAGACATTAGCGGTTTCATCCAACAAGGTGAAGGTGTCAATCAATATTTAGAAGACCTACAGAGCTTTGACACCGTGATCATGGGACGAAAAACCTATGAATTCGGCTACAAATACGGGCTGACTCCCGGCCAACCGGCCTATCCACACATGGATCATTACATATTTTCCAACTCGCTTTCCTTTGAGAGTCCTCACGAAAAGGTTCACATCAAGAAAATAGACAGGGACTTTATTTTGGAATTAAAACAACAAGAAGGTACCGATATTTACCTCTGTGGTGGAGGTCAATTTGCGGGATGGTTATTAAGTGAAGGCCTACTGGATCAAGTAAAAATCAAACTAAACCCAATGATTCTTGGAAAAGGGATATCACTATTCAATGAGGTTAAGAGAACTTATCAACTTAGCTTAAATGACAGAAAAAGTTTCCCTTCAGGCTTGCAGATCATTTCTTACGACGTATTATATTAACGGCCTATTGATTCTTTCACCGTTAAGCGTTCAAGATGTCTAAACCAGCTTTCACTATTTCTACTGATGCGTCCAAACTGGATGTAGAAATGATTCATCAATTCCTAAGTAAGGAATCCTACTGGGCAAAAGGTAGAACGCGAGAAACCGTAGAGATTTCCATTAAAAACTCCCTGTGTTTTGGCGTCTACACACAGGAGCAGCAAATTGGGTTTGCTCGCGTAGCATCAGATTACGCCATTTTCGCCTGGATCATGGATGTCTTTGTTCTACCTGAATACCGCGGGTTGGGCGCAAGTAAGCTACTCATGCGTGCCGTCGTCAACCACGAGGCGTTTGCTAACCTCCGCAGGTGGGGATTAATGACCCACGATGCCCATTCTTTGTATCAGCAGGTGGGCTTCCAACAGCTTAAGAACCCGGAATATTTCATGGAATATTTGTCTAAAAAAAAGTAGCGTATTACAATTCCGAACGACTTTCCGTGCAAAACGCTTCATCTTTGTGCTACCGTTATAACAGCAATTACTGCACGTTTTTATAACTCAAAATTCCTTCTACATGCAAGGCCCCAACCCCAGTACGATCTTCCCGTTGGCGAACTATGACCGTCTTTGTTTTTTGAAAAACATCATTAAAAACCCCAATATCATTGTGGGCGATTACACCTACTATGATGACTTCGAGGATGTCCAAAATTTTGAGAAAAACGTCAAGTATCATTTTGACTTTGTGGGCGACCAGCTTATCATCGGCAAGTTTTGCATGATAGCTTCAGATGTTACCTTCATTATGAACGGTGCCAATCACCTTACAGAAGCTATCTCCACTTACCCTTTTGCTATTTTTGGCCATGGCTGGGAAAATGCGATGGAAGGCAAGACCTACCCTACTAAAGGAAATACTGTTATTGGCAACGATGTATGGATCGGGCATCGAGCAACCATTATGCCTGGGGTTGCTGTTGGTGATGGCGCCATTATTGCCACCAATGCGACCGTCACCAAGGATGTCCCCGCCTATGCAGTGGTAGGAGGTAATCCCGCCAAAGTGATCAAGATGCGGTTCCCAGAGGACGATATCGCCCGCCTGTTGGAGTTACAATGGTGGGATTGGCCACTAGAGAAGATCACCGATAATTTGGGGTGGTTGACGGGGAAGGAGGTTTAAACTGGAAGTAACTACCTCCTACGATCCTCTGCCTTGAATGCGCCCCGGTTATGCAAGATCCATTGTGCTTCATCCAGGGGAGAAACGCCTTTGTAGGCACGGATTTTCTCTTCGCTAGTAGTTGTCTTCTGGTAGCCGTCGAGCGTCAATTTCAAGCGGCCTTTGCCGGAGGTCGTTGCACTGAATTTAATGCCGTAATCCATCGCTTGCTCCACGGGAACCCTTCCCGTAAGTACAAAGAAATCGCCCTCAAAAGTAGGCGAATTTATCTGGGCACTCATCTGGTTCATATCACTTGCGATAGCCCCCAACAACTCCTGATGAGCTTTGATTTGAAAGGCATACATTGGCTCCAGCAAGTCGGTATCTGCTTGCTCTAAGCCGCGTAAAATGCCCATTGGGGTAGCCAGCAAAAAATCGCCCGGATTGGAGTGCATCGTATGCTCTGAGCCTTCGATCAGCGTAATATTAATATCGGTCACCTCCCAACCTTTTATACCTTGTATCAACGACCAGGGTACCGCGCGTTTGACCTCATTTTGGTATTTCGTGCTGATGTCGCTGGTTCTTACTTTAGAGGTAAAAGTAACTCCGCTGCCAAGTGGTGCAGGCTCTATAAGGAAGGTCATGATAGCCCAACAAGGCTTGGGCATCCAATAACGAACGTAGCCCTCAGCAGACTGCTTTGGTGTTTCTTTGTAAATAACCTTTGGTGGTAGAAATTCAGCGGCAATGCCAAACCGTTTGGCAAGGCTATCCTTCAGCACCTCGGTCTGAATAGGGCCCAGTATTTTCAGTTGAAACTCTCGTTCTTCTTTAAACCATTGAAAATCCAACTGTGGATCCTCCATATTCAGAATTTCGAGCGCTTCGCCAAGTTTTTGGTAGTCTTTTTCTTCTTCGGCTACGGCTTGTACACTCAGTACCGCTTGGCTGATGGTATTGAAACCTTCGGCAAATGTTGGTTGGCCCAGCACATCACCGGCCAGCACCATTTCGGAAGTCGTCATCACTCCGATTTCGCCGGCAGCCAAAGCTCCGACTTGTTCCAACTTTCCCAGTTTTTGCTGATAAATTTGATTGATTTTCAGGTCTTTTTCTAGATGTTGCGACCAAATTACATCCTTGCTCTGCAAATGACCACCATACAACCTCACGTGCGCTAAACGGCCCAGTTTAGCGTCATATTCTACCTTGAATACTTTCGCTGATGGTACATCCTCCGTAATCTTTTCAGGAACAAACAAAGTGGTCATGGTATCCAATAAAGCATCGATACCCAAATCCATTTTTGCACTACCAAACAAGATGCCAATCAATTTCTGAGTCTTCAATTGTGGCTTAGCTTTTTCGAAAACAGCCGCTAAATCATTCGTATTTCCTTCTAAGTAATCCTCTAAAAACCAATCATCTAGTTCTGCTAAATTCTCAAGAGATTTTTCGAGAACAGGTTTCGTAAGATAAGGCTGTGCATCCATAAAATCGACGACGCTAGGATCATCAGGCTGACTATTATCGCCGTAATTCAAGGCGAATAAGCGAACGCCCAAATCTTTTTCAAAGTCTATAAAGACTTGCTCCAAGTCTGCACCACTGCGATCTATTTTATTCATAAAAACCAGCATGGGCAACTGCCGTTCGCGGATACTTTCCCACAAATTTAAAGTGTGTGCTTGCACCCCTTCCACAGCTGAAACAACCAAAACAACGACATCTAACACAGATAAAGCTCTATCCACTTCCGCAGAGAAATCAATGTGCCCTGGTGTATCCACAATATTGATGTGCATGTCTTGCCAGACAAAATCGACGGTGGCCGTTTTAATAGAGATCCCTCTGTCTTTTTCCATGGCCAAACCATCCGTAATGGCAGAACCTTTATCCACACTACCACGGTCTTTGGTGGCGCCAGCGGTATAGAGTAGGCATTCTGTCAGGGACGTTTTCCCTGCGTCAACGTGAGCGAGAATGCCTATGGTTAGTATTTTTTTATCGGGCATGATATCAATTAGCGTGAGGCTTATCATTAACCTCACAGTACAAGGTAAAAAGTATAGGGTATTTGGTATAGTGTGAGATTTCGGCTTTTAAACTCAAACGGTCGAAGATACAACTCGGGAGGCTAAATCTAGGGCCTCCCATATCTTTACATACAGATAGCTTTGTATAATCAGGGGGCGTACTTTCTCGCAAAAGTATCCGGTAAAGTCAAGTTTACGATAACGAGCAACGGTGAGGAATATCCTTTTTGCTTGACAAAAAAGGATCAAAAAGTCAAGGCTTGTGACGGTTCTCCTAAAAACAGCCAGTGATTCTTGATCGCTTGCGAAGCCGCTCGCCCCAGCATCGTTTATGTAAAGGAAAGTTAATAAATTTGTCCAAGCTTTTAGCTGTAGTATCCTATTACTTTGGGCTCAACTTCCGCGCAAGCTAGTGGGTAATCGCTGCTGTCTGTTTTTTAAACGGAGAATCGTCAAGAGCCGGAAAACCAGTCGATTAATCCCGTATATTAGGAGGTAAAAACACTATTTCCTGTTCTATAGGATTTGATTTGATCATGCCATTTCACGAGATTCAGCAACTGCAGTTTTCATTTCTTTTGCTTCTTTCTCACTAATGATACCTGCAAATTCTAATAGCTCATTACCTGAGTGAGTATCAGTAACTTCCTCTTCTCTTATTGTTCTTAATATTTCCTCTACTAATCGCAAGCGATCAGATATTGAAAAACTATTAACTATCTCCAATATATCTGTCTTACCCATTTAAATCATCTATTTTCTAATCCTTGTTACTTCATTCAATACTATTGCTAAAATAAGCTTTTTAATAATGTCTTTCAAGAAACATCCTGTTTTTAGACAACTCACGTCACATATTCCTCTCCCGCCAAGCCTGCGGGCCCACTCCTTGCCATCGTTTGAAAGCTCGCGAAAAGGCGCTAATATCAGCATAACTGAGTAGGTAAGCTACCTCGCTGATACTTAGGTCTGCACGCCGCAGGTAGCTAAGGGCAAAATCCTGGCGAAGTTCTTTGAGGAGTTGCTTATAGCTGTAGTTTTCGCCTTTTAGGCGACGCTGGAGTGTTCGGGGACTTACATTCAGGTAGTGGGCGACTTGCTCAACCGTTGGGAATGCTGGTTTTACCAACTGTACCATTGATTGCCTGACAGTATTCACGAAGCCTGTTTTTTCGTCTATCTGAGCCGATTTCTGTTCGGCATGGGTAACTAAAATTCTAAGGAGTTCAAAATCTGCAGTAATGATGGGTTGTTCTACTTGTGACTGATGAAGTACTATCGCGATCTCTTCTTTTTTAAAAACCAAAGGCGCTTTGAAAATTCGTTGGTATTCGGATAAAGAAGGGCCTGTTCCCCAGGGAAGATGTACCGCCGTTGGGTGATATTGCTGCTGAGTAAGCGTCTGAAATTCGCGGAGGGTGAATACGAGAATACCTTCTGCTGTATGCCGATAAGCGAGAGGAGATTGCTGCTCCCAAAGCTTATTCTGCTGAAGAGACACCTTGTAATAAGCTCCTGCTTTTTCAAGGTGCATGGGCAATTCGCTACAGCCCAGGTTGGCAAACTCGCAGCAGTATTCCAGAGCTTGCTTTACGGTCGCAGAAGTTTGGGTAATCTGGCCGATGAGCCCCGCTGCGGAAAGGCTTAGCCCCTCTCCCATGTGTAACCCAAGGCAGGGGTCTCCCGTCTTGGCTGTCGCTGCTTCGATTATCGAATTATAGACCTCCCGGCTCAATACGCTCTCGGGGCTACCCAAATCAGCCTCTGACTGGCCACTCAGGGCAATCAAGTGCTGATAATCTGCGCCCTGCCGCGCGGCGAAGGTGGCTACATTGAGTACAAATCTTCCATTAAAGGCCATGCTCAAAGGTACACATTCTCTTCTTTGGCGCGAAATGACAACAGGCTGGCAGTTTCGGTCAAGCAGCCAGGGCTTCGTTCGCCGACCTTTGTGCTAACAAAATCAAAAATAATGAAAACCATCACCACCTCTATTGTTATCGACGCCCCTATTGCTACCGTTTGGGCCATTTTAATGGACCAGGAAGCTTACCCTCAGTGGAATCCATTTATCCAAAAGCTCCAAGGCGAGCTTGCTATTGGTAATACCATCAGGGCAACGATCCAAGCTCCTGGCCAGAAAGCAATGAACTTCACTCCTGTAGTGAAGGTGAACCAACCAGAACGGGAATTTCGCTGGCTTGGCCATCTCTTTTTTCCTGGCCTTTTTGATGGCGAGCATTATTTCTTGCTGGAAGACTTGGGAGAAGGACAGACAAAGTTCATCCACGGTGAGCAGTTTAGCGGCATCCTTTCCGGCATTATTCTCAAAATGATCAGGGAGAATACCAAGGTGGGGTTCTTGGCGATGAATGAGGCCCTGAAGGCGCGGGCAGAAGCATGAAAGTTAGAGCTTACCCTATTGAATGAGATTTCTATGAAGTTCCTTGATTCTACGAACTGGCCTCAAGTTGCGAAGCCCCACCTCCGACCCTGTGCAGAGTTGATTGGTTCTATGCCTTTTACCAAAGAACGTCCTCCAAAAGCCAGATTAACGTAATGCCACCTCCGTTAACCAATGGTATTCATGCAACTAGCAGGAACAAATGTGTCCCGCTGAAGGGACCGATCCACAGGATCGAGGGAGGGTTGCCCTAGTCGCAAGGGCAACCCTCCTCCGCCCTTCGGGCACCTCCTCCAAAGGAGGACACGTAGATCCCTTTAATTGGGCACGAACTTAAGCGCATTCAGAACCAATCAACTCTCCGACCCTGTGGGCCACTTCCGCCCGAGCGGAGGACATCGGAGGGCCGTGGGCCGTGATAATATCTTTTTTCTGACTCGTTTGCTTGCAGAGGTTGGGCCAGACACTGATAGATTCGTAAGAATCGTATTGGTGCGCAGGCCTATAGGCCGGAGCTCGGGGTGCGGAGCAACCAAGGACAATGGGATGGACGGGAGTGATAGCGACCAGACAGCCCGGTGCCAAGGTACGAAGGCATGGCCCCAATAACAGCTCTGAACATACGCTAAAGCACCACCTCTGCCACGAAGAAGCCAATATAAGTGCCCAGCCCAGAGCCGAGGGTGCCCACCAGGATAGAAGGGAGAATAAGGTCGGTGCGATTTAGGCTTTTGGCCAGGGCCATAGCAGAGGAAGCTCCACCAACATTGGCCTGACTGGCGATGGACACCAGGTCCCAGTCTTGCTTGAGTAAACCGCCAAATAGAAAAATGAGCAGGCCGTGAACCAAGACAATGGTCGTTGTAAAGATGGTGATTGTCAGGGCCATTTCGCCGATCTCGCCGAGGGCCGCTAGTTCGCAAAAAGCACCAATGACCGCCAGAAAGAGGTAGACGAAAAACAGCCCCAAGAGCTTTGCTCCGCTGATCTTTTGGATGGCAGGAATTTGCGCTAAAACCAAAGCAATTGTCGTGAGAATCAGGATAGAAGGTATGGCCACGCCATGGCTTGCCAGTAGGTCGGTCAATGCTTCGGATGCCCAGAGTGTACCCGCGCCTAATGCGAGTAACAGGCCCAACTGCATGGGGTCTATATTTTCGTCCTCGCTTTGAATGGCCGTTATTTCTTCGGCGGTAAGTTCCTGCTGGCCAGAAAGTTGATTGCGTGGCCACCAACCCTGGAGTAACTTGGGAATGAGGAGCGTAGCGATCATCCAAATAGCCGTGAGGATATTATCGACGGCAACGGTGCCAGCATAGAGGTTGCCTTCTTCCATCATGTTGTATTCAATGGCGATGGCGTTGAAATTGACACTGCCGCCAGTATAAGTGCCGGTCATCATGCCTGCCAAAGCACGGTAACTTTCGCCCAAAGCACTGCCGCCGCCCACTAGCCAAACGGCAAAAACTGCTCCGATAGCAGTGCATAGGGAACCGATGACAAACATCAACAGCATGGGTAGCCCAGCTTTCTTGAGTTCGCCAAGATTGACGCCCAATAAAAGGAAGAAAATAGAGATGGGCGCTACGTAGTGAAAGATGCCGTCGTACAATTCGGAGCCCTGCGTAGCCGAGGGAATGATACCCAGGTTGGCCACCACTGCCGTGAGTAAGATAACCAATAGCGTGGTGCCTAAATAGCGCAGTACTGTATGCCGGTTGAGCCATTCGCTAATGACGATATTTAAGGCTAAGACGGCGAGAATAGCGAGGGGAGCTTGCATGAAAGGTGAATATGGATGGAAGAAAGGAGGTAAGATAGCGCTTATGTTGGGAAAGTGTTCGCTAACGCTCACGGCGGTGTTCTTCCGACTAAAAGTCGGAATCGCGGGGGGGGGGCGTTAACACTCACGGTTGTGCTCGTTTCACTCGCGGGGAATGCCAACTATTCTAAGTAGTAGACTTTGGAGAATAGTTTATCTACTTTTCCATTTTCATCTGTAGGATATAGCTTGAGTTTTCTCCTGTCTAGAAAGTCAATATCAAAATCAAAAACTACATTGTAGTCAACAACAATAGCGTTAATATTCCAGTCTATATGAGCAGAGGTAAACAGATAGCTATTAGATATTCTAAAAGAATCATGCACTATAAATTTATCGTTTTGAGAGAGCCACACCCCTGAAGTAGAATTCACTATCGCGGGGGGTATCCAGTCCTCTGTTCCCTCTTCCATTCTGTTAGAAGTCCATACCCCACTTTCAGCTACTGCGTAAATACCTGTAGATTTACTAAAGGTAATTTCTTCCCTTTTCTCATTATTGAAGCTATATGCCTTGATACTTTTGCTAGAAAAGCCTGAAAGCTGAAACTTCAAAATCTTTTCCGGGCCATCGATGATCAGAAAAAAGCTATTTCCTAATTGCCTAACAAACCATAGACCTCTATTGATAAATTTATCCTTTTCTGTTTCTCGATTTATAATACAAACTTCCTCTTCATAAAAGGAAACGCTGTAGTTGAAATCATCTATTGAGAAATCGAATGTATTTCCTTCAATCATTTCTATTATTTCAAAGTATTCTGCATCCAGAACAATATCTACGGCGGATAAGCATCGATATTCAACAACATCAAAGCGATGGCTAAAAAGACTACCTCTTAAGTGATCAAAATCTGCGTTGATCGTATCCCCATCAACTATTGCATAGCGACTGTCGTCTTCTTCATACAACTCAAACTTCCTTGCTCCCGCCGGTGATAGAATGCACCCCTGCCTCAAAGGAATAACTTCAATAGAATCTTGGCTTAAAAGAAAAATTCTGTCATCATCAAAATGATAATATTCTCCTGTTCTTTGGCTCTTTTCTATACCCTCTAATCCTACTAAGATTCTATCATCGTCGCTTGTACATGCGTTAATTAGCAGAAATAGTACAAAGGCCAAAGCCCCCTTACTTAAATTCATATAACTGTCTTTATAAAACTGCACAGATCACAGGCAAAGCCCTACCCCTTCTCCACGACCTTACGTAGCGCCTCTAAATATGTAGCCCAGCAGAAGCTGGTGCGGCGAAAATGATCGTTGATTTTTTCCCAGCTGGTATGTGCGAAACGTACCGTAGTCATTCCGTCTTCTCCTTCTGTTAATTGAAAGTGGAGTTGAGTGGGTGCCCAATCACTATCGGCATCCGTCATTTGCCAGCTTATTTGTGAAGGAGGCGTGACCTCTACGACTTTCGCGCGCCAGTCGTAATCTTTGCTGAAGAAAAACTGGTATTCTGCATCTAATGATGGTTCTCCGGCAGCTTTGGTGGTCCACCAGGAACATAATCCTTCGGGGGTGGTAATGGCTTCAAATACACGCTCAGCAGGGGCGTTGATGGTAAGTAGGTGGTGGATACTTGGCATGATTGGTAATTTGGCTCTTTTCAAGATACGCTTTTTCTGTAATTTTAGGACTTCGTATTGTGTAGAAAAAAAGTGCAATTTCCCTTAAAGACAAATAACGACCTATGCGACTACTGCTACTTCTTGGTTTTACAAGTATTTGCCATTTGCTCATGGCACAAACCATACAAGTTTTTCCCTATCTTCAAAAAGCAACGCCTAGCAGTATTCACGTGCTTTGGGAGACCGACGAGGGAGAAGAAAGCACCGTGGAGTGGGGTTTAACCACAGCCTTAGGAAATACAACCACTGGCAACACTACCTCTACCAGTAATGATACGCGTATGCACGACGTGCAATTAACGAGTTTGGAACGGTTTACCACCTATTATTACCGTGTAATAACGGGAAGTGCCGTATCTGAAGTTTTTAGTTTCAAAACGCCACCTTTTGCTAGTGACAATGAGTCGTTCAGGCTACTGGCCATGAGCGATATGCAACGCGACGGCAACCAGCCTGATAAATATCGGGAAGTTGTTCAGGACGGCGTGATTCCCTACCTAAATGATCATTTCAGTGATACCTTGACGGAAGAATTAGCGCTGGTGATGATCCCAGGGGATTTAGTAGAAAATGGTAATGTGTACAGTCAGTGGAGAGACCACTTTTTCACGCCGGCACAGCCTCTTTTTAGTCGTATCCCGGTTTATCCCGTGCCGGGGAATCACGAGAACGATTCGGACTATTTCTTCCAATATTTCAACTTGCCCGAGAACGGCAGCGCAGGGTCGGAAGAGCATTGGTGGTACCATGACTATGGAAACCTGCGCATCATTGGGCTCGACTCTAATGGGCCTTACACCACTGAGGAACAGCTCAACTGGCTGACAAATGTACTGGCGATGAGTTGTGAAAATGAGGACATTGATTTTGTCTTCGCGCAACTCCACCACCCTCACCTTTCGGAATTATGGCTACCCGGAGAGTCCAACTTTACGGGCGAGGTGATCCAGCGCCTGGAGGATTTCAGCACCGATTGTGGCAAGCCGAGCATCCATTTTTTTGGGCATACACACGGGTATTCGCGCGGCCAATCGCGGGATCACAAGCACCTTTGGGTAAACGTAGCCACTGCGGGCGGAGCCATTGACCATTGGGGAGACTACCCGCAGGCGGACTATGATGAATTTACGGTTTCCCGTGATGAATGGGGTTTTGTAACCGTGGATGTTACCGCTGGTGAGGAGCCACAATTCACGCTCAAAAGGATTAGCAGAGGCAACGAGGCCAACTTTTTGGACAATGTACTCGTCGATAGCCTGACCGTACGTAAAGCCAACCGGGCGGTAAGTCAACCAACGGCCATCTTCCCCAATTTTGACCTTGTTTCTCCGGAGTGTGTTGTACTGAAGGCAGGTGAATTCGCTTCCGGCACACCCGAGGCTACCCACGGGCAGAGTCACTGGCAAGTTTTCACCAATTGCGAAGACCTCACAGCACCTGTTGCTGAACGCTGGAAAAGCTACCAAAACCTCTACTTCTACGAAGATACCCAGGCCGGCGACGACCTTACCGACGAGCGTATCACCGGACTCACCCCCAACACCAATTACTGCTGGCGCGTACGTTACCGCGACCGGGAGCTCAACTGGAGTGAGTGGTCAAGCGTTGTGCCTTTCACTACTGGCGGTTCTTCTTTTTCTGATAATATTTTACTCAACCCTGGCGCAGAAAGCAGCCTGCAATACTGGGATACCAATGAGGGGATCGTTGAAGCACTTACCTCGGGAGAATGTAATGGAATTGCTCCACATAGCGGCACCTATTACTTTGCAGTAGGTGGTCTTTGCGAAGAAAGCCCATTTGCTCGGAGTAGCCAGGAAGTCAATGTTGTTGCTTTTGCGGATTCTATTGACACCGGCAACTGGCAGGCTAATTTCGGCGGCTATCTCGCTAATTTTTCCGGTAGCGACCGCCCCGCTCTTTACTTGCGTTTTTTGAATGATGCCGGGGCGGTGCTTGATTCTACCCCAGAATTTGCAAATTTGAATAGCAACTGGACGCTGGTGGATGAATTTCACAACCTACCTGCACAAACCAGACTCATCGAGTTTGTGCTGACCGGCACCCGCAACGCAGGTACTGACAATGACAGCTATTTCGATGATCTGTTTTTGCGGTTAGGTAACAGTACTGGTGCTTGCTCAGAATATGTCACTGGCAATTCTTCTGTATCTCCCCCTGCGGAAGTATTACAGGTAGCGCCTAACCCTTGGTCGAATACTTGCCGAATACTGTTGCCAGATACAAATGCAGACACCATTGAACTTTACGTGACCAATGATATTGGCCAAAAGGTTCCCGTTCGTTTTACCCAAGAGGACAACCAGCTCTTATTGGAGCGAACCAACCTTCGTGCAGGAATTTATTTCTTTAGCGTAAAGCAAGCCGGAGTACTTGTGGGAAGTGGGCGGTTTGTGGTGGAGTAGGTGAGGCTTTCTTATAAATTTCTTATTGTCAGCAAGCGGCCCTCCAAGCCTCACGGTATTGGGTACAAAGTACTTGGTACACCAACATTAAGGATTAGTAAATCCTGAGGAGCTGGTGGTCATCAGTCTAGCTAAAATCAGTTCGTAAACTCCCCAATAAGCTCTTAACTATGATGAAATCCATTTTTTACCTTCTTCCCCTGATAATCTTCCTGAGTGTCCTCCCATTTTTTGTAACAGCTCAGGAGTTTAAGCAAGATCGAAAAACGGGCAAATATTACCTGAAAGATATTTACAATACCAGGCACCAAGACATTCTCTACGATAGTGTTAGCACTTTTAAATATGGTATTTCGATTACGAAAACGGGGGATCATTACGGAGCTGTCAATACCAGCGGGAGGATTGTTTTACCTAGCGAATATGACGAAATAAGGATCAATAGTGCCAGTAGTATACCTATCCGAAAAGGGGATTTATTTGGTTTAGCAAATGGCAAAGGAGAGCTATTACTTCCTGTTCAATTTGAAAAAATTGACCATCTTTCATTGGAAGGAGCGTTGGTAAAAACAGGAGGGCAGTGGAAAATATTCAAGGAGGGCAGTTACAGCATTCCTGCGAAAGACGTCATTTTTCATTATCCAGACCAACCGGCACAGCTGTCTGAATGTGTAGATATGGAAACAAAAGACTGCAGCCGGATGCAACTCATTCGCCCAGTATTCAAACAATTAAATTACCCTCCAATAGCACGTGAGAANGGGATTACAGGGACAGTCACTATCGGTGTTCTAATTGATGCCCAAGGAGTCGTAAATGATATCCACCTTATCAATGGTATCGGCTACGGATGCGACGAGGCTGCGCTGAATACAATACGACTAGGAACAAGAGGAAAAAAATGGGAGCCTGCAAAGCAGGATGGGAAAGCGGTCAATTCTTATTACCTCTTCCCTGTGGGTTTCAACCTTCATTAAGTGTATAAACAGATCAGCCGCTTGCTTTCCTAAGAAAACAAGCGGCTGATTTACTCCTCAAATATCATATTGCTAATCAATCTTCTGCGCAGCCAATTCAGGATTCAATAGATCATAGAATTGATTCAGCTTAGGCAGGATGATAATCCGCGTACGGCGATTGGTAGAACGACCGGCAGCAGTATCATTACTTGCGAGGGCGTTGTACTGGCCACGACCAGCAGCAATCAGGCGATTAGGGTCTACACCATGCTGCAACTGTAATGCACGCGCTACAGAAGTCGCACGAAGAACACTCAAGTCCCAATTATCTTTTACACAAGCACTGCTAATCGGCACATTATCGGTGTAGCCTTCCACCATGATTTCCATATCAGGGCGAGACTGTACGATTTGGGCAATTTTGCCGAGTACCTCTGTTGCTCGTGCGGTAATATTGTAGCTGCCACTTTCGTAGAGCATTTTATCTGACAAGTTGATGAACACCACTGTTTTGTCAACATTGATTTCCACATCCTCGTCTTCAATACCTTTGGCCAGCACTCCTTTAAGGTTAACCGCCAGTGCCAGGTTGATCGAATCTGCTTTTGTTTTTGCCAATTGAAGCATACGGATATACTTGTCTTTGCCATCCAACTGAGACAGTGTTTCAGAAACGTTGTTATTGGCAGACTGTGACAATACGGTTAGGTTACTCAACTGCGCTGCCGTAAGATCACGTTGCGCCTGGATGTCTTTGACATAGTCTTGCAATTGCTGAATTTGGGCAGAACGGCCTTCCAACAAAGCAGTAAGGCGCACTCTTTCCTGTTCACAGGTATTAAACTGGTTGCTCAACCGGCTAATATCAACAGCACATTGCTCTTCCATCTTTGCGGCAGCGTCCAGTTCTGCCTGTAGGGCATCATACTGCTTTTTGCTTACGCAGGAAATCAACAATGGTAATACGGCAAAGATCACCAACAAGCTTTTCATAAATTTCATAGGAACTTTGAATTTTTGGGTGTGTAAGAGTAATTTAAAATATAATACATTGAGACTACAATTAGAACAAGGTGTCACTAAAAAATGTGCGATTTGCCTAATTATTATTGGCGAGTTTACATCAATAATCAGTAAAGGGACACGGTTCGCTTCGCGTACCTATGGTAGATGGTATAAGGAAAACAAGTTAAACATTAAGAGTCTTTCTACCCCATGGTTTTCAACATCCCTCTACCATCTACCTAAAATCTCTTTACCAACTTCGGCCTATGCCGAGTATCTAGCTAAGAACTTACTTCCGAACCAGCGGCAAGCGCACCTGCGAAGGATATTTCGCAGAGTGGTGTACCTTGTTATGAGCTACAACGCCTTTTGCCTCATCATAATTATTACCACCTGTGTTTAAATTACGCTCAAAGCGAGGGAAATTACTGCTAGAGACCTCTATTCTGATTTGATGCCCTTTGGCAAAGTAATTACTTGTCGAAAGTGCTGTAAGATCTACTTTGTACACCTCCCCTTCTTTCATAAACACCTCCTTGTCGTAACCTTCGCGGTAACGTACTCTTTGTATCGTCTCATCCAGGTTATAGGCACTGCCATCTGGGTAAACATCAATGAGCTTCAAGGTGAAATCGGTGTCTTTGGCGTCGGAGCTGATGTACAAAGTACACTCGACAGACCCCGTTAGCTCCACACCTTCTTCAAGGGGTGGCGTACTGTACACCAAAATATCGTTGCGGGTTTCCATTTGCTGTTGATCAAAAGATCCACCTTCTACAGCATTGCCCGTACAACAAACATTACCACCATAAGACATAATAGGGTTATGAGGATCGTAGGTAAAGCTGTCAGGACGATCCGTTTTAGGCATGGTCGTTGTCAGCTTACCATTGCCGTAAAGGCTGTTTGCTCCACCTTCGCTATCCAGGTAGTAAGTTTCCAGCTTCGAGGCTTCAGGTGGCCATTGTTTGGCCGTTTGCCATTTATTACTGCCCATAGTGTAGTAAGTCACACGGGGTGTTTCTTCCAGAATATTATTCTCTTCGCCTTTCAGCCAGTAATCAAACCATCCGTAGATCAGGCCATCATAATCGTAGCGGGCATCACCTACCGAGCGTTCTCCGACGATGGTATTCTCGGTTGCGCGGGTATAGCGGCAGTGCAGCGTGGGTGCAATAAACAAGTATTGATGATCGCGTACATCTGGTGTCGCATTCTCTCTGGCGTGGTTAAACAAAGCCAGGTTGGGCGTAATGGATACATCGTACCAACTACAGAACCAAAAACTCGGAACGGCCAATACCATATCATCATTGTAAAGTCCACCAGCATACCACGCAGGATCATTGGGCTTACGCTTGATCATATCTTCGTAAATACCCTGTGGGCCTTGCTGGTTTTCAATGATTTCGGATACGGGTAGGTGTGCCAGCCCTTCTTTCCAATCAACGCGGGGATATTCCGGCGACATATCGTAAAAGCGCTGCAAACGGCGCAGATCTTCCGAAGAAATCCCCTCCGGCAAGCGTGGCGCCATAGGGTCGTGCTGTACGGAATACAACCAGGCCGTGAAGAGCATTTGCTGCGCTCCGCCCCGGTACCAATTGCCTTGTTCGTAGATATCACCTACGCGGCCTACACCCGCACCATAGCCCATGGGCACCATTGCAGCGTGCGAAGGGTGATCCAGTGCAGCTACAGCCATTTGCCACTCTGCGGTAGAAGAACAGCCATAAGTGCCAATCTTTCCGTTGCACCATTCCTGGTCTTTCATCCAGCTAAAAGCATCGTATCCATCGGTGAGCGGCACGCCTAGGATATCCCATTTCCCTTCTGAAAAATAGCGGCCACGTTCGTTTTGCACCACATAGGCGTAGCCTCGCGACACAGCTTCATAGGCCCTGTCGTAAGTGCGCGTACGTTCTTCGCCATCACCGTAAGGGTTGAAATTGTAAGGTGTCCGCGAAAAGATAACGGGTACTTTCGCACTGCCTTTGGGGCGGTAAATGTCGGTAGCCAGGCGGATGCCATCGCGCATAGGCATCATTACCTTTTGCTCGATTTCCGCAATCTCCGCCAGTTTTTGATAAGCACTTGATTCCTGAGCAGCAAGGCTGGTGCCAGTACTACACAGTATTAAAAAGACCAATAATTTTGAAATAACTTTACTCATGAGCGTTTTGGTTTGGTATGGTTTTGAGTCTTGAAAAACGAACCTGCCTACCCGGCATAGCCAAGCAGCGGCTCCTTTTCCTTGAACGGTATTGAACCTTGGGAAGGTAAAAATTTTCGAGCAAAAATTTTCGGCAATGCAGTGAATTGGGGGGATTAGCTAATGGGTGAGATTTCCCCTAAGCTATGGTATCGTAATTTTTCAGGTTCTAGAGGTTGTGTATTAGGGGGATTGGTGGTTTGCTTTATGAGGTGGTTTTTAAGGTTTTTTTGTCTAACGATCTGGCTACGCGCCGTGCGACGAAGGACGCTTGCCACGAGACCGTTGTGTATGCCTAGTTTCAATCAATAATTATATTTTTTGTAGTAACGTTATCTTCTGATATTATCGTAATATAATACATACCACTAGGAACATCTATTAATTCTATCGGTTCTCCATTTGAATAATTCCTTTTATGATAAATATTCTTTCCTCTTGAATCTATTATATCAATATCAAATGTGGTTGTTACACCAGGTAAATAAACTCGAAAGGTATTATTGACACTAGGGTTTGGGTAAACTACAACGGTTTGAGGTGAATGAAATAATTGATCTGTAGAAGTCAACGAGGTAGTATATTTTTTCACAATAAACTGTGGTTCATTTTCTTCCCATATCTTTCCCGTTACATAGACCTCTGAATTTGATGATATTTGTATAGATGGTTGTAGACCCACTGATTCAGTTTCTGTATCAAGGAAACTCCAGAGAAGACTTCCATTCTCATTACTATATTTATTTATTAAAAACTTGTATGTGTTTAGGCCAATTAATTCTGTTCCTACTATAATTATATCCCCATCTACGTCCTGATCTATTGAATAACTAAATTGTGTATTATCTTCTCCAAGTTCATGCCTATAAGACCAGATAATATTTCCACTGTTATCGATTTTTATAGTATAAGCATCAATGTCAGAATCGAAAAAATTTGAAGCATAGACTTCCGTATGATACCCCGTAATTATTGAACTTCCATCTTCAAGAGGAAAAATTTTATGAGCTCTATCTGAAGCAGTGTTTGCAGGTAAATTTGATGGAGGCATTGTATACCATAAAAAATTACCTAAATCATCAAAACTCACTGTATTAAAGCTATGCCCAGTTAAAATAATTTCATCATTATTGGAAATTGCCATATCCATCAACATACTGATAGAATCACTTTCAATTTGATATTCAACATTCCATATATACTCGCCGTCAGAGTCATATTTTATTATACAGTAAACATTATTACCATCTCCATATCCAGCATTATAAACATAACCTTCTGAATCAACTCTCACTCTTTTACCCTTACAGATATAACCATCATTAATAGACGATTTCCGCCATTCTTCTTCTCCCGTTATTGCAGATAAGCACAGGACAAATCCATCAATAATAACAGCGCTTTCTCTTAAACTACCACAAATAAAAACCTTATCATTATAAAATGAAACAGATGCTCCTTGACTAAGTACATTTTCGCTTTCTTGAATAAATTCATTAGTCCATAATTCATTGCCATTAGAGGAGTATTTACTTACCAGAACTGTTCTTTCTTCATCCTCCCCGTAAATCCCGTTCCATCTATTGTGTAAGACATAGATGTTGTCAAGTTCATCAATTGCAAGATGATCAAATGGAAGCTCATTAGTTCCCAAATATGCTTCACCAGACAAATCCTTTCTCCATATTTCATTTCCAAATGGATCAAACTTCACCACTTTGTTTCCTCCAACAAATATAATGTCTTCATTACTATCAAGCTCTATATAAGAATTACCAGAACTCCTTTCAATTGTAGTTAGCCATTGAGAAACTAATTGTGAATACAACAAAATAGGTGCTAATATAATCAGGAAAACCAACACTAGATTTTTTATCATTTTTTATATTTTATTGGGCATAACGGGAGCGCCAACGCAGCCCGCCGATTTCCACATCGGATCGGATCGAAGATACGAAATTATCCTCACGAACATGTGACGCTCGAAGCCCACGCTCTCCTATCAGTGGGTTGACGGCGGCGCATTGTTAGCGGTATTTTTCCTTTGAGGATAACTCAATCACATAAAATCTGTGCACATCGCAAAATCAAAGTCACTTACTCTCTAATTATTTTTTTCGCATGATAAAAAGCGTAATTTTAGTTACAGTAAATTAACTTATTTTGTCATAATAAATGTATTATTTCTCTCATATCTAATGATTATTAAAGCTATTTGGGCTCAACTTTTATAGATTCTAGATAATTAAACCATCCTTCATTGATTTTACTATCATTCAAACCGATAATCTCATTATACTTTTCAAAATCTTCCTGCACCATCAACAATGTGTCCCAACCATATTCATCAACAATATAATTGATAAATAGAAATGCCCAATGATAGGAATTAGAAGTCTTAATAAATTTCTTATTTATAATTAGTTTTTGAAATTTAGGTACTTGATTCTCTTCAATCTTATCATAAATTATTTCTCTAAACAGAGTATTTAAATAAATTTGTTGTGATAGATACAATGCGATTCCCTCGGTAAATAAAAAAGGTATTTTATTGATTCTGTCTTCTCCTACTATACTGTAGGTTAAACTATGTATATACTCATGTAAAACAACTTTATTAGCACCTCCCCAATTAGTGTAGTTATTGTCAGAGGTTTTAGAGCTTCCTGGAACTACAAGTTGTATTTTATTAATGTAATGAGCACAGCCTATTCTGTGAAGACCTCTTTGGGTGTTTGTAGTATCCCATCCACAAACAAATTCCGCCAAAGCTTGAGTAGGATAAAATTCAAATTGCACTTTTCCAGAAATTCGATGATTTAAAATATCTGAAATTGAATCAGTCCTTGTAGTAAGGAAAGAATCTAATTTTACTATTTTATCTAACTCATTCACTTGAGAATAGTATACACCAATTTCACTCTCATAAATTTTGACCATATTATGATCTTCCATTATATTCGACTGAGAATATATGACGTGATTATTCAATGTAAAAAACAGCATTAAGAGAAATAATACTTTTTTCATATTCATGATTTTTATTGGAAATTTGAAAGATGATTACCAAACATATATTGGTTTCGAAAATTACAATAACATTTTTATTCTCGACTGAGAGAATTCATATTACCTTGTATTCATCATCTCTCCTAGCAATCGACAATAACATATAAATTATAGTAATTTTAATTTTTTCTTGCCGCTAACGTTTTTATAGCGCATTGCACTAAATCCCCCTATAACCACCCCTACTATTTCGTATAATGTACCCCCTGAGTGGACAAAATACGAATGTTTTGGTTTCATCTAACAAATCCTCAAAAACTAAATTACCCACTCCCCCACCTCAAAATCTAGAATAACTTATAGTCCTCCAAGGCAGGATTTGTGATTTCTAACTCGGAGGACTATATCACCTTGTATAGCATTTTCCTGAACGACTTTTTCATATCTCAATTGAATAAGTGCATCTTTGAGAAATCACAAAACATCACCATGGAAGACTTAAACATTCAAATGGAAGAAGGAGAAACCGGCGGCCGCGCGTTTATCGAAGAGCGTAGAGAGTTGCTGGCCGAAATGACCTACTCCAAAGCTGGCGATAGCCTTATCATTATTGACCATACCGACGTTGCTGCATCTATGAAAGGCCAAGGAGTTGGGCGGCTTTTGCTTGACGTCATTGTGGCGATGATTCGCAGACAAGGGAAGAAAATAATTCCGCTTTGCCCTTATGCAAAGAGTGTCTTTGATAAAGATCCGAGTATTAGGGATGTGCTGAATGGAAATTAAAACCCAAATATCTCAACTATATGCTTACCTTTGCGGTTCATTATAAGGTTCTCTGACAATTTGTGAGATTGCGTATCAGGGAAAATTTACATTAACAAACAAGTTCGTGGCCAGCTAAATGCGGCCCAACTTTCAATACTTTTCCCTACGGTTTGTCATCCCTTCTCAACGGGCCACTTCTCCAGCCGATAAGACTTAAGTGCAAAGGTATTGAGCCATTTAAACGATAAATGACATTTAATTCTCTGGGGATTATTGACCCCATCCTGCGTGCTCTTGAAGTAAAAGGGTACACAAAGCCTACTCCTATTCAGGAGCAGTCTATTCCAATTTTACTTGAAGGAAAGGATTTATTGGGCTGTGCTCAAACCGGTACTGGTAAGACCGCCGCTTTCGCTATTCCAATTATCCAACAGCTTTGCGAAGCACAACTTGATGGCCCTTATGTCATCAAAACGCTCGTCGTAGCTCCTACTCGGGAACTTGCGATACAGATCAACGATAGTTTTCGGGATTACGCCAAGTTTACGGACTTGCGTACCACCGTTATTTTTGGTGGCGTAAAGCAGGGTAAGCAGGTAGAAGTCCTACAGAAAGGTGTAGATATTTTGGTAGCTACCCCCGGTCGGCTACTGGATTTGATGAACCAAGGTTATATCAGCCTCCGTGATGTAGAATTCGTTGTATTGGATGAAGCAGACCACATGCTAGACATGGGCTTCATCCATGACATCAAGAAAATTGTGGCCAAGCTGCCGGAAAAGCGGCAATCTCTTTTCTTCTCGGCGACCATGCCTCCTGCCATTTTGGATTTATCCAGCAAGATTCTAGGCCGTCCGGAAAGAGTGACCATCAAGCCCCAACAGGCTACTGCTGAAAAAGTAGAGCAAGCAGTGTATTTCGTTGCTAAAAAGCAGAAACGCAAACTTTTGCTCCACCTTATTCAGGAAGAAAAAATGGACTCCGTTTTGGTCTTCTCTCGTACCAAGCACGGCGCCAACCGCATTGTTAAAGACCTGATCAAAGACGGTATAGGAGCAGCTGCGATCCACGGTAACAAATCGCAAACGGCCCGCCAAAAAGCGTTAAAAGAGTTTCGTCAAGGGAAGGTGCAGGTGCTCGTAGCTACAGACATTGCCGCTCGCGGTATTGATGTAGATGAACTCGCCTTTGTCATTAACTTTGACTTGCCTAACGTCGCTGAAACTTACGTGCACCGCATCGGCCGTACTGGCCGAGCTCAGGCGAGTGGTATTGCCATCTCTTTTTGCGATCAGGAAGAAAGAGCGTACTTACGCGACATCCAACGCCTGATCAAGCAGGATGTGCCTGTCGTAACGGATCACCCTTACGTTGACGATGGTACGGAAGTAAGTCCACCTTCTTCCAACAACCAACGCTCACGCGGAAACGGAGGCAACAACAACCGTCGCCGTGGCCAGGGCAATGGCTATTCAGGAGGAGGTCGATCTGGTGGAAGTCGTTCAGGCGGCGGAAATCGCCGGAGGTCTTCTAGTTCAAGGCAGCATAGCTAGAGATAGCTTATACCCGTCACTAAGTGGTCTGGGTGTAGCATTTTGAAAAACTAAAACAGGGCAAGTACTTCGGTGCTTGCCCTGTTGTGTTTCATCAAAGACGTAAGCTTCTTTTACCTGAACAAAGAATACCAACAAGATGTCTTATGGATAGAACAAGCATAGTAAACCTTACCTTATGAAACAATTCCTCCTCGTTTGTATTAGCTTATTATTTATTGGCAGCAGCTTGCTAACAGCACAAGAATGGGACGCTATAGAATATGGTACTATTGGTGCTCATTACCAACAATTAGATTTCAGTGCGTTTAATGAACAAGTCAAAGCACTCGGTTATCCCGCCTTGGAAGAAGAAATGGTAGATATCACTGGTGGTTGGACACAGCACAAAGGTGCTTGGAAAACTCATTTTGCTTTTGCCTTAGGGATCAACGAAAATTTCACAGGTGGCAACGGCCCTGAAACCAAGTACCAACACGCTGGCTTTTTGTGGAGCACCAGCTACAACCTTCTCAACGCTTCAGGGACATGGTTTGTAGGGCCAGAAATACAAATACTCCTACAAGGAGAACAGATGGTACTCTCTGGCCAAGATCAAGCTCCTAGTATTGGGTCTGCCATAGATACTGAGTATACCAAATTGACACGCTTTGGTAGCCCTGTAGATATTGGTTTAAATGTTCATCGTGCAATAAAATTCAGCCCTAACAAACCTAACTTCATGATAGTAGGCCTCCGCACTGGATACCGGCTCGATACCGATACCAGCTGGCAACTTGATCAAGCAGTAGACATTCGTGATAGTGGCATCAACCCTGGGGGCTTTTATGCCGGACTCGTCATAGGTATTCGTTTGTACTAATAAAAAGCGCCAAAGCAAGGCACAACTAAAGGTCATTTGTAACAATTTTGGATTTGCGCCAAATAATGCTTCCTGTTTTTCAAAGTTTCTATCTTTGCAGCAAATTCACACATCATGGATCGCAAAGCCTTGTTTCAGCTTATCAAAGAACGGAAATCCTTCCTATGTGTAGGCCTCGACCCCGACCCTGCTCGACTTCCTAAACATTTGGGTGAAGGCCCTTCTGCCGTCTATCGTTTTAATCAGCAGATTGTCGATGCTACCAGGGATTTGTGCGTAGCCTACAAGCCAAACACTGCTTTTTATGAAGCAATGGGCCCACAAGGCTGGGAAGTGCTCCACGCTACCCTCGAATACATTGGAGACGATCACCTCAAGATCGCCGATGCCAAACGGGGCGATATTGGCAACACCTCCAAAATGTATGCGCGAACCTTCTTTGAAACGCTTCATGCCGATGCGGTGACCGTCGCTCCTTATATGGGAGAAGACTCCGTAAAGCCGTTTCTCGATTTCCCTGAAAAATGGGTCATCCTACTTGCGCTGACCAGTAACATGGGCAGCCAGGATTTCCAGTTCACCCCACAAGAGAACGAACAACCGCTTTACGCTAAGCTGATGACCAAAGCCCAGGAATGGGCAAATCCCGACGAGCTGATGTTCGTTTGTGGTGCTACACACCCTGAGAAGTTTCGCGAACTCCGGCAGCTGGCTCCCGATAGTTTCTTCCTGGTACCTGGCATTGGTGCCCAAGGTGGTGATTTGGCTGCTGTTGCCCGTCATGGCATGAATGATCATTGCGGCTTGCTCGTCAATTCTTCGCGAGGGATCATTTACGCCGGAAATGGGGAAGACTTTGCAGCAGCAGCTCGCAAATCCGCCCAGGAACTACAACAACAAATGGTAACGGCGCTGGCCACTTACCTGCCTTAATCAGCTTTTAAAACAAACACAACAACAATATGAAAACTACACGTAATTACGCCATGCTTCTGGCAAGCCTCTTCTTTTTCAGCACCAGCTGGGCACAGATGGATGCCGGACTTAAGGAGCAACTAACCGCCTACCAGCAACAATTAATTGAACGGTCTTTTGATGCAGCAACAAATCAGCTACATCCAACCGTTTTTCAGGTAATGCCTGCTACTCGGTGGGTAGATGCCCAGCAATCGAAAGTCAACGAAGACATGGCGATGAGGACTACCAGTTTCCGGGATCTTCAAAGTTCGGAGATGATTACGGACAACGGCCAAGACTACCTGCACCTCACCGCGCTCGAATACCTGGAACTCAGTGTAGAACAGGAAAATATCAGCAAAGACCAGGTCATGATGAAAGATATCATTGCCGGGTTTGCGAAAACTTATGGGTCAGATAACGTCAAATTGCTCAATGAAAAGACCATCTTCCTTCAGCGCGATCATCAATTTATTGCCGTAAAGGCTACCGAAGCTTCTGAATGGCAGTTGATCGACTTCCCTGACGCGAATCTTGATTGGGCTTACGGAATTGTTCCGCCAGCAGTGTGGCAAGCCTTTTTTGGCGACCGCACCTTGTCGGACCAGCTTCCCTATCAGCAGGCTTTGCCTCAAGTAGCGGGTCGCTATTTTCAACTTCTCAAGGCGAAAAGTTACGAGCAAGTTCCCGCTGTAATTATCGCTCAGGAAAAAGCTACTGCCCCGTTTTTACAAGCCTACAAATCCTTTGACACCGAGGAAACCATGCTTGTTTTCCAAGGTTACAAAGTGGGTAATATCCAGCAGCAAGCTATCGCTGAGGGTAAGCGATATACTGCTTTCAGCCTACAAGTTATTATGGATATAAAAATGAAGGCAGAGGAACCAGCGGAGGAAAAAGTGCTCTTAATGAAAGCGCAATTAGAGAAAATGTATCCTGATGCGGTAAGTTATAGCGAAGAAAATGCTGCTTTCACCATCAATACCTACCTCTCCGTTATGGCGGCAGCAGACCAGCATAAAAACAATTGGCTCCTCCTTCCGGAAGATCCGCTGAACGGTTTGTCTATTCGTCAAAACATCAGCAAGGAATTGCAGCAAGCTGTGGGGTTTGATTAATGCGAGGCGAGGCTTGAATATTAGAGCGTTTTAGCAATTTGGACACCAAGCCTCACCGGTACTAGGTAAAAAGTACTTGGTATTTAGAAAGTACAGAGGAGTTAGTCTACTAAAGACCAACTCCTCTCTTTTGTTTTTTGTGTTAAGTAAGTCCTTACTTCTCCTCCGGCACAAAGCCTAATGAAACGCTATTAATACAATAACGCAATCCGGTAGGTGCAGGGCCATCATCAAAAACGTGGCCGAGGTGCCCATCACAACGAGCACATACAACTTCCGTACGAACCATGCCGTAGGCGCGATCTACATGTTCTATAACATAATTCGCCTCGATGGGCTCATAAAAGCTAGGCCAACCTGTTCCTGATTTAAATTTTGTTGCCGAAGAAAACAGCGGTAAACTACAAGCGCCACAAGTATAAACACCCGTAACCTTATTGTCCCAATACTCGCCTGTAAAAGCACGCTCTGTACCCGCTTCACGAAGCACATGAAAAGCCTGTGGGCTCAACTCTTCCTGCCAGGTTGCTGCACTTTTCTCTATCTTTTCAATAGACTTAGGAAACGTTAAGTCTGCGGCTGTTTGTGTCGTTTTAGCAACCGTCGTGGTGGAGGTCGTTTCCTTATCACTCGAAGGCTGCTGCTGCAATTGTTGGGCCTGGTTGCAAGACGTCAACGAAAAGAACATTACCAATGTGAGTAGGAGCTGATATTGATTGATCATAATGATTTTTATTTCCTGAACACTTTCCGTGTACCAATGTTGCTTGAGGGCAAATGAATGCTGAGCTAACGTCCTATTTGCGACGAATTCTCGGCTGGTTCCATTCTTCGCGCTGTGCGAACTCTACAATTTTACGGAGCATGGCCATTAGGCTAAGGAATACCAAATACCCTATCGCTACCACAATATAAATCCAACGATAGGAGCCTGCCTCACTCATGGTGAGAGAAGATAGTAGGTAGGCCACTCCGCCAGCAGCAGCGGCTAAGCCCAGGAAACAGTAAATAGAGGTTCCCCAGTATTTCATCAGCTCTTTGGCAGTAACACTGATAACACTATTAAATACTGCAAAAAGTAGCATAAACGAGGCGGCCGCCATCCACGGAAAACGCTGCGGAACCTCGGTGATTCCGATTGCCCCGACAAGCTTTGCCAGCAAAGAAATAACGACAACACCTCCCAAGGCAAAGGCTGCTTGGTAAATGGGGCTTATCGTTTTATTAAAAATTGAATTTGATTGATTATTCATAATGTACTATATGTTCAACTGTAACAGTAAAGTTAGCACATTGTTAAATAAATCATATACCATTAATGGCTTCTACACCTGAGATGTGGGGCATCCGACCTTTGATTGTTTGCTCAAGGCCGGCCTTCATGGTCATGTACGACATAGAACAATTTTGGCAGTTGCCCAGCCATTTTACCTTTACGATGTTATCGTCTGTGATGTCTACGACCTCCACGTTACCACCATCCGCAGCGAGGTGAGGGCGGACACTTTCCAAGGCAGCGTCTACTTGCGCAATCATCGCTTCTTTTTCGGTAACCGACATAGCTTTTGTTTAAGGCCTTAAGTATTGCGCAAAAAACAAATGGCGATTTTGTTTCATGCTGTTCCTCTATTGATAGAAACAAAGTTAAGCATTTAAAGTTGATAAGCGTTGCTAAGTACTTTCTATTGCTGCATCTTTACCACTTGCGTGGGATCAGCCATTTCATTGCGTAAAGCTACTTGGCGAACTACATTCTGTGCCACCTTGAGAAAAGCCTCTCTGGTAGCCGATGAAGATTCGTCTAAAACAGCAGGCCGCCCGCCATCTCCAGCTTCCCGTATTCCCTGAACCAGGGGTACTTGCCCCAATACCATCGAGTTACTTGCTTTGGCTAAAGAAGCGCCTCCTCCTTTTCCAAAAATATAGTATTTATTGTCCGGCAGTTCTGCTGGCGTAAACCACGACATATTTTCTACAACACCAAGGACGGGGATATTAATGTTTGGCAAGAAGAACATATTCATAGCCTTTACGGCATCGGCAAGTGCGACTTCTTGTGGGGTTGTAACCATTACAGCTCCAGTAACAGGAACCGTTTGCACCAAAGTCAACTGAATATCACCTGTTCCCGGAGGCAGGTCTACGATAAGGTAATCCAGTGGCGGCCATACCGTATCATTGATAAATTGCTTGATGACACCGCTCAGGCGAGGCCCTCGTAAAACCACGGCTTGCTCTGGCTCGATAATAAACCCAATTGACATGGTAAAGATGCCATGCGCTTCGAGTGGCGTAATTTTGGGCTGCCCATGAATATCTTGAATTTTGGGTCTTTGCCCTTGCAGTCCCATCATCGTAGGGATAGAAGGACCATAAAGGTCGGCATCAAGAAGCCCTACTCTCGCTCCCAGTGCTTTCAGTCCGAGCGCCAAGTTGGTGGCAACGGTAGACTTGCCCACGCCTCCTTTACCACTGGCCACCGCAATGATGTTCTTTACATGTGGCAGCGGGCTGGTACTTTCTTGAGCTTCTTCCGTACGCGCCATCATGTGTACGTGTACATTGGCCTCTGGATAATGCTGCAGGATAGCCTCTTGGCAAGCAAAATTCAGTTGCGACTTGTATTCGTTATTCAAACTCGGAAGTTCCAGTGTAAAACGAACAGCATTACCTTCCACTTCAAGATCGCGAACCCTGTTAGCAGTGATTAAATCCTGCCCGGTATGAGGGTCCTTCACTTTTGCGAGGGCGCCTACAATAGTACTATTATCAATATTCATGCTGCAAAGTTAAGTCTTGATAATTAGAAAAGGAATTTTAATTGGTAGCAAAGTCAGGATCTTTGACGCTGCGACAATAATCATATCCATGATGATGCTTGAAAACAGAAAAAAACGCTAAAAGTTGGCTAAATTTGGGCTCATTCATTCCATAGACTTGTTCTGCTGGGGCAGAGTGGTGGGAAAATTGATGCATTATCGACCACGCGAAGTCTTTTTTGAGGAGCCTAGCCATAGCTAAGCGACTCAAAAAAGACACAGTGTGGGAACTCCGAGGACCGTAGGGACGATCACCGAAGGTAACATAAGGCGCAATTTGGCCCCGATATGATCCCAACAGAACAAGTCTAGTATAGTAAAAACTATGGCGCAGCTTCCTGTTGCTTTTCAAGCTCAAATGCAAGATATCCTTGCGGAGGACTATCCCATTTTTGCGGCCAGTCTGGAAACAGATACTCCGGTGAGTCTGCACCTCCATCCATTAAAAAAAGGTGCCCAATTTCCTGAGGAAGAAGCAGTCCCTTGGCACCAAGAGGGGCGCTACCTTGCCGAACGCCCTTCCTTCACGCTTGACCCTTTGTTTCATGCTGGCGCCTACTATGTTCAGGAAGCCAGTAGTATGCTGATAGGTGCTGCGTTTCGGCAATGCTTTACTGGTGATCGGCCCTTGCGGGTATTGGACCTGTGTGCGGCTCCCGGCGGCAAGAGTACGCTGCTGACCTCTCTTTTGCCGGAGGGCAGTTGGTTGCTCGCCAATGAGGTAATTCGGAGTCGGTATCAGATTCTGCGCTATAACCTCAGTAAGTGGGGTTATGCCAACACCTTTACCGCCAACCACGATGTAGAGGACTTTAAAAAGCTGGCCGGTTTCTTTGATCTCGTTTTGGTAGATGCCCCTTGCTCCGGAGAAGGCTTGTTTCGAAAAGACCAAGCCGCGCGGCAGGAGTGGTCGCCGGAAAATGTAAACCTCTGTGCCGCACGGCAGGGGCGTATCCTCAAAACGGCGGCGGAATTAGTAGCCCCCGGGGGTGTTTTACTCTACAGCACCTGCACTTACAACCTACAAGAAAACGACGAAAACGCCGCCTGGCTAGCCAACGAGAGTGGTTTAATGCATAAAGATCTGGACTTCCCTGCTCAGTGGGGTTTGGAGAAACGTGCTTACGGCTACCAAGCCTACCCTCACCGCATTAGAGGAGAAGGATTCTTTTTGGCTGCCTTGCAAAAGCCCGAAACCGAAGCACAAGCAAAATTTAAAGCCACTCCCTTCCGTAAATTACAAACCGTTGACCGCAAACTGGAGGAGCTTGCAAAACCGTGGATAGCGCCTGATGCCAACTACCACTATTTCACCTCTGGCAAAGGAAGCTGGCGAATACTAAACGATCATTTGCTGGAAGATGCACAAATTCTTTCCCAGCATCTAAATCGCCTCGAAGTCGGTACGATTCTTGGCGAACCCAAAGGCAAGCAACTTGTCCCCAGTCCAGAATGGGCCCTACAGCTCAACTGCCGTGCCGATCTCCCTCACCTCGAAGTTGACCGCAACACGGCACTGGAGTTTTTGCGCAAAGCTACTCCCCCACTCCCTGGCCTACCGAAGGGCTGGGTGCTCATTCGCCACCAAGGCCTCAACCTGGGCTGGGTAAAAGGCTTGGGCAACAGGTACAACAACTACTACCCCAAGCAGTGGCGCATCAGGATGGGATAAGGATTGAACGTATGATGTGGAGGTGTGGATCAATATAAATCTGGGTATTGCTGGTTATTAAAAAAAATCCCGATCCACAGCGTAGCCGTGACTCGGGATTTACAAATTGTAATTTGGGGTTAAAATATGCTTTTACAAGCATCGAGAAAGCGTTCAGTAATTTACGACAACTTAGCCATATCTCTTACCAGGATTTTGCCCCGGTTAAAGTAGATTAAATCCGATTTCTTAAGTTCATTGAGTACCAAGGTAACCGTCTGGCGGCTGGTGCAGGTAATGTTTGCAATGTCTTGGTGAGTGAGGCTATGGCGCAGTAACATTTCGTAACCAATACGGTGGCCACGTTTGTTGACAGCATCCTTAATAAAGTCGATGATGCGGGTACGTGCATCTTTGAAGATCAGTGACTCTAAACGATTTTCGGCAGAAACCAAGCGCGAACCAAAAGAGTTCATAATCTTGGTGGTCAGCTGAAAATTGGTGCGCATGAGGCGCTGTAAATCACTTACTTTGAGTACATAGAGGTGTACATCTTCCTTGAGTGCTTGGGCGAATTCGGCACGGTGTTGCTCGCCGATCAAGCCTAGTTCGCCAAACATAGCCATTGGGTGAATAAGGTGCTTGATGACTTCCTTGCCATCTACGGAATGCGTACCGATTTTAACTGTACCCCGAGCCAGAAAGAAAATCTGATCAGAAGCCTCCTCTGGTTGATAGATAAAACTGAAACGAGGTTTTACTTTATATTCCATCATCTCGCTCAGCTGCTCACGTTCTGCGGCGCTAAGACTTTCAAAGAGAGGAAACTGTTGTAAAAAGGTAAGTTTTGCTTCAAGATTCATCGTAAAAGTGTTTTTTAATCCTCCAAACGGGCTTCTGTGATATTCACAGGAAAGCATCCTTTATTGCGTCTTCTATAATAGTAGACACCAAAGATTTGCCCAACCCCTACGCCAGGGAACATTTTTTTCATCTTTTATTTACTTGGGGTTAATAAACACCGTAATAATGATGGTGCCGGAGCCACTCTTCACCCTTACGTAAAGTAAGTCTGCGTCTGTAAAAGTGCGCAGGCCAATAGGCCGGAGCTCGGGGCCCGGAGGGACCGAGGACAAAGGATGGGCAGGAGCGGCAGCGACAGACAGCCTGGTGCCGTAATGGTGTTTGCACCGCAACGCCATTACCGGCATGGCCCAAAAACAAGCCATTAAGAAGAATGAAGGCACTAGTGGAAATAGTGAAGAGATTCCTTAAATTAGCGCCACTTGAACCAAATAAAACATTTTACTGATGCGTACCGTACTCGACCGTTTTCTAGATTATGTAAAGATTGACACCCAGTCTGACCCTGATTCTCCTACTCAGCCTAGCACCATGAAGCAGCTGGATTTGGCGCGGGTGCTGGTTCAGGAGCTTATTCAGCTGGGCTTGGGTGATGCTCACCTAGATGAACACGGCTATGTATACGCCACTCTGCCTGGCAATGTAGATTATGAGGTGCCGGTAATTTGTTTTTGCAGCCACATGGATACTTCGCCTGATAGTAGTGGAAAAGACGTAAAGCCGCTGGTACACCGCAACTATGACGGCAGTGACATTGTGTTGCCCGACGACCCTCATGTTGTGATTCGCATGGCAGAACACCCTGACTTGGCAGAGCAAATAGGCAATGATATTGTAACGGCAAGTGGAACAACGCTATTGGGTGCAGACAACAAAGCTGGGGTAGCAGAAATTATGTCGGCCGTGGCCCATTTGATCAAGCATCCTGAAATTGCCCACGGTACAATTAGAATTCTTTTCACGCCTGATGAAGAAATCGGGCGGGGCGTAGATAAAGTAGACATTGAAAAGCTGGGGGCTCAGTTTGGGTACACGGTTGATGGTGAAAAACGTGGCTCGATGGAAGACGAAACCTTTTCAGCAGACAGCGCTGCGGTAATCATTAAAGGTGTCAGTGCCCACCCTGGCTTTGCTAAAGGAAAAATGGTGAGTGCCCTGAAGGTAGCCGCTGCATTTGTAGACGCACTACCGAAGGACCGGCTGACGCCAGAATCGACGAGTGATAAGGAAGGCTTTATTCATCCGGTGCAGATGAGTGGTGGCGTGGAAGAAACGACCATCCGCTTTATTGTGCGTGATTTTGCAACCGCAAAGTTAGCAGNACACGAAGCAGAGATGCAGACGATTCTTGACAAGACCCTTACCCAATTTCCCGGTGCAACAGGTGAGATCGTTGTGCAGGAACAATACCGAAACATGAAAGAAGTGCTGGATCAGCACCCCGATGTAGTGGCTAAAGCAGAAGAAGCCATCCGCCGCGCCGGGTTGCCGGTATTGAAGCGTTCGATCCGCGGAGGCACCGATGGATCACGGTTGAGCTTTATGGGGCTCCCTTGTCCTAACATCTTTGCCGGAGAACACGCTTTCCACTCCAAGCAAGAGTGGGTGACGGTGCAGGATATGGAAAAAGCAACAGAGGTGCTGATACAGTTGGCGGCGCTGTGGGCAGAGAAGAATTAAGCCTGCCTTTGCCATAGGTAAGCCTTCGGTATCAGAACGATGCGTGGCGACACCGAAGAAATCGCTATGCAGCATACCTATGGCAATAGTCCAGTCAAGATTTTTAATTTATTTTGTTTAAATTATTTTTACTTTAAACAAAAAAGCAGTAGGTTTGAATTCTCCACAGGATTAGGTGACTTTAATCCCTGTACAATCAAAGGAACTACCCCTATTTAGTCGATAGGTGAAATCAGCGTTTTTTTTGCGTATTGCTTGGCTGCTCTGGTATTCAGAGCAGATATAGACGCACGCCCTTAATGGTCGTAAGACCGGGGGTGGTTTCGGCGGTCCGGCAGCTGGGTGGGTCCCTCCCTTTTTGCGGGAACTATGCCGCCGCCCAAAATGTTCTACAACTCCTTGCTATTCTGGCGAAACGCAGAAGGTAGACCTATTGTCTAAATGCTCCCCTTACGATCTTCCTTATTCCACCTTATTATTTCCTGACTATGCCTACTGCCTTCAACATCAAGACCTTCTCCAGAATAATGATCGCAGGTTGCTGCGGATCGGGGAAATCGACCTTAGCCAGGCGACTAGGTCAATATTCCGACTTGCCTCTTATCCATCTCGACCAGGAATATTGGCAAGCTGGGTGGGTAGAACCGAGTGCCGAAGACTGGCGGTTGAAAGTAACCGCCCTTGCACAACAAGACAAATGGATCATGGATGGTAATTATAGCGGCACCTGGGATTTGAGGTTACCGCGCGCAGAACTCGTCATTTATTTGCGCTATCCATTACTGCTGGTACTATATAGGGCCATGAAGCGAATCTTTACCAACTATGGTAAGGTTCGCGAAGACATGGCACAAGGATGCCCCGAACGGTTTAGCCTGAGCTTTTTCCATTTCATTATTGTTTGCCACTTTCATCGTAGTCATGAGCATTTACGACGATTAGAAAATTTACCCCCACAGCAAACCCTACTGGTTTTCCGTTCTCCCAAAGCACTAAACCGTTGGATAAATAGCTTTGAATCACCTGCATAGGAACTAATTGTACGTTGGTACAGTTATACCTTGCCAAGCGCAACCGAAAAGCGGTACAGTTTTTTATCTTTGCGCCCTCAAACCAAGTATTATGGCTAACATTATTCAGATTATCCAGGACAAGGTAAGTGAAGCAGTGCAGACGCTTTACCAAACCGATTTTCCCGCTGCTCAAGTTCCCATCAGTACCACTCGCAAAGAGTTTGCCGGTGACTATACTGTTGTTGTCTTTCCTTTCACCAAAGCAGCACGCAAAGGGCCGGAAGCCATTGCGCAGGAATTGGGCGAATATCTGAGTGAAGAAGTAGCCGAAGTAGCGGAGTTTAATGTTGTAAAAGGTTTCCTGAACTTGGTCGTTAAAGACGACTACTGGAAAGGCTTCCTACTGGATATTGCAGAACAAGCCGACTACGGCAAGCAAGCTCCTAATGGCCAAAAGGTGTTGGTAGAGTTTTCTTCGCCTAATACCAATAAGCCGCTGCACCTGGGGCATATTCGGAACATCCTGCTCGGATGGTCTACTGCACAGATTCTGGAAGCCGTAGGTTATGACGTAAAGAAAATCCAGATCATCAATGATCGGGGTATCGCCATTTGCAAAAGTATGCTAGCTTGGCAGAAGTACGGCAAAGAGACCACGCCTATCTCGACCACCACCAAGCCTGATCATTTTGTAGGTAAGTTCTATGTATTGTTCGAACAGCATTTTAAAGAGGAATACAAAGACTGGCAAGCGACGCAGGAAGGTGAGCAGGTTTTTGCCGACAAGGCTAAGCCAGAAGAAGAGGCTACTGCTTTTTATAAGCGGTACAAAAATACCTACTTCAACGAATACAGCCAGCTAGGCAAAGAGGCGCGGGAGTTGCTACTGGCTTGGGAAGCGGGTGATGAATTTGCAGTATCGCTGTGGAAGAAAATGAACAACTGGGTGTATGCTGGTTTTGATATCACTTACGAAAAACTAGGCGTCACTTTTGACAAACTCTACTACGAATCCAATACCTACTTGCTGGGTAAAGAGATGGTGGATAAGGGCTTAGAAAACAAGGTCTTTTATACCTGCGAGGATGGTTCTGTAGAAGCCGACCTTAGCGATGCAAAGCTTGATAAAAAGAAAATTTTACGGAGCGACGGCACCTCTCTTTATGTCACACAAGATTTGGGTACTGCTCACCAGCGGTATGTAGATTTTGAAGCAGACAAGATGGTGTATGTTGTTGCTGATGAACAAAACTACCACTTCCAGGTACTGTTTGAACTACTAAAGCGGCTAGAGGAACCTTATGCAAATGGGCTTTACCACCTTTCTTACGGCATGGTAGATTTGCCTAGTGGCAAGATGAAGTCGCGGGAGGGAACCGTTGTTGACGCTGATGACCTGATCGCAGAAGTAGTGGATGAAGTACGGCAAAACTCCCAGGAGCGGGATACCCTCAGTGATCTGACATCGGAAGAACAGGAATTGGTCATGCACCAGGTAGGTTTGGCTGCACTCAAGTATTTCATTACCAAGGTGCATCCCAAAAAACGGATGATTTTCGACCCAAAAGAGTCCGTTGACCTACAGGGAACAACAGGTCCTTACATCCAAAATGCTTTTGTTCGGATCAAATCCGTATTACGGAAATGGGAAGGCGCAGCGGCGAGTAAAGCCAATAGCTACCAGCAGCTGGAAGCAGAGGAAAAAAGCCTCATTCTTCAACTCTTCTCCTTTCCAGAAATACTTCTCCAGGCTGCCAAAGAATATGATCCTTCGACTATTGCACAGTATGCTTACAATCTGGCAAAATCTTACCATAAGTTTTACCATGATCATAGTATCTTGAAAGCGGAAAGCGATGAAGCTCGGGACTTCCGGTTGGCGCTCAGTGAAGCTGTAGCCAATAGCCTGGAATTTAGCATGAAGCTGCTCGGCATCGAGATGCCAATACGGATGTAGCAAATGCACTTCTTGAAGTGCCACAAAAGACTTCAAGTACTTAATAACCCCTTACATTTTTCAAGTGTAAGGGGTTACTTTTTTGATTTTAAGCATATTATAATAGTATGAATCAAAAAGCAAGCCTATTTCTCTTTCTCATCATTACAGGTGTCATATTAACGATATTTTACCACGTCCATACCAAAGACCAAATTGTGATATGGCAAAACGGCGTACAGGTAGAGGGCGTTATGAAGTCGTTTACCTTTACCAAAGGGATGCAAGGAAAAATTGCGGTTGACTATAGAATTCAAGGCCGGGACTTAGCAGGTGAAATTGATGGGTTTTACAACGACTATATTTTGAATAAAAATGTAGCTTTATTAATAGATAACAATGATTATCAAAATATTAACTGGGCTGACACTATAAGATTTTGGCTCATTGAATTGATTGTTTTTGGTTTTTGGGGTGGAATACTTTTAACGTCCTCTGCTTCTTATATACTCCTACTCAAGCCCTTTCAAAAGCAACTTGCAGGGTTGACCTTCTGTGCTGTTGCTATTACTTTTATGTTTATCATAGAACAGTACGACAAGTCTTTCGATCTATATATAGATAACGCTGAGCCTGTTTTAGCGACCGTTGTATCGGTTGACACCGAAGTATGTCAAAAGAAAAATGGTAAAAAATCATCTTCTTACACCTGTTACCGGCCTACCTATCGCTATGGCTACGGAAGGCAGAGTTATACCGTTCTTTCAGAACGTACCCTAGAAGAGGAACCATTCCCAGGGAGCACTAAAGAACTTTGGGTATGGAATGAAGACCGCCAAGTCGCCAAAGACCTCAAAAGTCGCTTACCTACTTGGGCTTATTATTTATTTATGGCTTTCTTAGGGATATTTATGGTCATAGGTATACGGTATTTATTAGGCTTTGGAAGAGGCCCCATCATAAATATAGATTAGTGTTTCCTGGAACTAAAATAGCACTCCTCAAACAGTACTATCTCGACAATAGCTGATCATCCAGGTATCAGGGAACAAAAATCCCTTCTTACAGTGTTCTATTTTTTTATAATTAAGTTCCTATCTATACAGGATCGTTTTTCCTCTGACAATTTCCCAAGGACAAACCCATTCTGTGTATATTTGCAGCTCTTTAAAAAGATTCTTTGACTTTTTTGTTGTCAGAGATAAAAAAACAGTCGGCGCATGAGTACGGAAGCTCGCGAAAGCTTGAATTTTATTGAACAGATCATTGTCGAAGATATCCAAAACGGCAAGCATGGTGGCAGCGTTTATACCCGTTTCCCACCTGAGCCCAACGGTTTTTTGCATGTGGGTCACTGTCGGGCGATCGTCCTCAATTTTGATTTAGGGCTTAAATACAACGGCAAGACCAACTTGCGGATGGATGACACCAATCCAACCACTGAAAAAACCGACTACGTTGATAACATCAAAAATGACATCAAGTGGTTGGGGTACGAATGGGACGGCGATGTCCTTTATAGTTCCGATTACTTCGAGCAACTCTATGACTATGCGGTAGTCTTGATAAAAAAAGGCTTAGCCTATGTAGATGACTCTACTGCTGAAGAAATGGCGGCCATGAAAGGAGATACCACTACCCCCGGTAGCAATAGCCCTTTCCGTGATCGTTCGATAGAAGAAAACATTACGCTTTTTGCTGGAATGAGAGCCGGTGAATTCCCCGACGGAACAAGAGTTTTACGGGCAAAAATTGACATGGCAGCGCCAAATTTACTGCTTCGCGACCCTGTTCTTTACCGGATCAAGCATGAACACCACCACCGCACGGGTGACGAATGGTGTATCTACCCACTCTATGATTTTGCGCACGGCCAGAGTGATAGCATCGAAGGGATTACTCATTCGCTTTGCTCACTGGAGTTCCGCCACCACCGCGACGTATACAACTGGTTGATCGAAAAACTAGAGATTTTCCCTAGTCGCCAGATTGAGTTTGCTCGTATGAATGTTAGTTACATGATTACCAGTAAGCGCAAACTGCTAAAACTCGTTGAAGAAGGCCTTGTCACTGGTTGGGATGACCCCCGCATGCCTACCATTGCCGGAATGCGCCGCCGTGGCTACCCTGCTCAGGCGATCGTTGATTTTTGCCGTGGCATTGGTCTTACCAAACGGGACAATGTTATTGAAATTGAACGCCTGGAGTACCATGTTCGCCAGGAGCTCAATAAATCCGCAGACCGCGTAATGGCTGTTCTTGATCCCCTCAAAGTGGTGATCACCAATTACCCGGAAGGGCAAGTGGAAATGCTGGAAACGGTTAATAATCCAGAAGACGAGAACAGCGCTAGCCGCGAAATCCCTTTCAGTCGCGAAATCTATATCGAGCGAGGTGATTTCAAAACAGAAGCCCCCAACCGCAAATATTTCCGAATGGCGCCAGGGCGTAATGTCCGCTTGAAGAGTGCCTACATTCTGCATTGCGAAAGCTACGATACAGATCCAGCAACAGGTGAGGTTACCACCGTCTACTGCACCTATTATCCTGATAGCAAAAGCGGGGAAGACACCTCTGGTGTCAAAGCCAAAGGCACCTTACATTTCGTGAGTGTAGGCCAGGCGATTGAAGCCGAAGTACGGATGTACGACCGATTATTTACCGACGCTGAGCCTACCAGCCACGAAGACAAAGACTTTTTGGAATTCTTCAATGAAGAGAGCCTGAAAACCATTACTGCATACGTAGAACCTAGCCTCAGTAAAGCTAAAGCAGGAGAAGGTGTACAGTTTATGCGCTTGGGGTACTTTGCCGCAGATGAAGACACAACAGAAGCAAAACCTGTCTTCAACCAAACCGTGACTTTGAAAGGTTCTTACAAGCCGTAACAAGCGTTAGTTGGTTGATTCGTTAGATGGTTGGTACAGGAATTCCAGCACTGATGCCTTCCTTGAGGTTCTAGTTCACTGTTGATAAAACGGGGACTAGAACCTCACTCAAGTTTGCCCTATTTATATATCCGCCTTCTTGTTTATTAGGGGCCATGCCGGTATTAGCGTTGCTCTGCAAACGCCACTACGGCACCGGGTCGTCCGCTCTCATGCAGTGCTGCGCATTGCATACCGCTACCACCCCTTGTCCTGCTCTCCCGATGAACGGGATCCGCCGAGCTCCAGGCTTCGCCTTTCGCGCTAATACTAGACTTGTTCTATGGGGCAGTTTGGTGGGAACTATGAGCCAAAGGCGATCAGCGCAGCTAAAATTGATGCATTATCGACCACGTGAAGCCTTTTTTGAGGAGCCTAGCCTTAGCTAAGCGACTCAAAAAAGACACAGTGTGGGAAGATGAGGCGCGATTTGCCCCGAAATGGTTCCAGCAGAACAAGTCTAATACTTGAACCGTAGCCCTCTTCTGTATATATCCCTGTTAACGCAAAAAAAGTTGCCAAAAGAAAACACCTAGAAAAGGAACTTTACCCTTGCAGAAAATGTTATGTTTGTAGTTGGATGCAAAAGTGTGTCCATTTTCATTTTTCTGGGGACGTAATGGCATCGACAGGAAAGTGAACGGTTTAGTAAGCATGCCGGAGTATGATGGCTTATCTCCGTTAACAAATAGTTATCAACCAATTCAAATGGCAACTCACAGTTCGCCATGGCTGCCTAATTCTAGGAATTAGAAAGCCGTTGTGCCGTGCGCTTGACGTCTAATACACAGCGTGCCGCATATCAACACAAACCTTTAGACTAGTTGACCACCCGGCTCCGAGTGCGATGCGAAATTCAGGAGATAAGGTCAGTATCTAGGAGGGTTTCCAATCCTACCACTGGCTCGAAAATCTAACTGGGAAATAAGCATGTAGAAGGCTCTATCGTGCTTTCACTGGACCCGAGTTCGACTCTCGGCGTCTCCACTACAAAAAAAGCGCTGACCATTTGGTCGGCGCTTTTTTTTATCTCCATAATGCTAGTGATTTAATTCTCCATTTTGGTATTTTGGCTGAACTCAAGAAAACTACCTTCCTACCATGAATTTGAATATCACAGACCTTCATTGCGACCTCCTCCTCTACCTGGCAAAAGCACCAGGGGCCAGCATACTTGCTACAGAGGATATTGGCGTGACCCTGCCCTATTTGCAAAAAGGAAATGTAAAACATCAAGTACTAGCCATCTTTGCTACCACAGGTGCCGAGAGTGTACACTGGGGCGAGCTACAACTGCAGGCTTACCAGGATTTGCTGCAACAGCCAGCCTTCTTTGCCCTCACTGATAGTAAGCAACTCGACCAGCCAGTAGAAGACAAAATAGGTATCACGCTAGCTATCGAAAACGCCAGTATTCTTGCCACGGAAGAGGAATCGTTGGAAACTGCCTTTGCCCGTTTGGACAACATTCTAAATATTGGCAAGCGGCTCTTTTACATTACGATCACCCACCACACTGAAAATCGTTTTGGCGGCGGCAACTATAGCACCGTTGGACTAAAACCTGACGGAGAAGCTTTGCTCGACTACATGGCCGAAAAAGATATCCCCGTAGATTTGTCGCATACCAGCGATGCGATGGCCTATGACATCATCAATTATATTGATAAAAAACGCTACGACCTGGCGGTAATCGCCAGTCATTCCAACTTTCGCATCTTACGGGATCATTCTCGCAATTTACCCTCCGAGCTGGTCGTGGAAATCGTCAATAGAAACGGTTTAATTGGAGCCAATTTTCTGCGCTTGTTTCTCGATGGTGATCAACCAAGTTCTTTGTTGGAACATATTCGCTACGGCTTGGCCAATGCGCCTAAGTGTATGGCCTTTGGTGCCGACTTTTTCTACCGTCTTGGTATCCCTGCTCCGGAGCGCCAGCCTCTCTTTTTTCCAGAATACGAGGATGCTGGCCAGTATCCAAAAATTCTACAACAACTAAAGGAGCTAGGGGTAAACGAACAGGAACTGCAAGCGCTCGCCCATGGGAATGCAGAACGATTTATTCGAACGTTTTGGAGTTAATCTAGCCTTGTTAGATCCAGCTCCCGAATCATGAGTAAAAAGGTCCGCGAGAAATCGAGCAAATTATCAAAAGAAAGGGCGCTCACAGAAGGCCGTAATTGTGGATAGCGACTGCGGTGTTTCTTGGCAATTTGATCAATAGCCTTTCGGATGGCTTTGCTATCCAGTTGTTTCGTTTCTGGGTCGCAGTAATTAGGTTGAAAACCCAGGTTTTTGAAATAAGCTGGCTCCGTTACCCGAAAAAACAAATGGAAAAACTCGCGATCAGGCTGCGGTATAGCATAAATAAACAGGCTGTAACCAACGATATAGCAAGGGTAGGCAGCAGCAATTTTGTAGTACCCATTTTCTTTGTACCAGTCCATCTGGTGTAGCTCAGAATCGATAAGGTTGACGATACGATCGTGGGTGACCGGAGCAGTAATTCCGAAGGTCGTTTTCACCTGATACATTTCCCGGCTGTACTCTTTTTCAGAGCGTTCGAGTAAGCTGCGCAGCTCACTGATGATCATTTCATTTTTTTGCTGAACATTCATCGCCGTGTCTTTGGAGAAAAAGCGACGGTGAATGCGCTCCAGTGCTTCCATCGTAAACCCCTCAGGCTTTGTCAAATAATCCAGCTTGTAAATCAACGACAGCAATAAGCAGGCTGTACCACTGGGGTATTCCTCTCGGTCAAGAGCACCATTTTCGGCTTCCTCCAGTGTTCTACGAATTTCCTTGACAATATACTGGTGCTTGATGTGGGTCTCCTCTTCCGATAGCGGGTTCAAATGAGAACTATCAACGGGCTCCATGTGGCCAAATTCCTCTAGCAGTAGATCGTCTTGCTTGTCGGCCTGGGTCGCGACCTCCTTTAGGGCGTAGTATAACTTATAAGGAGAGGCGTCAATGGTATCTGTTTCAAATACCACGGTGATATGATAATCAGGATCAAGGGCGTAACGGCTAAATTTGAGCGAATAGTTCTGTTCGACCAATCTCCTTAGCAATTCTGGCCGAGGAGCACTAATTCTTGCTACCCGAGCTTCTACTCTTAATCGTTGGCGTGTGGCCCAGCCAACTACTCTTTTACTGCCCTGAAATAATTCAAACGCGAGGCCTTGTTCACTTTTCTCCCATACGACATTCTCTTCTTCTTCGTCTCTCAAAAAATAAAGAAACTGCTCGTAGGAAGCCAGATACTTACCGTTTTCAAAATCAGTAAGCGCTGCATCCCAAGCGTCATAGCAGTCAGTAGACTTATAGGAGTCGCTATAGCGCCCAAAACGAATATCGGGCTGAGCATTGGCTTCATCTTTATTACCGAACCAGCGTTCGAAAAAGCTCATAGGTTTTATTTGACACCAAGTACTTTGTACTTAGTTGGCTTGTTTTCGGTGATAGGTCAGTACGGCACCATCAGCGCCCAACAGACTTAATTCCAACATTTCGTCAGTTTGGTTCAAAATAGCAAAGCACATTTTTTCATAGGCACTGGATAGCACAAAACAGGGCAATTCCGGCCCTTGGCCACCAGTACACTCTTCTGGACAAATCTGATAGTATGTCATATTTTCTTCCACGACTTTTTCTCCTTTATAATAGGAAACATATTTGCCTGGCAAAAACCTGACAGCCTCATTTTCATCATATGCAGCCACCCATTCGCCCATCATGCCATTGAATCCGACAGGAGCTTGAGCCACACCTTTGATGGAATAAGAAACAGGAATAGAGTCAGCAGGCAAGCCCGCTAGAGGTTCCTTTACAGTGTATACTTTAGGTGAAACATAGGCGGCCTCTGCCATAGGGGCAGCACTAGTCGCTGCATTGGGTTTTGGGGTATCACAAGCCCAGAGCAGTAGGGTAAAAAGGAGAAGAGGTAAATATTTCATGTTTATAGACTTTGTCCGTTCGTAAAAATACTAATTCTAAGTCAGTTCCTTAACCTAATTAACTTTTACAGCAAGAAGTCTAATGTAATAACCTAACTATTGATTTGTAAATCAATTCCTTTCCAGTTAATACCCGACAACTCCGGCTTACCATTGGCTCCGATTTTATATAGCACGCTCACATTTTCAATATCCGTCGATAATACACCATCCTCTTGTGGATAAAGTTGGGTATTAAACTCAAAGAAGCTCTTCATTCTACGCTTTGAGGTAGCAAACAATTGTCCATTTTTTTCAAAAACATCAATAGTTTCACCTGCTATTGAATATTTCCCAGTCAAATGCTTCACTAAGTTATACTGCGTTTTTTCAATGATTATTGGAATATGTTCGTACTCAAGAACTGCATTTACCCAAGGGTCGTCCTGTGCTTGATAAGCTTTGAAAAGATAATCAACCTTTACCTCTGGAACGATAGTTGACCTATTGTCTGCATCCCAACTGGTTGGCCAAAATTTATTGGTTAAGGAAATGCGCAGCCTTGAATTTGGTAATTCAATAACCTTCGTATCGCCAACCATATTAGGCCCTTCGCCAGTAGGTTCTCCAATCAAAATTGCTTTGGTATTGAGCTCCAATATCGAGGTAAGTTCTAGTACAGTGCCACGGGTTGCCCTGCTTGTAAGCACAAATAATTTGCCACGTTGATTCACCCCCTCATTCTCTGCGATCATATCTGTAAATGGTTTTAGTTTAAAACCATTCCCACCTCCGCCATAACGATTATCAATGACCAACCGACTTACCTCCAACGTTTTAATTGCCGTCTCTACTTCCTCTACAAACTGCTTAAATGATACTCCTTCTTTATTATCAGTGATGGCCAAAAACTGTACAAATAATGTTTGTTTTTCTACCAGGTATTCCACCCAGTAATTTTCACTCTCGTGCCGTATAGAAACTGAGTTTAACTGACGGTGGCTAGCAAGCTGACGGTGGAGTTTGATATACGCTGAAACTTCTTCGTACACTACAACAGCCTCCTGACCAGAGGCAACCCCTAAAGTTATCTCCTCCGCCATAGGAGTCTTCATGGCTGCTGCCAACCAGGTATCGATTTGCCAATAAAAAGGAAACAAGTAAGTCTGAAAGTAGTGATTATCGGCAGGAGAGAAGGCTTTCATTGCTTGCAAAACATTGGCAACAGGAACCTTGTTTATTGTTTCTATTTTTTGCCCGATTAGATTGCTATATTTTTCACTTGCATCACAGATGTAAAGTCCGTCAGCAAACAAATAGGTCTTCAGTGGCAGTATTTTACTACCTAAAACCTCTTGAAAAGGATAGATATCACATCCATCGTCCTTTACTAAACTAAGTATCTCTTGAAGGGCTAAGGCCGTTTGGACACCATCCAGAGTGGGCAAATTTAATTTCAGAGCTGTTACTTTAGCTTGTAACTCCTCCTCACTAAGGCGATCCTCTATATCTGGAACTGTTTTTAGTAACTGTTCATATAAAAAATCAATATCTGTTCTCCATTGTTCATCCGTAATCTGTTCAAGGGGCTGTGCATTAACGCAAGGTGCTAACCCTGAAACAAAGCAAAGGAAAAAAAATAGAAAAAAAGTATTGTATCTCTTATTAAGAATCGAAAGCATAAAAAGTCTCATTAATAGTTATTTTAATCATAGCCCTAAAAAGTTACTTTTAGTAGTTACACAAAAAAAGACCGTCTAGCAGATGGGACGTTGCAAGATATATGCTCTAAATTAACATTCTTGAACAATTTTTCTGCCTACCAACTCTTCGTGATCATATACGCTCCTTTGATTTGTAACGTTGTAGACCCTAAAGTCAAAATTTACCAGACAAAAAGGGGTTTGGCTTAGTCAAATTGCATTGTTACCACTATACCTGCTATTTTTGCGGCAGCAAAAGCCTAGATATGTCAGTTCAAGTTGAACAACTAACGAAAATTTACGACACCCAACGCGCGGTGGATCATATTGCCTTCGAAGCCAAACCCGGAGAAATCCTTGGTTTCCTAGGCCCTAACGGTGCGGGTAAGACCACCACCATGAAGATGATTACCGGCTACCTGCCCCCCAGCGAGGGGAAATTGACGGTTTGTGGGATTGATGTCGTGGAAGATACCCTGACCGCTCAACGCGAGATTGGTTACCTGCCAGAAAACAACCCCCTCTACAAGGATATGTACGTGCGGGAATACCTGACTTTTGTCGCTCGCATCCACAAGTTGGCCAAACCTGAAAAACGTATCAATGAGCTTATTGACATGACCGGGCTGGGCCGTGAGCAGCATAAACCTATTGGAGCGCTCTCCAAAGGTTACCGCCAGCGGGTGGGCTTGGCTCAAGCCATAATTCACGACCCGCAAGTGCTCATTCTTGACGAACCGACTTCTGGCCTCGACCCCAATCAGTTGGCAGAAATCAGGAGCCTTATCAAGCAGCTGGGTGAAAAGAAAACCGTGATTTTCTCTACCCACATTATGCAGGAAGTACAAGCCCTCTGCGACCGGGTTATTATCATCAACCAGGGAAAACTCGTGGCCAACGATCCTATCGAGAGGTTACAATCCCGATTACAAGGAGAAACGATTGTAACCGTTGCTTTTGCGAAGCCTGTAACCAAGGCAGACCTCGCTGCAATCTCCGGGGTTCGTACGGTTGAATCATTTGGGAAAGACCGCTGGCGATTAGCCTCCGTAGGCAAACAAGATATCCGCGAAGCTGTTTTTCAATTAGCGGTGGCGCAAAAGGCTCCTTTATTAGAGTTGCGCCGCGATGAACTGAGTATCGAGGATGTATTCCGCCAATTAACGGAACAAAAAGCGAAGGCATGAAGTACGGTTTGAACCTGGTTTTATTATTTTGTTTTCTTGGTTTGTATTCACAAACAGCCGCTACTGACAGCGTTTTGGTGGATGTCAACTTTCGCTTTACCGATGGCCTTTATACGAATGCCGAAGCCTTGCGAACCAACCAGCCCAATATTACTTTCAAAACCCTGGCCGGAAACCTGGTTGTACAAGAAGAGGAGTATATTCTAAAAGTCGAAAACTTGTACCCTAAAGGTCGCCCCGACCTTCCTGTTGCGTTGCAAAACATAGATTTCATTTGCCTCAATGGCCTGGCTTATACCCGTGCTTATGTGGATACCATCCGTAATTTCACGGTCTATGCAGGCTTGCGGGTTCGTGGTCGTTTGTGCTATTTCGCTTATGAACAAAACCAGCCGGATACCGTCTTGATAAAAGCCTATAACCCAATGACGGGAATACCCTTTCGGCAGCAAAATGTAATCCGCGAAAAACCCATGCTCACGGAGCGCGTTCTGGCCCTGGCTACTGGCGAAACCAGCCCCTTTGACCGGATGAACCTCATGCGACTGATGGCCGATGACCCTGCGTTGACCAAATCACTGGAAAGCCTTTCTATAGAAGATGCAGAAAAACGCCTCCAGCGTACTTTACTCATCTATGATGATCGCCACCCTATTTATCTGCCTGCGCCTTCTGAACTCACCAATTAGATTAGTACAAACGCGGCTGCTTTTGTACTTTTGCAAATACTATGTGACTATGATTTACTTGGTACCTGTACGGTAAAATCAAGTTGCATTCAACCAAAAGAAGCTCATGCTCAGTATTTTTCGCAAAGAAATTAATCTGTTTTTCAGCTCCCTGATCGGCTATATTGTTATCGGTGTTTTCCTGATAGTATTGGGACTTTTTATGTTTGTCTTTCCCGACACCAGCTTACTCAATTATGGCTTTGCTACGCTCGACCAGCTTTTTGCACTGGCGCCTAATATTTTCGTCTTCCTTATTCCGGCAATCACCATGCGTACTTTTGCCGAAGAACAACAAAGCGGAACGATTGAACTACTGATCACCCGTCCAATTTCTGACTGGCAAATCATTTTGGGCAAATACCTCGCGAGTTTTGCATTGATTGCCTTTGCCTTATTGCCTACCCTTTTTTACTACTATACGGTGTATGAATTGGGAGCGCCCCGTGGCAATCTCGACTCGGGTGGAATCCTTGGATCTTATATCGGCCTCCTTTTCCTGGCCGGAGGCTTTGCAGCCATCGGCATTTTTGCCAGCTCAATTACCCGTAATCAAATTGTAGCCTTCCTGGCAGCTACAGCGATGTGTTTCTGGTTTTTCTGGGGCTTCGACTACCTCAGTCGTTTACCTATCTTCATAGGCCAGGGTGATGATGTCGTACAAATGATGGGGATGCTTTACCATTATGACAGCCTAAGCCGTGGGGTGATAGACTCCCGCGATGTCATCTACTTTCTGAGTGCTTCCGGCTTTTTTCTCTTCCTCTCTATGCTGGCATTAGAGCGTAGAAAATGGTAACCCTCCAAAATCAGAGGTATACACAATTGCATGCAGACGTAATCCATTACGTTTTTACAAAAATCCCTTAGCGTGAATCGTAAGACACAAACCATCATTCAGTTTTTTCTAGGCTTAGGAGTGCTCCTTTTAATCAACATCGTGGCCAATAGCCGGATGGGGGGACGCCCACTTTATGGCGCCTTGGACTTGACTGAAGAAAAACGCTACACCCTCACAGAGGGCACGGAAACCTTGCTCGAAGCACAGGAAGACGTCATCTTTGTTCGCGTTTTACTAGAGGGCGAATTCCCGGCAGGATTTAAGCGTTTACAATCTGCTACCCGTGAGATGCTCGAAGATTTCCACTCGGAATCGCCCTACATTGAATATGAGTTCTATAATCCAAACGAAGGTACGGTCGACGAAATCAACACCCGTCGAGAGCAATACAAAGAAGAGGGCATCGTCCCTGTCAATCTTCGTGTAAAAGGCGTTGAAGGGACTTCTACTACCTCGATTTTTCCCTATGCTATTTTTTATAAAGGGGAGCGCTCTGTTTACGTCAACATTCTCGAAAACGAAATCCCCGGCGTGCCCAGCGATGTGGTGCTAAACAATGCCGTAGCGCTTTTAGAATATAAGTTTGCGAATGCTATTCAAAAACTAAACCGCTCTTATCGCGAAATCATTGCATTCAGCACCGGACAAGGAGAACTTCCGCCTATCCAAACGGCTGATTTGGAAAAAGAACTCCGGACCTATTACGATGTAGGCCGCTTGGCGATGGACAGTGTGGCTGTGATCCCTCAAGACATTTCTGCATTAATTATTGCAAAACCTACTCAGCCCTTCTCGGATAACAACAAGTTTAAAATTGACCAATACGTCATGAACGGAGGTAAGGTCATGTGGCTCCTCGACCGCGTAGCTGTAGACCTTGATAGTTTGCAAGGCCGGCCGGAGTATTACCCCAAACCTTACGACCTTAACATCGACGATCTGCTCTTCCGCTACGGGCTACGATTTAATGACGATTTGGTACAAGATCTACGTAGTACACGTATCCCCCTTGCTACTGGTATGTTGGGTAATGCACCTCAGTTTGACCTTTTCCGTTATCCTTACCATGTACTGGCACTGCCGCAGAGTAACCACCCCATCGTACGTAGCCTAGAAGCAGTCAACCTTTTCTACCCCAGCTCCATTGACCTTTCCCCGCGGACAAAAACGCCTATTGATAAAACCATCCTGCTAATGAGTAGTGATGCTGCCCGTTATCAGAAACTACCTGTTGGTCTCGATTTTGACTTTCTCCGCTACGACCTTGATCCAAACAAATTCCAACAGGACTCTTTGGTCATGGGGGTACTACTAGAAGGTACTTTCTCTAGTATGTACGAAAATAGGCTTACGCCTGAAAACTTGGCGGTCTTAGAAGATATCGGCGTAGAGTATCAAAGTCAAAGTGTTCCTAATGCTATGATTGTCGTCTCAGATGGAGACGTTGTAGCTAACCCTGTACGTCCCGATGGATCAGTTGTTCCCCTCGGGTATAATGTTTTCGAGAAATACCAATTCTCAAATAAAGACTTCCTTTTCAATGCACTGGAATACCTGCTCGACGACGGGGGGATCATCCAGGCCCGCGGTAAGGAAGTACGCCTACGTATGCTCAATAATGAGCGGGCCGAGGCGGAAGCTACATTTTGGAGAGTGATAAATATAGCGATCCCTGTAGCGCTCTTGTTGCTGTTTGGCCTGGTCTACTTCCTGCTGCGTCGGAGGAAATATGGGACAATAGGCAAAGAATAATATATTAAATGCATACTTGGCTATTAGGGTGGCTGTTATTTACATTTTACTGCATCTAGTCATTCAGGGCTTCGAGCATGTTGGCTTTGCAACCAGTATTATTCCAGGAGGTACATCAACCATTGCGACCTATATAGGTATTGAAACCATTTTATGGGTACTTGTAGGAATTACCCTGCTAAACTGGCTGGTCGCCACATTAACTCGAAAAATATAATCACCACTCAGTTGACACCTACACAGCCGAGATACATCGTACTCTACTGGATCAAACCTATTCCCTACCCCCTTTGTCGGCACTTTCACTCAATCTGGTTTGGATAAACCAGCGGAAGCCCGCACCTTTGCGGACAAATAAAAAAATTAATGAATCGTACCCTTATTTTATTAGTCGCTGTAGTAATCCTAGGTGCTGGTGCCTACTTTTTAATGAGCGAAGAGAAGCAGGGGACAGTGAGCTCCGTGGTTGGTGCAGACCGGGAATTCTCCGTACCTCGAGAGGATGTCTATAAGGTATTCCTGGGTGACCGCAACGGCAACCGTACGACCCTTACCCGTACATCTTCCGGATGGGTGTACAACGACGAATACCCTGCTCGACCAGATGCGGTAGAGAACCTTCTCACAGCTGTTGACAAAATACGGATGCGCTTCAAACCTGCTGACGCAGCCATCCCCAATATGATTGATGGTTTAGCTACCCAAGGTATCAAGGTAGAGATATACGGTAAGAATAACGAACTGCTAAAAACCTACTACATTGGTGGTGCAACCAATGATGAACGAGGTACACACATCATTCTTGATGGTGCAGAACAACCGTACGTAGCCGAAATTCCAGGCTGGGAAGGTAACCTCCGTTTCCGCTACAACCTTATTGGCGATGATTGGCGAGATCGTACCATCTTCCGACTAAACCCGGAAAACATCACCAGCGTTAGTGTTGAATATCCTAAACAACAAAACAAGTCTTTTAGGGTCGATTATGACGAAGCTGCCAAAGTAGAACCATTCTACCCTTTGACACCCCGTATACAAAAACCTTTGCAGCCCAGTAGAGTTCAGGCCTACCGTAATAACTTTGAAAAGATCATCGCTTCCGGCTTCAACAACCTAAACCGAGAAAGAGATGAAATCACCCAACAGATACCCTTTGCCATTATTACCGTAGATACTAAAAACGAGGATACTCAATCACTGCAACTGTTCCCGATCTTCGGTAAACCCTTCGTTGACCCTAAAACAGGTACAACTACTCAGCCGACGGAAGTAACAGGTTATTACGGCCTCACCCACGCCAATGATTTCATGATCTTACAAAACCCAATGGTAAGTAAAATACTGTGGGCTTACGACTTCTTCTACGAGTAGTAATTATATCTAAAATTCATCCAGCTTCATCGAGTTTGGTAGCAAGAGTAAAGAAATTATGGTAACTATATGAAGTCATTAGTTTGACAACTATTAGTTATCATTAACGCAACAAAAAATTATGGCAAATGCGCTACCTGCCATCACCCGGTACCTTCGTGCCTGCTACCAGGCCGACTATCGGGCGGTAAATCTCTTGAATTTTTTCAGCACCAAAGCCAATCATCAACACCTCTTCACCGATGAAGCTTTTCTCCAAGGCACCCTCGAAACTTTGCCCGTTGATACGGACTGGGCCAGCTCTTTAAGCAAACATACCTACCTCCATGGTAAAGAAGAGCAGCTCTATGTCCATGCTTTATTTTTGGTAGGGCGTACCCAGTTGCTTGGCAAACAACGTACCGTCTGCGCACCCCTATATTTAATTCCGGCAGAGCTTCACCACTTACAGGAAGTGTATCAGGTAAGCCTTGATTTTTCCGGCATGGTCATCAATCCTGCCTTAGCGGATGTACTTCAGGAGTTGAATACTGGAAATATCCCTTCCCTCTTAGATCACCTGAACACTATTTTGCCCACTGGCCCGCTCGATTTTGAACACCTACACGACCTAGAACTGCAGCTTGCCTCTATTTTCCCTGACTTAGTGTTAAATGATCTGGATGCGTTTCCTAAACCTATTAGCGAACAATCCCTCAAACAAAGCATACGAAAGCAAAAAGAAGGATTTACGCTTTTACCTCATACAGGGTTAGCAATGATGCAAAAAGCATCAGGATCATTGGGCATTCTTAATGAATTGGAAACCATTGCTCAGGGTACTACCTTTTCACCTGTTCTTCGAGAGTTATTCACCAATGACGACCTCGCACCCACCAACAAAAAACAAACACCTACCCCACTGCCCGTACTGTTAAGCAAGAATCAAAAGGCTATCCTCCAGGCAGCAGCTACACAAACGATCACTATGGTCAACGGTCCACCAGGGACGGGAAAATCCTTTACCATCGCTGCTATTGCTGCTGATCGACTCAGCCAAGGTGAGTCCGTACTTATTGCAGCCAAAAACCCACAAGCAGTTGAAGTTATTGCCGATAAATTGGAAAGAGACTTTCAACTTCCAGGCATTGCTATCCGCGCTACCCGGAAAGATTACCGTAAGCATTTACGCCGCCGACTAAAAGACTGGTTAAATGGTTTGGGGGTAAAATACGTTTACCCTTCTGATCAAAAGCGGGTAAAGATTGAACTGGATACTTTTCTTTCCCAAACAGCTAACTTGGAAGAGATTCTTGCGCTACGAGCTGATAAGGAGCTTAGTATGGGAAAGTTGATGACTAAGAATTACCTTAGTTGGCGGGAACGATTTCAGCGTTGGAGATTACGAAGAGCTTTTGACGGTATCACGCCAATGTGGGAACTCCACCAACAATTAGAACAAGCTAGCCATAAGTTACAACATCGTTCACGAAAACACCTGGAGGGCTTGTTTTCCGAATGCCTCACCAGCGCCTTACGCACTCATAGAAATGAGTTGCAACAAACGTGGGAAGCCCTTAAAAGTAAAACAGGCAATCAAAAAGAACGGTATTTCAACCAGATAAATTTCCGAAAGCTACTAAGCGCTCTTCCGGTATGGTTGGTCGATAGCAGTCATATTCAGGAGGTACTTCCTTTGGAAGCTGGCTTGTTTGATCTTGTCATTATTGACGAAGCTAGTCAATCAGATATGGCCAGTGCTTTCCCGCTGCTGCAACGGGCCAAAAGAGCCGTAATTGTGGGTGATCCCAAGCAACTTAGACATGTTTCCTTCCTCTCCAGGGAGCGACAGTTCGGTTTTGCACAACGCTTTCAATTACCTGCCACCGAACTAAACAACTTGCAGCAACGGCTCTCTTACCGTGACCACAGCTTACTTGATTTGGTGAGTAACCGCATCCAGCATCAACAAAACATCATTCTATTGGATGAGCATTTTCGCTCCTTACCAGGGATCATCAATTTTAGTAATGTAAACTTCTATCGGTCAAAACTAAAAATAATGACGGCACATCCGCATAATCATGCGCAAAAGTGCATTTTCCTGCATCGCTTAAATGGCGAAAGAGACGCCAGCGGGCATAACATCAAAGAAGCGAAAGCGATCCTCCGCAAAATAAGAAGTACCGTCGATCAAGAAAAGGAATTGGACTCAGCACTACACCAGTCCATTGGTTTACTTTCGCCTTTTAGGGCCCAAGTCGATTTTTTGCGGAAAGCCGTCAAGGAAGCATTCTCTACAGAAGAGCTTGCCCGACACCGCATCTTGATCGGTACACCACACGATTTTCAGGGAGAAGAACGAGACCTGATGCTAATTTCCTGGGTCGTTGATGCAACAACGCCTGCCGGTACTTACCGCTATCTTGCTAAAGAAAATGTCTTTAATGTAAGCATTACCCGGGCTCGGGCTGCTCAGTATATGTTCCTATCTGTTGATGTTCATCAGCTTCCCGCTGATCATCTATTGACACGTTATTTACAGACATCGGGCACAGTCGAAGCACCTCCAGCTATTGCTCAAAAATCCTCGTTTGATACCGATCCCTTCCTGGAAGAAGTGAGCCAATTTATTGCACAGCAAGGCACATCTACGATCTTGGAAAATTATCCTATTGCAGGGTTGGAAATTGATTTGGTTGTAGTCTATCAAGATCGAACTTATTGTATTGACCTCATCGGTTTCCCCGGCGTTTACGAAATGGCACTGCCCCTGGAACGATGGAGGATGCTGGAGCGACTGGGAATCCCCTGTTTCTCACTGCCTTATAGCCAGTGGGTGAATTCCCCAGAAGAAAGTAGGCAAGCGCTAAAAGCCTTCCTTTCAGTAACTCCCAAATAAGAAAAGGGCATAAATGAGGATTACCTCATCTATGCCCTTCCCAGTATCGCGCAGAAAACAACTCTTATTTGTTTCCGGCTATACTTTATTTCAACAACTGTAAGGCTGCTAAAATAAAGTAGAATTTAGTGCTGAACCGTGATCATACGGTTGCTTACACCAAGCTCAGTATCAACGCGAATCAAGTAAGTACCACTAGGCAAGCCAGCAGTCTCCAACTGAATACGCTCCTTCATTACATTATCTAAAGTACGGTTGATAATCACCTGTCCTTTGGTATTAAATACCACCAAACGGCCACTTGTTTGCTCTTCCAGATCGAAATCTAGGTTCACGTAAGTGTTAGCTGGGTTAGGGAATACAGAAACGGCGCCCTTAGGTAATTCTACTTCGCTGGTGCTAGTAACAACATCATTTCCAACACTCAAGCGTACTACAGGCACGATATCCTGACCGAAACCAGTCATACTCAAATCACCTTCGTTGCTTACATCAAGTGCAGCAGAGTAACGAATACGATCTAAAGAATCGGTGTAGAAAGTCATTGCCGCATAATCATAATCCTCAGAAGCTTGCAGGAACATCGCCTGATCGTCTTGCGTTGAGTACTGAATAGCAGCAATATAATTAGAACCTTCTGTCAATGGTAATGGCCCATCTTCGTTAGCCAATACAGTAATCAAACCATCACCTTCATTACCAGTAAATTCGTAAGAATTAAAACCATAGATTGTATACTCGTCTTGCTCAGCAATGAAACTTTCATTGGTATCTTCTGGCCACTCAAGTAATAAAACGGTAACAAAACGGCCTGCTAACTCATCTGCATTGGTTACACCAAAAGAGATGGTACGTGCATGTAGTGGTTCACCTTCCAGCGTCATATCACTATTGATGGTGTAAACATTACCATAGGTGTAGCTATCATCATCAGCAGGAGACACACCGCGGGTAGAACCGATTTCCTTAGCGAAAAGCGTATCACTTACTGCAAAAACGAACTGGTTGGTATTGTTGCCAGGGATCGCATCCATGTCATCACCATCATAGCTCAGTGAGTAGGTAGCCGTATAGATATCCGCTACAGCAGGAGGTGTAAATTCACTAGGGAAAAATACATTTTCTGCCGTTGAATCAGAAACAATATCAGTATAAACGATCTCGTCATTGTATACTTCTGAACCAGCATTGTTAGTGATCGTCATGTTCAAAGTTACGGTAGCTTGAGTAGCAGAACCAGCGTTAGCGATATCAGCGATAAAGCCGATAGGCTCTACCTGGCTAGCAGGTGTAAAAGCATTAGGAGCTACAGCAGCGAAAGCATTTACACGCATTTCGTTAGCTGGGCGAGGATCAGTCTCGGTCAAGACCATATCATCCACCTGCCAACTGTAACCACAAGCAGTAAGGTTACCACCATTGGCAGTACCACCGTCAGAAAGAAACTGGAAAGCAACATATACATTGTTAACACCAGCAGCAGCAGTAGACAAGTCCAACTGAATCGTCTGTGGGTTCTGAGCAGGATCACCATCAAGAACACCGCCAAAGTCATTGGCAGCAATACCAGGGAATACCTCGAAAGTAGCCCAGCTGGAAAGGTCATTTAAATCAGTACCTACACGAATTTGCGGACGGTCATTGAAACTACGGTAAAGTGTTTCAAATATCAACCAAACAGCAGCTTTATCAGAAGCATCGATAGCTGGTGAGATCAACCAAGCATCTTGTACCGTTTGTGAACAGTTCAAATCAGAATCAAAAGTAGCCCAACCGTCAGCAGCTGTGGTACTTGCGATAGGATCAGTTGCGAATGGTCCTGTAGGGCCATCCGTTCCGAATAACCAAGAGGCTGAAGGGCTGCCGTCTCCGGCTACTTCTACATTCATCCAGCCAGTAGGAACTCCACCATCACTGGTGAAAGATTCTGTAAAAAAGTCTTGTGCCTGTAGACCAAAGGTGGTCAATGACAAACAGAATAAGGCGATTACGTAATTCTTCAATTGCATAAAATCAGATTTTTTTTTTAAATAAGCAAATCATCAGGCTTACACCTGAAAATTAACGAATCAACATTTGATTCATCGTTGTTTTTTAGAGAGAGAATGCAAAGATAAAGGTTTATTGCCAAGCTAACTACTTTGTGGTTACATTCAACTGATTATCGTCGCCTGTTTTGCATAAGCTTAATCATTCGGAACCTAAAGCAGCGTACTCTTTGGCTAATTGATGCTTATCAACGGGTACTACCCCTACCTTCTCGCAAACTTGCCCACCTGCCAGGTTGGCTAAACGAGCAATCATCGATAATTCCATTTTGGCAGCCAAGCCAAGGGCCATTATACTTATTACTGTATCTCCAGCTCCACAAACATCAGCAATAGTACGTTCGTAGGTAGGAATAATCTCACTCAATTCATTACCTGCGACGAATACTCCTTTTTCCGACAAAGTAATCATCGTGTAAGCATTGCCCAAACGCTTATTTACCTCTGCTGCTGCTTTTTTCAAACTTGACAGATTCGCCTCTAAATGAGGGTCAATTTGTTGTTGGATTTCCCGAAGATTAGGTTTAAACAATGTTACATCTCGATAAGCCCAGAAATTGTCATATTTGGGGTCGACTGCCGTAGGGATACCCCTATGGAGCGCTTCCTGCATCACCTGCTGGATTAAACCTGGGGTTAGCACCCCTTTATTGTAGTCCTGAAAAAGGATAAGATGGATGTCTTCTTGATTGAACAAATTCTTCAGTTGCTCCATCAACTGCTCAACAATTGGTTCTTTGATCGGGCTAGTATCTTCCCGATCAACACGCAACAGGTGTTGGTTTTGAGCCAGCACCCTGGTTTTCACAGTAGTAACTCGACCTGGATGCTCCAGAAGGTAGTTCGCAGAAATGTTAGCCGCTGGCAGGAGCTGCTGCAACAATTTACCATTATCATCAGCTCCAATCACGCTAAACAAATACGGAGTAGCCCCCATAGCTTCGATATTCAACGCGACATTGGCCGCTCCTCCCAGCCTATTGTCTTCTGAACGTAAGTGTACAACCGGCACTGGTGCCTCTGGCGAGATACGATCAACTTTGCCGCTGAGGTAGCGGTCAATCATCACATCGCCAATAACGACAATATTGAGTTGGGAAAACTGTCCTAAAAAATCGGCTGAATTCATTGATTAGTGGTCTGTCAGGAGCCGCAAAAATAAGAAAAAATGTTAGAGCATATTTAGCAGGATAGGCCACGGGGTTAACGGATCAAACCAATTTACGCGGATAATTTATTACTCTACCTCTACAATTATGCTACTATGCTCTATTTCTCCTTCATTATCCATACAGACATAATTGATATTTCTATTTACCCAAATGGCAAGGCCTCAACAATCCTCCTAGCAGCCCCTTGATTGGTCACCAGGTAATCACCTACTGCTTGCTGTGCTTTGGCCAATACTGTTTCATCCTGAAAATCATTGAAATAGCGTTCGAAATCCTGAAAATCCGCAATTTCAAAAGCCCCGCCTTGGCTTTTCAATGTTAATGCCTCTTGAAATTTGTGATGATTTGGTCCAAAGAGGATAGGTAGGCCATGTGCTGCCGGCTCCAGGGTATTGTGAATACTTTTACCGAATCCTCCACCAATATAAGCCAGTTCGCCGTAGTGATATACGCGCGAGAGCATGCCGATCGTATCCAGAATCATTACGCGGCAGGAGGCTAAATTAGCCGAATCCTTTAATTGAGAGTAACGACAAAATGGGACTTTCAACTGAGCTTCTATACTTTTCAAATGCGCCTCGCTAATATCGTGCGGAGCCAACAATAGCTTCCACCCTTCTCCCCAATAGGTTTGTTGCCTCAGTAAAATTTGCTCGCCAGCAGGCCAGGTGCTACCACCTATAAACAAACGCTCCTGCCCTTTAAAAGCAGCCACCAGTGGGAAATCAATATCCTGCTGTGCGATCGACAACACCCGATCCACACGAGGGTCACCAGCGACCGTAACATCAGAAATACCCTGACCAACTAATAAGTCCTTGTCCGTTTGGTTTTGTACAAAAAGGTGTTGAAAACCCTGCAATAGTCCTAAAAAATAGTTGCCATACCACTTAAAGAAAAGCTGCCCGGGGCGAAAGCTGCCCGCAACAAGGAAGACCGGGATATTTGCGGCAAAAAGGGCCTTTAGATGGTAAACCCAGAATTCATACTTTACAAAAACAACAATAGTTGGGCTTAAAATTTCTAACCACTGTTGCGCATTACGCGGGCTATCAGCCGGCAAGTAGGCCACATAATCGGCATGAGGGTAATCAGCTTGTTGCTCGTAACCAGATGGGGAATAAAAACTTAATACAATCTGAAAATCCGGGTATTTCTCACGAACAAGCTCCAATACGGGGCGCCCTTGCTCAAATTCGCCTAAACTGGCGCAATGCATCCAAAGCACTTTAGCCCCGGCGGGAAGCGTGCTTCTCCACGACCGTAATTTTTGCGGCCAATCTTTTCTACCCTCCACCCAGGCTTTTGCCTTTGGTCTAAACCAGGAAGCCAGATAGATGGCAGTATGATATAAGCTTATTGCTAATCGGTAAATGAATGCAACCACTCCTTAGTATTGCGCAGAAAATAAAATGTGATTTTCCTTAAGTTTTTCAAATAGTTAAAACACTTTAAATGAACCGTTTATTCAACTATTATGAAAAACAAAATCATATTTTATTTTCGTGCTGTTTCTTAATAATAAACTTCTTCTGCATTTCCCAGATAAAAAGGCAGAGTAAAACTAAAACGGAAGCCCGCTAAAATATCCAACCGTTTTTCCGTGTCGGCAACTCTTGAACTGAAATCAAAAGAGCGGCGACTTTGGGTAAACCCTTCATAAAATTCAAAGCCAGCTGTAATGTTGATCCCCGTATTTTTTCCAATTACCTGATACCCTACAAACTGGTGCAAGGTCAGACCGTTAGTCAGGCGGTCGTAGCCTTTCAAGTACTCTCCTTCAAGCTGAGGTACCGCACGAAAGGGATCTTCCTGAATACGTATGCGATGTTGAAGTAGACCTGCACCCAGATTAAGACGAATACCTGAACGAGGGTTATCTTCAAAAAGACTAATGAGCCGACCGGCCCGCAAGCCAAAATAGCTCCCACGCTGACGCAATTGAATATCCGCAGGAGATCGATCATTCCCAATGATAACACCTGACTCGGTCCGGAGGCCTGCCAGTACATCTTCTTCTACATTACTACCAAAAAGATACATTCCCTGTATGCCAATGATCCAGTTACTTTCTGTAATAAAGTCCAAGGATATCTCTGGGGCAAAACCCAGTCCAAAGCGTTCATCCAAATCACCGAGTGGCACCTCTGGAGCGTAGCCAAAATTGAGCAAGAGGGCTTTTCCTGAATTGGTTTTACCCCAACCCTGGCCCTGAAGGCCCGTTTGAAGCATAAGTAGCAGCAGCATTATGCTAACTGTTTTACAGGCTGTAGCTTTTAGCGGAAAACAATTTTTCATCTCTTAAAAATTTGATCGCAAAGATAGGAGGCTTTTTAAGACTTGGTAGAGTGTCAAAAAACAACCCTTCTATTTGTTCTACACATTGCGAATTGATCACAGAATTTTTTCATCAAAACTTAACAAGAAATCCTTTTTCGGGCTGCAACGGATTCTACTATCTTTGCTGCCGAAAAAAATAGTCTTGTACCATTTTCAGAATGGGCCATCTTAAAACGTTGGATAAATACTCAATATCATTATGCCAAGAATTCTTATCACCGGTGGAGCTGGTTTTTTAGGTTCGCACCTTTGTGACCGCTTTATCAAGGAGGGGTATCAGGTTATTGCTATGGACAATTTGCTGACTGGCAGTAAAGATAATATCGCCCACCTATTTCCTCTCCCGGAATTTGAGTACTACCATAATGATGTTTCCAATTTCGTCCATGTTGCGGGGCCACTGGATTACATCCTTCACTTCGCTTCTCCTGCCAGCCCTATCGACTACCTAAAGATGCCTATTCAAACTCTAAAGGTTGGTGCCCTTGGCACACATAACTTATTGGGCTTGGCCAAAGAGAAGAAGGCACGCATCCTTGTTGCCTCTACTTCCGAAGTTTATGGCGATCCGCTTATTCATCCACAACCAGAGGAATATTGGGGCAATGTCAACCCTGTTGGTCCACGTGGTGTCTACGATGAGGCAAAACGATTCTTAGAGGCCATTACCATGGCTTACCATAATTATCACGGTTTGGAAACTCGAATTATTCGCATTTTCAATACCTATGGGTCACGTATGCGCACCGATGATGGCCGTGTCCTCCCTGCCTTTTTCTCCCAAGCTATTCGCGGAGAAGGGCTGACCATTTTCGGTGATGGTTCACAATCCCGTTCCTTTTGCTACGTTGATGATTTAGTAGAAGGTATTTATCGCTTACTTTTAAGTGATTACCACCTACCCGTTAATATCGGCAATCCTGATGAAATCACTATCATGGACTTCGCAAAGGAGGTCTTAGCCTTAGTGAACAACCCAGCAGCCCATATCATTCACCATGATTTACCGGTAGATGACCCCAAAATCCGACAGCCAGATATCACCAAAGCAAGAGAGATTCTTGGTTGGGAACCGACCATTGATCGGGAAGAAGGGTTAAAACGGACATTCGAATACTTTAAAACCGTCGTTAAGTAATTTATTTATGGCAAAGACTTTAATAACCGGTGGAGCCGGATTCATTGGCTCTCATTTAATTCACCTGCTCGTCAACAAGTACCCCGGAGAGCAGTTTGTGAATCTTGATGCCTTGACTTATGCAGGTAATCCAGAGAACCTGAAAGCCATTGAAGATGCCCCGAACTATAGTTTCGTCAAAGGCGACATTACTGACTTTGCTTTTCTTGAGCAACTCTTTGCCGAGCATCAATTTACCGGCGTAATCCACCTGGCCGCAGAGTCGCATGTTGATCGTTCGATTGCCAACCCCATGGCTTTTATCATGACCAATGTTGTGGGTACCGTAAATTTGCTCAATGCGGCTAAAAATAGTTGGCAAAGTGATTATTCCGGAAAACGATTTTACCATGTTTCTACGGATGAAGTCTATGGTTCTTTAGGAGCCGAAGGCTTGTTTACGGAAGAAACCGCCTATGATCCTCGCTCACCCTATTCCGCCTCCAAAGCCAGCTCTGATCACTTTGTACGAGCCTGGCAACATACTTATGGCTTACCGGTAGTGATCTCGAATTGTTCAAATAATTATGGCCCTTACCAGTTTCCTGAAAAGCTCCTGCCATTAATGATCAATAATATTCGTCACGAAAAGCCACTGCCCGTCTACGGTGATGGCTCTAATGTTCGTGATTGGCTTTGGGTGGAAGACCATGCTGCAGCTATTGATCTTATTTTCCGGGAAGGAAGAGAGGGGGAAACCTATAATATCGGAGGCAATAACGAATGTTCCAACCTTGGTTTAGTACACCAATTGTGTGATGTTGTTGATAGTCTTCTTGGACGTGCCCCAGGCAGTTCTCGTAAGTTAATTACTTTCGTAAAAGACCGCCCAGGACATGATCAGCGATACGCTATTGATGCATCAAAAATCAAAGCAGAACTTGGTTGGGAACCGACCATTGGTGTAGAAGAAGGCCTGCAACGAACGGCCAAGTGGTACCTAAATAATACCGAGTGGCTGGAAAGGGTTACCTCGGGTGCTTACCGGGAATATTATGCCCAACAATACCAATAGCCTCCATGAAAACTCCTACCATCGGGTTACTTACCCTCCTTTTTTTAGTTTCTTTTTCGTGCAGGCAGTCAACAACTCCTGACCCAACCACGGTAGCTGCCACAAAAGGTGAATACCTTCAAGCTGTCATTGAAATCCCTGCCGGCACCAATCATAAAATTGAATACAATTACGCTAGCAAGCAATTTCTTAATGACCAATTGGAGGGCAAAGACCGGGTCATCAACTTCCTCCCCTACCCTGGCAACTATGGCTTTATCCCCAGCACACTGATGGACAAAGAACGAGGAGGCGACGGAGATGCTTTGGATGTTCTGGTCTTGAGTGAATCCGTTCCAACAGGAACTATCATGGAGGTAATCCCCATCGGTGCATTGATGCTTCGTGATCGTCAGGAAATAGACACCAAGATTATCGCCATTCCTGCTGACCCTCAACAACAAGTCATTAAAGCCGAGGATTTTATGACATTTGCTTTGCGCTACGATGCTGCCCGTAGAATTATTGAAGACTGGTTTCAAAACTACAAAGGAGCTGAAGGGGTAGAAATCGTACGTTGGGAAGATGAACAATATGCAATACAAGAGGTTGAAAAGTGGAAAAAAGAATAAACATTTGTTATACTATCATTCTTATTCACTGATCGCGACTGGTTGGTCATCTGTATCAATAAAGTGATGACAATGTAAAGGGTGGTTCAACCATACTACCTCCTATATCGTTACTGTATACGATTGATTTGACTCTACCATGACAGAAACACCCGTACAGGAGCAGAAACGACCAGATTGCCCGCTTATGCGAAAGCACAAAGCTGCTCTACCTTCTGTTTCGAATTCTTCTTCCTTACTCAATAACTCCTTGGATATCATCACGCTTCCTTCCGGCTGGCAGATAAATACTTTCACTTCGCTTACAGAAGGAAAGACTTACTGGGAACAGCTTTCCGGCTCGGATGATTTTTTTCTATCCGGAGATTTTTTTAGTCTAATCGACGATATTGACCTTAAAGGAGTAGCTACAGGCTTTGCCATTTTTGAGCACCCCAACCACGATAGTTTTGGTCTGGTACTACAAACGTTTTCCTTCAACCCGGAGGAACAGATGGGTAAACTTGACCAAAATGATCAATATGGCCGATTCCAGCGTCTTGCAAAACAGGCAAAAGATATTCTAGCTAAAATCTTACGGTTCCGTATCCTTTCCATAGGTCAGTTATTACTTACAGGAAACCATGGTTTACGAGGAAACTATAAGCTCTCTACTAACGAACTAGCGGCGCTTATTAGCGAAGGCTGTGAAGCCATTGCCCGTATTTGGCCCGAACGTATCCATGGGATCATGATCAAAGATTTGCCCTTGGATCAACACCCTAGAGCGCATGCCTATCATCCACTGCCTGTACAACCCAATATGGTGTTGCATTTAGACCCGAGTTGGTCTAAATTCACCGATTACCTAGATGCTATGAGTTCTAAATACCGGGTAAGAGCACGCCGTGCCAGGAAGAAAGGAGATGAATTGATAAGAAGAGAGCTTAGCCTAGATGAAACCAAAGAGCGGCAAGCCGAAATGCACCGGATGTATTGTATTATTGCGGAACAGTCGGATTTCAATGCCGTTGTTCTTCCAGCGCATTACTTCACCAATTGGCAAGAACAATTTCCCGGTAAGTTTAAAATATGGGGTTATTTCCTGGAAGAAGAATTCATTGGGTTTTCAACAGCTGTTTACAACGGTAAAGAATTGGAAGCTCATTTTTTAGGCTTTGAAGCCGACTATAACCGGAGCCACCAGTTGTACCTCAACATGCTTTATGATTTGGTACAAGAAGCAATTATAGCAGGAAGTAAAGAGTTGATTTTCTCTCGTACAGCCCTGGAGATAAAAAGCTCTGTAGGGGCTGTGGCCGAAGATTTATATTGCTGGATGCGGGCACGGTATACCCTGGTGAATCCATTAGTGCCTATTGTTGCTAAATTTATCGCTCCACTTCCAGAGTGGGAGCCAAGGCATCCGTTTAAAGATTAAAAAAGCACTTTCTATCGGCCAGTTCTTCTATTATTTTCGTTCTCCGTAGAGTCAGGTTGAGGCACTGGACTGCTACCGCTATCGCGGAAGCTTTCCTTTTTTGCTACCAACTTTTGATTGGCAGTGCCTTCTACAATCGGTTTAGCTGGCGTAATATCCAAATGACTGGGCGCTTTTTCTATAGCATTTGATGATTGATCATCTACAATGATTTGTAATTCTTCCAGTTCAAGCGGCATTTGCTGTTGTGCCAACACGCCAGTCTGCCCCTGCTCTGACAACCACATGAACACTACCGACAGCCCTAACAATAGTGCCAATCCAGCAGCAATACTAAGTGGCCGAGCCAACTGTCGAACTCCCCGCGGACGGGCAACAGTTGGTCGTTTAGAAGCAATCCTACCTTCGATGCGGGCCCAAGCCTCTGGCGAAGGTGACTGCTCTAATTCATCTGATTTTTCCCTAAAGAGGTCAAAGATATCCTTCTTTGCCATGGTGTTGTTGTTTATAAAGTGCTGTTCTGACAATCCTATCCAGCGGTATCTTTCATACGATCGCGTACGCCGGGGTAATTGACATTCAGTAATGATTCTTGTAAACGTTTCTTCGCTAAAATCAACTGTGATTTGGATGTATTGATACTGATCCCCAGTTCTTCTGCGATTTCACGGTGTTTAAACCCTTCTATCACATACAGGTTAAAAACGGTACGGTAGCCTGTAGGCAACTGGTCTAGCAAGTATAAAATATCCTGGGCTGCCAACTCTGCTACCACGTTCTGATCAGATCTAAGGTCAAAGTATTCTTTGATTTCATAAGCATTCCGTAGAGCGTGTTTCTTACGTAAAAACATCAAAGCTTCATTGACCATAATTCTCCGAACCCAACCCTCAAAGCTACCTTTTCCGGTATACTGTTCCAGGTTTTGGAATACCTTACAGAAACCTTCTACCAGCACATCTTCCGCATCTTCCGCACGGGATAGATACCTCCGACAAACCCCCAGCATTTTCGGCGAAAAAGTTTCGTACAAACGACGTTGTGCCAGAGGGTCTTGCTTTTGGCAAGCTGATATGAGTTGTTGTTCTGTCACCTGGTAGTGTGATTAATTTCCGTAAACAAGATGCAACATTTTCAGGGAATGGTGTTTTGGCAACTGAATAAAAGTAACTCTTTGGCATTTTATAAACGCTTAAGTCAGTGTTTTCAGATGTAAAACAAGGGCAACTTTAGCTTAGAAATCGGTTTTCCACAGAGGGTTGTCCAAAAAAAAATAGCCTTTGACTGATGGAAAAACTATTTTTGCAGCTTTATTTTTCTCAAAATACTANAAATGATCCAGGAAGATAATCGTTACCTCCTGCCGTCGGGCATTGATCCACTAGCATTGGCCACAGAATATGGCTGTCCTCTTTACATTTATGACAGTTCAGTCATTAAACGCCAGTATGATCGTATCACCAAAGCCTTTGCAGTAAAACGGTTAAAGATCAATTACGCCTGTAAAGCCAACACTAACCTGAGCATCATGCGGCTTTTGCAGGGCTGGGGAAGTGGCCTTGATACTGTTTCTGTACAAGAAGTAGAACTAGGCTTGCAAGCCGGCTTTAAGTCAGAAGATATTATCTATACGCCCAATTGCGTGTCTTTGGAAGAGATTGCAGAAGCTGTAGACTTGGGCGTAAGAATCAATATTGACAATATTTCTATTCTGGAACAATTTGGCCACCAGTTTCCAGATGTTCCTGTTTGTATCCGAATCAACCCACACATCATGGCTGGCGGAAATTCTAAGATCTCCGTTGGGCATATTGATTCGAAGTTTGGAATTTCCATCCACCAACTACCTCATGTTTTAAAGGTGGTCTCTACCCTTAATTTAAAGGTAGAAGGCATCCACATGCATACTGGGTCTGATATCTTAAATGCAGCCTCTTTTCTACAAGCGGCTGAGATTTTGCTCAATTGTGCCAAAGAATTCCCCGATTTAGACTATATAGATTTTGGCAGTGGATTTCGGGTCCCCTACAAGCCCGGTGGTATTGCTACCGACATTGAAGACTTTGGTGAGCAACTCAGCGAGCGGTTCAATGAATTTTGCTCCACCTACGACAGAGATCTCATGCTGATGTTCGAACCTGGAAAATTCCTGGTCAGTGAATCTGGCTATTTCCTCGCGAGATGCAACGTCGTGAAAACGACTCCTGCTACTGCCTTTGTGGGTGTTGACTCCGGGTTGAATCACCTGATTCGCCCCATGATGTACGATGCTTATCATCATATTACCAACCTGAGTAACCCTGAAGGTAAGAAGCGTATATATACTGTAGTAGGCTATATCTGTGAAACTGATACTTTCGGCGCCAACCGCCAACTCAGTGAAGTACGAGAAGGTGATGTTATTTGTTTGCACAATGCGGGGGCATACTGTTTCTCAATGGCATCAAACTATAATAGCCGCTACCGACCAGCCGAAGTATTGGTCCACGAAGGCAAGGCCTACCTCGTACGTAAACGAGAAACCATGGAGGATATCCGCCGTAATCAGGTGGATGTGTTTGCTGCAGTAGAAACAATCGAATAGCACAAAAAAGCCATAAAACACAAACGATCACCAACAACATAAGTCATCCCGAATTTTGGCTAAGGCCAAAATCCAGCCTGGCTTTAACTTAGAAAGAGTCCGTAAATAGCTAAAAAGAGTGATTTATCCGGCTTTTTGTAGAAGACCCCATGATTTCACTAGTGAAATCATGGGGTCTCGTCTTTAACGATAGGTTTTGCAGTTGGTCAGCACGGATTTTGATGACAATCAAAATTCGGGATGACTCATGTTTTCAATTCATTAATTAATCAAATACAAAACCAAACAATAATAAATAAAGACTTATAAACAAATAAATAGCTTTACATGTCTATATGGTAGTAAAACTATTAAATTATGAAATATCTATTTTCCAGTCTTCTACTTATTACTTTAAGTTTAAGCGCTATCCAAGCTCAGGTGCAAGTTCCATCCAATGTGAACCAGCAATTCGAGCTACAATATCCTACCGTAGAAAACCCACACTGGGAATATCGTGAAGGAGCAATCGTTGCGATGTTTCAATTAGAAGGTCTACTCACTAAAGCCTTTTACGAGAAAAACGGGAGCTGGCGTGAAACCAGAACAAGAATTGACACGTCCAACTTACCAGTTGGTGTTAATAATTTCCTTAACACTAATTACAAGGAAGCCAATTACACTTATGTGGGGCGGGTAGAGACTAATGATGGAGATCTCTTTCGAATCGAATCTGAATTCCGAAACAGTGTAATTATAAAGACCCTCACTCCTGAAGGACAACTCGTACAAGAAGAATGGATCAATTATTCCTTAATGGATCAAGAGGTTACAGCTCCACTACCATCGATACGGCCCTTCCCAGTCAAGGAAACACCAAAGTAAACGACCACTTCTTCCTTCTACTTTACACGCTAAAATTATACTTATGAAAAACCTGATGCTTGTTTTAATAGCAATATTCTTTAGTACAACAATCCATAGTCAAGTTCTACAATGTTTACCTCGCGATGGAGAAGGCCTAAAGAATAAAAGTAACAAAGCGGTTTTTTGGATCAACCCAATCGGTTTACAGCCATCTATATTTTTCAATAAAGAGGGTATTGATACTCATAGGAATCGTAAATGGTGGCGTAACTCTACGGTCTCTCCTACCAGTGTTTTATTAGGAAAAGAACAAATGGGTTACCACACTTTTGCCCCAAAAGTCAATAGGTCCCCAATTGACTTTCAAAAGTGCTCAATCAATTCTTCTCCTGTACTCAAAAAATTTGGGAGTACGATTCCTAAAGTTGTTCCATTATGGGAGAGCACCAAAATGGTCAAATAACAAAAGTGCATTATTAACAGTCGGGTAAAACAGAGAGGTCTGGCCATTGTGGTCAGGCCTTTTTAAATCCAAGTTCAGCAATAATCTTTTCCACAATAGTTACAAGCTCGCTACTTGTATTCCCTGTGGACCGTTTCCGGAGCGAAGGCAGGTATACAAACAGCCAAGTATTCACACGCCTCCTCAAAAGGATTGGCGTATTGAATACGGGTATTCTTATTGATCTTAATAGACTGCCCAGCCTCAAGAATCACTATTTCTCCGGCTATATTGAATTGCTTTTTCCCACGTATGATATAAGTGTATTCATCAAACTCGGGTGTCTGAAAAGGCTCACTCCACCCAGGGGGTGCAATCATGTGAGCTATACTCAGGTGTGATTCCCCTGTAGAGGCCAGGCCAAAATGTTCTTCGATCAACTTTCCATCGGTTGTTGGAACAATAAAGGGGGCGGTTTGTAGGGTGTATGGTTTATTCATTGTTTGATGGTTTGGTCGTGAACAAAAAATTAATTTACAGATTGAATGTATTTAAAGATGGCACTAATCTCTGCTTTGTTAAGCTCGCCAGCAAAGGCATTCATTATAGTAGGGCCCCATTGCCGCCATTGCTCCATTGCTCTCGGATCACCAGTAGCAATCATGTGCTGAGAATTTTCGGTAAACCGGGTGAACCACATTTTAGTGTATTCCTGTGGTCCACCAAATAGCGCTGGGCCAGTTAGTTTGGTCTTCAAATCTATCGAATGACAATTTGCACAATGTTCAGCGAATAAACTTTTTGCTTCTTCTAGGGTCGGCTCTTCATTACAATTTGGGTATGCTTTGGCTCCCAGGAAATAAAGAGCATATTGTTCTTCCCATAATTTGTTTTGTCTCAACTGTTCACGATGAAGCGCACGCATATATGGCAAGTCAACACTTATCCGATTTTCGTAAAGATGCTCTGTATCCACATCCATTAATGCTTTAAGCCTTCGTCGGGAAGATGGCTTAAGGTAAAGCTCTACATTATTTTCGTAGCCAACTTGGTAGTTGGTTTCACCAATAAACAACTTACCGTTTTTGTAACCTACCGCCACTACTTTTGCAGCCTGATGCAACCGTTGATACATTCTTTTCTCATCTAAAACACCTGGGTAAAACAACTCTCCGTCTACGCTATTCAACCTATAAATACTCCTCGCATAGGGCATCACATTGTACAGATATAATTCATCGTACTTAACTCCATTAGGAACTTTCGCCTCTAATTTTGCCAAAAAGACCGTATCTGTTGCATTCCTGACGATACGCCTTGGCCAGTACCAACCTAAATCACCCAACTCGAAAGTCAAATACCGCATTCGATGCTCCTCCCGTTTCCATAAAATTTGGCGATATTCTTCTTTTAGTATTTCTACCTCCTTATTCTTTGCGGCTAATGCTGCTCTTATTTCCTGCCGTTTCGTGGACAACTGCTCTTCAAATTGAGCCATCCGATCAACAAGCGTCTCACGGAGTAAATCCGCATAAGCAGCACCTCCTTCTGTGTTTGTCAATCCCTGAGCAGCAAACTCACTGAACTGATCGGCGCGAGAATCGGACTTTGCTCGTAAATAGGTCGCTGCTTGCTGATCTGTTTCCCAAAGATCTTGGTCCAGATTATTTAAGTAAATATCCAAAAGCGATTCGTCACCAATGCTCAACATCATAGCCAAACGCTCCGCAAAAGCACTCGTCGCTAATAAACTATTGGCAAAATCAGCAGATTTTAAAGCTTGTACTTTTAAAGGATCAATACCACAGGAAGTCTCCATTACTGGCCATTCTACCTCATCCATAATCTCCTCTGCTACTGTTTGGTAGCTGTCATAAGATTCAGCAGTATATTGTCCATCATTAAGAACATGATGGCGATGGTAATAAGGTTCATTCATTTCAAGGTGCTGAAACCCACCTGCCAACGCTATCATCTCTCCCCCTGAGAAAGAAAAATAAAGGCTGTCGGCAAGCTCTACACTGTATCCTTTGAATTGCCCAAAAGGTAGCACCGTTGTCAACTCTTCTGCAAATTCTTTGGGATGAAAAGGGAGGTTAGAAAAAGCTTCCGGGATCAAAAAAGAAGCTGCCTTTTCACCTTCTTTCCACCGAATTTTCCCATTTCGCCTCACTTTACCTAAATAGATACTAAATTCTCCTTCAGTCTCTTTGGCGGGAAATTGTAACAAAATCTTAGCCTTAGCTTTAATAGATAGCTCCTTGTTTTCTTTTTTCGCCTCTAGGCGAATTACTCCTAGCTGTTTTTCTCCCGCAGCTCCCATCAATAGCTGATCCGCTAAGGAAAGTGCTTCAACAAGAACGATTTCTACCTCTCCTGTCACCAAATCACCATTAGCGTAAGTAAAACTATTCGCCGGTAAAAAGAGCCGAACGCCTTCTTCTCCAAAGAGAATGGTGTCTCTTTCTCCATTGATGGTAAATCGTTGGTCGGAAGGAATATTTTGGAAAGCTTCCGTTTCCATCTTGTCCTCTGCTTCACAAGCAAGGAGAAGAAATAAAGCGCAAGTTATCAGAATCACAAAGCGCATTTTTTGTTTGTTAATCTACGCTTTTCTACTAAAAATTGCAAGCTTTTTGAGCGCACTCAGATTAGTGTATTTTTCACACGAACATTCTTTTTCCTGCTTAAACCCAGTGTTTACGCATAGTTGAAAAAAAATTATAAAAAACATTCAAAAAGGGTTTCGGGCTTTAGAAAAAAAACCTCACTTTTGTAGTCCTCCTAATGTAGGAGTAAAGAGAAGATACCACTCTTAACACACAACTCACAAGCATCGGCTCACTTCAGGAGACCGGTCTTGACTCTACTTACAACTTACTGATACTCAGCTTTTTACCTCCAGCAGGCCACAGTATTTTTTAATTGCCTAAACGGCTATTAACTATTGAGTATTATGCAAATGGACTACTCCTCCGTATGGGATAAGTGTCTCTTTACGATTCGGCAGCACGTTAACAATCAGAGTTTCAAAACCTGGTTCGAACCGATACGTCCTGTCAACCTTCGTGAGACTTCACTTACCATTCAAGTTCCCAATCGTTTTTTCTACGAGTGGCTGGAGGAGCATTACGTGGGCCTATTGAAAATGACGATTCGCAAAGAACTTGGGGAGAACGCCCAATTGCTCTATCAGATCGTAAACGGTAGCCGAGAAGCTAAGGGCAGAATGAACCGACAGGAACAAACGGGCACCGTTGCCAGAAGTCCACAGCAAGAGCCACCTCGTCAGGGTTATGCTCCCGGTCAAGTAGACACCGGCAACATCAAAAATCCATTTATTATCCCTGGGATCAAGAAACCTAAAATTGATCCTCAGCTTAACGACAAATACACTTTCAATACTTTCATTGAAGGGGATTGTAACCAATTAGCACGATCTGCAGGGCTCGCCATTGCTGATCGCCCAGGTAAGAACTCTTTCAACCCGTTGATTATTTATGGCGATGTTGGTTTGGGTAAAACCCACCTGGCTCAGGCTATTGGTCATCGGGTACTGGAGCTGCATGAAGGTAAATCCGTCTTGTATGTTGCTACGGATAAGTTTACCCAGCAGATTATTCAGTCCATTAAAAACAATGCGGTCAACGACCTGATTAACTTCTATCAGTTTGTAGATGTACTGATTGTTGATGATATCCAGTTTTTGGCTAATAAGCACAAGATGCAGGAGATCTTCTTCAACATCTTCAACCAGTTGCACCAAAACGGTAAACAAATTATCCTTACCTCTGACCGCCCTCCAAAAGACATGAACGGCATCGAGGAACGCCTAATCTCCCGCTTCAAGTGGGGCCTAACAGCTGATCTCCAAGCACCTGATTTGGAAACTCGGATGGCTATTCTATTGTCTAAATCAAATTATGAAGGCGTTGATATTCCACAAAACGTAACGGAATTCATCTGCTACCATATTAAGAATAACATTAGGGAGCTGGAAGGTGCTTTGATTTCTCTCATCGCACGATCTTCTCTTAACCAAAGAGAGATTGATGTTCCTTTAGCCAAAGAAGTGATCAAGAACTTCGTTAGCGAAATCAACAGGGAAATTACGGTAGAGTATATTCAGGAGTTGGTCGCCGGCCATTTTGAACTTCCGGTGGAAATCCTTCAGGGGAAAACCCGCAAACGGCAAGTTGTGATCGCTCGCCAGTTGTCCATGTATCTTGCCAAGCAGTTGACCGACCAGTCGCTCAAAGCTATCGGTGCCAATTTTGGAGGACGTGATCACAGTACAGTGATCTATTCTTGCAAAACCGTACAGGATTTGATGGAAACAGACGCAATATTCAAAGACACTGTCTCTGATTTACAGCGAAAAATAAAAATGTCCCTTAGTAATTAATTTCTTGGGAACTAAAGATCAAGCATTTAGGTTAATCCTCCTGAAAAAAGTTATTTTTTTTACAAAAATGCTTGTCTAATAAGAGTCGGTTATATACCTTTGCATCGCTCTTGAAAGAAGGGCATGAAATTATATATACTTTGGAGACGTGGGTGAGTGGCTGAAACCACCGGTTTGCTAAATCGACGTACCTTTAACGGGGTACCGCGGGTTCGAATCCCGCCGTCTCCGCTCAAGTCTTATCCGAATTATTCGGGGTGTGGCGCAGTCCGGTTAGCGCACCTGCTTTGGGAGCAGGGGGCCGCAGGTTCGAATCCTGCCACCCCGACAAAAGGTCAACAGTTCATTCTGTTGGCCTTTTTCATTTTCAGTGATTTGCTTCTCCTACCCACGCCTTCAAGCGCTTCATTCCCTCCTTAATAGAAATCGTGGGTACATAGCCTAAATCTCGCTTAGCAGCAGAAATATCATACCAATGAGGGCTTGAAAGCTGCTTAGCGACAAAAGTCGTCACGGGCGGCTCTGACTTTATTTTAAACCATCGAAATATACGTTCCAAAAGCCACCCCGCAGCACGAGCAACTTTAGGGTGAATACTTTTATCTACCGGAGGGAGCCCACCAGCATCTAGCAATCCATCTATGAATTCTCGAACAGGAATAGGATCATCTTGCGATAAAAAATAGGTCTTGCCACCTACGATACCTGGTGTTCGGCGCATCACCTCCAAAGCTTGCAGGTGAGCACGAGCGGCATTGTCAATATAGATCGTATCCACCAAGTAGTTGCCATGACCAAGTGTCCAGAGCTTGCCTTTGCGGCGGCGATCAATAAGGCGAGGCAAATAATGCGTGTCTTTAGGGCCCCAAATCAGGTGTGGCCGCAAAGAGCATGTAGCTAAAAGAGAGGAGTTAGCTTTAAGCACAACTTGTTCGGCAATAGCCTTAGTCGCCGGATAATAAGCATCAAACTTTTCGGGATAGGGTAAACTTTCATCAGCGCCTCCCCCACCCTCGTCATAGACAACACTGGGAGAACTGGTATACACCAAGTAAGGAATAGTAAGTTCTATGCAGCCTTTGATAACATTTTCCGTGCCTGTAACATTAGCCTGATAAAAAGAAGCATAACTCCCCCAAACACCTGTTTTTGCAGCTACATGGAAAACAGCTTCGCATCCATTTAGTGCTTTTTTAAGCATCTCATAATCAGAGATATCACCCTGAAACTGGGTAACTCCTAATGTTTCTAATTCGGCATAATAACGCCGTGAATAAGTGACTACTTCATACCCTTCAGCGATCAATTGTTCAACAATAGCAAATCCTAAAAAGCCTCCTCCTCCTGTTACTAATACTTTCATACCTTACATTTAGAATAATAATGCCCTGCTCAAGGTAAAAAAAATGCTAACATGGAGGTCTACGCCAAGGTTTTAAACTATGTAGTACCCTTTTTCATTCTCTTGATCATTATCGAGGCTTTTGCTGCCCGATGGATGAAGGTAAAAATCAACCGGCCTACAGACATGATATCTGGCATTAGTTCCGGAATAACCAATATCGTAAAAGAAGTATTGGGGTTGACTGTTGTCATTATCAGCTATGCCTGGGTCGTTGATAAAATAGCCATTATTGAACTGCAAGCCACCTACCTGGTATACCTTATTGGTTTTATAGGGATAGACTTCGCTGGGTATTGGAGGCACCGTATTCGCCACGAGATCAATATTCTTTGGAGCGGACATGTGGCTCATCATACCAGTGAAGAGTTCAATTTATCAGCAGCCCTACGTTTGCCGTTTATTCGTATTTTTTCTTTGGTCAACTTCTTCCTTGTGCCTGCGGCCATTTTAGGAATTCCGGCAGAAGTTATTGCAGTACTACTGCCCTTGCATTTCTTTCTGCAGGTTTGGTATCATACCCGGCTTATCAATAAAATGGGTTGGCTGGAATCTTGGTTAGTCACGCCTTCTCACCATCGTGTTCACCATGCTATAAATCCAGAATATCTGGACAAGAACTATGGCAATGTTTTCATTTTTTGGGACAAGTGGTTTGGTACTTTTCAGACAGAACTAGCTGCCGTCAAGCCTATTTACGGCGTCACACGGCCCGTAAAAACATGGAATCCTATTCTTTTCAACTTCCAGCATCTGTGGTTATTAATCAAAGATGCCTGGCGTACGAATAATTACTGGGATAAACTTCGAATTTGGTTGATGCCTACTGGCTGGCGACCGGCTGACGTAGAAGAGAAGTATCCAATTTTAGCGGTAAAAGATGTTTTCCTTTTAGAAAAGTATGATTCCAACCCTTTGCCAATACTTATTGCCTGGGGATGGGTACAACTCATTATTACCCTTGGCTTGATGTTTTTCCTTTTCAATCATATCACGGAGATTGGCCTACCAGGAGTATTCATTTATGGTTTCTTTATTCTAACCAGCATTTTTAGCTATACGGCTCTATTGGATAAAGCTAGCTATGCATTACTGGCCGAAATATTCCGGATGGCTTTTGGCTTTTTGCTACTTTGGTGGTGGGAAGATTGGTTTGGTCTCGAAGCCTTGGTTCCGTACAATCGTCTTCTTATCATTATCTTTTTAGGCGTATCTGTAGGCGTATCCGGGTACTTCCATTTTACAGAAATCCGACAAAATGAAGCCTATCACTTAAAACCTAAAGTATGATAATCCAATCTGAGTATCTTGTGCCCCTTACTGGTTCGCAGCCCACACGGCCAGTTTTTCTCTGAATATTTTAGCATTGTGCCGAATGTCTACAGGAAAAGAGGGGTGATAGATAACCTTCTGGATATCCTTAGTCAATTCATTTGCGGCAGCCCAGGCCAAAAGTTCTTTTCTTAAGTGTTCTTCATTCACACTGTCGGCCTCTTTATCTATTTCAACACAGAGAACGGCTTTTCCTGCAACACCCACTAAGGCAGTACGGTATACCTGTGGATGAGTGTTAAAAACAGACTCACATTGTACCGAATACAATTCTTTTCCAGCAAGTTTTACGCGATGAGCCTTCCGCCCACAAAACCAGAGTCGGCCTTCTTTGTCTTTATATCCAAGATCCCCCATGCGGTGCCAATACCTATCGTGGTCTTTAATTTTGGCCAGTTGAGTGGCTTCCTCTCTGTTAAAGTAGGCCTGGGTGACATTCTTTCCCTTTATGGTGATTTCGCCAATCTCTCCTTCCTCTAACTTCAAGTCGTTAGACCAGGATTCGATAGGATCATCAGTTATTTGAATGATTTCTGCCTGGAGCCCTTTTACCGGGCTTCCTATACAAACACCTCCTCCTTTATCGGTTAGCTGCTGAATAGTTGGTGTTAATATTTCGTGGCTCCCAATAGACGCTACCGGCAAGGCTTCTGTAGCACCATAGGGGGTGAATATTGGGGTATCATCATTGAGCATTGAAGCGAAGCGTCGCAGCGTTTTTGCAGGCACGGGTGCTCCAGCAGAAAGTACTCTTTTCAAGCTTGGGAGTTTGATGTCATTGGCCTCTCCGTAACGCCCTACCCTATCAATCAGGGCTGGAGAACCAAACATACTTGTCACATTGAACTGCTGCAATGTCCGAATAAGCCGCTCAGGGTCGACATTTGCTGGCCGGGTAGGGTCCATATCAGGAATGATGCTGCTCATTCCGACGACAGGGTTAAAAAGCGCAAAGGGTAGAAAGGTAGGCAGATCAACTTGACCTACTTTCATATCATAAGTATCCCGGATCATCTGCACCTGGTGGTACATGTTTCCATAAGTACTCATTACTCCCTTGGGCACCCCGGTAGAACCACTGGTAAATAAAATCCCGCAAAGGTCTTCCGGCTGTGCAGCAAAGCACTTTCTGGGCAAATCAGTGCTGCCTGCTTTTTTGATTTCCTCAAGTAGCTTCCCTCCCCAAAACAACCGGGGACCGATGGTGATTTTTTTCTTAATTGTAGACCTGCCCCACCCCAAAAGTACCCTGGCAATATGCGCCTTGGTGATTCCAATAAAACCTGTTGGCTGGGTTTCATCAATACATTTTTTCAAATTCTTGATACCAATACCCGGATCAATCAATACGGGAACGATACCCGATTGCAGAAAAGCAAAACTGAGCGTAAAGAACTCTATACTTGGAGGTACCATTAACACTACCCGATCACCACTTTCAAAACCAGCAGCCAGCAAACCACGGGAGAGACAATTGGTCTGATTCGCAAGTTCTTTGAAACTAATTTTGTGATAAGACACAGCGCCATCCTTAGGCAGTGGCTTCCCTGGCGCTGCTGGTAATGCAATAGCGAGTGCATCGGGTTGGGAGGCAGCCATTTTAAAAAGAGCGGATGTAATATTGTAGTCAATCATGTTAATGTGCTAAAAAATCAACGATCAGTTTACCAACTTCTTCTTGTGCGTCTTCAAGAATATAATGACCGCAATCTTCAAAACGGTGTACTTGTGCATGAGGCAGGTATTCTACCCATTTTTCCAGAATATTGACATCAAAAACGACATCCTTGAGCCCCCAGGCAATCAATATAGGCGTATCCTTGAATAAATGGAGATGATCCTGCAAATCCGTGATTTCATCAAAGCCAGGGTCACCTATTTTGAGGGGTACATCTTGGACAAAACGAAGCGTAGCAATACGGTTTTTCCAAGAATTGTAGGGCGCCCGATAGGCTCGGCGTACTTCGCGTGGCATTTTATTCCGTTTCACACCAATCAACGTAGCACCAAAACTGAAAGCATTGAATGCCCGAACGGCAAAAATGCCCAAGAAGGACCGGGTAAATCGCAGCATAAACGGAAATGCCTTCTGTTTAGGAAGATGAAAAGCAGCAGTATTTAGGAGTACAATTTTCTTGATCGCTTCCGGGTGCCGTCGTGCGTAGTACATGCCAATCATCCCGCCCCAATCGTGTACAATAAGCGTGATGTTATCCGTAATCCCTTTCACCTCCAAAAAATACTCCAAGTCTTTGACACGCTGCGTATAGGTATAATTATAAGCATCATCTCCCGGCTTATCCGAATACCCCATACCTATATGGTCAGGAGCCAAACAATGAAACTCAGAAGAAAGCTTGGGAATGAGTTTTCGGTAATAAAAAGACCATGAGGGGTTACCGTGCAGAAGTACCACGGGGTCCCCTTTGCCCTCTTCCAGATAGTGAAAACGATGCCCTCCAATATCGAGATAATGGCTTTTAAATGGATAAAGATCAGAACTTACGCTAGCCATGTTTACCGTGGTTAAATCATCAATGTGCTATAGATATTTCATTCTAAATTTAACCCATTTATTAGAGAAACCGACAATCTGGTTAACAGGAAGGGAATATTTAGATTTTAAAGTCATAAATTGTATACAATACTTCTTAGTGCATTCGTCCTTTTTATTATCATTTACAACAGTAACCACAATTCCTCTCCGACCTAAACCCACACCAGGAAGATTTCCTGACCTTATCCATATTACACATGAATCGACTGTTCCCTCTTCCTATTTATACGTTCATAAAAACGGCCTATCAAAACGGAGGCATATCGTTTAAAGGACTAAAAAACTTACCAGGCTGGTTGCTCAAAACAGTTCTTTTTGAGCCCCTGCGCTGGATAGAACTTGGTTACAATAAGAAAATTGAGCAGCATCGCCTTGCCGAAGATCCAATTTTCATCCTGGGTTTTTACCGTAGTGGTACGTCTTTTATGCATCAGTTTCTAACGCAGGATGATCGCCTGGGGTATCATACCAACTTTCAGATGATCCTTCCTGAAATCATGCTAGGAAGCGAACGCATTTTGTCGCCATTTTTTGATTTATTTTGCCGCCTTTTCAATTTACAGGACCCTGTCCATAGAATTCAAATGTCTTTTCGTTATCCAGGGGAAGAAGATGCCGCCATGACCACTGCCTTAAACCCCAGAGGTGCGCAATGGGGCTATTTCTATCCCGACATTATGCTCCAACAGTTTAATAAATATGTACTGTTTAATAATATTCCGGATACCGAACTAGAAGCATGGAAAAGAGATTTCCTTTTTTTAATAAAAAAAATATCCCTCGCCAATAATGGCAAACAACTGATTCTAAAAAGTCCTCCCAATACGGCCAGGATAAAGCTTTTGCTAGCTATGTTTCCCAAAGCAAAATTCATTTTTATCCACAGAAACCCTTATGATGTCTATGCTTCCAATAAAAAATTCTGGAAAGTAACCAATCGTATTTACGCCCTGGGAACTACTAAAACTGTTGATAACAATGCCATTATTCTAGAAACCTACACTAAAATCATGGAGCGGTATTTACAAGAAAAAGACCTTATTCCCAAGGGGCAGCTCATTGAAATCCCCTACCAAGAACTTATTCAACACCCGATAGAGAAAATGCAAGAAATTTACCAGACACTTCAATTAGAAGACTTTGGCTACATCGAAGATCAAATGAAGTCTTATATCATGGGTCAAAAAAGCTACGTTAGGTTAAAGCACGAACTTCCGGTACAAGAGAAGGAGACTGTCAAGCAAGCTTTAGCACCTTTTATACAGCAGTGGGATTATCCTTCTCTTTGATGGTTTTGCCGCTCCTCTTGTATAAAAGTGGCCAGTTCCGCAATCGTCTGGTGCTCAAAGATATTTTCGACCCCAATGCGGTAACCGTACATATTGGCTTTAGCGACCACCTGGATACTTTGAATGGAGGCACCACCAAGGTCAAAGAAGTTATCGTAGATACCTATTTGCTCCAACTCCAGCACGTTTTGCCAAATCTTTACCAAGAGTTGCTCTTCTTCGTTTCGGGGAGTATCCGCTACCGATACCTGGATAATACCAGTGGGCATCGGTAAAGCATTACGGTCAATTTTCCCATTGGGTGTTAGAGGGAAAGCGTCCATTTTTACAAAAAAAGAAGGTATCATATAGGTAGGTAATTGCTCACTAAAAAATGCTCGCAACTCACTATTTCCCGGAGATTCTTCCTTTTTAGGGATAAAATAAGCGACCAATTTGCCTGTGCGCACCAGTGCGATGGCATCACTGACGGCAGGATGTTGTCGTAAGACTGCTGCTATTTCGCCCAACTCTATACGATGGCCATTGATCTTCAACTGATCATCTATTCTCCCCAAAACCACGATAGCTCCATCCGCCAAATGCCGGGCATAGTCGCCTGTTTTGTAAAGTCTCGCTCCTTGTTTGGTGCTGAAAAAATCAGTAATAAACTTCTCATTGGTCAAGGCTGGCCGATTCAGATAACCACGAGCCAAGCCTGCTCCGCCGATATGCAACTCCCCTACCACACCAAGTGGCAAAGGCTGCAAGTGGTGATCCAGCACATATAACTGGGTGTTAGCAATAGGCTCACCAATCGTGATAGGCTGCCGGCCTTTATGTATTTGCTTGACGGACGACCAAATCGTCGTCTCGGTAGGGCCATACATATTCCATAATTCATCTACCCGATCTAGCAGCTGGTTGGCTAATTTTCGTGATAATGCTTCCCCGCCACAGAGTGCCTTCAATCCCTGCCTGCCCTGCCACCCCGCCTCGATTAGAAGCTGCCAAGTAGCTGGTGTCGCCTGCATCATGGTCACCTCATAGTTGTCCAACGCATCTGCCAATAAGAGGGGATTTGTCGTCATTTCTTCACTGGCCACAACCACCGTTGCTCCTACGGTCAAGGGCAAGAATAACTCTAGCGCAGCAATATCAAAAGAAATGGACGTTAGCGCCATCAGTATGTCCTTTTTTTCAATTCCAGGTGTGCTCCGCATTGACCAAAGGAAGTTGGTCAGAGACGAGTGGTTAAGCATCACTCCCTTAGGTTTACCTGTAGATCCTGAAGTATAAATGAGGTAGGCAAGCTGACTTGGCTGAGCTAATCTTGGTAGATTTTCGCCAGCCCTATCCATTACAAGTTCCAGGCTATCGGGGTAAACTATAGAAACGCCTGGCTTTACAGCCAAATCAATCGCTATATTCGTCAGCAGTACTTTTACTTCGGCATCCCCAAGTATGTACTGTACCCGCTCTGCTGGAAAAGAAGCGTGGATAGGCACATAAGTACCGCCTATTTTCAGTACTGCGAGCAACGATTCAATGATTGCCGATGATTTTTTCATTAAAACACCCACCCGAACCTCGGGGCCAACCCCTAACTCATGAAGATGCCTTGCCAACGCATTTATCCGCTTATTTAATTCGAGATAACTGAGCTTTGTTTTATCAAAAACAAGTGCAATTTTATTTGGCGTCCTAGCTACTTGTTCTTCAAAAAGATGAGGCAGGCATTTTTCATCAGGAATATCAAGTTGGGTATCGTTGAGTTGGCTTAACAGGTCGGTTATCGCTCCCTCAGGTAATAGTGGCAACTTCGAAATAGCTTGATCCGGTTGTATCAATACTTCATTTAGCAATAGCTGAAAAGACTGGAACATGCGCTCAACCGTCACTGGTTCAAATAGATCGCGATTGTACTCAACTGTTGCCAGGCACTCCTCTTCTATTTTTGAGACCATCAATGTCAGGTCAAATTGAGATACTCCGCGGTCAATTTCCAGAAAATCAGCTTCCAGGCCATTCATTTCCAGCTTAGGCAATGGTGAACTTTGCAAATTAAAAACCACCTGAAAAAGTGGTGAACGGCTAAGGTCACGCTTTGGTTTCAGTACTTCCACCAACTTTTCAAAAGGTAATTTCTGATGAGCATAAGCATCTGTAGCCATTTTTCTAACCCGCTTGAGTAAGTCTCGCCAAGAGCGATCTTCAGCAAAGTCCATACGAAGTACAAGCGTATTGATAAACACTCCAATTAAAGGCTCCAGTTCAGAAAATTGTCGATTGGCAACGGGTGTCCCAACCAGTACCTCTTCCTGCCCGCTATAACGGTACAGTAAGACATAAAAGGTCGTCAACAGAGTCATAAACAAGGTAACATCCTCTTCTTTGCTCAGCTGATCAAGTGCTGCGGTGGTTGCTTTGGATAACCTGAACCGATGGGTTCCTCCCGAGAACGTTTGTCGGGCTCCGCGCTGGCGATCTGTGGGTAATTCCAGTACCGGTAATTCTCCCGCCAACTGTTGCTTCCAGTAAGCCATTGAGGCCTGAAGCGTCTCCTCTTGCTTATTAGCAAGCTGCCAATGCGCATAATCAGCGTACTGGATCGCCAGTTCAGCTACCTGAGCAGGCTTGCTTGTCGTATTGGCTCCATAAAAAGCCATCAACTCTTTTAGGAATACCCCCAAAGACCATCCGTCGGCTACGGTATGATGTGCTATGACTAAGAGCCAGTGTCTCCCTGCTTCCAATTGATAGAGCTGGAGACGAATCAATGGAGCTTGCGACAGGTCAAAAGGCTGTAAAACCTCCTGTTCTGCTAAGCGGCGAGCTTCCTGTTCCGGAGTTGTCCCCTTCTGTTGTTGCAAATCAACAAGCGGGAGTTGGAAAGCCAATGCTGTAGTGACTTCAGGCACGGGAGCTCCCAGTCCCAGTTTAAAGCTGGTTCGCAAGACCTCATGGCGACCAAGAATTTGATTAGCACTTTGTTCCAATGCTGCAACATCAAGCTTGCCTTTCAGTTCGATCAACACCGAAAGGTTATTCACAGCGGTACCTCGATCAAGCAGTTCAAGGAACAACTGCCGCTGCTGTGGCAACGAAAGCGAAAGCGGGCTGTTCTCAGGACGCCGGGCTATTTCTTGGCTATTTGAGCTTAGTTGTTGCCCTTTTCGCCATTTTTCTAACAGTGCACGCTTTGCGGGAGAAAGTTCCATATTTACACTTGCTTTTTATTTCGAAAGTCTTCTTTGGGCCTCCTCCTCACTCATTTCTTCCAGTTGCTTAATCATTTCGATTTCTAACATCATGGCCAGTTTTTCAATGGTAAAAGCCTCAAAAGCATCCTGAGGATTGATACTGATATCGTACGCTTTCCTGATCAATGCTAATATCTGGGCAGCGAGCACAGAGTCTCCTCCCAACTCAAAAAAGGAGTCATGGATTCCTATTCGGTCAATGTGAAGCGTCTGCTTCCAGAGCTCGGCAAGTTTGCGTTCTACCTCATTGCGAGGCTCCACATAAGCTTGTCGCAAATTGGGGCGAGCATAGAGACGAGCAACATGTGTATCACTCCCACCTACTTCGGCGAAGAATGGCATACTGGCTGCCGTTGGATAAAGTTCCAGTAAATTTTTCAAATCAAAAGGTAATACAACGACCTGCGGATGTGGGGTAGCAAGCAAATAATCCAATACGGCCAAGCCTTCTTTTGCCTTGATCACTTTCACGAGGTGTTGCGTTGAAGCATTCTGTTCCTCCAAGCGCGCTGCTGCTTCTGCCGCGAGGCCTACTTCTCCCCAAGGCCCCCAATTGATGCTAATGGCCGATAGCCCCTGTTGCTGGCGATAATGGGCCATTGCATCCAGGTAAGCACTGCCAGCAGCATAGTTTCCCTGCCCCGGAGCTCCCAATACGGAAACCGCCGATGAAAAGAGTACGAAGAAATCAAGCGGCATTGAGGCTGTTTCCTCATGTAATATCCAAGTGCCCTCTACCTTAGGAATCATCACCTTTTTCATTCGTTCCTCGTCCAGGTTGAGCAACGAACCATCATCCAATACTCCCGCAGCGTGGATGACACCCCGCAGCACAGGAAGGTGTTCCTTCATTTGCTGAAACAGTGCCTTCATTTGTTCCTGATCACCTACGTCTGCCGAAGCGACAATGATATCAGCTCCTTCTCTTTGCAAATCCGTTATTGCCGCTGTAGCCGTAGCAGAAGGCTCACTTCGCCCTAACAGCACCAGCTGCCTGGCGCCTTGTTTTACCATCCATTTTGCGGTCAACAAGCCTAATCCACCCAGCCCTCCTGTGATCAAATAAGTGCTATCTGATCGCACCAAAATTTCGGAGTTACCCCGTGGGGCCATTTGCCGGAAAGGCAACAAGCGATGGACAAACCGCTGAGAAGCGCGAAACGCAACTTGGTCTTCCACACCTTCTTGCCCTAATTCTAAAGCTAAAAGCTTGACAGATTCCTCCTTGGGCTGTTCTGGATCTAAATCTATACGGATACATTTAAGTTCGGGAAGCTCAAAGCTGATGACTTTCCCCAGCCCCCACAAAGCAGACTGCTCAATAGCAACAGGTTCATTAGCCTGAACACCTTGAGCGCCCAGCGTAACTAAAAACAGGCGTGGTGATCCGGCAAAACGCTTAGACAAAGCTTGCACGAGGTAAAGTACACTGTTGCAGCCCAGCAGATACATTTGCTCAAAATCTGCCGTTCTTCCCTGTGACGGAGAAGAGACAGAAAGACTCGCAAGATGAATAATGCCATAGATGGAGGCACCTGTTTTTTCTAACTGCGCTGCCAACAATTCTAATATTCCATTCTCCTTCTTTGCTTCAGCAAACTCTATTATTTCCTGAGAAAGAAACACTTGACAAACATCTCCGTTTTCTTCCAGTTGTTTTACCAATTCGTGTCCGAAACCTTCCTTATCGGCAATAACTAGCCAATTTCTTTTTTCTAAAGGTCGGCTCATATTAATGGCTCCTCCTTGCTGAGGCTGCCACGCCAATTGGTATAGCCAGGTATCTTGTTGATTAAGTTGTCGACGTTTACGCTTGGTTATCCGTTGGACACGAAAACCAAGCAGCTCGATAACGATATTCTGTTGATCATCAAACAATAAGACATCTACCTCCAGGCTATCTGCCATCTCAGTTGTAGTAGACGAGAAAGTTACCTTACTCCATATCACCTCGCTTGGTTGAGAGAAAAAATGGATTTCTCGGCAGCCAGAAGGAATGTAAAGTGCTTGGCCCGCAGTCGCTTTTTTCGTTGCAGCGATCACCTGTAAACAGGCATCTAATAAAGCTGGATGTATTTGGTAATCCTGCTGATCATACTGCAAAGAGGTTGGTAATTGAATTCGTCCCAAGGCAACGTTCTCTTTACTCCAAATTTGTTGGACGCCTTGGAAAAGCTGCCCATACTCAACGCCTAGCGTCTGAAATTTTTCATACAAACCAATGACACTTTGCGGAGCTGCTGTATCCTCGCGGAGCAGGTCAAGCTCCGCTTTACTTATTGTTTCTTTTGTCTTCTCTGTCTGTTTTACAACAGCAGCAGTAGCGTGTAGCACCCATTCTCGCGACAAAGCGTTTTGACTATATATGCTTAATTGATATCGATGTTCTCCGTCAGGAGCCAACGACACTTGCAGCGACCTTGGCTTAGCCTTATCCAAGATCATCATTTGTTTAAAAACCATATCAGACAAAAAGCAAGTATCAGCCAAACCTACTTCTTTCAGCGCCTGTAAAGCCACCTCCAAATAAGCCGTAGCAGGAAGAACAGTCTCCCCTTCTAACTGGTGATCCCTCAGATAACTCATCCTTGCAAGATCAATGGTATTTTGCCAAAGATGAGTAGTAGGAGTATGCGCTAGACTTATCTGCGAGCCTAGCAAAGGGTGAATTTTGTCGCCATTTCCCTTTAACGAGTGCCAGGCATTTTGCGATCCTGACGAAATATGATCCAGCCAATACCGCTCGCGTTGGTAAGGAACAGGAGGAAGTCTTAAATGCTTTGTGTGCCCAGGGTAAATGTTTTTCCAATTTATGGGATACCCCTCCGTATACAATGCTCCCAGCGCCTTCAAAAGTGCTTCCTGTTCGGGTTCCTCGCGGCGCAGGGAGGCCAGTGACCTGACTTCGGGATGATTATCGGGTACCGATTGTTGTAATGCGCCCAACAAAACAGGATGAGGGCCAACTTCCATAAACACGGTATACTCACCAACTAGCAATTGCTCTACAGTGTTGGAANACAAAACGGGTTTTCTGAGATTATCGATCCAATAGTTTGCCGAGAAATCGAGCTGATTATCCAGTTTGCCCGTTACTGTAGAATAAAAAGGAATGCTGGCAGGTTGTGGCTGTAGGCCCTGCAATTCCGCTACCAACTCAGGGCGTATTTGATCCATTTGCGGGCTGTGGGACGCTACGTCAACTTTTACCCATTTACAAAAGAGGTTCTTTCTCTGGAGGCTATCCATAATTTCCTCCATTTTTTCAGGATCGCCAGATAGCACGGTAGATGTAGGGCCGTTGATTGCAGCAATAGAGACAGTATCCTCGCAGTCTTGCAAGGCTTCTTTTGCTTGATTCAGCGTTAATTCCGTGACCATCATACGGCCCAAACCCTTAAGCTTTTTGAGGTGTTGGCTACGGACACAAATCACCTCCACAGCATCTTCCAAACTTAGAACGCCTGCTATGTGGGCGGCAGCAACTTCTCCCATACTGTGGCCCGTCACTGCGTCGGGCGTAATGCCCCATGATGCTAACAACTCAGCGAGGGCCACCTGTATCGCAAAGATGGCAGGCTGAACGACTGCTATTTCGTCTAACCGTAGTTCATCTTTTTCGGCAAGAAGTACTTCTAACACAGACCATCCAAAACGGCTTTGAACAAGTTGATCGATACGTATAATGGCCTCATAAAATACTGCTTCCTGTTTTAGTAATTGGCGTCCCATGCCATACCATTGGCCGCCTTGGCCAGAAAAAACAAAGGCTAGCTTAGGCTTTCGATCAAGAATGGAGTCAGCTGTAAAAAGGTTGATATCTGCCCCACCCGCTAAATAAACTTCCAGGCTATCTGCCAATGCTTGCCGGGTAGTGCCAACTACCGCCAGGCGATAGTCAAACTGACTACGCCGGAAGCTGGCCACTTGACAAATATCTTTGGCGGTTGTCTCGATGTTAGTCTTCAGTAAATCATAAAAGTATGCTGCAACGATACTCAGATGATCCTGACTATTGGCGGATATTGGTAATAAGTAATCAGGCTGATGGGTAGAGATAAGCGTTTCATTGCTTACGATCTGTTGCGGAGAGGGTTCCGCTTCACTAAAGACCAAGTGGACATTGGTTCCACCAAAACCAAAAGAACTCACGCCTGCGATGGCTGGTGCTGTGGTATCTGGCCAAGCTTCGGTAGTCGTTTGCACCCGGAGGTTAAGCTCCTCAAAAGGGATGTGTGGATTTGGGGAATGGTAGTGCAAACTGGGGGGAATCGTGCGGTGCTGCATCGACAGCACTACTTTTATCAAGCCAGCCATTCCTGCCGCAGCTTCCAGGTGTCCAATATTGGTTTTCACAGAACCAATAGAGCAGGTGCCTTTTGTTTGAGCAGCACCAATAACTTTGCCAATAGCGCCAGCCTCCATGGAATCGCCTAAAAGTGTTCCGGTGCCATGGGCTTCTACGTATTGTACCTCTCCCGGCGCCACCCTTGCCGCCTGATAGGCTTCTCTCAGCATCGCTTCCTGTGATTCCTGGCTGGGAGCCATCAAACCATTGGTTCGTCCATCTTGTGCAATGGCGCTTCCCCGAATCACGGCCAGCACGGGATCATCATCCGCCAGCGCCACAGATAGCGGCTTGAGTACGGCTACACCGCCGCCTTCTCCCCGCACATAGCCATTGGCCTGGGCATCAAATGTTTTGCAACGCCCATCCGGCGCTAAAACTCCTGCTTTGGTAAAAGCTATCGAATGCGCTGGCGAAAGTATCATATTTACACCACCGGCAAGTGCCATCTTACATTCCCCATTCCGCAAACTTTGACAAGCCAAATGCACTGCCACCAACGATGAGGAACAGGCCGTATCTATAGCCATACTGGGCCCATGAAAATCAAAAACGTAAGAGATTCGGTTGGCCGCAATCGACAAAGCGCTACCCGTACCCGAATGACTAGAAATATGTAGCGGATCTCCTAACTGAGACTGGCTGTATTCGCTAATAGAAATCCCTACAAACACGCCTGTTTTACTGCCGCTAATGTCTTTCTTGTGTTGTCCTGCGTCATCCAGTGCTTCGTAGGATAGCTCTAGCAATAAGCGCTGCTGAGGGTCCATGTGCTTGGCCTCCAGAGGGGAAATCCCAAAAAAGAAAGGATCAAACTCATCTATTGTATCCAAAAATCCGCCCCAGTAGGAAATGGCTTTCCCAGGAACGGCGGGATCAGGGTGATAGAATGCTTCTTTTACCCAACGGTCAGCAGGCACTTCCGAAATCATATCAACACCTTCACTCAATAATTGCCAAAATGATTCGGGGTCGTTAGCACCTGGAAACCTACAGCTCATTCCTATGATAGCAATAGGCTCGTTTGCAGGGATACCCGGCGTGTTCTCCGCCGAATTCGAGTTTTCTTTTGCACCATTCTCCGCTAAATGGTGAGCTAATTTCAGAATACTGGGATATTCATACGCTAAGGTGGGTGAAAGCCGACGATCCAGCCAATCCTCCAAATCCCCAGACATCATCACTACGTCACTAGACGATAGGCCATAGTCGGTAAAAGACTTTTCGGTATCAATCGTATCCGGATCAATCTCCAATAACTCAGCAATTTGACTGATCAGCCAATCCTGAATTTCGCTGGTGGTTTTTTCCTCCTTCATTGTAATAACTATGGGTCACAGGTTCTACTAAGGCACTTATTTTTTGGGGCGCTTTCCGCCCACTTGCATTTGCCAGAATGCCGTCATACCTGGCCGTCGGTCAGGCGTACTTTGGGAAGTCTCGGCACTCATTTTTTTCCACATCAATGGATACGCCTCTACCGGTGGTATTTCTGTCATCGGCGTTGGTGCTGGTATATTGCGGTGGGCGGCCTCAATGTAAGGGGCCAGCATTTCCTGCTTTTCTTTTTCGCGGATAGCTTCTCTCTCCTTGAACTCAGGTAGAACTTCGGCGGCAAAGAGTTTGAGGGAATCGCAGATATGTTCGTGTTTATAAGCGCCACATTGATGTAAAAGGATCAACTGATCTACGCCTGCATTTTCCAATGCCCGAAAATTTTCGACAAGGTGTTTTGGGTTACCAATGCCACTCATTCCTGCCTTTTTACGCTCACGTTCCAGCTTTTTATCAACAGAAACCGGGCGCTTGTTGAATGCTTCCCACATATCAGTTTGGCCCGGATGATGGATACCGTCCCGCCAGTAATGCCCGAGTCCGTAAGCAAAAAACTGAGCGCCTTCCTGCCCCCTCTCTACAGCAGTATCATGATCTTTATGGCACATGAACCCCGTTAGCATTGAGACATTAGGGTTGACAGCCTGAGCAATAGGGTTGCATTCTCTTTTGAAGGTCTCGTAATATTCATCCACCCAAAATTTGGCTTCTTCTGCATTGATAAAAGCAAAAGTCAGCCCACCCATTCCCAGCTTAGCCGCTAAATTCAGGCTATCGCGATTGGAACAAGCCGCCCACACTGGTGGATGAGGTCGCTGCATAGGTTTCGGCACCACATTGCGATGCGGCATCGAAAAGTATTTCCCTTTGAACCCTGGGTAAGGGTTAGTGCTCATCATTTTGGCGGTTTCCTGCACTGCTTCTGCCCACATCGGGCGTTTGTCTACAAAGTCGACACCAAACCCTTCCAGTTCCATGCGCGAACCGGATTCCCCCGTCCCCCACTCTACTCTTCCACCACTGAGGATATCGAGTGTAGCCAAACGTTCAGCCACTCTTGCAGGATGGTTATACTTGGGAGACATCACGACAATACCATGCCCCAGGCGAATATCCTTGGTTCGTTGACTACAAGCAGCCAGGAAGACCTCAGGGGCCGACGAGTGGCTGTATTCTTCCAGGAAATGATGCTCCTGAACCCAGACATAATCGATCCCCAGGCTGTCAGCTAGTTCTACTTGCTCCAGCGCTTCGTGAAAGAGCCTAACTTCATCCCCTTCTGCCCAGGGGCGGGGTAACTGTAAGTCGATAAATATTCCAAACTTCATGGCTATAGGGTTTCTTTAAGCGTACTTGAGATGTAGTTCTTTTTACAGAGAAAGTGTTTTATTTTCCCACTGGTCGTTTTGGGTATACTGCCGGGTAATGCCAGTTTAATATCAAAAACCTTGAGTTCGTGGTTTTCGGCAATCGCTTTACGAACTGCGCTACGAATAGCTTCCGGTTCGGCCTCTGATCGGTGTTGTATTTCAACAATGACAACAATCCGTTCACGGCCAGCTTGCGCTATTGAAAAGGCCGCGCATCCTGCTGGCCTGATAGCCGGGTGAGCTTGTTCTAGCGTCCTTTCCAAATCGTGGGGATAATGGTTTTTACCATCAACAATGATCAAATTCTTGAGGCGGCCAGTGACGTATAGCTCTCCATCATTCATAAAACCAAGATCACCTGTCCTTAAAAAAGGCCCCTCCTTGCTATCTGCGAGATAAGCCGCAAACGCATTGGCTGTAGCTTCCCTGTTATTCCAATAGCCACTGGCAACGCTGGGGCCATTCACCCATATTTCTCCAAGCTGATCAGGCAAGCAAAGATTAAGTGTTTCGGGATCAACAATTCGTAGGTTTTGGTTCGCCAGGTTTTGGCCAGAACTTACTAATACTTGGCTATCAGTATCGGAACTTGATACAACGACTATTTCACGATTCTCCAAGGCCGACTTTAGCACCTTCTTACTCACGGGGGCTCTCCATTTTGGCCCTCCGACAACCATGAGCGTAGCTTCCGCTAAACCATAACACGGGAAAAAAGCCTCTCGGCGAAAGCCACAGGAGGCAAAGAAATCTGCAAATTGCTCCAGCGTTTTGTGGTAAATCGGCTCTGCTCCATTAAAGGCAATTTTCCAACTACTCAGATCTAGTTGATCTCTTTGAGCTGGTTTAATCTTTCGCAGACACAGTTCATAGGCAAAATTAGGCCCTCCACTGGTGGTGGCTTTAAATTTACTGATGGCTTTAAGCCAACGAATAGGTCGTTGTAAAAACAGTAAATGAGGAATCAGCGTGACAGTATATCCGGTATAAACACCTTGCAAGATGCCACCGACAAGCCCCATGTCATGATAAGGTGGCAACCAGGTAACAATCTGGCTATCAACCGTTAGCTCCATCGAAGCTTCAAGGACACTCAAATTATGGAGAAGATTGGCGTGGCTTACCATTACTCCTTTGGGTGTCGTCGTTGAGCCAGAGGTATACTGAAGGAAAGCCAAATCTTTTCCTTTTGTCCCCTGCATCTCCCAACGATCCGCCCAGCTGTCCAAGTCCTCCCGATCAGTTAACAGTAATCTTAGTTTACTAAACTTCTCCTTTACCGATTGTTTTGCTGTAATCGCCGTAAACAAGGGTGTATTTAACAATGCTGCAGTAGGCTTGGCGTCATCAATAATCCGAAGCATAGCAGCCAGCGACTTTTCAACACGAGCAGGGTGAGGTGGCGTTAACGGAATGGCAACAACACCCGCGTAGAGGCAGCCAAAATAAGCCGCAATAAAATCCAATCCGGTTGAAAAAAGTAAAAGCACCCGGTCTCCTGGCCGGGTGGCCGTTTGTAGCAATGCTCCAATGGCGCGAGCCCGACGATCTAACTCCTCATAAGTCAAGCTGATCTCATTCTCTTCTCCATCTTTGAGCAAGCGATAGGCCAACTTCTGCGGCTGGTACACCGCACGCTGCTGTAAGACATCAGCCAGAGAAGTTGTCAGGTCCTTCATGAATTTTATTCAAGGTTGGTAAAAAATAATGCGCAAAAAACAGAGTATCTTGACACATAACTTCACTAGGTAAAAAGTAAAACAAAACCACTGCCTTTAGGGGAGTTCCTACACTTGGAAAAAGGTAACTTTCAAAATTTGAGGTTTACTAAAGGTAAAAACATCCGTAGAAAAACAATATATTTAAGGAACCATTTATAGAGGTTACTTAGTAATTCGACGGAAATAAGCTGCGCCATTTTTAATCCGTCACTTAATGTATTCTGCATTCAAAACCCATAAAAGTGAATAATCACCGTAACCTCCCCAGCCCCCGTCCCATCATTAAAGGGCGACCGGATTACTATCTTACCCCTACTCGTGATTTCACTCAGTATACCAAGGATAGTGAAGAAAAATACTGGAGTCAGGAAACTAAATTCGACTGGCAGCAGAGTGTTCAGGGCAACCTAAAAAAACACTTGAAAGGCCTTGATGCTGATCGTTTTTTAAAAGTGTCTTTTATGGTTTTACCAATGATAGAAGACACCCTAATCTATAAAATCAACCAGATACAGCAAACAAGATTGCCTTTGGAAGAGGAAGGCCTGAAGGACATTGCCGAATGTATTCCCCAAGACAACGCTACTATTCATCAAGCATTACTTATCCAAGCGCCGTTAAAAAAGATCCATTTAGACGTAAGGAAATTAAGTGATCAACTGGAAATTGAACAAAGTGAATTACTGGATTTGCGTGAACAACAACGGCTAGGACTATTCAATAATGGCACAACCGTAAAATACATAGAAACAGAAACGGAACGAAAAAAACAACAGGCCCACTTAGCCCATTTGATCGACCAAGTCAACCAGACGAAAGAAGAGCTGCGGCAAACGCAAATCGAGCTCAAAAATGAATCAAGGCGATTAAAAACAAACATCCAAAAGGAGCTTAATACGATTGAAGCACAGGTTTTGCTAGACCTTGAAGCAACGCTGAGGCTCGTGCAAAAAACACTAAGCTCGAAAACCTTACCCGATGACCAAGTGGATTTATCTCGCCTCAAGGACTTGATTTTACAGCGGCAGCTCCGTGGCCTGAAAGACATCGCTAATCACGCCCTTGTTGTAGAGCAAAGTGCTATCGCTCCTTTAACGATGGGCATCATTCACTACAAACGTTACCGGGAGATTCAAGAAGCGATGACCACCTTTATCAACGATGAAGCGAAGCATTCGGCTACTTTTCGACGTTTCCTTGCCGAGAAACTAGAAGCTAAAGAGTTCATTCCTGACAAGCTTCTCAAAGGTGCCAATAGCTATATGTGGCTGGCACGCTTCCTCCCCGGCACCGGGTTGTTTCTGGCCGTAATTGTGGAAGCTATCGGTGCTGCCTACCTTGAGTTTTTTGGCGAAGAAGAGTATATGCCCGACCCGCTGTTCTGTAGTATTTGCAAAACGATCTCTGAACAGGATGAGACAAGACACATGGATTTGTGCGTGGCTATGTACAATGAGCTTTTCCGGAAAGGTAATCGCTGGGAGCAATATCGCAACCGCATGGCATTGAAAGTAATGATGAAGTCTGTCTATGGTGACAAAACAGATGACCACCACCTCATTCAGGCCTTCCAGGCCTTTGGCGTAGCACCTGAAACACTCTACCAGCATATCGTTAATCGGTTGAGTCAGCAATTGGCGAGAATAAGCTTGTACATTGAACCGCAAGAACTCATGGAGATAATAGGCCGAAAAAAAGCAACTCCGTAACCATGACCAACACCATCATTGAGAGCATCGGCGTTTATCTCCCTCCTCGGTCATTTACCACTACGGAGGTCTTGCAGGATTGTACGACACCGATACGGTTTCCGCTCGAAAAAATTTCAGGTATTAAAACCCGGCGTATGGCAGGCCAAGAAGAGTTTTCACTCGACTTAGCACAAAAAGCCATTGAGAACTGCCTTGAAAAATCAAAATATCACCCCAACGATATCGACCTCCTTATCTGTTGTAACATATCCAGATTTGACGGGCCTGACATGGTTTCTTTTGAGCCTAGCACCTCGATCAAACTCCGGAAGCATTTTGGATTTGACCATGCTATCGCTTTTGATATTACCAATGCTTGTGCAGGTATGTTTACGGCAATACACCTTGTTGACAATCTGCTGAATGCAGGTGCTATCCGCCGAGCTATCATCGTCAGTGGTGAATATATCACCCACCTTACGCAAACCGCTCAAAAAGAGATAGAGAACTTTATGGACGACCGCCTAGCCTGCCTGACCCTAGGCGATGCGGGTGCTGCCCTTCTCCTGGAAAAAGGCCTCAATCAAACAACCGGTTTTCAAAAAATAGACCTGCGAACTTTTGGTCGATACAGTCCTTATTGCATTGCAAAAGTATCCGAACATGGGGGATGGATCATGCACACCGACTCGGTCAACATGACCGATGTTGCCATAAAAGCCGGGGCAAAAAATGCCCTTGAGGTATTGCATAGCGCAGGTTGGCCACCCGATCAGTTCCAGCACTTGATCATGCACCAAACTTCACGCATGACCATGAATAGTGCCCGCAGAGAGATCAACAATCTGCTGGAGGATAAAATTCTCCACGATGACAATACGATCAACAATTTGGAGCAACGTGGAAACACGGCTTCCACCTCGCATACCGTTGCCTTAGCCGATCACATCCTCAATCAACGAATTAAAACCGGCGACAAAGTAGTCTTTTGCGTCACGGCATCGGGCCTCACCATCGGTACAGCGCTATACACATTTGATGACCTCCCAGACCGGTTTCAAGAGAAGGGTAAACCTGGTCTTAAAACCTCTAATCCGAAAAAATGGAAACCGCGTGTCTCTTCTTCTGCTCCCGGTATCCGAATTGAGCAGGTGGGTATAAAACTACCCGATGATACCAAGGCCGAAGATTCACTGGAATTACTGCACAGTGCGGCCACCAATTGTATCATGCCTTCTGCCTACTCGCCCAATGATATTGGTCTTATCATCCATAGCGGTGTTTATCGCGACGAATATTTATTGGAGCCAGCACTTGCTGCCTTGCTCGCCGGGAGGCTGAACATGAACGCAACCGTATCAGACGCAGAGGAGCAAACAACCCTGGCTTTTGATGTTTTCAACGGTGCAATCGGTTTTCTAAACGCGTGTTATCTAGCGCAACAAATGATTATCGCTGACTGTACTAAAGCCGCCATGATTGTCGCTGCGGAATGTGAAAACAATGCAGACCTGTTCCCTGATCAACTCATAGATATTCGGGAAGCGGCTTCAGCCATTATTATGGACGCTCATCCTGAACAAAGCAAAGGCTTCTCCCAGTTTCTCTTTCATTATCAAACGGCAGAAATTGAAGACTATACTTCTTATTGTTGCACCAAAGAGATCAGCCCCCGCCTGCAAATTGATAAGACGCCGGACCTTGAAGAAAAATACATTGCGGCTATTGTACCAATGGTAAAAGAAATACTACAACAAGAAGGACTTGACCTTCAGCAAATCGACCGAATCTTCCCTCCCCAAATATCATCAGTATTTATCACTCGACTAAGTCAAGCCTTACAGCTTCCGCGCGAAAAGTTTGTTGATATTGCGGGAGAAGGCCCGGATTTATTCTCATCTTCTATTCCTTTTGGATTGGCACATGCTTATGAGCGTGCATGGGTCAAAGACGGTGATATTGGGTTACTCATTGCCGTAGCCTCGGGTATCCAGGCGGGCTGTGCTATTTATCGTTTTTAAAAACAAGCAATTATTAAGATGGCAAACAGCGCCAAACTCCCTCCTGGCCCCAAGTCCAAATTCCCGCTGAATAATCTAATCAATTTCCGGCGGGACAGTATTTCTTTTCTAAGAAACATGGCGCAGGAATACGGTGATATTACTCATTTCAGGATGGGGCCGTTGCGCGTCGTACTTCTTAATCATCCTGATTATATCAAAGAAGTACTCTCTACCCAGCACAGTAATTTTATCAAAGGCCGCCCTTTGGAAATGGTAAAGGAATTGTTGGGTGATGGTCTTCTAACCAGTGAAGGTGATTTTCACAAACGGAATTCCAGGATCATTCAGCCCGCCTTTCATCGCAACATGATGAATTACTATGCCGATCCCATCACTGATTATGCGAGCCGCCTTGTCAGCAATTGGGAAGATGGCAAGAAAGTAGACATGATGGAAGAAATGGTGAGGATGAGCACCGGAATTGCCGCCAAAACCATGTTCAATGTAGATCTTCATAAAGACGCACAGGAAATCAACCGGTCGTTGGACGATGTCATGAAGTTATTCGGAAGAATAACGCTCCCTTTTGCCGAGTACTTGCTCAAACTGCCACTTCCTGGAACCATTCGCTTTTTCAAAGCCAAAGCCAAGCTCGACGAAACCATCTACAATATCATTGACGAACGGCGGCGCAATCCCGTAAATAATGGTGACCTCCTATCCTTACTACTCCAATCACAGACAGAAGAAGGCGGAATGAGTGACCAACAAGTCAGGGATGAAGCTCTCACGCTTTTCCTGACCGCATTTGACACCACTTCACTGGCCCTCACCTGGACATGGTATCTTCTTTCGCAAAACCCGGAAGTAGAAGCAAAATTACACGAAGAACTGGATCAGGTTCTTGGTGGTCGTACGCCGACCATGGAAGACTACCCTCGGCTAAAATATACAAGAATGGTCTTTGGAGAGTCCATGCGGCTGTACCCTCCGATCTACATTATCTCCCGGCAGGCCATTGAGGATTTTTCCGTAGGTGATTATATTGTACCAGCAGGTAGTATTGTGCTGTTAAGCCCCTACCTCATTCATCACGATGCACGTTTTCATCCCGAGCCTGAGCAATTTAATCCCGTAGCATGGAACGAGCGCTCGGGTGGACAGCAATCGCGGTACGAATACTTCCCATTTAGTGTAGGTCCGCGTTCTTGTATTGGCCAACATTATGCTTGGTTGGAGGGCGTGCTGGTGCTCTCATCCATTGCCCAATCCTGGCGCGCGCAAGTGGCACCCAATCATAAAGTAGAGGCCGAACAACTTCTTAACCTGCGCCCAAAAAACGGGATGATGATGCACATCAAACGTAGAATGTAATAACAAAATGTATAGTCGTCAACAACAATGGAACAAAGCTCAACCCGAGTTCAAAATCGCTTCCCATCAGGTTCACATCTGGAAAGCGGCGCTTGACGCAACTGCTTTACAAACAGAAAAACTGCAAGCCTTGCTTTCTGATGATGAATTAGCAAGAGCCGACAAGTTTCATTTCGAAAAAGATAGAACACACTACATCGCCGGGCGTGGTATGCTAAGGCAAATTCTAGGGTTTTATCTCGAAAGTGCCCCAAACGTTCTTCAATTTGATTATACACCTTTCGGCAAACCATTTCTTCCATCTGAAACAGGCCCCGATGGCCTCAATTTCAATTTATCTCACTCGGGTAAAATCGTCCTTTATGCTATCACGCGTGGCCAATCTGTAGGCGTTGATATCGAGAAAAAAAAGGACAATATTGACATTGATCAAATTGCTCAACGTTTTTTCTCCCTGGCTGAAATCAGTGTACTTAACAGCGTACCCAAAGATCAAAAGTATCATTTATTCTTCCAATACTGGGCCCGAAAAGAAGCCTTGCTTAAAGCTACAGGCATGGGCGTTTCTTTTCCACTTGAAAAAGTGGATGTTTCTCAACAGAGTGGCCAAGGCTGGTCGCCTATCACTTTGTCTTCCGACCTTTTTAAAAATCCAATTTGGTTTAACCAAGACTTATTCCCGGGCACCGGCTACCATGCCGCCGTAACAGTAGAGAAAAACAATGCTGAACTTTCCTTATCTTGTTTTTAAACCCTGCTCAGAATGGTAACAAAAGAAAACCTCCTGCCGCTGTTTAGCTTGTTATTGCTGGCCAGCTGTTCTGCTCCCACTCCTAATTACGATACGCTCATCACCAATGCTATGATTTATGATGGCTCTGGAGAAGCACCCTACCTAGGGTCTATTGCCATAAAAGGTGATACCATTGCTGCCTTGGGTAACATTGAAGGTACTGCCGAAAATATCGTGGATGCTCAAGGCAAAGCGCTTGCCCCTGGTTTTATCAATGTGCTCAGTTGGGCCAATGTCTCGCTCATAGAGGATGGGCGCTCCCTGAGTGACCTCAAGCAGGGCGTCACGCTGGAAGTAATGGGAGAAGGCCGCTCGATGGGGCCTTTGAATGATGACATGAAAGCAGAAATGAAAGCCGATCAGAGCGATATCAAATACGACGTCAGCTGGACCACGCTAGGTGAATACCTACAGTTCATGGAGCGTAAAGGCGTTTCTACCAACATCACTTCCTTTGTGGGTAATGGCACCCTTCGCCAACACGTCATTGGCTATGAAAACCGGCCTGCAAGTCCAGCAGAAATGAAAGCCATGAAAAAGCTTTTGGCAATAGCCATGCAAGAAGGGGCCGTGGGCTTATCCTCCTCCCTGTTATATGCTCCCAGCCGGTATGCGGACACCCAAGAGCTTATTGAATTGGCGAAGGTCGCTGCCGAATACGGCGGCATTTACATCTCCCATATTCGCGACGAAGGAGACCAATTACTGGAATCCGTAGAAGAACTCATCACCATCGCTCGCGAAGCCAATATCCCCGCAGAAATCTATCACCTCAAAGCTTCAGGGCAACACAACTGGTACAAACTTGACAGTGTTTTTATGATGATAGAAGCCGCTCGCGAGGAAGGCCTCCAAATCACCGCTGATATGTACACTTACCCTGCCAGCTCTACTGGGTTGCACACCCAACTACCTGAATGGGTCAGAGAAGGTGGTGTGGATGCAGCCCTGAAAAGACTTGCCGACCCAGCACAGCAGGCTAAAATCCTACAGGACATCCATTTCTTCCATCCTCCTCAAAACATCTTACTGGTAGGATTAAAAAAACCTGACCTCCGGCAGTACCAAGGCAAGCGCCTCAACGAAGTAGCAGATGAGTGGGGCAAAAGTGCCGAAGAAACGATGATCAATTTAATGGTTCAGGATCAAAGCCGTATTCAGGTGGTCTACTTCTCCATGTCGGAGGAAAATATTCGTAAAAAGATTGTCCAGCCGTGGATGAGTTTCTGCTCCGATGCTGGTTCTTATGCGGCCGAAGGCATCTTTCTGGCATCCAGTACTCACCCAAGAGCTTACGGTTCCTTCATTCGGGTTTTAGGAAAATACAGTCGTGATGAAGGACTGTTTCCGCTAGAAGAAGGAATTCGCAGATTAAGTGCCCTCCCCGCTGAGAATTTACACCTGGATCGCAGAGGAAAAATACTACGCGGCTACTTTGCGGACCTAGTCCTTTTTGATCCTGAAAAGACCCAAGATAAAGCTACCTTCGAAGCCCCGCACCAATACGCCGAAGGCATAGAAAATGTATGGGTCAACGGCCAGTTGGTTTTACAAAATGGCGAAGCTACAGGAACCTTTTCAGGTCGTTATTTAAAAAGAAAAAGCACCAAATAAAGCCATGAGAGCATTACTACAAATACGAGACTTACTTGAGGCTAACAAGATAGAGAAGGCCATTACTGCGCTGGAACACTATTTCGAACTTTTCCCCAACAAGGAAGAACGTCAAGAGCTGAAACAGATAAAAACGGAGTACCAAAAAGCAGAAAAAGAATTCGGCTCAGGTATACTCAATCAAGTACAGTACCAAAAACGGCTTAATTGGAGCATCAGCCAGTTACTGAAAATGGTGACTCGTTTATTTCCCAAACAACAGCAGCAAGGGCAGCAACAGCAATCTCGTCCACCTACAAGAACTTCCCCTCCATCAAAATCCAAAGGAGGCATTTTCAGCAAAGTCATAGATGCTTTTAAAGACCTCTTGCCCGGCAATCCCATGAGCTCAGCTCCTGAATCTAGTGTTCCCATACCCCGAAGGACAGGAACACCAAAAGACACTGAGGTAAGCAACGAAATACCTTCTTTTGAATTCCCTGAGGAAGAGGAGGAAATGAGTGCTGGCGCTCCTCCTCCTGCTCCACCACCATCGATACCTTCTCCCGTTCCTACTCCTGCGCCAACGCCTGAAGTGTCCTCCCCTTTCCAGAAAGGCAAGATTCTTTACGCTATTCCAGACCAGATGGCCATAGCTACTCCCAGTCGCTGTCGGGTAAGGATTGCTCCTGAACAAATCAGTAATGACGAATTATTCGCAGGGCTTAAACCAGAGGAACGGGAGACCGCAGCGAAAGAATCTATTAAAATCACCTCTGTCATGAAAGTCGCACTGGTGGAGGCTCAAGAGGGCGACAACTTCGACATTGTTTCTCGCAATAATGAAGAGCAACCCATCTTTCCTTTCATGCCTACAGAGTGGAGTTTTGATGTAACGCCGCGCCGCCCTGGCCATTACGCACTCCTTTTGCGCGTGACCGCCAAAGTTCAAGTGCCCGGATATGGAGAACGCCCCTTTGATGTAGCTGTGCTTGACCGCGCCATTCAAGTAAATACAGATGACGCCCCTACCGCTAAGGTCAACTTTAGTGAGCAGCCCATTCCTGACCCCGACTGGGATAATGAAGACGAAGAAGCTGTAAGGCACGCGCTCCTTCACGGGCGGGTAGACTTGGCCATCGAGCGCATCGTCAACTTTGTACAAGACAAGGATACTGACTTTCGTGACACCCTGCTATTACTACAATTCCGTTGGAATGACAACAGTAATCAGTTGCAAAACAAATTGATCTCTGCCGCAGATTGGGATCGGGTAAACAACCAGGTTCGGCACGCCATCACCCAACTGCTCACTGAACTTAAAGAGCATTATGCACCTGAGGTAGCTGTTGCTAACCTGGATTGGCGAACAGAAGAAAAAAACCTACGCAGCAGGGGCGAACTAGCCTAAAAGCATTTTTCTTGAAATAAAAAATCACCCAACTGACATTTCACGCTTTATTATTCCATACATTCGTGAATTATTGAGATATTATTTTACATCATTTAATTGACTAGTATGAAAAACGGTTACCTAACATTTTTACTCTTACTACTTTTTGGACTAAACCTCAACGCTCAGCGCAACTGTGGAGCGATGGAGTACCTCGAATATCAAAAGCAACAAGACCCAACCCTTGAACTCAGGATGCAAGCCATTGAGGACTTCACAGAACGATTTAGTGGAGAATCTGGCGCTCGTAATGTCATTAGTATTCCGGTTGTAGTCCACGTTGTTTATAACACAAGCTCGGAAAACATTAGTGATGCTCAAGTGCTTAGCCAAATACAGGTACTAAACGACGATTTCCGGCGCATGAATTCAGATGCTGACAATGTGTGGTCACAAGCGGCAGATGCTGAAATAGAATTCTGCATGGCCACTATTGACCCTTCTGGCAATGCAACCAATGGTATCACACGCACATCTACCGGTAAGCGTTCGTTTCGCACCAATGATGATATTAAGAAAAGTAATAAAGGTGGTAAAGACGCCTGGCCTTCTGGAGATTATCTGAATATTTGGGTAGGTGATATCTCCAATGGAATTTTGGGTTACGCTCAGTTTCCTGGCGGTCCTGCTTCTACAGATGGTGTTGTCATTGATTACGCTTATTATGGCACCATTGGAACAGCAACAGCTCCTTTTGACTTGGGCCGTACTGCTACTCACGAAGTAGGCCACTGGCTTAACCTACGTCACATTTGGGGAGATGGCCCTTGTAGTGCTGATGATTTTGTTTCAGATACGCCAAATTCTGATGGTGCCAACTACGGTTGTGCATTAGGTAGCGTTTCTTGTAGTTCTACAGACATGGTTCAGAATTATATGGACTACTCCGATGATGCTTGTATGAATTTGTTCACAAACGGGCAAAAGTCGCGTATGCGTGCCTTGTTTGCCTCTGGTGGAGCTCGTGAAAGCTTATTGTCTTCTGGTGCTTGTGGCGGTACTCCTCCTCCTCCACCAACCCCTACCTGTGATGATGGTATTCAGAATGGAAACGAGACTGGAGTCGATTGTGGCGGACCTGACTGTGATGCCTGTCCTACCGGTTCCTGTGATACTCCTGACAACCTTAATTATTCTTCTGCTCAAGGTGGCAAAGCAGCTGACTTAAGCTGGAGTGCTGTTAGTGCAGCAACAGGTTATACTCTAGAAATTCGTCCAACGGGAGGAAGCTGGCAGTCATTTGCTATTGCATCCAATAGTGTTCGGATTACCGGGCTTACAAGAAATGCCTCTTACGAATGGCGTGTAACTGCCAATTGCTCAAGTGGCAGTGCAACATCAGCAGTCGCTAGTTTTGTTGCTGGTCAAAGCAACCGTCTAAGTGGTGAATACAGCAGCTTATCAGTATTCCCGAATCCTGCCCAGGATCGCATCTTCTTCGATTTTGACCTCGCAGAAGGAACCTTAATTGAATTCGGAAATGCGACTGTTACCGAACTTAACGGCACTTACCGGGCTACAGTTATAGATGCCACCGGGCGGGTACTCACCAATCAGCAAGTAACTTATGGTGATACTAATGTGGAAATTGATGTACAATCATTTAGTGCTGGACTTTACTTCCTACAGCTTCATAGCAGAGAAGGGGAATTGCTTGAAGCCACTAAATTTATTGTAGAATAATTAAACCAAGAATTTATTAGTCTTAATACTTACCCGAATTCTGGCAATAGCTAGAATTCGGGTATTTACTTTTGGCTGTAAGCATATTTGAGTCTTATGCTACTGCTTGTCCTCTCCTCCATCCTGTATGACCGGAACAGGGCTCAAATCCACTTCCGGTACGGGCGGCGGCGGTGGGTTGATCGTGGGGAATGAAATAACGCCTTTGAGTGGTCGCTGCATTCTCGCTTCAGAACGCTCGGCAGGTAGGTGTACTTGACAATTCAGCTGATAGCTTCTCATCTCTTGGTCGTTAATTCTTCCTAATGGCCAGGTTTGTACCGTTTCCAAGACCAGCACATATTCATGTCGACGAGCATCTGTTATCACCTCTTTCACCTGAACCTCTAAAGGGTCAAGTTGATTGCTACCACGTAGGGCCAGTTCACTGAAATAGGGCACCTCCAGAAAATCGACGGGATTTTCGTCATCAATCACTTCAAGTGGTACTTTCCACTGCAGGGCAAAACGTCGATCTTCCTTGATAGATAAATCAAACCGTCCCTCTCCTAGCTGGACTACAGGATGAGCACTGGTAGGCAATTCCTCTTTAACAGTAACCGAGAGTGCTTTCGGGCCAATCTGCTGTAAGCTTCGGATGCGGTACGACAAGGTTTGCTTTCCTGGGCGTTCTGCTAAAGGCCCCGTAAATAAAGCTGCCTCAGGTTGTCCAATAATTGTAAATCGGCAGCCAAACCTGCCATCTTCAGAATATGGACGGGCTTCCAGGCGGGGTGATTGACTGTACACTCCCGGAGAAACGCCTTCTATGACCCAACCTCCGCGCGCCAGCGACGCCGGTATTCCTTCTAATTTTAAATAATGACGATGCTCAACACCTTCCGTTAGCAAAGGAAAGTCAGCATGACGCTCAAACCCTGGTTGTAGTTGTCCAAAGTAGGCAATAATTGCCGTAGGATCTGGCAAGCGAGCATACCACTGCTGGCGCTTGTATTGCTCGTTGAAATCAGCAAATACAATGGTTTCCCAATCGGTACCCGAAAAACTAGCCCTCCGGCTGCGCCCCCAATCCATTTGCGCATTGGCCTTTATCCCCAAAGGCGCGTTAATATTCATCCCCAATTCATTCTCTATTCTGCGGCTCTCCTCTGCCGAAGCAGTGTGCTTAATCATTACGCCAGCAAAAGATTGCAAGTAATAAGCCTGCCCTATGTACTCAGGATTTTCTTGATAAAACTCCCATAGTCGCAACATCAAGCTGGTAGTACGGGCGTCTTTAGCACGCAGGGCTGTTTCTAATGGGCTAAGGAAGGTTCCGGCAATAGCCAACACTGTTGATTCTTTGCGGTCATCGGTACTCAAAGCTGCTTTAAACGCAGCATACGGAGGCTCCACACCTGCATCCAGCGCTGCCTTGAGGTAACCACTACAGTTTTCCGTAAGGATAAACGTATCAAACTCATCTACCGGAGACAACTCGAAAGAGGTAGTGCTTCCAGGTAATTCCAAACGAAATTCCGGACGGAACCGAACCACGTTTAATGGTAAGGTCGTTTCATCTTCATTGAAAATGTATTGCAGTAACCCACCACCGCTGAGGTCTGCTGCTTCAACCTTGGTACGTAAATCACGGCTTCCCAGAAAACGGTTAATATCTGCGGGGAGGTAATCTCTGCTCCCTTCAGCGGATTCAAATCCACAATATTGATAATGTCGCTGAAAGGTCTCTTGGAGAGCGCGTCCTAATGACACCCTGGAATAAACTTTCTCCGGAGGCCAGCTTTCCGTACGATGGTCTCTTAACTTACTACGGGCACGGTCTATACGTTGCGCGGATAAGACTGGCGCAAAAAAAACACCAAGTACTAAAAGCAATAAAAAACAGCGTAATTGTCTGGAAAGCATATCACTCATTTTGTCCTAAGCCGAAAATAGCCAGATGACTGCTAAAACTACACTTGTATATTGTTTATTTTACGCAACGGTAGGAATCCAAAGAGAATGGTAAGTATTGCGCAAAAAATAATACCTTCTCTCATAATTTTGAAATATGCCACCAATAAAAATTCTTTCAGCTGCCCAGATACGCACACTTGATCAACAAACTATTTCGCTAGAGCCTATTTCTTCTTATGATTTAATGGAGAGAGCAAGCCGTACCTTCGTCCAGCAGTACCAAAAAGAACATACCGACCTAGACCAGCAAATTCTCATCGTCTGCGGCCCTGGCAACAATGGAGGGGATGGTCTGGCCATTGCCAGAATGCTCTACGAAGCCAGCTATGAAGTCAGTGTATTGGTCATTAACCTGGAAAAAAGTAGCGAAGACCAGCAAGCCAACCTAAAACGACTGCACAAAAAGCGAGGGGTCCCCATTCAAACTTTATCAGAAGGAGAAAAACTACCTGACCTAGCCAATATTGAGGTCATCATTGACGGGCTTTTTGGCTCCGGCCTTAATCGCCCAATATCGTCTTATTGGGGGCAATTGATCACCCACCTCAATGAAAGTCCTGCCAGACGTGTAGCGATTGATATCCCCAGCGGGCTTTTTGCTGATTCTTCTTCAGGAGGCATTATATTCAAAGCCGATCGCACCTATACTTTTCAACTGCCAAAGCTTTCCTTTTTCGCTCCTGAAAATGCGCCTTACACAGGGCGATGGACAGTCCTTGACATACAACTCCACCAGCAAGCAATGGCAGCCCAAACGACTGCTTACTCTTACTTCCCCATTCAGGCTGCTACTGGCTTTTTAAAAAGAAGAGGTCGTTTTGACCATAAAGGCACCTTTGGACACAGTTTAATCATTGCGGGCAGTTATGGCAAAGTTGGTGCCGCTATCCTCAGTGCGAGGGCCGCACTACGGGCGGGTTGTGGCTTGGTAACTACCTATTTGCCAGTTTGTGGTTACGAAATTATGCAGATCGCTTTTCCGGAAGCGATGGTTTTAACCGATCCGCATCAAGAAGTATTCACCACCCCTCCTGACCTCGGGGCCTACGCTGCTATAGGTGTGGGGCCTGGCCTTGGGACCAACTCGCTCACCCAAGCCGCATTGTTGTCTTTACTAAAAAAAGCATCGCAACCGCTAATACTCGATGCTGATGCACTAAACATACTGGGCGAGCATCCTGATTGGCAAACATTAATACCCAAAAATAGTATCCTAACGCCTCATCCTAAAGAATTTTCTCGCCTTTTCGGGCAAACAGCAAATAGCTTTAGCAGGTGGGAGCGACTACAGGAAAAAGCACAACAGCTACAATGCTACATTCTCCTTAAAGGTGGAAATACAGCGATTGCCACCCCGGAAGGCCATATGTTCTTTTTGACGGTTGGCAACCCTGGAATGGGAACTGCTGGTGCAGGTGATGTGTTAACTGGTATTATCTGTGGTCTTCTAGCGCAGGGATATACCTCTGAAAAAGCCGCTTTATTAGGAGCTTGCTTACATGGTTTGGCCGGTGACCTGGCAGCAGCTGATCAACAAATGGAAAGTATCATTGCCGAAGATATTATTCAATACCTCGGTAAAGCTTTCGCTAAACTAAGGAACAGCACGAAAATAAAAAGCGATTTTGTTTTTCACAATAGTTGACTAAATGCTTCATTTTAAGCGTTTTAACTATTTGAAAAACTTAGAAAAATCGCACTTTATTTTCTGCGCAATATAAAGAACCTATCATGCGTAAAAGAGAAAAAATAGTTGTCCTCACCGGAGCAGGCATCAGTGCCGAAAGTGGCATCAACACCTTCCGCGACGCAGACGGGCTATGGGAAGGGCACGATGTAATGGAAGTGGCCACGCCCGAAGGCTGGCGTAAGAACAAGGAATTGGTCCTTGATTTTTATAACCAGCGGCGGCGACAATTAAAAACAGTAAGCCCCAATGCAGGACATCTTGCACTAAAAGAGCTGGAAGCACAGTACGATGTTGTTATTGTCACTCAAAATGTAGACAACCTACACGAGCAGGCCGGAAGCACCAACATTATCCACTTACACGGAGAGCTTCGAAAAGTGCGGAGCACAGGTGATGAAACCCTGATTTATGATTGGGAAGAGGATTGTGTGCTAGGTGATCGCTGTAAAAAAGGTTATCAACTGCGGCCTCACATCGTTTGGTTCGGGGAAGCAGTTCCTGCATTGGAAGATGCCGTCGATGAAATTTACGGCGCACATCATATCCTTATTGTAGGCACCTCTATGCAAGTTTATCCAGCTGCCGGATTGGTGGGGTATGCTCCTCGAGATGCTAACATTTACTACATCGACCCCAGACCTAGTATTAATTACGAATTACAACAGCGGAGTAACTTGGAAGTTATTGCGGAGCCCGCGACCACCGGTGTTCGAAAATTAGTGGATCGGTTGCTTCTCTAACTTTCTTAAAAAAGAACAAGCTCCAACAAAATTAATCGTCGGAGCCCATTCAAGTCACTTGTTTAAAGTCAGTTCTAATACTTGGCGCTTGCGCCATTATGTCATGCCGTTTTGGTATTTCGCTGCTGTTCCTGCAATAAATTCTTCGTCGCGTCTGCATACATTTTCTGCAATTTACGACGAGCGAAGAAAATACGGCTCTTAATTGTACCTAATGGAGACCCCAATTCTTCTGCAATCTCATCATACTTGTAGCCTTGGTAGGCCATCATGAAGGGAATCTTGAAGTCATCGGGCAAACGATCTACCATTTCTACCAATTCCTTGTAAGCAACCTGGGTCTCGCCATCATTTTCAATGGGGCGCTCACCAGAGTTGATGTAGTAGTTATTGGGTGTCTGGTCGATAATGAGGTTACGACGAACTTTCTTGCGGTAGTTATTGATAAAGATATTCCGCATTATAGTAACCGCCCAGGCCTTGAAGTTGGTCCCTTGGCGATATTTATCAGCATTCGTGATAATCCGTAATGCGGTATCCTGATACAAGTCCTCCGCATCGTCGCTATTTCCCGTCAGTTTCATTGAGAAAGCCTTCAGTGAGTTACTGATGGAGTCTAATTGATCCTGTATTTGGTTCTGAATCGCGTATAGCATATCAGGGGTGATTTATATTCTGTAATTATTTTTGTCAAAAATAGCTACATTTTCAACACAATGCAAATATTTTTGACTTTTCAACTATATTTGTACAAGAACTGTTCCATACACGACGAACTGACGCATTGGCAGCTTAAAAAGTGTTAATTTTCTTAACATTCTAAAACAAAATCAGTCCCTCCTTTGTATTTTTGGATAGGAATTGATAGTGAAACGTTTTTTGGGTATTCATTAAGGTAGTTTCCACACAAATGTGCTAGTAAATGGAAACTGTTAAGCAGGACAAACAAATCAGCAGCAATTATCTTGCCGTCAATCTTCGGCTTCTACGAAAACGCAGGAAGTTGAGCCAGGAAGAGTTGGCCCTACAAATAGGTCTTAATCGAGGCAATATTGCTTCTTACGAAAATGGATCAGCTGAACCCAAAATCAGCAATCTGCTACGCATGGCGGAATTTTTTGAAATTTCGCTGATCGACCTTGCCCAACGAGATCTAACCGAGGAAGCGACCCTCAAGTCACTAACGAGAATTCATGGTTTGTGCCCTCAGGAGCGGGTCAAATTAGAAGGCCTTTTTCAAGGTGCGCTAGATTTTGATCAATTCCTCAAAGGCATATACACCTGCTATTCCTACAAATCAAAAGATTTGGAAAAGAACAGTGATGACCTTCCTCAAGTAGCTAAATTTTTACGCAGCCATTTTGAGCAACTGCATGCAGCAGCCCTCAAGTTATCAGAACAACATCTGCAATTACTGCGCATGTGCCACACAAAAGAAGAAAAGAAGGAAGACTTATGAGTTCTATCCCGGAAGGCTTGATTCAAGGAGAGGATGGGCAACTACGCTGCTGGTGGCATGGTAGCCACGAAGATTACCTCCACTATCATGACAATGAATGGGGATATCCGGTAAAAGACGACTTCCGCCTTTTTGAAAAAATATGCCTTGAAGGTTTTCAGGCAGGATTAAGCTGGCTGACCATTCTCCGTAAGCGAGAAAACTTCAGAGAAGCATTCCATCATTTTGATTATTCCAAAGTAGCAGAAATGGGGCCGGATGATGTAGAGCGCCTTGTACAAAATGCCGGAATCATTCGGCATAGAGGAAAGATAAAGAGCACTATCAACAACGCCCAGCGAGCTATCGAACTCGTGGAAGAAAAAGGCTCCCTCGCGAATTATTTCTGGTCTTTTGAACCACCTGCGAATGAACGACCCAAAAACCTGAATTACGAGACCTTACACCAACTGGCACAAACACCTGCTTCCACCGCCTTGAGCAAGGATTTAAAAAAGCGTGGCTGGCGTTTTGTTGGGCCCACCACTGCCTACGCTTTCATGCAAGCGATGGGACTCGTCAATGATCACCTCGAAAGTTGTTTCTGCCGAACAAAGGCAGAGGCTGCGCGTGCTGATTTCAACTTATAAAGAAAGGAGGGACTCATCGTGTGTTTCTTTGTTAAACCGTTTACATCATTTCCACCAGTAACTCTAAGGAGTAAATGCTAGGGTCAATATCTTCTTCTATGAACTGAGTGGGGTAAGGTAAGACCTTTAACAGGCTGACGTTCCATTCGCCGACCATGACTTCCGCTGGCGCAGTTTCAATTGGACTGAGGCCCATTACTACTACTTCTCCATCGATCTCTACTTCGACGATCACCTCTCCAGCCCAGATGCACGCGACCGGTTCCGGGCAACGGCTTTCCGTCACCACATTTACAAAGCGAAGTTCGGGGCCATCACAACCATTACAGTTTGTAGTTTCATCATATTCCAGATTGAAAGCAATACCTGCTTCGTACATCGGGCTCAAGCTTTCTGTACTTTTCTCACAAGCGAAAAAAGCGAAGCTGGCTAATATTAGTATCTGATAGACTTTCATAATAAATGATTTAACATTAAAGAAAACTCTTCTATTTATGCTAAGACGTCAATAACGGAATAAAAGGTTGGAGTATTTGTAAAAATCTTTCTTGCGAAGACCTCGATCTGATGATTTTCTTTACCAAATTGAATTTAAGCACTGAAAGAGGTGCATTTTGCAGTCAACGTCACAACATTGGGTTGAAGCTTGTTGTTTGTAACATGACTTTGTCTCTTCAGCGTTTATCAAGCTTTGTTCCTTTAAACGCTTAATGAATACAATAATAAAAAACGGCGGATATGCGACACCTACTCTCCGGCTTACTGGGTTTAACTTTATTCTGCACAGCAGCTTGTCAGTCAACAGAAACAGATCAACAGCAAGAAGGAGAAGCGTCTACGCCTGTTACAACAGTTGATACCACACCTAAGCAAATAATGCACCTTGCTTTAACCGACACACTCCCCTACCCTATCGTAGAGGATTTTGACGATTTAGCGCCCATCTTTTCCCGTACTGACGATAAAATTTATGTGATCAATTTTTGGGCAACCTGGTGTGCCCCATGTGTAGAGGAACTCCCCTACTTTGAGCGTCTAGCAGAAGAAACAAATCCAGAAGAGGTAGAGATTGTGATGGTAAGCCTGGATTTTCGCCGCGATGTTCGTACTAAATTATGGAAATTCATCAAGAATCGGCCCTTCGACCTTCCTGTTATCGCGCTCACAGACAGTAAAACCAACGTTTGGATAGACAAGGTTGATCCCGAATGGGGAGGAGCTATCCCTATCACAATTGTTTATCACCAGGATAAACGATTGTTTATTGCTGAACAATTTGCTAATTATGAAGAACTGGCTACTGCCGTTCGATCTTTCCAATAATCTATAAATCATTAAAAAATGAAGATTGTAAGTTTGCTTCGTTCCCTAGCACCAATGATGGCACTCGTGGCCCTTTTCAGCTGCCAAAACGCTACTACTGAAAATACAGATGCTACAGCAACGGAATCAACCGAAGCTGTTAGCAAAACCGTTAGCCATACTACTGAAGATGCAGATATGACCGGTGTAAAGGTTGGTGATACTGCTCCTGCTTTTAATCTCAAAAACATTGACGGAGATATGTATTCCTTTGATAATATCAAGGATGCTAACGGGAACACGCCTAAAGGATATGTTGTTACGTTCACATGTAACACCTGCCCATATGCAGTAATGTATGAAGATCGCCTCATCGACCTTCACAATACACTGTCACCTATGGGCTACCCTGTCGTTGCTATTCAGCCTAATGATCCAGAGATTAAAGAAGGCGATAACTTTGCCAACATGCAGCAGCGTGCTGAAGAGAAAGGCTTTCCTTTCCTCTATCTTATGGATGAAGGGCAGACCGTTTATCCACAATATGGAGCCAGCCGTACCCCGGAAATTTACCTTGTAGATGCCGACCTGGTTGTTCGTTACCACGGAGCAATTGACGACAATGCGCAAGATGCTGAAGCTGTTACCATTAATTATGTGGAGAAAGCAGTCGAAGCCATCAACAATGGCCAAGAGCCAAATCCAGCAGATGTAAAAGCTGTTGGCTGTAGTATCAAGGCTAAGAAGATTTAGCAAAAAGTACTGAGTAGTTGGTAAAAAGTACAAGGTATTTTACTTTCCGTAAAGGAGATCATGCCTAATAACTTATTAACTACCTAAAAAAAACGCTCTACCTAGCGATGCTAGGTAGAGCGTTTTTTTGTGCTGTTGTTCCCAACAGACTAAAAGTCATTCTAATCTTCTTAAAACCAATACTACCAAGCAGTCCCGCTGGCTGAATCGGGTAAAAATAGCGCAGGTAATTGTTGCTCGCTATACAGCTTATTGAATTCTGCCATCTCATTGAAGATGATTAAATCACGCTCTTCTGCTAAACTTTCCCATTCCGCCACCAAATCAGCTAAACGATCTTCTGCTCCTTGTGTTACCCGAGGATCGATACCATCGCAACGATTATGTAAATCGAGTAATTCTGCATTTAAGCGATTAGGGAAATTGATAACATCTTGAAAAGTTTTCTGATCAGGTTGGATCAGTTGCCGTTCCCATACATTAATTTGATCCGTAATACCTTTTGCTTTTGCCACTAAGCCTGACTGAGTTTCTAACTTGCTTAAGCGCCCGGCTAATATTTCCATTTGCGCTCTCAAGTCTTGCATCATCTCTACCGAACCGTGAATATCAGCAATGGTTTCTTCTATATTTATCAATAACTCTTGCTGAGCCATGTAAGCATCACCACTGAGCTTCATACGAGGATCGGCCAATACCTGAGCAACCTCTTCGTACTTATTATCACCAACAATCAACCGCAAGGTATAATCACCTGGAGGCACCAATGCTCCCTGATAATTTCCTAATACAAAAACATCTTCCAAGTGGCGAATCGGTTTGCGGCGTAAATCCCACTGAAAACGATGAATACCATAGCCCCTCGCGAGAAGGGGTTGCTCAGAAGGCCCCCCTACATAAGCAGAATATTTCTCATCAGCTTTACTCGAGAATGAACGTACTAGTTCACCTCTGTCATCTAAAATCTCCAGGATAGCCAAAGCGGTATCCATCTGTGGCGGCAGGTAATAATCAATGCTCATCCCTTCTGCCGGGTTTGTACCTTGCTGACTTCCGCCACCGCTAGTGGTGAGGCGATAAGTATTTTTGGGCCGAAATACCTGAGGGCTTTTTGCGAGCAAATAACCTGCGCTTTGCTGTAAAAAACTGAGGTCATCAATCATCCAAAATCCTCGCCCCGAGGTTGCCGCAATAAGATCATTGCCCTGAATGGTTAGGTCATTGATTGGACAAACTGGTAGGTTAAGCTGAAAACGATGCCAGAAACGGCCATTGCTGTAAGATATATAGATGCCTGTTTCTGTTCCCGCATAAAGAAGTCCTTCTCTGAGTGGATCTTCACGAACGACACGGGCAAAATCTTCCGGAGCAATACCTCTTGTCGTTTTTATCCAGGTTTCTCCAAAATCATCTGTTCGAAAAATAAGCGGTGTAAAATCGTTGAACCGGTAACGAGTGGCCACCACATAAGCCGTAGCAGGGTTATGTGGAGAAACCTCGATGCTGTTTATAAGGCACTCTCCCAATTCCGGTGGAGTGACGTTTTGCCAGCTCTGTCCTTCATCGCGAGTAAGATGTACTAAACCATCATCACTACCTGCCCAAATCACCCAAGAATCATGGGGAGAGCAAGCCAGGTAACTGATCGTATTGTAATTTTCGCCACCAGCACCTTCATTGGTGAAAGGTACCCCTCCTGGGCCTTGTTTTGTTTTATCGTTTCGGGTAAGGTCTGGGCTGATTTCGCTCCAGTTGATACCGCCATCACGTGTTCGCAGGACTTTTTGTGCAGCATGGAAGATCACCCTTGGGTCTTGCGGGCTGGCCACGATAGGAGCGTTCCAATTGAAACGGTACTTCATGTCTCGTGGCAAAGTCGCGAGGCCTACTGTTGGGTAGGCCATTATATCCTTAGTTTCTCCCGTATGGTGATCAAACACAGAGATATTTCCCTGGTAGCTTCCTCCATAAACCAGCTGAGGGTCACTGGGATCGAAAGCAACAAAAGCACTTTCGCCGCCAGCTACCTCGTACCAATCTTTTCCACTAATTCCTTCGCGAGGAGAACGAGTAGCAATGGCTATGGCAGAATTATCCTGTTGGCCGCCGTAAACATGGTAGAAGGGAAATCGTTGGTCGGCAATAACCCGGTAAAACTGTCCGGTAGGTTGGTTGTCTTGTGCAGACCAGCTTTTGCCACTATTAAAGCTTATACAGGCTCCACCATCATTGGCTAAAATCATATTCGTTGGATCAGATGGGTTGATCCAAAGATCATGCTGATCGCTATGAGGGTTAGGAATACTAGCAAAGGTCCGCCCTCCATCATTAGAACGTAGTAAGGGTGCGTTAAGAACATATACGGTATGCTCATCTCGGGGATCAGCTACAATTTCGGTATAATACCAAGCTCGTCCGATGGTCAAGCGTTGGTCATTTACCTGGGTCCAGTGATCCCCTCCATCAGTAGAACGGAAGACACCGCCTTTTTCGGCTTCGATATTAGCATAAACGACCTGGGTATTGGCCGGAGAGACACAGACCCCCACTTTACCCATTTTTTCTGGGAGGCCTTGATAAAGTTTTTGCCAGTTTTCACCACCATCTACAGAACGGAACAAGCCAGAGCCTTCACCTCCACTACGGATTTGCCAAGGCTTGCGCTCATGATCCCACATTCCTGCATATAAAATCCGAGGATTAGAGGGGTCCATGCTTAAATCAGCAGCACCAGAAAAATCATTGATAAAGAAAAGGTGTTCCCAGGTTTTGCCACCATCCTGAGAACGGTATATGCCACGATCTGAGGAAGGTCCGTGTGCAGCACCCTGAACAGCAACGTAAACTAAATCAGCATTTTCGGGGTGAATCTGAATATCAGCGATATGGCGGCTATTTTCCAAACCCAGATAAATCCAGTTTTTGCCACCATCTGTAGATTTGTAAACACCATCGCCATGGGAAGTCATTACTCCGCGGATAGCATGCTCGCCGGTACCAACATAAAGGACATTGGGATCTGAAGGTGCTACGCTTATAGCTCCAATAGAGCCTACGTTAAAAAAGCCATCAGAAATATTGTGCCAACTGAGACCAGCATCCGTAGTTTTCCAGACGCCGCCGCCTGTAGCTCCCATGTAATAAACCTGAGGATTATCTACTACCCCGGCTACCGCTACGCTGCGGCCACCACGATAAGGACCAATGCCGCGCCAATGCGCACCTTGGTACACGGCCACATTGAACGGGCCGACGTTTTTTGGTGTCTCGAGCTGTGCTGTTACAATTGAGGTGGTTGCGAAAACCAGGGCCAGCAACAAGCTCGTTTTGAGCAAGTGTTTCATTCTCATAATATTGGGCATAAGCGAAAAACCGGCGATTAAAAACAGGTACTACCGAAGTAGATACTGAAATAAACTCGGCGATGATTGCAGCTTTGCACCATGTTGTAGTGGAATAAACTTCAGAAAACAATCCCGTTTTAAATTGCTTTCTGTTGTAAACTAACCACGCATAGGGGATCAAAGCTGCTAATTTACGAAAAACATCGTAACCCAGTGCTTAACCCTTGAGAAGTTGGCTTTTCAGGCAGAAAGCCTGAAAAGGACAGGACGAGCCTGTGCATGTTTATTTGGATTTTTATCTATCGTTCATAGTTTACGGATTAAGGTTCTAAAGGTTTCATATTATCTAAAAATACCCCCCATTTCGCGGATGGATTACTAAACAATACGTATTTAAAGTGCTAATTACTATTGGGTTAGAAAATATTCGTATTTTTATAAAGAAGTACAAAATCAACAGACGAATATGCCAAGAATTTCTACCCTCCTCCTATTCACAATTGGTATTCTTTTCGGTACGATAAATGCCCAAGATTCGCAAGCATTAACTGGGTATATTGTCACAAAGAACAATTATCATTTAACCGGAGCTATTGGTCTTATTGAACATACCCAGTATGGAAGTATGGTAGAGTTCATTAATGACTTTGGCACACCTTATTTCCTGCACCCTGCACTTATTAAGGGCTTTGTCTTTTTTGAAGGGCCAGCGATAAGTGCTTACGAAAGCAAATACTACCGAAATACTTGGATGTTTTTGCGGCTACAGTATTCCGGCGAGAATATAAGCTTACTGCAAACGCCAGAGACGCTGGTCAAATACGAATGGTTTAACGGAAACTTAGTCGCTCATGACAAAAAGATTGTACAATATTGGGTAGAACTCCCCGGAGATCGAATTCTTCCACTAAAAAAACTAGGATTTCGTCGCCAAATGAAACGGCTGATGTCTGATACTGCACCAAGGCTATCCAGGCTTATTGGCAAGAAGGGTTACCGATTCAAAGATTTGTATACCATACTAGAAGCCTATGACAAAGAATGTGCGAAAGGTAAGCGGCGACTTTAGTCTATATCCAATCAAAAAATCAGGTGTCCTAAAGTCTACTTCGTTAACAAATCGCCTCTTTTCATACAACTAAGATTAAGAATCAACACCGAAGGTGAAGGTATCCCTAGTGTTTNTTGACCTTATTTCACTAAGTATCTAACCGCCGCAACTGTTCCATTAGTAATTGATTTTCGGACTTTTCTTCTAAAACCAGAGCAGGGCGTACCCTTGCTTCGCAATCAGGAACACTACAACGCTCACAAGTCGTGTTGACTATTCTTCTAGATAACTTGGGGTCGTTTAGAAACCGGAACTGCTCTCTTAGTGCTTCATTGAGCTGTAGACCTATTGTGACACTGCTAAACTTACCTCTACTAGTTGATGAAGGTCGTGCTAACGAAAAACAAAAATAGGTATTCTCTGCTTCCCAATATTCACTCATCTGAGCTTGTATTAGTACTTCTTTTTGTCGGGTTTGACGCGCCTGCTTTATAATATTTACAGATACCCAACGTCGACAATAGTGTTCATTTAGTGCATTAGCATATGGGTTATGAGGACGATCAAGATGCAACTCTTTGGTCATCCGATAAGCCGTCAACTCTTCATCAGCCTGTAGCCGGATAAAAAACAAATCCGACAAACCTAAATGGTGAGGCAACAGGTTGCTCATCCGCTGTAAGAGCATTTCCGGGGTTACCTGATACTTGGTTAAAAAGCGCGTTAATCTATCTGGGTTCCAAACGATATCTTGAGCCCATTCCTTAATGTCTTTGACCAAGGTGTCTTCATTCATTAACAGTGCTGAAGAAAAATAGCTCGCTTGAAAATTATTGTAAAGCACCTCAAAATTAGGCACCTCCAGAATCCGGGTTTCGTAAGGGCGGGGTTGCCATTGTGTGTATTGAAAAGCCAATTCTCGCCCCAGTAGGAATCGTTCTTGCGCTGAAGAAAGACCATCTCTGAGATAAAGGACCTTATGTTCTTCTGCGTAATACGACCGACAGCTTCCTCTAGTAATTAATTCACTAAACCTCTGCCTATCTACTTGGACACCATACGCTGTTTCCAGCAATTGTTCTAAATGAATCGTTCCGTTGTCCAATACATCAGGCAGATTATGGGTCTCTCTAAAGCATTTCACCTGATCTTCCACCTCCAAAAAGTAATTGTTTTTCAAATTTTGGAAAGCACGTAACGCAGTGAAATACAAATGCTCCCGCGTAACTTGAAAATGTCGGATCATGTGAGTCATGGTACTAATAAATGCAGTGACTCTTTCGGGCGCATTGACCAATAATTCCATTAACAAATTCGTAGAAACTCCAAAATCATCCAGTGGAAACTCCCGCAGTACATCAGAAGTGAGTAAATCTATAACTGGCTGAATTTTCTTAGAAGCGCGGCGAGAAACCAAGTAATCATAATCTACTCCTAAAGCTTTTGCTAGAATATGAATTTTATCGACTTTAGGGTATTTCTTTCCCTTCTCTAGTTCGTGAATATAAGACTTAGACAGACCAGATTTACCGGCAAGTTCTTCCAAACCTAAGCCAAGTTCTGTACGTAAATATTTTAATTTGAAGCCAAATAATAGTTTTACAACTTCTGCATCTGTAAGCATAAATCTTGATTTAAAGCGCTCGATAAGAAAACTTAATACTGAAACGCTCCTATTCTCTTGCTTGGTTAAACCAATTAGGGCTTGTAATTCAGCAACTACACAAATAGCTGAATACCAACAAACAAACTCTTTTCCAGCGTCAAAAAAATCGCTTTCAGCTACTGGAAAAAAGGATAATTGGCGGAAATAATTAATTCAGCGGAATTTCCGCTTTTTGATCATTTACTGCACTTTTGTGTAAAGGAAACAAAAAAATATTGTCATGCCAAATCAACCTTCTCTGGCTGCTCTTACCATTCAAGCCCCAAGTACAAAAACCATTAGTGAACGTGTACTAACCCCTGCAGCAATGTCTTTCCTGGAAGCATTGCACCTGCGTTTTAATGATCGGAGAAAAGCCTTACTGCAACAACGAGTCATCCGCCAAAAAGCAATTGACGAAGGCGTATTCCCTCGTTTTTCCCCCGAGACACTCTCCATTCGGGAGTCCGATTGGAAAGTAGGGCCTTTGCCTCTGGATTTACTAGATCGAAGAGTAGAAATTACAGGCCCGGTAAACCGAAAAATGGTCATTAATGCCCTTAACTCAGGTGCCAAGGTCTTCATGGCTGACTTTGAAGATAGCAATACGCCAAGCTGGGATAATAACATGAATGGTCAGTTAAATTTGCAAGATGCCATCCTCGGCACAATCAGTTATGAACATCCAAAGACGGGGAAATTATACTGCCTTAATCCTCAGACTGCTACTTTGATGATACGTCCTAGAGGGTGGCACTTGGAGGAAAAAAATCTCCACTATAAAAACGAAGCCTTGAGTGGGAGCTTGGTAGATTTCGGCCTTTATTTTTTCCATAATGCTAAAACATTGATTGATCAAGGCAGTGGCCCTTATTTTTATCTACCTAAGTTAGAAGGTCATCACGAAGCTAAGCTTTGGAATGATGTTTTTTTATTCGCTCAATCTTATTTAGACATCCCTGTCGGTACAATTAAAGCGACCGTTCTTATTGAGACGATCCTTGCAGCCTTTGAGATGGACGAAATCCTTTATGAACTCAGGGAACATTCTGCTGGACTAAATTGCGGCCGATGGGATTATATTTTCTCGTTCATCAAAAAATTCAAGCAGTACCCTGACCGTATAATGCCTGATCGATCGCAAGTGACTATGACAGCCCCGTTTATGAAGGCCTATTGTGATTTGTTGATCAAGACTTGCCACCGTAGGGGCGTACACGCCATGGGGGGAATGGCTGCCCAAATCCCTATTAAAAACAAGCCTGTAGAAAATTCTATCGCTCTAGAAAAAGTGTACCAAGACAAACTTCGGGAAGTACTGGCGGGCCATGATGGCAGTTGGGTTGCTCATCCTGGTTTGGTTTCGCTAGCCAAAGATGTATTTGATGAGCATATGCCCCAAGCCAATCAAATTGACAATATCCCTTCTACTGCGCCTCTTGTAGAAGCAGATGACCTCTTGGCCGTCCCGAAGGGCACAATTACAGAAGAAGGACTAAGAGAGAACATCCGGGTGGGCATCCTCTATTTAGAAAGTTGGCTTAATGGTAATGGAGCCGCGGCTCTCTTCTATAAAATGGAAGATGCTGCTACTGCCGAAATCAGTCGAACCCAACTATGGCAATGGATTAAACACAGCGCTCAGATGGAGGACGGTCAGCAAATCACCTACCTACTTTATCAGCAATTGCTCCAGGAAGAGCTACCTGGTATGGAGGCAATTCTTCCGAATGACAACAAGTTAGAAACGGCGATAAAGCTATTTGATCAGCTCGTAAAGGAAGAAACATTTACAGACTTCCTGACTCTCCCTGCTTACCAACTTTTATAATTATTACAACTATCCATAAAACCAGAAGATCATGCAAAAAGAAATTCAGATTAACCAAATGAAGGAAGACTGGGCTACAAACCCACGTTGGTCCGGGATACATCGTACTTATTCTGCGGAGGATGTCCTCAAGCTTAGAGGAAGTTTAACCATTGAACACACTCTAGCGCAGGAAGGTGCAAACAAACTTTGGCGCAAGCTTACAACTCAACGTTATGTAGCAGGTTTGGGGGCACTGACAGGCAACCAAGCCGTACAAGAAGTGACCGCTGGGCTCGACGCTATCNACCTGAGTGGTTGGCAGGTAGCAGCTGATAACAATTTGGCAGGCACCATGTATCCAGATCAATCTTTGTACCCTGTCAACTCTGTCCCGGAGGTAGTAAAACGTATCAACAATGCTTTACTGCGCCGAGATCAAATCCAATCAGTGAGTGGAGATGGAGACATAGACTACTTAGCCCCCATCGTTGCGGATGCTGAAGCAGGTTTTGGAGGCAACCTCAACGCCTATGAGCTGATGCAAAGTATGATTAAAGCAGGAGCAGCAGGTGTGCATTTTGAAGACCAGCTATCTAGTGCTAAAAAGTGTGGTCATCTTGGCGGCAAAGTATTAGTACCAACCAAAGAAGCAGTTAATAAACTTATTGCTGCCCGTCTTGCTGCTGATGTATCTGGCACACCAACAATAATTATAGCACGCACTGACGCAGAAGCTGCGAATCTGATTACCAGTGATATTGATCCTAATGATCAGGATTTTCTAACCGGAGAGCGTTCGACTGAAGGCTTTTACTATGTAAAAAATGGTCTAGAACAGTGTATCAGCAGAGGACTTGCATATGCTCCTTATGCCGACCTGATCTGGATGGAGACCAGTAAACCTCAACTGGCAGAAGCACAAGCATTTGCTGAAGCGATCCACGCCAAATTTCCTGGAAAAATGCTTGCTTACAATTGTTCTCCTAGCTTTAACTGGGCTGCTAACTTAGGAGCAGAAGAAATGCTGACATTCCGAGAGAATCTTGCGGATTTAGGATTCAAATTTCAGTTTATCACATTGGCAGGGTTTCATGCCCTCAATACAAGTATGTTTGAACTAGCAAGTGCCTACCGTAAAAGAGGTATGGCTGGATATTCGGAATTACAGGAGCGGGAATTTGCGCTAGCAAAGCAGGGTTTTGCCGCAGTAAAACATCAGTCGTTTGTAGGTACAGGCTATTTTGATTTTGTTCAAACGACCATTCAGCAAGGAGCATCTACTGTGGCCATGGCCGGAAGTACAGAAACGGATCAATTTTAGGGCGTAGCGCAGCGCGCGGAGCCCGTATCAACCAAGGATGGCAGTGGTATACCCTGCGCGCAGCGAGGGTATAAGAACGAACAGCCTGGCGGCCAGCACATAAGCATTACGCAGAAAATAAAGTGCGATTTCGTGCTGTTTCTAAGAGGGTGTTCGGAACTTATTCAAGCTACGAGACCGTCTCTAACCCCCTCTTACGTGCGAGGCCGGGGTGCCCAATAATAAAAGATCCCGGACCATGGTTAAACCACAATTCGGGATCTTTTAATTCTTACTGGAGGCTGAATTAATTTGCAGCAGCCATCGCTTTAAGTTCTGTGAGAAGTACATCCGGTGTTTTGTATCCCGGAGAAATCTTCAGTGAATTTTGCTGCTCATCGAGATAAACAAAAGAAGGGTAACCCAATCGACGATTGAGCAAAACAACTGCTAGTTCGTGAACACCACGCCGGCCTGCTCCCGCTTGAAAGCTAAGGGTGTTGCCTTTGTATTGCTGATCGGGGGTACTTTCAGCATTGAATTTTACTGCGTAGTAATTTTCGTTCATAAAGTCGATGACATCGCCATCTGTAAAGGTATTCGCATCCATGCGTTTACACCATCCACACCAGTCGGTGTAAACATCAATGAACATTTTCTTAGGGTTATTTTCCATGGCAACCATGGCTTCTTCCCACGTAAGCCAATTAATTTTTGCTTCTTTAGCTACTGGCTCCACCTGTGTAGCAGGTTGAGCAAAAGCAAAAATAGCGGCCAGCGCAATTAACAATCCTGTTCCGATGACAACTTTTCTCATTATTCTTTCTTTTAAATATGGCCAGGGAATTTTCCTGACTGGGATGTAAGTAATTTGACGATAATAAATGATGTGCTGAAAAAGCCAACTATGACTAATAAGCACATCCATAAAAATAGGATGAATAGGCCTAATCGTTTTTAGATGCTACTTAATTAATAATTATTTAACGTTTTTTGATGAATAAAGCTGATAAACAACGGATAGTGGTGGCCGTAGGTGGCTCAAGTGGCTCGATTTACGCCAAGGTGCTCTTTGATCGCTTGCAGGAAATGGAAGCGCAATGGGACCGAGTGGGCGTAGTGATGAGCGATAATGCCCGCTACAATTGGGAATTGGAACTGGGGGATCATTCGTACAAAGACTACCCTTTTGATTTTTATCAGAAGAATGACTTTATGGCTCCCTTTGCCTCGGGGTCAGCGCGTTATACGAGTATGCTCGTTTGCCCTTGCTCGATGGGCTTGATGGCACGTATAGCACAGGGGCTCAGTAATGACCTGGTGACGCGAGCTGCTGATGTAATCCTGAAAGAACGCCGCAAGTTGATTTTGGTGCCCAGGGACACCCCCTACAATCTGATACACTTGCGTAATATGACCTCACTTACCGAATCAGGTGCCATTATTTGTCCGGCGACTCCTTCTTTTTATAGCAACCCCACCACGTTTGAAGCCTTGGCGCTCACTGTTGTAGATCGGGTGCTGGATCTCGCAGGCTTTGCGCCAGATACCTACCGATGGGGTAGTGAGCAAGAGTAATGTTTTTTTGAACCACCAAGGACATCAAGGTTTTTCATTTTCACCACATAGTTTTCAGGAGGTGTGTTTTTAGATCAAACAAGGGGCACATTTGAGCCCCATCAAACCTACGCCAAACAGGAGGTAGACATCGTTTACGTAGCGCTTCTTCATGCCACCTTTGGAGAATGTCGAAAATCAAGTGAATTCTCTTTATCTTGATCCAGTTCACTTATTGCGCAAAAAATAAAAACGATGGAACAACAACGCCTGTTATCGCTGGATATCTTTCGGGGCATCACTATTGCCGGAATGATTCTGGTAAACAATCCCGGAACCTGGGAGGAGGTCTATGCACCGCTGCTACACGCAGATTGGCATGGGGTAACGCCGACAGACTGGATATTCCCTTTCTTCATATTTATCGTAGGTGTGGCTATTGCCTATGCTTTGGGTAAGCGTAAAGACCAAGGCGACCGTAAGGCTTTGATTCAGAAAATTGTTAAGCGAACGCTAATCATCTTTGGTATTGGTTTATTTTTAAATGGGTTTCCGTATTTCAATTTGGGTACCATCCGTATTCCGGGTGTATTACAACGAATAGCCTTAGTCTACGGAGCTACCTCTATGCTATTCTTATACCTGAATCCTCGCCAGTTGTTCTGGGCGGGCGTGGGATGCCTGCTAGGCTACTGGGCGCTGATGACGCTGGTGCCGGTGCCTGGCGTAGGTGCTCCCAACCTGGGACCGAGTACAAATTTAGGTGCCTGGCTAGACCGAACCATTATGAACGGGCACTTGTGGTCACAAAGTAAAACCTGGGACCCTGAAGGGTTTCTCAGTACGCTACCTGCTATTGGCACAGGTATTAGCGGCGTGCTAGCTGGTCTATGGCTACGCAAACCTGGCGACGGTTATCAAAAAGCAGCTGGTTTACTAGCCATCGGGGTAATATTACTGGCTTTGGCCTGCATTTGGGATCTGGTTTTCCCGATTAATAAAAAGATTTGGACGAGTTCTTACGTGCTCTACACTTCAGGAGCAGCGCTGTTGTTTTTGGGGACAGTATACTGGCTGGTCGACATCAAAGGGTACAAAAGCTGGACTAAGCCTTTTGTGGTGTATGGCACCAATGCCTTATTTGTGTTTGTGATGTCTGGTATTGTGGCGAAGCTTCTTTATACCATCAACTGGACGACGGCGGCAGGCGAAAAAATAACGGCCAAGACCTGGCTATGGGAAAGCGTGTATGAACCGGCGTTTGCCTCTGTGAAGTTTGCCTCTTTTGCCTTTGCGATGACGAACGTGCTGTTCTTCCTGGCACTATCGTGGGTACTTTATTCGAGGAAGATTTTTATAAAGGTCTAAGCGCTTTTTGAAAAAAGTGAGGGCGGTGGAACTATGGTTCTCCGCCCCTACACTAAACAAAAACAGCAAATTCTTATTTAGAGCGTTTGGGTATTGCCCCGTCAATTACTCTAAAGTGATTACAATTACGCACATTCTGCGCAAGCAGAAAAACAGGAGATGAAGTTTAGCATTTTCTTCACAAGACTTTAACAGATAATGTTTTTTTTGAACCACTAAGGACACCTAAGGGGATTTTTCTTGAACCATATTAGGGATTATAAGGAAATTTAAGAGGCTTTTTTACCACAATAGTCACATAGAGATAGCGGCATCACCAAGGGCATTTAAGGTTTTTCATTACAATAGACACAGCATTTTTTTAGCGCTGATACTTATTAAGTTGGAAGAGTTCATATCGTGGGCCAATAAGCAACTTGTCCGGGCCAGTAATTCGCTGGAGAAGTGGAGACTGGGTGGCAGATGATCCATAACAACGGGGATAGACATTTGATACTTGGTGCTGGGCCTTCGCCATCAGTGAGATAGATGACGCCATCGAAGGGGCCAATGGCATTTACCTTTTCGAGCGCAGGGTCGAATGCAGTGCTGCCACCGCCTTTGCTTGTGGGTGGAGTTTTGCCGGTGAATAGGAAGGAGGACCTCACCTGGTAGTCTGCCTCGATAATTACTATTTCGTGCGTGTACTGCTGCAAACCCTGTAATTCTCGAAAAAACTGTAACCGTTGCGTTTCTTGAATACTACCGGAGGTATCTAAAATGACTGCTACCCGGGTAGTCCGGCGACGGCGTAAGCCTGGGAGGGTCCCAAAACGGCGTGAAGGGCGGCGTAGGCTATTGCGATTTTGAGAACGTTGGGCACTGCTGATGAAACGACGTAATACAACAGGCCAGGGTAAGGCTACCTGACGAGAACTAGCGGTTAAATGATTGCGCAACTGTAGGGCGGCAGCTGTTTCACCAAGCGCAGGAAGAAGACTCTTTTGGGCAGGCCACCAGCGCTGCCATACTAGCGATGAGCTTCTAGAAGGCCAGTAAAAATGAGACTTTCGCGAAAAGGGATCTGCTTGCCATTTGGGTAGAATATCAGTAGCTCCAAGTGTGGATTGCAAACGCAAAATGGAAGCATAAATCGTCCTTAAGTCGGCAAATTCATGGAGGTGGAGGCGAGCGCGGAGTTCTTCGTAAAGATGACCCTGATAGCAAGTTGGAAAATATTGACGGACCTCTATGTCAGCAGCCAGGTGAAAAGCCCACTTGATTGGGTACTGCGTGGACTGCGGTGGATGCTGCAACAGTAAATGGAGTAATTCTTCACAAAGCCAATCAGCGAACCAAGCCTCTTTATTCTCTAGAAATTTTAGTAGTAAAGGCTGGTAAAGTAACACGGGTTGGTTTTCCCAAACGAAAGCAAAAGGGAGCGATAAACGCTCGTCTATCCGTTTAGGGATACGTACCAACAAGTGCGCGAAAAAAGGAGCACGAGCCAGTAGTTCACGGGTTGTGGCTAGAAAAAGAGTGTGGGTAATTGTTGATGATTGGGGATTGATTATTGACAATTGCAGGGTTAATGATGATGAAAAGGTACATTAAGTTTTTGTAACCTCTATAAAAATGCTTGTTTGTAAAAACAAACCATCGTAATATTGCAATAAATAAATTAATATTATGAAACAGATTCTACTTTCTTTGGTAATCATTGTTCTACTTTGTGCACCAAGTAGTTTAAGTATAAAAACTAAGTTGACTAAAAAGTTGACTAATTACTGCACTACACTAGCTGATGAATTTCCTCAAATACCCGAAGCTCGCCAAGCTGATTTACGAGCGCTCGGGCAATATTTATTCGAAAAAGTGAAAGCCGAGGAGGAGATTAAGTTGACGGTTATTTGCACGCATAATTCCCGGCGCAGTCATATTGGGCAATTGTGGTTATTGGTTGCTGCCGACTGGTATGGGATTGACAATCTCCATGCTTTTTCGGGAGGGACTGAGGCTACCGCTTTTAATGTAAGAGCCGTAGATGCGCTGAACCGGGCTGGTTTCAAAATTGGAGGCACGAATTCAATCGACAATGCGACTTATGGTGCATCCTGGCATCGCGGATCACGACCTAATGCAAAGACCTTAATGTTTTCCAAAAAGTATGACCATAGTATTAATCCCAAGGAAAATTTTGCAGCAATAATGGTTTGTAGCGAAGCAGATGAATCATGTCCGATAGTTCCCGGTGCTGAAGCCCGATTTTCCTTGCCCTTTGACGATCCTCGCTATTTTGATGGTACAGCCTCTGAAGCTTTGGAGTACGATAAAACTTGCCGTTTAATAGCTCGTGATATATTCTATGCTGTCAACCATGCGAAAGAACTTATGGTTATTGATGCGGAGGGTAGTAAATAGGGGGTATATAATTGTGGATTACAACAGATTGGCTACCTTTATTTCTGTTAGCTAATCTTTAAATATGGACATCTGCTTCCTTCCCGCGTGGTTTTACGACATAGAGAATAAAGGGGGAGGTCTGTTTTTTAGAGAGCAAGCTATAGCGATACAATCCGTAGCTGAACGTTGTAGTATTTTTTACCCAGCCCTAGGGTTTTCCTACTTAGGTAAAGAAAATTGGGAAGAACAAACCTCAGAAGAGGTAACCACCTTTAAGTATCAAGGATTTTGCTTTCCCAAGCGATTAACGAATCTTCAATTTCTCTACAATTACAAAATAAAAAAAGCTTTTTCGCTTTTTTTAGCCTCCCGCAAAGGACGACTGCCGGACTTGATTCATGCTCATAGTTTGTGGGGGGCGTATGCAGCGTTAATCATTAAAAGGGAATGGGGAATACCCTTTGTCTACACCGAGCATTTGGGTAAGTGGACCGCTGCTACCTATTCGCTACCTCGGCATCAATTACAGCAATTATTGGCCATCGTGAAAACGGCAAATTTAGTGACTGCCGTAAGTAATACTTTAGCACAGAGAATGAGGGGAATCTGTTCTACTGAATCAATTTTGGTCACACCAAATATGGTAGACACTGACTTTTTCACCCCTTTAGCGAGTACTGACGACAAACAGCCCTACACCTTCCACATTATCTCTATTGGTGACCCCTGGTATACCAAGGGATTAGATCTTCTTATTGAAGCAGTAGGCATAGCTCAACAACAAACCAAGGTGAGGTTGCAATTGACGTTGGTTGACAACATCCCGAAACGGCAACAACTTTACCCGCTTATCAAAAAACACCAATTAGAAAACCAAGTTAAATTTGCGGGTCGCTTAGAGCGTGATGTTCTTAGAGGTTTGCTCCAGCAACAAGATGTCCTTGTTTCTGCATCCAGAAGAGAGTCTTTCGGGCTAACGATGATAGAAGCAATGGCCTGCGGAGTGCCTGTGATTGCGACAAAGACAGCTGGCGCTCTTGACATCATCCAGCCCAAAAACGGAACCTTGATAGATATAAACAATAGCCATGCTTTAGCTGACGGAATATTGGCACTACTTCGGCGACCAAACTCGTCCCCCCCTCAAGAATTGGCTGCTTATGCACACCATAAATACGGTAGACAAGCCTTTTGCGAACGTTGGCTCCACCATTACGAAACGATTTTGGGAGAGCGCAAAAGTACGCGGCCATGATCGTGGAAAAAAAGCATATTCTCACGTGGATCAGCTTTCCCGACGAGGAAAAAATAAAACCAAGTCTAACAACCGTTTATTTACAATGTGACTATCGCAAACGTTTGTTTACCCATATAAGGCAGCCATTTACGACTTACCTTATAGACTTGAATCTATCGAAACAGCAACTACTTGAGAGATATTCCAAAAAACTCCGGCAAAACATCAAGCGGGCCCAGAAAGCTGGAATTATTATTGAGCGTGACCAAAATCCAGCAGCAGTTATTTTACTCTTTGCGCCTACTGCTCAGGAGAAAAAACTCAACCCCATTAGCGAGGCCAACTTTCGCACTAAAGTACATTTCTTAATCACCAGGGCCATTCACCCAAAATATGGTGTTTTAGCGGCTCATGCTTACCAATTGGATCTACCTTCTCAAAGAGTACAAGGACTTTATAATGCTTCTGCATTCCGGCAGTATACTGATGACAGCGATTTACAATACCTCTGTGGACAAGCCAATTCATTGCTATACCATGAAGATTTTGTTTACTTCCGTAAATTGGGCTATAAAACTTATGACTTTGGGGGATACGGTGGTAATGCTTCGGGAGTAGACTATTTTAAAGACCGATTCGGAGGTACCGTCACTACCCAATACAACTACTACCCTATTTGGTATTTTTTAGTAAGAAAAGTACGGCAAGCCTGGAAAAAATAAGAGATGTTCAATAACCAAAAGTACCGCGATTATTGTAATACTTACGCAAGTGATATTCCGCTTTTCCACCAACCCTGGTGGTTGGATGCCGTAGCAGGGGAAGACCAGTGGCAAGGATTGGTAAGCGACTCCATATTTCAGGGCAAAGCCAGCATTTTACCCATCTGCCTTACAAAAAAGTGGGGCTTTTCAAAAATTCACAAACCGTTATTGACGACTTATCAAGGCCCAATGTGGGCAGGATATGCTCAACTTAGCCCCTCGGAGCAAATTAAAATGGTGCATAAGACGTGGCCGGAGCTTATTGAGAGGGTTCCATCTGTTAGTTCATTCCGTCATACTCTTTTTCCTGATTTTCAATATGCTTTCCCGTTTCATGAGGCTGGCTTTCAAGTAAATGTCAGGTACACCTACACCATTGACTTGAACCAGCCGATCGAATTGATTTACGATAATTTTCGCCGGGATGTAAAAAGGAAAATTAAGCATCAATGGGGTGCTTACCAGATAGTAGAAAGCGGTGATTTAGGACTATTTTTTCCTTTAATGGAAAAGGTGTATCAACGGCAAAACCGCCGCCCCCCTTTTACCTACGTCTTCCTAAATCATCTTTTCTCTAAAGGATTACAAAAAGAACAAACTAAACTTTTCCTACTCCAAAATTCAGCACAAAAGAAACTTGGGGGTGTCCTACTATTCTTTGATCATCAGCGCGTCTACCTATTAGCCTCTGGCTTAAATGAGGAAGGTCGAAAAATAGGGGCGTTTCACCATCTCGTCTGGTACGCCCTTAAATATTTCAGCGGAAGTCGGAGCGTTTTTGATTTTTGTGGGAGTATGATACCTAATGTTGCGGATAGCAATCGTTCTTTTGGGGGAGTGGTAGCAGGATATTTAGAGCTTCGTAAAGAGAATAGGTGGCTAAAAGCAATTAAAAATTGAAGCATCCTAATAAAAACATGGTTTCCATCATCATCCCTAATCTAAATAATGCCCAAAGACTTGATCTTTGTATAACGGCAGTAAAGAAAAACATAGGAGATCGTGAAACTGTAGAAATTATAGTTGTAGATAATGGTTCGACGGATGAGAGTATTGAAATAGCAAAGAGACATCAGGTCACTGTATTGATAGAAGTAACCATTACCACTCCATTTGCTGCAAGGAATCGAGGAATAAAAGCTGCCAAAGGAGACACTATTGTCCTTTTGGATTCCAATTGTATCCCACTTAGAGGTTGGCTAAATACAGGCTTGGAGGTTTTAGGCCAAGGATGGGATATCGTAGGTGGACCATTGGTATTTGAAGAGGTTAGTTCTCACGATTATTTAGCAAAATTTGATAGAATTTACGGGACGATCTATCCAGAGGATATTAACAAGAGAACCTCCTTACCCAGTGGAAATCTTTTTATCAAACGGCAAGTATTCGTAAAAACAGGACTATTCCTACCTTATGCACGTGGCTTGGGAGATATTGAATGGACGAATAGGGCTTATAACAATAATTTTACTTTAGGTTGGGCTCCATTTGCAAAAGTGCTTTACCCGCCAAAATCAGGTAGTGCATTTTTAAAAAAAATGTTCCGTTTGGGTACAGGAAAGAAGGAGCTTCAAGTTTACAACAGAAAGACCGTGTGGGATTTTAGATGGTGCCTGAAAATCACAACAAAACTACTTCCTCCATCGCCTCGTTTTGTTGTTTCTATGAACCGGATTAACCAAACCGAAGAGCTGGGATTATCATTGATAAGCTTAGCTTTCCTTTGCTGGTTAACTAAGTTACTACGAGGATGTGGAATGTTATTCGGTAAGATTGATACGAGAATATACCCAAGAAAAACACCTGGTAATCAGCCGATTAATAAAAACCACTCTTAACGCAACACACGTAATACCCAGACCGCCACTCTATATCCCAAAAACTTTGCTACTAGATAAAACATACCTCCTTCAAAGGGACTTGATACGGGGTATAGTTTGGGAAAATACGCTTTAAAAGCAGCTATTCCTTTTTCGGGACAAACGCTACTGTACATTTTTATGATGCTGAAAAACCTTTGGTTTATTTTTTGAAAGTATGCTTTGTGTTGAGGTTCTGCTATTATATTTTGATAGTATAGAACACGTAATTGATAACTAAAAACGAAGTAAGCAGACGACTGATAAGAAATAGATCCATGCCTTTGATAAACAATAGCAAGCACATTTTGACACCATACAGGATTAAAGCCTTTCGTAACCAACCTAGCCATTAATTCATATTCCTGGCAAGCTTTAAATTCATTATTCCACCCCCCCACATTCTGCAAACTTGTTCTACACCAAAGATTAGATAGGGTATTTCCTAAGCTCCCCATAAACACCCCAAAAAGAGGATCACATTCTGGAGTATTTATTATAGATTGCCCTCCTTCAGGAGAAATAAGTTTGCTCGGACTAACAACAAAAGAGCAAGAATCAATTGCGATAACAACAAGTTGTTTTTCGATCTTTTGTGGCAAAATTTCGTCATCGGCATCCAAAAACTGTAACCATTCACCTCTAGCATATCTCACACCAAGGTTTCTAGCAGCTGGAGCACCTTGCTCCAATTCATGAAACACCTGTATTTTTTCAGGATACTTTTTGCGATAATCACTGAGAATTTCTAATGTTCTATCAGTTGAATTATTGTCTACACAAATGATTTCGGTATTAAGGTAAGTCTGCGCCAATGCGGAATCAATTGCTCTAGCAATATAATTTTCTACATTGTAGCAAGGAATGATGATACTTACTAAAATTGGTTGTTTTGTCTCCATCCTAAAAAAATGATTTCCCTATTACCAACAATAAGCACATTGCACCAAAAATCAAGAATTGTATTCCTACTGATTTAAAGAAAGGCAGACTACCCAGTTTACACAATTGATAAAAATGAAACAAATACCCCATTAAACTGCCTATAGCAAACATAAGCAATGCCTGATAAAAAGTAAACCATATCAACCCTACTGCCAATGGTATCGTACGAGTAAAGAACATGACTATCTGGGTTAGAAGCGACATCTTTTCCGCCATAGCTACCCTATAAACCCCTGATAAAGGAGAACTACTCATCCGAAACAGTATAGCAAAGGATAAGTATTGAGCCATCACTCCGCCTTCCCACCATTCTGCACCGAATACATAAGTAAAAATCTCAGGGGCCCACACCGTTAAAATAGCGTAGGGAAAAAGCCCCGCGCCAAATAATGCAAAATTGGTAGTAATCGTAAGTTGCCTAAAAGCTCTTGGAGATGAATGAAAAAGAGTAGAAATTTTTTGGAGATACACAGGAGTAATGGCCTTACTGGCTAATCGAAACGGGGCAGCAAGAATATTCTCTGTAAATAAATAAACACCTCCAAGAGCAGGAGAATACAAAAAACTAAATACTAAAAAGGGAGCAGACAGTGCAAGGAGTCCTATTACATTTCCCGGCAACATATAAAGCGGATAATAAGCAAACTCTTTTACACTTTGCTTAAGTGCTCGCCATGATGGTTTAATCCTCCACCATCTGAGTACAGCACTTTTAGCTTGACCACACACAGCTACAAAAACACCAATAAAGGACGATAAAATAATTGCTAAATAATGCCCTCCAGTACTCCAACCTCCTATAATTGTAATGGCTCTGCCGATAATACTATTTGTCAAATTGATTTTAACATTTAATCCAAATTGTGATCCTCTTACGTTTAAAGCTTCAATAACCGATCCTATCTGGCTAGCCAAAAGGCCAAAAGGCAATAGCCAAATCCAAATTCTTATCGATGGATAGTCTAACCATCCAGAGAGAAAAGGGTAAATTAGGATAACCAATAAGATGGACAAAAGAAAGGTCAGTATCCATAGTACCTTTAGCCCAGCTAATAGACGGTAAAGCTTTCGAGGGTTTTGAATCACTACTATGCCCGTAGGTAACATTAGACTACCTGCCAGTGCCAGGTAAGAAAGTATATTAGCATATAAGCCAGCAATACCATAAGCTTCAGGAGAGAATATTCGAGAAATAATAGGTGAAGTTACCAAACTAATAACAGACCCTAATCCAACTCCTAGGCCAGTTATACTGAGGTTCTTCAGGTAGCTACTTTTCCACACTTTCAATATGTCTCTATACCATTCCAAGAGATAATTCTTGATATTTTTGCTACTTTTAATTTCCAGGCTTGCTCCCAAAACTAGTGGTCGTTGATTAGCCCCCCCCTAATAACCAGGTACTCCTGTTTTTACTAGGCAATACACCAATACATTTTTCACAGACTAGAGTATTGTCTTAATATTTAGTGTTGTTTAAATATTTTCTTTAGAAACCGAAAAAAAATCTTTCCCCTCTGAAAACAGTTTAGCTTAAAAATGTCCTGTACAGTTTCCTCTTTTGCATTATACTTAATGACCAAAGTAGAAAGGGCTTTATTTATATTACCTTTTGCACCTACCATTTTCCAAAAAACAGGAAAATCCACCTCCAAAGACTCTGTTTTTATAGTGAGTTTCTTAGATTTGTTTTTCAAAAAATTCTCAATAGCTTCATTCACTTTATCATAATAATCATAGCAATAGGCAATAGCATCTTGAGCATTATTCAAAGGGGCACCCTCCTTCATTAATATGCCTGATTTGTAAAAACGAATAATACTATCCTTCAAGAACCACCTCTGGTTAAAACTTTCAGCAGTCGCATCTCGATCTCTAATGAGATGTATATAGATAGCATCATCACCATAGCGCTTATCTAATCCCCAAAGGAACCAGCTTAAACGGTTATCTGCTTCAATATGCCACGTAGGATAATTAAAGCGTTCTTCTCCTAACAACTGGGCACGAGACTCATGCCCTGCCGAAAAATTTTCAATATGCTTACACGCTTCAATAAAAGTCGTTGATCCGCATCTACCCGTACACAAGACAAAAACATTCATAAAAACTCCAATTATTACCGCAACAGAACAATCTTACCTAAGCCATTACGAAAAGAGGTATTACTACTGTTATCGCGTATTTCCAAATCATTGCCTGCCTCATCTTGCGCAATGACCCGATAAAGATAGACACCATTCGCTAGTTGGTCTCCGTAGTTATCTCGCCCGTCCCAGATGTAATCCGACTGATGTGTACCAATTCTTAAATCCCCGAAGTCTGCTTGGCCAATTTCTTTCACGATACGCCCCGAAACCGTCATGATTTGTATACCAAATTTAGTGGGTGGATTCCCTGTAAGTGTGTACACAAAGCGGGTTTGGCTAGAGAAAGGATTAGGATACGGCAATATGTTAGAGATGGTTTGTTTATTAATCACTTCGAAATGAACCTCACGTTGGAGCCTCCCTGCATTATTACCGGTAGCATCCTGCCCTTGAATGCTTAACAAGTGAAGACCATCTTCTAATATAGCTGGTTGATACTCAATTAATGCCTTATTCTCACCAGTAGTTACATCTGCTGGCACCCAATTATAATCACTAAGGTCTACAAGAACTGGCGTACTATTCTCTGGGGATTGTAAGAACAACCTCACTCTATTGGGATCATCAAGCGGTAAATTCAAATTCTCATCTTCGATTACAATCGTAATTAAAGGACTTGGAGCAACAATATCACCATCAAGGATTTTTATGCCGTCAAAAGTGACGTCTACAACAGGATCAATCACATCACTACTTGTCTTTCCTCTATTCACATTCACGTTATTGAAGCGAGCATATTCTTTAGGGGTATTTGCAGGATTTACCGTGGTTATTATTTCAAAAGTCCCCACTGTCTCTCTAGAGGTGACGAGTAAAGTATCTAAATAAACAGCGTCTTCTTCCAAGGTATTGATGGTTTTGTTTTGAATATCCACCCCCGGAATATTATTTACCTGATAGTCTATGGTAATATTATTCACCGCAGTTGCCCCTAAGTTCTCTATGGCGTAAATCAACTCAATATTCTGTCCTTGTGAAAGCGAGTCTGTAAATGAATAAAACAAGTTATTGTTGATTGCTAATTCAGCTAAAGGGTTGTGATAAATATGTATAAAATCTGGCTGCGGCAGTGTTCGGTTTTCAATGTCATAAGCAAAGTAACGAACCCTTAAATAAGGTGTTGTTGATACATTAATATCCGTAAGATCGTAGAAATAAAAAGGCTGAGCAAGCTCCCTTACTTCCCATATTGGAGACCATGAAATCTGATCAGAACTGCCTTCTAAAACAATGGCTACCGAGTCGGTCATTTCTAACGATTCTGGTAAGAATTTCACTTCTAACCTGTTCCAGCTTTCAACTGGCCCAACAGGGATCGTGGTCATTTGCCCTTCGTACCATAGTCCGGCAAAAGAATGATCCAGAAAAGCGTCGCCTTGCAATGTTTCTGCTAAAGCCTCGCCAATGTACTCCACCCCCTTTTGGTAAAAAAGAACATAAGGACGAGAACCTACCGTCTCAAGCTCACGAACGCGTAAAGCCCCCTCCTCTTCTAAAACATTAAAAATATTTGTGCCATCTAAAACTAAAGAGTCGGCCGCCCACAACTCAGGATGATAATCGGAAGTAAGTGTTCTTTGGGCCGAATAAATTAGTACGTACGCACTATCCGGAACAATTTCAGTCAAGAAATTAATCAAACTTGTTCTATCCTCTAAAACTTCCGTCCGGTAGGCAAATGGAAGAACCGACTCCCATCCCGAAGCGGTATTGACACTTCCATAAAGTCCGCCTAAAGGATTACGCCAATAGTCTAAGGTTGGGTAAGGTAAAACAACTACATTGAGTCCTTCGTGAATACTCCAAGTCCAAGGTGACCCAATAAAGCGATCTCGATTATAATAAGTAGGGGGGTCATTACTATCATATACTTTATTGCGAATAGCTACATCTAAATTATTGTCTGTAAAATTGATTACTTTGGAGATAGAGTCAATTGTTGAGTTTTCGAAAATATTATCTACCCATTGCCCCCAATCTCCCTGTCCCCAACCACTGGGTATGCCTGTAATGTATTCAAAAGAACTTTCTTCCCAAACAAAGGTCGGAACAACTGCTCCAATCGTATCAGGAGCAACACGCCAATAATATACCGTACTATCTTGCCATTCAATACTAGGCGACCATCTTAGTACCCCTCCACTTGATATGACTTCTGTTTGAGCTAATCGGTTCACAAAATTAGGTGAGGTAGACAGTTCGAAAAAATATTTTCTTTCTTCAGACAATGCATTCGCAGTGCTTGCTTTTAAGACAAGAGGAAACTCACCGACTAAACTATACTTAGGCGGCCAAACAGGAATGGCAATATCATCAACAACATAAAATGGCACACCTCGCTCACCACTAGCTAAGATAAGTTCATTATTACTTTCTGCAGCAGCACTTGGCAATTCACTAATTTCATTATTAGGGTCTAGCCGAATTAGGATTCTATTGATCCCTATGGAATTCCTGCCCAAGGATGGTATTTGGAAGGAGATGCTTTCTTGGTAACCTACCGTAGGAACCCTAGCAACAAAATGCAAGACTTCCGATCCATCGGGCAATCGCTGACTAATTTCAACGGAAATACTGTCGGTAACTTTTCTACCTAAGTTCACCAAATCAAAAATCAACTGAAAACTATCCGTTTGTACATTTACAATCTCGGGATTAATTTTCACAGATTCTGCTGCGATCAAATAATCTTCCCCTATTTGAGGATGCAAGCGTAATGCCGGATCTCCCTGAAGACTAAATTGCTCATTAAGTGTTCCATAAGCTTGATCTGTGAAATTTTCATAATTAGCGATAGTGACTCGAATACCATCACCAATACAAGCGCCATAATAATCATTACTCATTCGATCATAAAAATGGCGTCCAAAATTACTAAGTGAATGAATAAAACCTAAACCTCTAGAAGCTCCAAAGGCTCCCGCTCCTCCTGTCTCTAAAAAAAGAAAGTCTTCTCCTATACTACGGGAATTGGTAAACATATTACCTGAATAACAACCTAAGGAGAGCATTAAAGGATATCGATTAGTATTTAGATAGTTTACTGGTTGATCTATACTAAAGTCAAATGAATTAGCATTAGAATGCCCAAAAAAAGTAAGTATACTCACCCCTTCATTGATACGCCCAAAAATGCCTTCCGACTGCGAACTCTGAATAGGATCCGTACTCGTCTTATAAAAGGAAGTAACCTCTCCACCAAAAGTACCCTCTTCTATCTCCCGCCCCATATTCGCTAAATTATTCTTAATACTCTGCTGCTCCGAAGGGCTACTGCCACCACCCAGGTGTAGCACGTTCTTCATCCAGCTTCGGCCTTCGATGGTTTGCGGGCTGCCTGCGACGAAGGTCTCCATGCCCTGGATTTTGTTGAGATATAGGCGGACTTCTTGCGGATTGATGGCGGGCAGGCGGCCTAGACTGACCAGTGGGGTCGGCTTGTCAATGCGGGAGGCGAGGAGGTTATCGCTGGCGGGGTAGCCAAAGGAGGGCACAAACAGGGTGGTTCCTAAAGCCGCAGTGAGGTTGGCAGGCGTTCGGAGATCAATATATTCGCGGCCTTTACCTATGATAAAGAGGTATTTGAAGGCCGGATTGACCTTGCGCTGCCAGGCAATGAAATTGCGGATAGCCATTGGGTGCTGCTGGACGCCGTAGCCAAATTGATCAAATAAATCGTCGATATTTACCACTGCTGTTTGGTAGCCGCCGCCGATAGCACTGGCGCGGTAGTTGGCATAGGCTTGCACCGGATCATCTCCTCCTGCGCGCAGCAAACTATGAGTAAGGATCAGATAATCGGCATCTCCTAAATCCGGAACCTGTAAATTGGCTGTGCTTATTTCCGGGGAAGGCAGATTGCTTTCCAACGCTATTATTCTTAGTTCTCGGGGCTTGGCCGCTACCGGCAATGTAACCCTAAGGAGCCCACTGTTGATATTGCCAACTACTATACGGTAAGCATTTGCCAAATCATAGACAATGGCTGATGTTCCTGCAAAATTGGTAATCTCCAGGTATTGGCGGTCGCCAGTGGGTTCGATCCGACAGCTATATGTCGTAGTATTAGCTGCATCGGGAGTCGCAGGGTAATCCAGCTGAACAAAGCCGATACTAACTTCATCTTTTTCACCACCAAGGCCCTCCCATTCCAGATTGAGTTCTTCGTCGGCAAGGACACCAACGGGTAAGTTCGTAGCCACATTTAGCATTCGCCAATCATAAAAACTATCGGTACGGATAAGGTTACCCTCCACTTTCAGTTGCTGGATATGCTGAAACAAGGCTGCTGTGTAGCGGGTTTTCAAAACAGGCTCAGGGCCATTGCTATAGGCTGATGGCAAGGCCAGGTCTACCGTTTGAATGGTCGATCCATCTGCTAGTAATTCATTAATTGAGCGACTCCCATACCCCTCTCCAATACCAAAATGTGAATAGTAAAGTGTAGCTCCAGAAAAGCGGTAATATTCCTTCATAAAATGATCCGAAAAGATCTCTTGGGCTTGTTTCCAAACATAAGGCTCGGCCCCAGGTAGGTTATTCAAATCATTGAGCAAGGATTCATATTGAAGGGTTCCTCCCTCACTTTGCCAACTCAGATAATAAGTTGCTTCATCGGAATATAAGCTATACTCTGGGTTCAGTTGCTGCGCTTCAGGGTTACGGTAAAGGTGCTGATCCAGCTCCCCCCTGTTGCCTTGGCCATAAAAGACTAAGAAATCACCAACTCCTAAAGGGGTTCCCTCTACTGCTGTACTATAGTATGGAATGGCTTCACCAGCGTAAAACAAACGGTAGTCTTCACTATTAATGCTAGCGACGGGCCACCCCTGATCTATCAATGACTGATAGTTGACACGATAAAAATTATCCTCCGTAAGGGTAAGCTTTAGATGGGGATTTTCGGTGGTGATCCACTCATTGCCATATAAAGTATCCAGACCATCGACTATTTGAGCAAAGGAAATGGTGCAAAATAAGAAGTAAACAGGGATAAAAAGGAACCGTTTTCTCATTGTCCGGGATTATCATACCGACCTCTAAGCAGTTTAGCCAAAGACAAACGACCTTAGGGTTGGGTTAAGAGCTTGAATCTAAAACCACTACCAAAGATACGAAAAGATTGAGGGCAAATCAGCTACCGAAATGGTCTAAAAAGTGACAAGTATGCAGAAGATAGGAGAAACGAAAAGCACCTACACCTAGAGAATCTCTCCAGATGTAGGTGCAAATAACATACTATGAGAAAACTACACAGTACAAATATACGTTTATACGCCCCTCCTAAGTGGCCATTTTAGGTTATGGTGCCTTTGGTACTGTGGAAGGAGCGTTCGGCTTAGAATAAGGGAAAATTAAAATCAGGCTTCTGCTACAAAAGTGCCTTGGGGTACAACATTAATCTGATCAGCAAGCTGCAAAGCAAGGCTAACGGTTCTCCCTTCGTAATCTAGTTCTAAGAGACTATCATTTCTGTTGGTAACTCTTAGTTGGGTGCCTGCCATGATTTTTTCTTCCCATAACCTTGCACTCACATAAGCACCGTCTTGATCCGCAGACAAGATGGCTGTTTCTCCAACCTTGATTTTACTCAGAGGGAAAGCAGGTTTACCAATACTGCGAGGAATAGGAGACCCGTGTGGATCCAATTGAGGATAACCCAGCTTTTCATCTACCGCACTAAGAATAGCTTCTGGCAATAGATGTTCATGTCGTTCAGCATCCAGGTGAATCTGTTCTTTGTCTAATCCTACTTCTGTAGCCAGGTAGGTTTCCCACAGGCGGTGTGCACGCACCAAGCGGCGAGCAGCCTCCACGCCTTGATTGGTCAACTTTAAGCTATCTGTCTGTAGCCACTTGTGACGGCGTAATTGCTTGATCCCACGCTGCCAATTCAAGAGGCTTATATCAAGTTTATCCCGCAATTCAGCGTTTACTGCGTGTCCCTTCTGGGCGCTACGATATAAAGCTTTGAGGATATCTTCTCGGTCAATACGCAGTTTGAGTTGGCGGCGGCGTACTGCTTTTGCAAACAAACCCTTTTTCGGTGCAAAAAGGACGACCATCAGGTAAAAAGAAGTAGCCGTAACCGCAATAGCTGGCCCCGGAGTCGTATTAAGTATTATTGCCAACAACAAACCTACTACTGCTGAAAGCAGGCCCATTCCCGCAGAAATAACAATGACCTTTTCCATTTTATCAGACAGCAACAAAGCCGTTGCCGCAGGGGTAATAAGCATAGCTACCACCAAGATAACCCCTACCGTTTGTAAAGAAGCTACGACTGCAAAGGAAAGTAGCAACATCAAAAAATAATGAATCAAACGCACCGGAATCCCCATTGTTTCTGCAACGACAGGCTGAAACGTGGATACAAAAAGATAGCGATAAAACACAACTACACTGAGGATAACATACAATGTAACCAAGCCTGTCAGCAAGAGGTCAGTATCCGCTACACCAAGTACATTACCAAAAAGGAAATCCTTTAAATCCAGGTGAACCCCCTGATTACGGCTTATGTAGGAAATACCAATCACCCCAAGAGAAAACATGGCGGTAAAGACAATTCCAATAGCTGCATCGTTCTTGGTATTCACGCGATGTTGAATCCAGGTGATGCCTACAGCAGTGAGCAAGCCAGCTAATACAGAACCCGTAAAAAAGGCTAATGTGCTATAACCGACCAGTAAAAAAGCAACAACTACGCCTGGCAGAATAGCATGAGCAAGCGCATCACCTACCAAAGACATATTGCGCAAGACAATAAAACAGCCAAGAATGCCGCACATTATCCCGACCAGACTGGACGCAAGTAAGGCTCTTACGGCCCAGGTTTCCTGTAAAATATTTAAGAAGTCTATCATCGTATTACAAAGGTAATACTTAGTATAAACAAAAACAACTTTTAGATTAGACTAAAAGACGTTTATAGGTACTCACCAATTGCTCGGTCAAAAAACCGCCTGTGAATTGCTGTGCATACTGGAAACCTGCTTCAATTTTCTTTTTCCGGAGATTTTCATCTGTGAGCAAGGCGATCATTCCCTCTGCCATTTCCTCTGCACTCCCAGGGTCGACAAGGTAGCCTCCTGGGCCTGCGGCCTCTGGCAGAGAAGATATATTCGACGTCAGCACTGGCACTCTACTAAAAAGTGCCTCCAGTATTGGAATCCCAAAACCCTCTGCATAAGATGGATAGACAAATAGTTGTGCTTGTTGATAAAGGGCAGGAAGCTCAGAAAATGCTGGTTTGATAAAAATTAATTGATCCAATACACCTAGCTCCTTAGCGCGTTGCTGCACCCTTCTTTTGTATTCATTACCCTGGCCTACTACAACTAGCGGAAGTCTAGTATTCTGGGGTAACGCAGCAATAGCCTCGACGAGGCCTAACAAATTTTTTCGCTCGATCAATGACCCTACATAGAGCATAAACTCTTTAGGCAAACTATACTTCTCCAATACTGCGGCACGTGCGCTAGCTGGTTTTTCCAGCATAAAACCTTCGTGACAAGATTGATAGATGACTATAATTTTTTCTTCAGGAATACCATAAAACTGCATGATATCCCGCTTAGTACTTTCACTAATTGCAATAATAAGATCGCTATTCTCGCAAGCGTAGCGAAATTTCCGGTCGTAGATTTTACAATCTAACCATTTATACTGCTCGGGATAATGGCGAAAAATGAGATCATGGATAGTCACAATAGTGGGTATCCCTGTTTTAGGAAGGCCATAGGGGATTTCGTGACTTAAACCATGAAACAAATCAATTTTATCTTTTACAAGATCTGCCGTTTGTCGCCAGCTACGCCATAATAAGCGACGGCTTTTAGTAGGCGTCCGGACCGTAAACATTGGGCTATCCAGGAAGAATTGTGTCTGTGGAGTACGACTAACTTTAGGCGTATAGAGGAAGTATTCCTCATCAGGATGGAAAGAGGTAAGGTTCCGCAAAAGGGTCCGACTATAATTCCCTAAGCCGGTAAAATTGTTAAAAATACGTTTACTGTCGTAACCGATTCGGTGCATGAAGTTGCCGGTTAATAACAAAGCACCACTTGTTGGTCAAATGGTGCTTTGGATGGTGGTATATTAAAGAAAACAATCCACTAGACCGAGAAACTTTCACCACAGCCACAGGTCCGCGAAGCATTCGGATTATTAAAATAAAAGCCTTTCCCTTCCAGGCCTCCCGAAAACTCAAGAGTTGTATTACAGAGGTAGAGGAAGCTCTTTAGGTCGGTAACAATTTTAACGCCATTATCTTCAAATACCTGATCATCTGGACGTGGCTGATTGTCAAAATCCATCTGGTAAGATAAGCCTGAGCAACCGCCACTTGTGACCGATACACGGACGAAGTGCTCTTTGGTGAGCTGGTCCTTATGTTCAATCTCTCTAATTCTCTCTTTTGCACTGTCGCCTACAAAAAGCATACATTCTCCAAATTTATGATCAATAACATTCTTTACCAATAACCGATAAGGTTGGGTGAAAGTTTTAGTAGAACTAAATATACCCGTAATTGAGAACTAAAGTAAGGAAATTGTAAGTAATATCTGTTATTGACGAGGAGAGATAAAACGAAGTCTATTGAATTATTTAGGCATACCGGCCCCAAGTGGAGGGCCCACCCTCTTGCCAGATCGCCGAAAATGTCCCTGACCAACCGGCCACATAGGACATGCGTCATCATCTGCTACAGTATCCCGTAGCAGCCAAGCAATACGCAAAAATAAACCGCTGAATGCCCTCATGACAAACTGAGGGGTATTACCTTCGATATGATCAGCACTTGTCAGGTTGCTGAGCGTAGTGTAAAGGTACAAAAAAACACAATTAAAACAAATAAACCTCAAGTTTAAAAATAAAAACATTTACAAACACCTCTCTACACCCATAATGGATTCGCTGCCCGAACACTATTTACCCCACGAATAATCCACTCCGCTACTTGGTCAATATCCTCTTCTGTATTAAATCTGCCAAAACTCAGGCGTAGCGACGCGTGAGCCTCGTCGCTGGTGAGGCCCATCGCTTTAAGTACGTGACTGGGGTCAAGTGAAGCAGAGGTACAGGCTGAACCGGAAGATACCGCGAGCTCCTGATTGAAAGTCCTCATCACATCCTCGGCATCGGCATATTCAAAACATAGGCTGCTGATTTGTGGCAATCGATTTTCATGGCTTCCATTTAAACTTACTTTCTCTAAGCCTTCCAAAAGCTTACGCTCAAGTTGATCGCGCCATACTGATAATCGTACCATTTCTTCGGTCATTTCTGCTTGCGCCAACGCCGCTGCTACACCGAAGCCCACAATACCGGGTACATTTAAAGTCCCTGACCTACGTCCCCTTTCATGCCCTCCCCCCAGCAACTGGGCTGTTATTTTCACAGGAGGGTTTTTACGCCTCACATAAAGTGCGCCCACTCCTTTTGGGCCATACATTTTATGTGCCGAAAACGCCATTAGATGGATTCCCGTCGCCACTGGATCAACAGGAATTTTGCCTACTGCCTGAGTACCATCACAGAAAAAGAATACTCCCTTGCGGGTACAAATTTCTCCAATAGCACTTACTTCTTGTAATACCCCTGTTTCATTATTGGCCCACATAATGGCCACCAAAATCGTATCCTCTCGGATAGCGGCTTCAAGTTCACCTAAATCAATTCGGCCTTGCTTATCTACCTCCAAGTAAGTGACTTCCGCCCCCTTCTCTTCTAGCCATTGGCAAGTGTCCAATACAGCTTTATGCTCCGTCTTTACAGTGATAAGATGCTGCCCTTTACGTTTATAAGTATCGTAAATACCTTTGATAGCAAGGTTTACAGCCTCCGTAGCACCACTGGTAAAAACAACCTCTGTCTTATCTACCCCCAATAGCTCAGCCACCTGCTGACGTGCTTTACCCACTGCTTCTTCGGCTTGCCAACCAAAAGCATGGGTCCTACTAGCAGCATTTCCAGGCTGGTCATAAAAATAAGGTAACATTTTGTCTACCACCCTGGGATCTGTTGGTGTGGTTGCACTATTATCTAAATAGACCATACGATTCTTCATAAGACAAAAATAAGGATTACATAAAGTAATTTGATTCTCTGACATTTTTTGTGTTTAGCGTCCATCGTAAAACAAAAATCACGTTCCTTTCCAGTCACTTACGATTTCTGCTTTAGCTTGACCACAAAAGTTGTCAGAGAAGGAGTAATTTACTTGCAATTCAATACCTTTAGGTTATAAAGAACTGTGGCAGCAAGAAACAGTCTGCTACTGAGATTAAAGTGCCCTGATTATGCCTACCAATTCAAAACTATTTAACTCCTTTTCTAACCCTACCAAAGAACAATGGTTGGAAAAAATAACTCGTGACCTAAAAGGTAAACCTCTTGAAGAGCTCGAATGGCAATTAGAAGAACACATTCGGGTAGCCGCTACTTATGGAAATGAGGATGACCTAAACAAAAAACCAACGCTAAATTCAGGGCGCAACAACAATAGCTGGTCTATTGGGGAATACCTCTTCGTTCGTGACCCTAAAGAAGCCAACACTCAAGCCCTGGAAGGTTTACAGGGAGGTGTAAATGCACCTTTATTTCACCTACACCACCTGCCTAGTCGTGAGGAATTGGACGTGCTTTTAGCTAATATTGAGCCTTCTTTTATTTCTATTCATTTTGCCCCAGCATATCCAGGAAAAGACCCCGCTGAATTATTTCGCAATCTCATCTATTATGTCAGAAGGCGTAATTTGAAACTAGTAGACATTTATGGCTCAATGGACTTTGACCCTCTGCTAGATTGGTCAGAACCACCATTTACAGCCTTGGCCCGCGTCTTGAAATTTGCACAGCAACACACCCCCAACTTCAAGGTTTTACAAGTTAATGGTCTAACGCTCCATACCGGCATTGAAAATACGAGTAGAGAACTGGCCTTGCTTATCGCCAAAGGAGTTTCTTATCTCAACGCCATGGAAGAACAGGGTATTCCAGCTGCTGTCACCAACCAGCACTTACAGTTTTCAGTCGCGATTAGTACCAGCTATTTTGTAGAAATTGCAAAAATAAGGGCGCTAAAAATCCTTTGGGCCAACGTACTCAATGGTTTTGGATTGGCCAATGAATCCATACCGCCTATCGCTGCTCATCTCGCTGCCGAAACTCAAACCGATCAGCGTGAGTACAATATGATTAAAGCAGCCACTCAGGGGATGTCGGCCATTATAGGTGGCGCATCTTTCTTGTACATTCCTCCGGCAGACCTTCGTACCAAAGGAGAAAGTAGTTCTTTCACTCGCCGAATTGCCAGAAATGTACAGCATTTACTGCAAATGGAAAGCCATCTAGACCAAGTGGTTGACCCTGCTGCTGGCAGCTATTATATTGAACACCTTACCCAACAATTCTGTGAACAGGCCTGGGGCAAATTCCAGCAAATAGAGACACAAGGTGGGTTCCTCCAGTTGGCGAATCTATAAAATAAAAACGGCCCTGCTTCCGCAAAAGCGAGAAGCAAGGCCGTACGACACAACTTTGTCTAATAACAAAACTGTTTTTTTTACAAAAAAGCTCTTAAGGTAACAGTACCGTATCAATCGCGTGTACAACACCATTTGTACCTTGTACATCAGTAGCGATAATCGTAGCAGTGCTATTCGTTGCATTGATCACTGGAGCACTACCTGATAAATCAATAGAGAAGTCAGAACCCTCAAAGGTTGTAACTGGAGCACCACTTACAATATCACTAGCGCGAACGTTAGCACCAGCAACTACGTGATACTTTAGTACCGCCTCTAGCGTAGCTACGGGGATATCTGCCAAAGTATTCCAGTCAGTATTCGAAGCCAACAAGGCTTCAAAAGCAGCATTAGTAGGCGCAAATACCGTAAATGGCCCGTCGCCAGAAAGGATACTCACAAAATCTGCCGTCAGGTCGGTACGTGTTAGCGCAGCTACAAGGTTACTGAAAGTAGGATCAGCAGTAGCAAAAGTGACTACATTCGCCGGCGCAATAACTGCATTTACCGTGTGAATTACACCATTGGCTACTTCCTCATCGGCAGCAGTCACATCTACAGCACCATTGATTTTTACACCACCACTCGTATTCACATACAAGGTGAGAGGCTCATCAGTTGCATACTCAGCCAGCGTATTATAGAAAGTAGAAGTCAGCTTACTAGATGTCTCCTCTGTTGGCAACACATGGTATAATAATACCGTTTGTAAAAGCGCTACTGGTACATCATTTAGAGATGCAAAGTTGTTGGCTGCCAAGAATGCTTCAAAAGCAGCGTTAGTAGGTGCAAATACCGTCAATGATGAGGTCCGGTCATTTAGCGCGTCTACCAAACCAGCAGCAGTTAGAGCATCAACAAGGATACTGAAGTTGGCATTATCTTGTGCAAACTCAACAATGGTTGGATCATCCATCACATCATCATCGTCACAAGAAAGAAAAGTAAAAGATAAGGCGAACATCATCAGGATGCTCAAAGCATACGAATGCACTTTCATCGTAGATTGTTTTTTGGTTGTTTTTTAGAAAGTTTACGGTAGGGAAACAGGGGCCTATTTTATTTGTTCAAGCCTAGTTTAGCAAATGGCTGTTGGCTGACAAACAGGTAAATGAGAGTCGATATTTTAGAACAATTATAGACGCTGGCTATTGGCATGTACTTCTATAAAAAAATGCAGAGGGAAGCTTCCCTCTGCATTTTCACAAATATTATAATTCTCGACTTTTCTACTGCTTAACCAGCTTCAAAGTGCGCCCCCCCAGCTGTACGAGGTAAATCCCGTTTGGCCAAGCAGTTGTTGTCAATTGATGTTGTAGCGTGCCGGCGGCTACTTTCTCTTCCAGCAGCAATTGGCCACTGATATTGAATACCCGCAAACGCATTTCCTCCGTATTTGAGGTGGGTAGCAAGAGGTTGACCATCTCGCTTGTAGGATTGGGATATAACAAGAAATGGTTACCAGCACTGATTTCTTCTGTGCCTACCACCGCATTTTCATCGATTTTAATATCAAAACGTTGCACTGGCAAGAAACCTCCCGTACCATCTTCTACCACAAAAGTGAAGCCATCGTTGACGGCATCAGGGTTCGTGTTCTGGTAACGAAGATTACTTGCATCTATCGTCCCTTGGGTAAAGGTGCTGCCTGGTGACAATTCCTGGTCGATGATGTACAACGAACCGTGGCCCGGAGTACTCACTAAAGAATAAGTCAGGTCAAATGGTCCTTCCTCGGTGTCTGTTACTTGTAACAAATCATTCGTTACCGGATTACTCATCAATGGTGGTACAAAGAGTGTATCGTTGGTCAACAGAGCTGGCGCGGCTGAATTACCAGCAGCACAAAACTCAAGTCCCCATTCTGATATCTGGCCGGATGCACCAAAACCTGTTTCAAGGATTTTCACTTTCAAAGTCCAAATCCCCTCGCTGTTTTCTCCATCAAAAGCAGAAAGGGCTTCTATTGGCTTAAAAAGAATTTGATCATCTGGTGGGCAAATAATTTCATTTGGTGCTTCGTCATCAAAACCTATTGCTACTACATCAGAGCCAAAACAATCCCCATCATAAAGTCGTACTTCCGTACCTGCTGGACTAATCAGCGAAATATAGAAATTTTGAATCGGCTGATAACGGACGCGGAGAAAGGGAATATTGATATCACTAACCACTCCATTAAATGGCACGAACACTTGTGAAGTCACCGTTGGCGGCAAGCCAGTTCCTGGAATGTTTACTGGTGTATCTTCGGCCAATTGTTGGGTACAGAGTACGTTCACCGTGTGGAACACCTGCGGTGCTTGCCATTCACCAGCTCCACATTCATTGATGGCACGAACCCGCCAGTAAAACAGGTCGTTATTTTCTAATTGGGTCAACTGTATAACTTCCGTCTCTGAAATACCATACCGGCTATCTAAAACATTGGAAAAACCAGCGTCATCAGAGAGCTCCCAATCGTATAATTGTGCATTAGGCAGCGGTGTCCAGGTATAGGTTGTTCCCAAAGTAATATTGGGCTCCCCTTCTACAGGCGTCAACAGACTAAGGTCGCTAAAATCATTATCAACCAACTCGAAGTAGATGGTACGGTAGCTGGTGTCCAAATCGGTAGTAGCTACGGCAACTTCTATTTCCAAGGGGCCATCATAGTCTTCCAGGTTATTAAAATCAAGCTGTAAACTTACGCCTTCGCCCGGTGCAAAATCGTTATTTGAAAAAACAGCGTTAACGCCCTCTGGCAATTCACTACTGATACTTAAATTAATAGGCGTTGTATAATCAAGTACAGCTCCTGTTGTAAAATCAATAGTCGTTACATCTGGCAAACAAAGCTGCTGAAAAACAGGACCATAATTCAAGGTGTAAGTAGGTACGGTTGCTGGCTCAATACTGAAATTAGCATTAGAAATATCAAAAAAGATATTGTTAGCCGCTTCTACTCTGACACGCATATTACTCCCTGTCACCTCAGGTACGGTAACAAAAGCAGATCCATTATTAGGGACACCGCTTACCAAGGTATATGGGTAAGTTTGGCCACCATCACTTGATAACCGAATATTTACCAACTGACAATTTACGAGTTCATTGGTTGTATTGGCTACATCCCAGGTTACTTCCCGGTATTCTCCGGCTTGCCAAACAGTGCTGCTATTATTTGGAGACATTACCAAAAACGGCCCTGCCGTAGCTGTGCTCTTAAAAGCAACATCTGCCCAAACCGTTGCACCAATCTCAGGGCTATTATCCCTGACGGTACAACGAAAGGCGATATCTCTACTATAAGTAGGCAATATCTCTGTAATCGTACTGTTATTGCTCAGTAAATCAACAAGCCGTGGTAACACCCGGTTGGAAGCTGTCGTTGGAGGGTAGCTTCTGAATATCGGTGCGTTACCAAAAGGCGCGCCCAAATCAGAAAGTGGACCTAAATTCATTTGTTCCCAACAATAGGTGATCGGGTCTTCGTCGACATCTACAACCGCTGCATCCAATTCAAAAGGTGTGCTGATTGGAATATAAAAACCATCTGTATAATTGAGAGTGATTTTAGGCTCAGTATTGTCTGTTGGAATAACTGTTGCACAGGCAGCAGCATTACCTTGCCGCGTGTAATTGGTAAATTGCTCAATACTGTGCCCGTGATAGTAATCATCATTATTAAAGGCAACATTTTGATTACCGCAAGAACCCGCATAGGACATAATCGTGGTACCTGAGCCTGGCTCAAAGGCAGAACCACTAGCCAACTGCCCCAAACTGTTTGGACAATTACTCCAGGAGTGAGCTGTTGCAAACTGGTGGGCTACCTCGTGTGTAAAAACCCGACGGATAATAGAGGCAATATTATTACTATAATGACAAGTTACTCCCCGATCCTTGCCCGGTGTACACACCTGACCGCCAACGACACCCCCTACATCCGTACAGGAGCTTGTAAAAACATGTCCCATATCATAGGACGAAGTAGGAAAACCAGCACTGGTAATAGCCCCTTGCACTTGGCTCAATAACTCTCCTCCTTCATCAGCGTTGATGAAGGGGTCGGTGCCTGCATTCAGGTAAACCAACAGCTCTTGGTTCTCTATCAAGCGAATACGAACACCAACTTCATTCTCAAACGTAGCATTAGCCAGGTTGATAGCTGTTACAAAACTACTGAGAACGGCCTCTACTGTACCTCCTTTCTGCGTAGCATACTCGCCAGTACAGGTAAGTGCCATTACATACTCATGGATATTGGCGGTAGTACTTGCAGTCGTTCTATTTATTTCTGAAACAGCCTCTCCGTCTGCATTGATGGGTTTTGGATCTTCGGTTTCTGAAGGCTCGTAACCACAAGCCAACTGAGGAAGTTCTTCCGGCGTCAGAACGAGATCATGGTTAAAGTAGACAACATGAACGAACGATTGATTACTTGCGTAGGGCTCTACAAACACTTCTCCATCATAAGAGGTATAAGTTGCTGTGATTCCCTGTGGTGTAACGGTCAGGCGTCCTTTGTATTGAGGGGCCGATACGTCCTGAACACGATAAGTGCGTAATTGTGGCCAACGAGCCTGCAAAGCTTCTGGCATCACAGGGCTTTCTACGACCCGAAAGGTGCGCATTGTGCCATCAGGCAGCGGCAATTGAATTTGAGTAGCTGATCTTGGAAGGCTCGTATTTACCTCCAAAGGGGCATATACTAAAGCTTGACGAAGGTCGCTGACTTCAGCGGTGAGTGTTGCATATTCCGCCAGCGGTAGATTCACCTCAGCGTTTACTTCTAACAGGACGTCTGACTCATCTACAAACGTGAACGTTTGAGCAGATAACCCTAAGCCAGAGAGAAGGACAAGCAAATAGGTAGCTATTATTTTCATTAATATAATTTTATTGCACGAAAGTGCTATCGCACTTATGAGCCTACACAAATTAAATAGTAAAGAGTAAGTAAAAATAAAACAAGTTCGGGAAAAGACCTTTTGTAAATGACTTTATGTCGGTTAATTACTAGAAGAAATCCTACTTAGAGGAAGGAAGGCGCATTACGAAAGCTGATCCGACACCATTGGTAGTATCCTCTATCCAAATTTCACCACCATGCAATTCTACAATCCTACGACAAATAGCCAAGCCGATACCTGTACCAGAGTAGGCCGCACGGGAATGTAGTCGTTTGAACATTTCAAAAACATGCTCCCGATATGCTTCACTAACGCCGATACCATTGTCTTCGAAATAGAGCTTAACAAAACCAGGGAGCGAATCGGCTTCTACCCTAATTATTAAACAAGGCTGCTCAGCTTCATTGTACTTTAAGGCGTTTTCTAATAAATTTTGAATCAATTGCTGGAGTAACTCTTCATCACCTTTAAGCAAGGCATCTCCATCGAATGTTATTTGTAATTGTTTCCCGTCATTTTCATTCCACAATCTTTTACTGATTTCCTTGGTGATTCCTACCAGGTTTACCGGTTCAAAAGAGAGCCCTTCCTGGCCTAAGCGGGAAACCGTCATTACCGCCTCAATTAAGCGGTTCATTCCTTGCACATTACGCTCTATAAACTCAAGATACTCCTCCACTTCGGAACCAGAGGGCGGTGCCAATCGTCGGCGTAGTAAGCCTGCAAAACTCCCGATATTGCGGATAGGTTCTTTAAGGTCATGAGAGGCAATAAAAGCAAACCGCTCCAGTGCCTGATTAGATGTTTCCAAATCCTGGGCATAAGCAAGAATTCGAGCTTCAGACGTTTTATAATCAGTGAGATCTGTACCAACGAATACATAACCTCGCCTAAGGTTCCCCCCCAAACCAAAAAACTTCTTATAGATCGGGGTAACTAAAAAAAGTAGATAATTATTCTGCCCACCAACGGAAATATTGGTTTCATAATTCCCTCGTTCGTTTTGCTCAAGCGCCAGTAGACGTTCTCTCGTTTTCTCCCATTCTTTACCCGTAAAGACCTCGTTTAAATACTTGTCTTGCCAATTTTTTGCGCTGCCTCCCATCAACTCCAAAAAAGCCGAATTCACCTGTTTAATCCTGAAGTCTTTATCCGTCAAGATAAACCAATTAGTCATCGTCTTCAAGAGACTAGGCACCGCATGTTGCGACTGTAAATCAGTGAGTTGTAGATTAACAATCATCAGCCCAGTGAAAAGCCCACCAATAGCAACATTAATACTCTCATTAAGTAAACTGGGGATGCCCAAAAAATAAGTAAGCAGGTAATTTTGAACAAATGACCCTATCATAACCAAGGAAAAAATGATAACTATTCCCATCCGAATTCCTCTGGTAGAACTATTAAACGCATAATGATATGGCAAGTAAGAGAAGTAAATACACAGTCCATAAGTCACTACCACTCCACCGAACCTAAAAAAATCGTACCCTGTATAGCTGTCCATCGTTAACGCTAAACGACCATTTTCATTAAAAAAAAGATCTCCATGCCCATGTAAGGTGAACCCCTCCAGGTACACAAATCCCAAAACAATCAAAAAGGCAAAAATAAGACTGGAGTATTCCCACTTTTTCATCTCGCGAGGCGCAAACTGTTTGGCATAAAACCACATCGTTAACAGCATGCAAACTACCGTCAGGTTCCAGATATTCTCCTGCCAGCGCCTGAGGTTTAGTGCTTTTTCCAAATCCGTAACCGACTCCATTTCGAAAAAAAACAGATTCTGGATAAAGAGCAGCAACGTCGTCGCCATGAATGTTTGGTACATCCTCCGGTGGGTATCCAACCAGTACACGCGTAACCCCATGACGAGGATCGCAAATCCACTCAAAAGCGTAAACCAGTCTATAGATATAGAACTAAACATGAGCGGATGTCATAGATAAAGAAGCTGTAGAAAAGCAATTATTAATGGTTATCAAAACGATAACTTATTTATAAAAGTAATATACATTCAATTAATTATAGAAAATATTTTTCTGAGACCAGCTAAAACCATGAAACTATGCTTTCTGGCTATCTCAAAAACCGGAGCGTATTGGGTAATTTAGCGATCCTATTTTAAGAACTTATTGATTCTAACAACGAAATTCGCTAACACAGTTTAATCTCCAAAAGACAAACCGATAGCACGTGCCGTACGTACTAACTCATGATCAGGAGTAACCACCTTATTCGCCTTCACCGCTTCCTTTAAAGGCACACTAACAAATTTGTTGTTTTGGTAAGACACCATTTCTCCAAACTCTCCAGCAGCCACCAACTCGAAGGCTTTCACCCCCATTGCTGTAGCTAAAATACGATCAAAGGCTACCGGAGTTCCTCCTCGTTGAATATGCCCGAGCACCGTGGTACGTATCTGGGGCTGACAGCCCATTCTTTCCAGTTCGTAACGAAGTGAATTACAGATTCCGCCTAGTTTTAGATGCGGATCACCAGCATCATGGGCAACCTCGCCTACGACCTCTCCATCTAGTGGTTTAGCCCCTTCAGCGATCACTATATTCATAAACCCTTTGCCTTTTTTGTAGCGCTTGTCTATCTTCTTTTTGATCTTTTCAATGCTGTATGGAATTTCAGGGATCAGACAAATTTCTGCTCCGCCAGCAATTGCAGTATGCAAGGCTATCCATCCCGCATCGCGCCCCATCACCTCCATGATAATAATCCGATGATGGCTTTCTGCAGTAGTGACCAACTTGTCAAAACAATCGGTCGCAATCTGTACTGCTGTAGAGAAGCCAAAGGTATAGTCCGTTGAACCCAAGTCGTTATCGATGGTTTTGGGCACCCCGATGACAGGTACTCCCTGCTCGAATAAATGCTGCGAGATGCGTTGGCTACCGTCACCTCCAATATTTACGACAGCCGAAAAGTCCAGGTCCTCCAATTTCTTTTTCAGCTCCTGGCTGCGATCGACCAACTCCACCGATCCATCTTCCTGAGGTACCGGATAAGCAATGGGGTTACCTTTATTCGTGGTCTTTATTATTGTTCCTCCCCGCACGTGAATCCCTGCCACGCGCTTAGGCGTAAGTTTCACCAAATCCGTAGGGGTACTCATCAAGCCATTGAAGGCCTCCTTACTTCCCCATACCTCCCAATCACCTGACGTTTTTGCTGCTTTCACCAATCCACGGATCACTGCATTGAGTCCTGGACAATCACCACCACCTGTGGCTACAAGAATCTTTTTCATCACTTTTTTTGTTGATCTTCCAACATTTTTTGCTTTGCGAGATGCTAAGATATGTGGAATTGTCGGAAGAGGAATAAGCAAAGCTTAGGAAATAGGATGATTTCTATCAGCGAATCTTGATCTTACTCCTACTCCCTAAAATCCCACACACATATCTCTACTCCGAAAACCCACTTCCGCACCCTCCATGTAAAACACATATTAAGTTTTTGCTAAGTATCTAAAATTGGTCATTTAGTATACCTAGTAAACCATTCTCATCTGTTAATTTTGAGCAAAGACGACTTGGTTTTGGGGCCCAATAGGGCAATTTATTAGCTACAGTATTGATAATCAAAAAATTGCTTTAGCAAGCTTCATGCTCGCTAAAGCCTTGGCCTATTTTTCTGTTTTTTTCAAATCATAAACTTAATCTCATGAGAGTAGATGTACCATCTACGGCGATTCTCAGTTTTTTATTGGCACTAATATTGAGCCTAACAGTTATCACAACTGTTCAGTCTCAAACGATTATTGCCAGTCAAGACTTTGATTCTCCATTAAACTTAAACAGTCAGGACATTGATCCTGATGGTTCCACCTTCATGTCCGCTGGTGACATGTTTAATGTTTCCGATCAAACGGGAGCAGGTAATCCTACAGGACTACCATTTGCACTTGCCGATGATTCGGTTGATGCCTCCTGCCGAGGAGGATCACCATTCCCTCCTGACAATCAAGGATTTATCACTTGCGGTTATCCAAACGGCAATTTCTTTGGCGTTGTCGACTTGGATAATAATGACAACATGTCTGGAATGGGGACGGTCGATTGGGCTTTCCAAATTGATAATGCTACAGACTTAGTCCTCGCTATTGATATGGCTGCCATGGGCGATTTTGAAGCTAGTGGAGACATTTTCAACTTTTCTTATTCTTTTGACAATGTCACCTTTACCCCTCTTTTTGCTAGTTCTGTAGACGAGTCATCTAGTCAAACCTACACGCTAGAGGATGGAGACATGTTCTCTTTTGATGACCCTCTTATCATGAGTGGTACGATGTTGAACGAAAATTACCAAACCATCTCCGGTTCCTTGGCAGGTACAGGCGCAGTTTTGTATCTCCATTTTGAAGCGACTAACGATGGTGGAAGTGAAGCTTTTTCTTTTGACAATATTGTCGTGACCAGTGGTGCAACTCTCTGCCCTACAGTAACACAAGTTTTCATCAACGAATTTCACTATGACAATACTGGTGGAGACGTAGATGAATTTGTAGAAGTTGCCGTTGCGAACAGCTTTGGTGGCAACCTCACCGATATCAGTCTTACCCTTTACAATGGTAGCAATGGTAGCACCTATGGTTCGACCCACGACCTTAGCACCTTCACTGCTGGAACAAACGATGGTACTTTTACCTACTACAGCAAACTAATCACCGGTATCCAAAATGGTGGCCCTGATGGTTTAGCTCTTTCGTGTGATGACTTAGCATTCCAGTTCCTTAGCTACGAAAGCATGCCTTTTGTTGCCAACGGTGGCGATGCAGATGGCCAAACCAGTACAGACATTGGCACCGCTGAACCAAGCTCAGCTCCTTTGAGCTCGTCTATTCAGCTGATTGATGGTGTTTGGGTTTACACTCCAGGCTTCAACACCCAGGGAGAACCGAATGTAGCTGCAGCAACAGAGTGCCCAGAACTAGGAGAGGCTTTCATTAACGAATTCCACTACGATAACGATGGTGGTGATGTTAATGAATTTGTAGAAGTAGCAATTGCTAACACTTACGAAGATGCTGTAGACGCTATTACCATTACTTTATATAACGCTAGTGGTGGTGCTGCTTACAATTCCTTCACGCTAGGAGATGTAGCATTTATAGAAGGAAATGATGATGGTACTTTCACATACTATTCTATTATACTTCCTTCTAACGGTATCCAAAATGGTTCTCCTGACGGCTTGGCACTATCATGTGATGGTGATCTGATTGAATTCCTTAGCTATGAAGGAACCTTTACTGCTAGTGATGGCCCCGCTGTAGGTATTGAAAGTACCGATGTAGGTGTAGTGGAATCTAGCGCTACAACCGAAGATGGTTCTTTGCAATTAATAGACGGTGTCTGGGTAGCAACCTGCCAAAACACAATTGGTGCAACAAACGAAAACATACCTTGTTGCGATATCACTTTTGACGAATTCATCATTGTAGATGAATCTTGCGCTGGTGAAGGCGACGGTAGTATTACTGTGACGGCTTCTTGTTTAACTTGTGAAGATATTCTCTACTCTTTTGACGGTGGTGAAACCTTTGGTCAAGAAAATACAGCAACCGACCTCAACGAAGATTGCTACACCGTAGTAATTCAAGCAGTTGGTGTTAATGACTGTGAAGTTTCACGTCTTTTGATTGTAGAAAACGACAACCCTACCGTTATTCCTCAAATTGAGGAACTAAGCTTTACTCGTGAAGCTATGCTGGAATTGGCAGGCGCGGAAATTGTAACCTATATTCCTGACAATACCTCTGCTGCTGTTACAAGCGGCGATGGGCTACAATTGGTAGACCTTAGTGATCCTGCCGCTCCTAGTCTAATTATGACCATTGCTCCTACTAGTTTTGGCTTTAGTAACGATGAAGTATCCAGCACAGCTTACAGCAATGGCATCCTTGCCGCTGCAGTTCCTAATGACGATACGCAAATGCCTGGTGATGTACTGCTCTTTGATGCTAGCGGTACCTTTATCAACTCTATTACTGTTGGAGCATTACCAGACATGGTCAAGTTCACCCCTGATGGCACCAAGTTGTTGGTTGCTAATGAGGGTGAGCCTAATGATGACTATGACAATGACCCTGAGGGTACCATCTCTATAATTGACCTTAGTGGCGGTGCTGGAGCAGCTTCTGTAACTACTGCAGATTTCACCTCTTTTAATGCCAACCAAGCGATGCTAGAAGCAGAAGGTGTACGTATCTTCGGCCCTGGTGCTACCGTTGCACAAGACTTGGAGCCTGAATACATCACCATTACAGATGATGGTGCTACTGCTTATGTTTCCTTACAGGAAAACAACGCTTTTGCTGTTGTAGACATCGCTTCTTCTACCGTTACCGAAATTCGTGCTCTGGGCCTTAAAGCATACTGTGAACCAGGTAATGATATTGATGCAAGTAACCAAGATGATGGTATCAACATCAAAAATTGGCCTGCTGTTGGCATGTACCAACCGGATGGTATCGAATGTTATACCGCCAATGGGCAGATGTACATTGTTTCTGCCAACGAAGGCGACGCCCGTGATTATGACGGCTTTTCCGAAGAGGATCGTGCTGACGATCTAAACCTGGACGAGGCAGCGTATCCCGATGCTGACGATTTACAGCAAAATGAAAACTTGGGCCGCCTTACCATTACTACAGCAGAAGGTGACTTAGATGGAGACGGCGATTATGACCAAATCACCTCATTTGGTGCACGTTCTTTCTCTATCTGGAATGCAACGACGGGTGATCTCGTTTTTGATTCAGGCAGTGACTTGGGTAACATTTCTGCCCTCATTACTCCTACCTTCTTCAATGCCAACGATGGTGATGAAGGCGAGTTCGACAACCGCTCTGACGATAAGGGCGTCGAACCAGAAGGAATCGCGATCAAAGAGATTGGAGGCTCTGTTTATGCCTTCGTAATATTTGAGCGAGCTGCTGGTGGTTTCGCAGTTTACAATATTACTGACCCTGTTGCGCCTTACTTCGTGACTTACGTTCCAGGTGCTGATGTTGGCGATATTGCTCCTGAGTCCATTGTAGTGATTGATCCTACTAGCAATCCAACAGATGGGTTCTTAGTATTATTAGCTAGTGAAGAATCTGGCACTCTATCTACTTTCTCCGTTACCGACAATAAGGAAACAGGTATTATCCCTGTAACTGTACTCGCCAACGGAGGTTCTGGTGTTTACACGGCCTACAGTGCCACTATTACTGGCGGAACTGCCGCTGGTGAAGTAAGCCTCTATGACGGCGACACGGAGAACCCTATTTTGGACGCTACCCAAGTAACCGAATCAGGTACCGTAATACTGGAAACCCAAGTGACCGATGAAAATGGTTGTGTCACCATAGTAACAGAAACAATTTTCGTTGTCCCTGCACTTGAGCGTGACATCGCTATCTCCGACCCTTGTTCTTGTTTGGACAACGCTACCGTCCTTGATTTCGATAACAATACAGGTGGCGACGATGGGCAATTCTCAGAGCAAGTTGCTATTACAGGCATTAATGGCACGGCACTTCCTGCTGGCCTCGATTTTCGGGTAGTAAACGTTACTGGTGGAACAGACGCCAACAACGTACCTATGGTAGGAACCCAAAGCGATGGTACTCCATTTGCGGGAGAAGAGCCATTGACCTATGATCCTGTTACTGGCTATTACACTATTGATTTTGTATTTATAGAAAATCAAGGCTACACCATTACCGTAGAACAATTTGTTGCAGGTAACGCTACTGGCGGAACCTTTACTATTGGTAATAATTGTGCCTATCCGAATCCGGTATTTGACCCGATTCTCGATGCTATTTACTGTAACTTCGAAACAGCTACTACACTTGGAGCTGATGACCTTGAAGGTCTTGGTGCTGACGCAATCAACTTTACCATTAATGGACAAGCAGCTACTGAATTTGATCCTGTTGCTTTAGGAGCAGGTATCCATACCGTTGTTTTGACTTACGATGGTGCTGCTGATGCCAACGGAGGTATTTCTCCTGACGGAGGTACTGTTCCTGCATTCCCTGGCTGTACCCAAACTGCTCAAGTGGTAGTAGAAGTTGAAAGCCTCGACGTAGGCTGTATTTCTGACCTCAATGTCACACTTGGCGAAGCTTGTACGACAATTATCACTCCTGAAATGGTGTTAACAGGCTCCTTTGCTTGTGCTGATGAAACCATCGTTACTGTTGATGGAGGCAACTCCAATACAATCACAGGTTGTGGTGCTCATACCTATTCTGTAGATGTATTCGTTGCAGGAGAAATGGTTTACACCTGCTGGGGCGACCTTTTCGCCGAAGACAAAACCGACCCAGTAGTAGAGTGTCCTGATGACGTTGACGAAGCTCTGGTAACTTTCGAGTTACAGACACTAGAAGGTAGCATTGATGGCACCGAAGAGACGCTGGCATTGGCTGATTACAGCTGTTTCCAGAACTTCTTTGAGCCTATCGCTGGTACGGACTATTCTTACGACTTGATCACTTTCACAGTGAGCGAGACGGATGTGTACAACTTCTTAGTTGACTCAGATGTGGCTTCTACCGTTATCACCTTATTCAATGGTGATTTCAACGAGAACAACCCATGTGAGAATGTTTTAGGAGGTTCTGATGGTGCTTATGCGATTGTCGACTTCTTCGGCATTCAGTTTGCTTCTTTCTTCAACCAGAACCTACGTGTTCCGTTGATGTTGGAAGCAGGAAACACTTACACGCTGATGGTAGCGAATGACGGTACGCCTACGGATTACACGGTAGGTGTAGTTAGTGATAATGGCAACGCTGTTAGTGCTGCGGGGCTCAGTACACCTCAGCCTGTAGATATTCTTGTTCCTTTTTACTGTGAAGACGTTGATCTGATTAGGTTCCAGACTCCTCAGAACTGGATTGCTGATGCTAATGGCGTATTGGACTTCACTGCAACACGCAACACCTTCTTCGGAGGTAGCACTGCTGCATTGAACGCATTCCTTGATAAGGTTGGCATGACTGGTTTACCTGTAGTTGGAGACAACTGTGGTCCTGTATTGGTAACCTTGTCTGATGTCTTAACAGAAAATGGTGATTGTGGAGACATTACGCTTACTCGTACGTTCACGGTAGCTGATCGCTACGATGGTGCCTGTATAGGTACTCCACGTACTGTTGATTGTGATCAGGTGATCACCTTTAGCCGTCCTTCTTTGATCAGCGATGTATTCGGTATTGATCCTAGCTTGGTATTGCCTCCGTTTACCGGCATTATCGAGTGTGATGAAGCTTTTGAAACTGACGGTTCTGTTGGTGGTCCTGATGATAATCCTACTGCTCAGGCAGCTGGCCAGCCTTTCATTCTGACAGTGTCTGGATACGTATCTCTGGATCAGGTGTTCTGTAACATTGGTGCTTCTTATTCAGATGAGCCTCGTATTGATATATGTGAAGGATCTTACTCCTTCCGTCGTGAGTGGAACTTCATTGACTGGTGTGCTCCAGCAGAGAATTTCATTTTCCAGCAGTACGTAAAAGTAGGTGACTTCACTGGTCCAGTTATCAGCGGTATTCCTGCTGTAATCAACGTATCTACCTCACCATTCAGCTGTTTGGCTAACGTAGCGATTCCTTGTCCTACCCTTAC
>NZ_KB903597.1 GCF_000379805.1 Lewinella cohaerens DSM 23179 | reverse complement strand
ACGTTTTTCGGGACATGCGAAGTTCGGAAATTTTCGGCGCAGCCGAAAAAATTTTTGAATTTCCGCATGTCCCGTGTTGTACGAGGTTCGTAGCGCAGCGGAGAAGCTTGTGCAACACGGGCTTGCCCGAAAAACGTTGCCCAAGATGCGGAGCGCAGCGGAGTATCTTGGGCAACTCGGGCCTTGGCGCAGGCCGAGGCACGAGGCTTGTCGCAAAGGCTAAGTTCTACGCCGGCCTTAATTTCTCAATTACAGCATCAATAGTTGCCCTAAACGACCTCAAAAAGAACAGATCTATCCTATCCGCTGAATTCTCATCCAAAACCTCCCCAAACCTTTCACTCAACCTTTCTAATTTTTGAAGTAAGTGAAAGTAATGTTGGCGCACATTTGAATAATTAAATTCGGCATCAAATTCTCCTTCAAGTTGTTCGATCAAGTCTCGATTATTGAGTAACTGAATAACCCGATCTGCAATTTGATCAGCAGTACAGAAACTAAACACAATCTTGATGTCAAGAATCATATTATTTCCCCACCCTTCTAGTTTTAACTCCGCATTCTGTCTTTTCAGGACGTTCTTATAAGCATTGTATCTTTCAAGTAAATTATTATAGACATCTTGGCGTTCTTCCCACATTGAAGGACCAAGCATTCTAAAATTGATTCCTTTCGTCTTTTGTTGTAAACTCAATCCTTCCTCAAACGAATAATCATTTAAATAATTCCTGAATATTTGCTCTAATTCTTCAGTACTTTGTGTTGTAATCATCCCAGATTCTGAAAAGAAGAATAAAAAGTTAAACCCTTTGATTGCATCTGCAATATTTAGTCCCTCTAGTTTCTCAAGAAATCGATTTATTGCCTCCGATAATTCTACAAAAGATAGTGTCTTATATCTTGTTATGGTGACAACATCTTCATCGATTTGTTCTCTTACCGTTTCTTCTTGACTTCTTTTACGATGATTTGCGAGAGACTCACACTCAGCAACAAAGGCTGTTTTGTCAAGTTTTCCAGTCGTGACATATGTGTAAAGAGATTCAAAAAAGTGATATTCTCCTTTGTAACCAATCTCATCATTAGGATCTTCCTTAAAGTAGCTTTCAAATGATTTTATGAATACATCTAAGGTACTAGGGGGCTGATCGTTCTCTTGTGGTGTCTCTTCAACAGCTCCTGTCATCTTATTGATTCTCTCAAAAACAATTTCAGAAAAGAGAAAGCTATCTCCGCCCGATCTTTTCACTTGCTGCGGTAAATGTGCTGGACTTTTAAACTGACTTGTACGTCCTAACTTATATTCGATCGAAAATATAAAAATGAAAAGAAGTATAGATTTAGATAACTCATTAAACTTATCATAGAAGGTATTACTCGCTGTTACGCAGACTTCCAGAAAAAAAGCAAGCGTCCTGTAATTTTTGATCTTATGCCTCTTAAAAAGATATTGGACCGCCGACTTATTTTCTACTATAAAATCTGAAAATTTCTCTTCATCCTTATATTTCGTAAGCATTGTATCTAAAACAGTGTCAAAATCAGACTCAAAATCTACAATCCACTTAATGTACTTTTCTTTTATTACTCTAAATTCCGAACCTTCTATCCTCGGTCGGCTTATATCACCAATTATTATAGTCTTGAACTTCGGATTCTTTAAAAAAGTCCTACTAATGTATCCGAATAATTGTCTGTAAGAATAAGAATCTGCAATTCTCTCTAAATCATCAATGATGACAATAACCTTATCTGGAAAGTGAAAATCCGAAAAACTGAGTGAGTCTAGTACGGCTACCACTTTAGGCATACCTTTAATGACCTTCCCAGCCCTGGTTCCAAATGACAGGAAACTATCTAATTTCAGGTGATTTGTAATTGCTTTGGATACAATTGTCCGATGTAATTCAGCTGTAGAGCTTACCCCATTTACAGTGAAATAGAATATTTCTAGAGGTTTTATGTCTTGGGCTAAAGTATTCTCGATAAAAAAGGTCTTACCTGAACCCCATTCACCGTTTATTAATAATCCGTACTCATCGATCTCGCTAGTAAGATAATTCTTAATTACATCTAACATAAACTATATCATTTTAATGGCGTAGAACGTTTTTCGGGACATGCGAAGTTCGGAAATTTTCGGCTGCGCCGAAAAAATTTTTGAATTTCCGCATGTCCCGTGTTGTACGAGGTTCGTAGCGCAGCGGAGAAGCTTGTGCCACACGGGCTTGCCCGAAAAACG
>NZ_KB903596.1 GCF_000379805.1 Lewinella cohaerens DSM 23179 | reverse complement strand
ACGTTTTTCGGGACATGCGAAGTTCGGAAATTTTCGGCTGCGCCGAAAAAATTTTTGAATTTCCGCATGTCCCGTGTTGTACGAGGTTCGCAGCGGAGCGGAGAAGCTTGTACAGCACGGGCTTGCCCGAAAAACGTTGCCCAAGATGCGCAGCGAAGCGGAGTATCTTGGGCAACGACTAGTATAAATGCCGTGACCGACCAAAGGGAAGGGCATGGACATTTATACCTGTGTTAGCGGTATTTTCTCGCCACTGCCTCTCTTTCACAAAGTAGTTGAAATATGCACTTTATTAAGCCTTTAATGAATTATTACTGCATCTATTTGTCTTCATATCTAGGAACAAAAAAAGCCCCAACAAATGGAGCTTTAACAATTAGAAAATAGATTTCTAATTTTGACTCTGTATCATCGATTCCAAACTATCGATAATTACATTATAGAAACCTTCGAATAACTCGATCATTGCTGCTTTAGATTCTTCATTTGTATCAAATTGGCAGTCCCATGTAACCTTGCAACTCGAGTTTCCTGTAGCCTCAACCTTCACATTGCTGACATATCCAGTAATTGGGAAAGGCCCTTCAGTAATTTTGTATTGCATTTCCATTGTGGCATTGTCTACCTTATCCAAAACTTCATAAATTGTTGCGCCATCTGGCATGAAACATGTCCGTGTCGCACCAACCCCTTCTCCGATAGTCTCTGATCGTTCGATTGGTGAAATTGCTTCAATATTTCTAAATGATGATAGTGTCGACCAAGCTCTGTTTGCCGGTACTTGAATTGTTTTGCTTACTACTACTTCTGTCATGATAATTAATTTTAAATGATTAATATATAACAAAGATATAGTAGCATCCTTACTCAAAAAAAAACAGCGTTCAGTTATGCAAACTACTGGATGAAATCGATTTGCTCATTGATGTATGTCTGTAATTCTTCCTTTGATTTTATTTTATACAGAATACTAAGGCTGAAGATTATACCAAGTAAAAAGTCAGCATATGTATCAATGCTTTTTTCATCTTTAATTTGCCCCAAAGCAAATGCTTTACTCAATACTACCTTGTAACTGTCCGTCAGAACTTTGAAATAGTCCTCGTATTTATCAATAATAACTCGATTTTCATTCCGCATTTCCACAATTGTATTGACCATAAGACAGCTTTTTGGAAAAGTTTTGTTGAGTAAGGCTTCAATTATTGAGTAAAAAAATGCTTTCAACGATTCCAACCCCTCTGTAGTTTCTCTTAACTGTTGAAGAAAGGGGTCCGAATAGTTCAAAGTATAATAATCTAGAGAATCCATAAAAAGCATCTCTTTTGAGTACTTGTTGTATATGGTTGATGTGCTGACGCCAACATGCTTTGCTAGTTCTTCTGCACTAATTCCTTTAAATCCGTGAATCCAAAAGATCTCTTGCGCTTTCTCTACCAGTTGACCGTATGAATGTGATAATTCTCTAGACATAGTTCTTTAAAATTACTTTGATTCCTGTTTCTACGTGTTTTTCACGTTGGTCTTTTGTATGGATTAAACAAAAACTCATTGCAGTGCAATACAGCCCGAGAAAATGACGTGCAAGTAAATTTGAGCTTTCCGATGAAATACCTTCCCGTTGGAGTAATGCATTGAGTCTGCTTTCAACCTCAGAAATGTATGTATCAACAATTGCTCTTACTTTCTCGTCTTTGTCGGCAAGTTCAGTTGCAATATGAATAAAGTAGCACCCAGGTATTGCATTATTTTCATCAATGAAGCTCAAATAGAAGCCTTTTAATATGTCAGGCAGGTCCCCTTCTTTTTGTAAATAATCAAGCTTTTCTTGGCAATATCTATCCCGATACAAGTTAAGCGATGCATAAAGAATACCTTTTTTATTTTCGAATTCATGATATAACGAAAATCGGTTGACCCCAGTTACATTGACTATTTCATTAATAGAGGTGCCTCTAAAGCCATTAGCCCAAAATAATTTAAATGACTTCTCAAGCACATTGTTGGCGTTATATTCTTTGTATCGCATAATCTATTTCAAAGATAATCGAGTTGGTGATTAAAAAATGGCGCTCAGAAATAAGGAAGCCTGCAATTTGTATTTCCATTGATGCTTTTACCGCTAACGTTTTTCGGGACATGCGAAGTTCGGAAATTTTCGGCGCAGCCGAAAAAATTTTTGAATTTCCGCATGTCCCGTGTTCATGGTCATTAAGCTAAGCGCTACCTCGAATATAAAGATTATTCTGATCTTTATAAAT
>NZ_KB903595.1 GCF_000379805.1 Lewinella cohaerens DSM 23179 | reverse complement strand
AAGCAATTTCTCCTCCAAATTAATTCCTTTTACAACTAGAGTCGGGCGGCTTTATCAAAGCTTCCATTTTTGTTGGTATGGCACACAACTCAAGCCTAGGCGACGTGCGACCACAGGGAGCATGGACGTCCTAGGCAAAGTTGTGTGCATTAATTTACATATAAGTCATGTATCTCTATACTAGCCTTACAGAGAACATAAGATATGTTTTTTACAATTCTTTCCCTTTCCAGTCTTGCAAAAGAAACGTTATTTATCATTAAGCTGATATCACTACCTGAAGACTGTAACGAAATTGTATTAAGTTCTTTTTTAAGATTAAAGTTTTCACTCCAATTGATCAAATCTACCAATTTATCATCTTCTTGAATAAAGCCTAGATATGATTGATTAGATCTTATCAATAAAAAATATTCATCACCACTACCTACAATAAAGCTAAATCCCCAGAAACCATTCTCGCTTATTTCTTTACCTAATACTCCTGTACTTATTTCTTTTATTTCAGGAGTAAGTATGCTGCCTAACATCAGGTGTCGCTGATATCTCCCAGGTCCTTTTGAAGTAAGCTTTACAAAATCAATATGATTGCTAAAACTAACCCTTGAAGTAGATCTAGTATCCCAGATTTCACTTGAAACATTACTAAAATCTGTTACATAATATTTGAAGACATCACCCTTTTCTTTATATGCAAACTCTTTAATGATGAAAAATGAGATTCCAACTCCCAGAAGAAAAACCAAAATATATTTCCATACACTCGATGTTTTCTCTTTGAGTTTTTCAGGTTTAGATTTTTTTTCTTCTGGCTTAATAATTTTCGATACGAAAGCAATGAGTATAGCAAATATGATAAGAAGAAAAAAGCCGGATACTATCCATTTAATAACTATAAGGGCGTTATCTTCACTTAATTGCGGTATAATATCCTTACCAATAGAATCTCTTCCTAATACTAAAAAAGTAAATATCAGTAACGCAACAACTCCAAGGAAACTTGCTTTTTTAATAAAATTTATAAATACCGATTCCATATTGAGGTAGTTAAATTAATACATCTGATATCTTAATCAAGATACGAACTCTCCTAAATTCAGGGCCAATCCTGCTGTCTTCAACAAAAATATTTACCTTATAACTAATTTCAGCTCTTGAAAGTAGAGGTATATGATTATCTATGTAATCTAAAATTCCTACTGCTCTCAGAAAAGCCAATTCAGGATTATCAATTTTTTCGTCAACAACAACTCCTAAATTTCGGTATTTATCATCTGTATAATCATATACCTTTTTAGTAATTTTCCTTCCATACTCACCTTGATAAACCGTTTGACTTCTTGAAGAAAAAGGAATAGCATCAGCTGCTCCATCAAGCTCAATCTGCACTTTAGTACCATTTTCAAAATAACTATTGAAATAGTTTTCAACCGTCAATTGAAAAGCCTTAACTATAGCTTTAGAAATATCTGAGTCTCTTAATCTGTACCTCCCTGGTTTATAATGATGTATTGTATCGACAAATTGGTCTCCATAGTTATACGAAAACTCACCTATTAACTCTACTTCCTTCTTTAAATACCATCTGTTTATTGTACGAATTCTAATATTCAAATTAGGGTTAATGCTTTCTACTAATTGGTCTTTTCCTTTCAAAGCATCAAATAAGCTAAGAACCTCTTTGTCTATTTTATCACGTTGACTTTTAAAGGTAGTATAAATCAATTTTTCATTAGGCTGAATAAGATCTATTGCTGTAGAGCTCGTACTAAAACCAAGTAGAAAACTGCTAGAAATGAAAAAAAATAGTACAATCACAGATGGGTAAGAAAATTTTTCTAATAGCTTTTTCTGTAGGTCTGAATCTTGCTTTGTCGTCACAAATTGTATATAGGATAATCCCAAAACAATCAATGTGATAGCAATAAAAGTGATTTCGTTTAGCCATACTAGATAAACACCAACTAAAATAAAAAATATACCTATTTTGTACTTATTCCCTTTCTTATCATTGAAATCAAGGTTGATGACATTATATCTTTTCGCATATATCCAGGTTACCGCAATTATGAATAAAAATAAAATGAGTAAAAAATAATGGAAAATGAATTCAGGGAAAAAAAACTCTAGTAAAGTAGACGATACAAAGAAAAACAATATTCCCCATAAGACAACTCTTAACAATTTAATATCCTCGAATGAATTGTCACTATTTTCAAAGTTGTAAAAATTTCTTTCAATATCATAGCGATTTTTGATATATGTCACTAGTACTGATACTAATGTCAATCCAAAGACTACACCTAATTTACTTCCACTCAATACTCCCCAATTTATATTTAATGTCTTGAAAGAGAAGAAAGACAGAAGTAGGACTATAAAAAAAAATGAAGCCCTGATAAAATTATCTGATTTCTTCTGGGAATAATCTGGGAATAAGCAGTAGTTGAGATATATGCTCAATAATATTAAAACAACTAAAACTGCTGAAACATTACTCAATATAAATGTTGTGAACAGTAGTATTATTACTGGATAAAATACATTTATTGCCAACTTAGATTTTTCATTCTCCATTTTCAATTCACTTTATTACGGCAATATAGTCAATGAGTATCTTTCTTTTAGCATTGGTTGCACACAACTCAAGCCTAGGCGACGTGCGTAGCGCAGCGAAGCATGTACGTCCTAGGCAAAGTTGGGCGAATTAATTACTGTTTACAATGGTTTTCAAAAT
>NZ_KB903594.1 GCF_000379805.1 Lewinella cohaerens DSM 23179 | reverse complement strand
TCATCAAGAACAATCGTTGGCTCGGTGCCGTCGATGCTACCTTCCAGGGTCTGGAGAGCAAAATCTACCGTTACTTCGTCCGTATTAGCAGGACAGTCTACTACCGGATCCGTCTTGTCTTCTGCGAAGATCGTACCCCAACAGGTGTAGACAATCTCGCCATCTTCAACAATCTGAATCATGTAGGTGTGTTCGCCACAGCCACTGATCACATTGCTATCCGTTCCGTCAACCGTGATGATGAACTCATCAACACAGCCATCCAGTCCCGTAAGAATCATGTCTTTAGTAATCGTAGCGCTACAGCTTGCATCTAGCGTTACGTTCAGGTTAGCGATACAGCCCAGTTCGATCGGAGGCTCTACAAAACCAGCGTCAACCGTTTCGATATCATCTCCAGAGAACAGATCGTAGAATGGCGTCATAAAATCAGCATTCTGATCAGAGTCCGTCGTATCATCTCCATTTGGAGAGTTCGGAGCTACTGCCAGTAAGATCGGTCCACACTCATCGAGGGCAGTACTGGCATCAAAGGTCACTTTATAGCTACCAGGTGCCAGGCCTTCGAACTTGTAGTAGCCATTCACATCGGTTATCAGTACCAGAATCACCGGCTGACCGATATTGTTGGTTCCTGTCAAGGTAACAGTCACACCTTCAATCGGACTATCAGGTACACTTCCAGTACTTACCTGCGTATTATCATTGTTCTCATAGCTTTCATCAAGCCAGACGTAGTCTCCAAGTTCTGCTGGAATGTAAGCTCCGAAGTCGAAACTCAGGTCATCCTGCATATCAGGGAAACCGTTGATGCCACCAGGATTATCACCCGTGCCGTTTTCGCCTTCCGGTAGGCCCATTGGGTCTACTATGGTAAATTCAACACCTGCATGGTCGTCACTGTCGATAACATCATCGCCAGGAATATCAGACCAGGTAGGTACATAGTCACCAGGTAAGGTTGGAATACTGATGCTGTAAGTACCAGGATTTAAGCCACAGAAGTTGTAAACACCATCCGTGGTGCCGTCATTTCCTGTCGTTACCGTATAAGTACGGTTATCATCGGTCGTATTCACATCGCCATCAGGGCCAAACCATAATAGCTCTACATCTACACCATTAAGCCCCAGGTCACCAGCTTCATCTTGTTCGCCGTTGCCGTTGTAGTCTTCCCATACCAGGTTACCTACTTTGCTAAGCTTGACTTTGTAATCTTCAATCTCACCAAAAGGTACTGCACCAGTTTGGCTGTTAGGAGCAAGACCGCCATCCGAACTCAAACGAGCGCGAACGAATAAAGATCCTTCGCTGTAAGCAACTACATCAGGTACAGGGAAACAGTATTCAGCATCTGCAACACCACCATCAGGTATTATTCCGTCAGCGAATGCCAGTTCTTCACCAGCACCAAACATACCGTCGCCGTTCCAGTCGATCCATACTTGTAGTACGGCATCAGCTCCAGTCATGTTCATCGCACTTACGGTGATACATGACTCATTGCCAGGAATAAATGGATGGCTGAATACAATACCGTCTTCGTCGCTACCATCAGTACAAGTACCGAAAGTGACTAAACCAGGATCAGCATCATCACCTCCTTCCATCATACCAGCCATAGGCTCAGGAATACCATCTAGCTCCGAATCTACACATGATCCGAGCTTAAGCGCTTCAGAGATAATGTGGCGTGGAGCATCAGGCCCAGTTGTGGTATAAGTATTTGGTAAATCACCATAATCAAAGCCGATGATTTGTACCATATAATCTTCTACTTCACCGCTATTCGCAATACCTGTAGAAGTCATTACTTCGTCCATGTCATTAGCCAGGCGAATACGTAGACCTAAATCTTGGCCAACTACTGCATCCGCAGGAATTGGGCCAACGTTTACCGTTACACTGGTAGCACCATCAGCAACAGGCGCTGTAAACTTCTCCGTTGCAGGATCTAGGAAACCATCCTTGTTCATATCCAGGTATACAGCAATCGTCGCTTCCTCAGTAGTCATGTTCATGACCGGAATCTCCAAAGTCGTCGTTTGTGTTAAGATGAACAATGGAATGTTGTTCAGGTCTAAACCGTCTTCGTCGTCAATTTCGCTGTTATCATCACCTCCGGTGATACCGGCATCAGCACTTGGCTGACCGTCCGCTTCATCTTCTTCAGATGCACCGATCTTCAAGATAACCATGTCCTCTTCATTCGTAAGAACTTTGTGCGCAGCACCTCCATCAGCAATGGTGGTCTGGTAATCAGCAGGGGTATCAGGATCAGTATTATCACCGTCAGTACCAACTGCAGGGTCATTAAGATCACCATAATCAAAGCCCATTACAACTACTTCGTAGTCTTCCACTTCACCGTCAGGTGCAGGGCCTGTAGGGCTCATTGCCATATCCGTGGTCAAGCGCAAGCGGAAACCAAGGTCATCGTTGATCGTCGCTGTCAGCGGTGGTACAATGTCTGCTAGTGTAACGCTTGTGGCTTGATCCGGTACTTCCACAAAGTACATCTCACCTGCGTCGTTAAAGTCACCATTGTTGTTCCAGTCAATGTACAGCGTTAGCTTAGCCGGAGTCCCCGTCATGTTCATCACCGGGATATCGATATCGACGCTCTGGCCCGTGACGAACATGATGCTCGCAGGGTCAAAGCCATCTTCATCGTCGATGCCATCTGCATCATCACCATCAGCGTCATCACTTACTTGGCCATCCACCTCTGGATCAACGCTAGCGCCAATCTTCAAGGTAACCTCATCGTTTTCGTTCGTACTAATCTTGTGGCTTGGCCCGCCGTTTGCGGTTAGTGTTTCATAGTCTTGTTC
>NZ_KB903593.1 GCF_000379805.1 Lewinella cohaerens DSM 23179 | reverse complement strand
GGTTCGCAGCGCAGCGGAGAAGCTTGTGCCACACGGGCTTGCCCGAAAAACGTTGCCCAAGATGCGCAGCGAAGCGGAGTATCTTGGGCAACGGTTTGAATAAACGCCCGTTTTAATGGCGTTTATTTTTTGTTAGCATCATTTATTAATTTCTTAATAGCAACCACAACAACTTCAGGCTCATCGATGTGAATATGATGTCCACTATTCTTCGCGATAATCTGCTCACTATTTGAGGATAAAGTGAGTAAGTTTTTCTGTAAAGAAATGGAATGATTCATAAGGCTTTCTGAACTCCAATTTTCATCTCCTTCTTTGGGTTCTTTTGCTCCTCCTGTGATTACAATTAAAGGCAATTCTGATAAACTATAATCTTCATAGTTTTCATACATCATTTGAAATATTTCAGCCTCATAAGTATCTGCCTGTCCCTTTATATATGTCCATGGGCGCAGGTTGTAAATCCACTGAAATCGTTCTTTGTCCTCTTCTGAAAACTTATCAAGCTTGTTTCCAAAATCTTTTCGACCTTGAAAAGAGGATATTTCCTTTGGAGTGGTTATTGGAGTAGTTATTACAGGCGGAATAGAATCATTAGCTGTTAATCGCATTTTTTTCCATTCCATTTTTTTAGATTCTTTATTATATATTTTTAAGACCACATCGGGATGAGTTGCATCTACTAAAACAACACCAGCAATTTCATCTTTAAATTCAACTGCAAAGAGATTTGCAATTATTCCCCCAAGTGAATGCCCAACAACAATATATGGAGGATTTATACCCGCTTTACGGAGAACTTGTCGGCTATCATAAACTTGCTGATTTAGTGCTGCTCCGTGTCCATGTTCACTCCAGCCTTCTCCATTTTGGTCTATTGCTACAGCCGTTGCGAATTGTCCAACTTTGGGTAAAACAAGATTCCAGTTTAGAGCGATATCACCAGCTCCATGAAAGAAAATTACGTTTGGGCCGGTTTTATTTTTCCCTTCTATTAAAAGATGCATTTTATACCCACCATTATCAAACAATTCTCCAGGAGCCGGAAAATCTGAAATTTGAGCTATACAGTAATTAGTTGACAAGTGACTAATGACAAAAAGCAAAATTAGACTTTTTAGTTTCATATTTATTTTTATTGATGCTAACTCCGGCTACCACGCAGGCTGACCAAAGGGAAGCTTGACGGGGTAGCAAAGTTCTGCTCAGTCTTCATTCTTTTCCCCTCTAATTTGATTTGATATGTCTTTTTGTATTGAATCAATCAACTCAAAACACCTATCCTTTCTCTCCCTGTTGAAGTCAACCATCTGACGAATATCCTGGTTAGTTGCATTCTCATACTCTTTTATTAATCTTGTTTTTCCTTCTCTATAATCTTTAAAAAATTGGAGTATATCTTTTAGCTCTTTATAATGCTCTGTCTCGAGGAATATTGATGCTTTATCAATCTCTATCATTGATTTTTTTAGATTTATTCCAAATTCTTTGAGGTTGGGTTTATTTGCAGCTTCCCACAATTTCTCAGATGAATACTTTAAGTCTTGAAGCTGATTCCACAAATTACTGTAGAGCTCAAATTGTTTATCTGAAAACCTTAGTATAACAGTTTTTAGTATTTCTAACTGAGACTTATATTGAGCTAATTCTTGTTGAAGTTCATGCTTTACTTTCTCAATATACTTTTTTGCTAGAGTATCACTAGTTTTCTGTATAAACCACCATATTCCTCCGCCTATTACAGTCATAGCTGCTGAGAAAATCGCTACTGCTTGAAGTATATCAATCATCATTTCTGTTTTTTTAACCTCATGAGATAATGAGTTATTTTCTGGTAGACTCCATTTATTCGATGAAATGTATAAATACAGGCTAAATTACTCACATCTTCACCATATGGATTCCTTATATTCCCTACGCTATCTAATTGAAGGATGTTGGAAGCTTCTTCCTTCATAGTAATCGCTAAGAAAAATCGGTAATTACTTTTGAATTTTTCAAAGTCATTAGCAAAACAGTAAATAAGGAGATGCTTGTTAGATAGCCCTAGACCGTCATAATTATCTAGGAGTTTAGTTAGGTGGTTAACAAGGTTTTTGTTTTTACCCCTTGCACTAACACTATTAATTTTCAAACATTCGATTATTGTTACAGGAAGACCTCTTTTATCTCTAATCATCAGATCAATCTCGCCAGAATTTAACTTACTCATTGATAATCCACTACGAGTTTGGTCTGACACGTTATAGCTTTTCGATCTCAATAAGTCTGAAACATAATCATTTATTTCATCTTCTTTCTTACCCTCCTGATTTCTTTCTAAGACTCTAGTACATATTTCGATTAGGTCAGAGCTTATATTCTTAGTTATGGATTCGCGTCCAATTTTTAATTCAAAATCTTCCTTAGAAGTAAGCATCAAAAAGTAGTAAAAGTCAATAATTGGGTAAGCTAAATTAACACTTATTTTTCGTCTTAAATACTTTTTAATTATAGAGGAAACTTCTTTTTGATGATTGGGGGAGAACTTATTTATATGTTTTTTCACGAAAAGAATAGTCATTACTTCAGACCTTTCTCTAATTGATTCCGCACATTGCGAACGGAATTCTGAATCAACTGGATCACTAAAGTTAATAAATCCAAGCAAAAACCCACTTATTGAGTAATGGAGTTCCCTGTCAAAAGCAATTAATGATTTATTATCTACTGAATCAGGCAAATCAATATAGGGTTGACCTCCTATTTTGCCTAGGTGATCATATAGTTTACTTATAAAATATTCTTTTTCAGTTTTTGAAATGCTCAAGTTATAAATATACTCATCAAGCATTTTTCTTAAAAGCGAAAATGAAGTATTATTGCTCAATAAGAGAGTCACAAATTCATAGACTCTATCTGACAAAATATGCCTACCATTCGTAACATCTCTTACTAAGAGCTTATTAAGCTTTTTTAGAATCTCGATATTTTCTAGAAAGTATTGTTCTATTTTATCTTCAATATTGGCCATATAGCATCTTAATATTACCTTTTTCTTAATTGAGCAGAACGTTTTTCGGGACATGCGAAGTTCGGAAATTTTCGGCGCAGCCGAAAAAATTTTTGAATTTCCGCATGTCCCGTGTTGTACGAGGTTCG
>NZ_KB903592.1 GCF_000379805.1 Lewinella cohaerens DSM 23179 | reverse complement strand
CAACTAGGATAAGAATGGGAGCAAAAGCTATCGTGTACGCCGCCGACGTTGAGGCTATCCCCATTTTCCATCGTCTGGTGAGCGGCATTGATGATACTACAGCCATTGGTGTAAAAAACCAGGTTTCCTTCCTTATCACAAATCATGCCTATGGGGTCCAAGTGTATAGGAAGATCAAAGTAAGAAACCTCTGGTTCTCCTGAACGGAAATCTATCAAGGTTCCTCCGTGGTAAATATCAGTGGGCAATAGGCGAGGTGAACCGAGTACCCATTGGGCATCATGAGCGGCCTGGGCAGAGAGCAAGATGGGGAATAATGCTGTGAGGAAAAAGTAGAGGTAGCGAAGCATGATAATGGTATTATTGGCTTTGGATTCAAAACGGCGCTGCTAATGCACAACCACCTTCCGACTCGTATACCCATCCGGTAAAAACACCCGCAAATAATAAAAGCCCGGGGGCAAATCCCTCACATCAATACGCTCAGTTGGCCCGAAAAAGCTTTTCAATAATCGGCCTCGCGAATCCCAAAGCTGAACTTGCTTTATGGGCTGGCCCGAACTCGTGATGTAGATATAATCACTCGCCGGGTTGGGGTATACCTGAATGGTAGCAGCCTCCTCAGCGAGATCATTGACCGCCACCGGTGGAGGCCCGTTGACGCCCAAGGTATCACAAGGGCTTCCTTCTACATCCCAGGTTTGAAAGTAGGGATAACGTTTTGGCTATGCGTAGTGCGGGATTAAAATGCACTTCACTTTCGGTTTACCATTATGTTTTTTAATATTCATTTACTTTAAATTTAGCGCCAAAACCCTCATTACGTATAGCTTTTGTTGTGCGTTCGTTTTTTATCTTTAAACGGTTGAAGCTCTATCAAAGCCAACTGTTTCTCTATAGAGTTGTGGTGACACATCTGCATTCTTTTTAAAAAATCTACTAAAATAATATTCATCATTATAACCCAATTCAAACGCTATTTCTTTCACGCTTTTATTAGTCAGATACAGTTCTCTTTTAGCTTCAATGATGATGCGTTCAGAGATTAAGTCGGTCAAGGTTTTGTTGAAATGTGCCTTCGTTATTTTGGTTAAAGCTTTTGGCGAAATAGATAGCAATTCCGCATAGTCGCTGGCGGTATGTTTGGTCCTGTAATGGGATTCAATATAGCCTTTTAGGTTTTGTAATATAAAGGGCTCTTTATTTTCTGCTGTTACTTTTTTTGCATCAACTTGTTGTTCTGTTTTTAGTCTAGATGCTGAAATCAAAAATATTTTCAGGTAGGAAATCAGTAATTCATATTGTGCCAAATCAGGTTTTTGCATTTCAGTTTTGATCTGGTCAATAATCATTTCAAAATTTGCTTTTACAGCCTCATTTATATGAATAAATGGCGGGTCATATATGTTGTTGAACAATACTCCGTTGCATGCTACATCTTTTTGATGCTTATGAATGCAAAAGAAATCAGGATGAAAATTTATAACTGTACCACTAATTTCATCTTCAGAATTTAGCATAAAAGGTTGATAGGGTGAAAAAGAAAATAACGTATCCTCTTGAAAGTCATAGTTTGAAAAATCTGCCTTTACGTTTCCCTTCCCCTTTTTAACCCAAATGAGGGAATAATAATTCATCCGCTGAATATGGTCAAATGGGTTTTGGTTTTCAAAATTATATATTTTGAAAGCCAGGTTACCCGTTTGGGGGTTGATGAATGTGAAATGGTTATTTTGTATCATAGTCCAATATTAGATCAGCTTTCTTTCGCTTTCATCAATTTTTAAGTCATTAATACTTGCAAACCGTTTTTGCATAAGTCCATTTTCGTTAAACTCCCAGAGTTCGTTGCCATATGCCCTGTACCATTGGTCATTTTTACCTTGATATTCATACTCAAAGCGCACCGCCATTCTGTTTTCTCGAAATCCCCAAAGTTCTTTTTTTAATTTGTAATTTCTTTCTTTATTCCACTTTTCCGTCAGGAATAATACAATTTCCTCCCGTCCATTGATAAATTGAGTTCTGTTTCTCCATTCAGAATCTATTGTATATGCTTTTGATACACTTACAGGATCTTTGCTATTCCATGCATCTTCTGCTTTCTGCACTTTTTCGATTGCAGACTCTATTGTAAAAGGTGGAAGTGGATATTTTTTTTCTTCTTGATTCATTTTTCGTTGATTTAGTAAAGATAAAAAGAGGGAAACCTGGTAATTCAATTTCCCTCTTTTTAGATTGTAGTTTACAAACTTTCTGCTATTGGGAAATCAACTGGTACTTTGGTAAGGTTGTGCAAATAGTTCATTGCTGTCTTATCACTCACCTGAAGAATTAAATCAACGAGATTCTCCTTTGAATATCCTTGGGCGAAAAAGTCCTGAACGTTTTCATCACTTGCATTTCCTTTATTTTTGGTGATGTCTGCTGCCAATTTTACTAAGGCATTCAGCCTTTCATTTTCGCTTTCACCCTTACGAATGCCTAATAATTGCGCTTCGTCAAATCCATTCATTTTTCCCAATACAAGATGTGCACTTTGGCAATAAATACATCCGTTGACCTGGCTTACTATTAAGTTTACCGCTTCTTTTTCCTTGTTCGATAATGAGGTTTTGGCGTTTTGGAAATCTAAATACCTTTTGAGGCCATTGTCTGAATAAGCAATAGTGGCGTATAGGTTAGGAACAAAGCCCAATGCCTTATTTAAATTATCAAAAATCTCTTGGTTCGTAGATGATACTTGTTCTCTTGAAGGAACTTTAAATTCTGTTTTAACTAAATTTTCCATTTTTATGTATTTTAATATTGTTTGTCAATATTGACGATACAAAGGTGGCAAGCATTCCTATTGAATAAAATGGACGATTCTCGTTAATGGATGGACGATTTTCTTGGAGGAGATTAAATGACGCACAACGGAGGTGCATAACCATGCAGGGTGGCCAGGTCAAAACCGTGTTGTTCTGCATTGCAGGCCAGTCCTGGCTGGTCAGGGTTATGGATCACATGAAGCACATTAGACGAGCCCCGTGCCGTGCCGTATATTTTTCCGTCTGCCGCCAGGCGCATATTGTGAAATGCAGCAGGCAAAGACGGATAGCCCAAGACCAGATAACCATCGTATTCGGCAATCCGTATGCGGCTGGCAGCCACGTCTTCTGCCGCTAAATCATACTGGTACATGTACCTGCC
>NZ_KB903591.1 GCF_000379805.1 Lewinella cohaerens DSM 23179 | reverse complement strand
ATTTTAATTCATCTCTAAATCTGGATTTTCTGACATGTAGAGTTATCCTTATTTATTAAGTTTTTCTCTCAGTACGCGCAGCGTTTCGCCCAACTCAAGCCTAGGCGACGTACGTAGCGAAGCGGAGTATGTACGTCCTAGGCAAAGATGGGCGCATTACTTTATTCACCTAATTTTTCTAATAAGTTTTTTTTCATACGCTCAGATAACCAAAATCCGTGATTCTCAAGTTTGCTGAGTACTTCTTTACCCGAAGGAATTATACCTTTCTGCTTAGCTCTAACGATTAATCCCAGCGTTCCGATCACTTTTAGCCCTAAGCGCTTAGCCACTTTTCTACCCTTTCTCTCATCTAATATAATTCTACTTCCCGGATTCTTAAGCGCTAAAGCGATGGCACTAGCTTCTCCCATATCCAGTTCTAACTTCAATATTTCTAATTCTCTGGCTTCATAATCCTTACTAACTTTGATCCAAGATGGTAATTCTGCTTGAATTTCTTCTCTTACTATATCTGTCACTACGATTTGGCTAAATAAACCACGCAAAATTCTTAGCTCACCAATATCTTCCAGAGCAATAAGGCAGCTTGCATCAGAAATTACTAACTCCATTTATATTTCGTCTAATTCTTCCTCTAATTCATCAAAATCATAGCCAAATACAGAGACTTCATACTTGCCTAACATTTCTATAAATGCGCGTTTCGAAAGTCCTACCATCTCCGCGCCTTGCCCTGAAGATATAAGGCCTGATTCAAATAGTTTCGAAGCAAGCAGCATACTAAGCTCAAACTCACTTATCTGCAATCCGTCCGGAAGTTTTATGTTGACACTCATTTGTCCTTTTCTTTGTAGAATGTTATAAAGATAGGCAAAGATCCCTTTATCACCTACAGAAAAATTACCTACACCATTGATAACGTCCAGGGAGATAAGTTCGTTTCATAACGATCCAAAAACAAGCTAAGGCGATTTAGTGCTCCAATGAAAAGTTAACCTTATACATCATTTAGCAACGACAAAAGATAAAGTACCTGAACGAAGTCGATTGCACAAATGGCTCCAAGGCACTATTCAAAAACAATTTCTTTGTATTCGATAAAAAAGCGAAGAATACCCGGGCTGTTCCCGCGAGTCATATATTGGGCGAGCTTGTCGAGCACCGTTTCAAGCAGTGTGATTACTCTTCATTATCTCGTGATATTCATTCTTAAATTGCGCCCATCTCCGGCTACCCCGCAGGCTGACCGAAGGGAAGCTTGACGGGGTAGCAAAGTTGTGTGCTGTTTAAAAATCAATAATTTCATCAATAGATTTTATATTAGACTCTATACTACCTTGTATACCATCTTTATTCTGGATTAAAACCTGGGAAATATGATCTATATATTTCAAGAAAGATTTATTATCAGCTAGTCCTAGAGCCTTTTCGTCCAACTCATTACGCAGCTTTTTTGACTTCTGCCAAGTTTCGTATCTGAGTCCCATTTCGAATCCAATTTTTTTTCGAAAATCAACATCATCATCAATTACAGAATCATTTAGTCCTCTTAATATATCATTAATTGAAATACCTAAATAATCACATAAGTTAAAGTAAAAATTAGACTCAGGCACAGAAAATTTTACATTATAAATTGATCTAGATACTTTTATTTTATGAATATTATGAGACAATTTTATGTCTTTAGTAAGGTCTATAAACTTTGCCCAAGTGTATCCATCAGAAGCAAAATATTCATCAAGTACGGTATCTTTGGTGTTTCCATTACTATCAATGATCTCTGTCTTAATGATTCTAAATGCGAATGGATAACTTTCAAATTCACCGTCGCTATATATATTAAGACTAAACAACTCTGCAAAGTTAGAAACTTTCTGTTTATTTGATTTAACATTAATTTCTTTCAAGAATCGTTCCAGTGAATCAAGAATAAAATGCTTGCTGAAATCCACCTTGTCTAATTCATGACTTAATTCCCAATAATTCTGCCCACTATCGGTTAGGTCTAACACTACCAATTTTGTATACTTTTCATAAATGGCTTTTTTCTGGGTAGGTTGTCTTTTACTAATGAATAAGACACATAAATACTCCTGCATTGACCTATGAGGAAAAGTATATGCTAATCCATCTAAAATAAGAATATTAACAGTAGTTTTAAAATCATAAATTAAATCTTGTATGTCAAATTTCAAGTCAAGCTTTTTCCTTACAAATTTAAGACGTTCAACGAGGATCGACTCAGTGAAGATTAGTTCTTTCCTAAAGTAGGTGACAAAACAAAATGCTTCCAAAACTTGCTCAAAGTGATCCCTACTTAGTCTTGCCTTTCTTTCTCGTTTGTAGCTTGTTTTAGTAAGTCCATCATGTTTGGTATATAAAGTATCCAGAACATTTCGATAGAATATATTCTTCCTATTTGGGATCTCAGGATGATGCTCATATGTTAAAATAAACATTGACAAAAGTAAAGGGTTAGACAAAAAGCCTTTATAAGTTTGTAATTTCTCATTTTTCGCATTTAGAATACTGATTTCTTTTAGAATTTGTCGAATCTTTTCTTTGTCATCAACCATTTTTTTGATAAAAATGACAATATCTTTTGTAGATAATTGATTTACTTTAAAATTGTCAAATCTAGGAAATGATTCTATACCGCTACCATACCTGGAGGTTAGGACGAAAGTGTTTTTACTGTATCTGTCTACAAAATCATCAAGCTCCCTAAGTACTTTGTCTTGAAGATTCAGATAAACTTCATCATAACCATCAAATAGAAATATAAAATCGCCATTTCGTAGAGCCTTTTCTAATGCTTCATTTGAATTTTTAATCTTATGAAGTGCTAATTTTTTCTCAATATATTCATCTAGTGATATATTTCCTTCGTTCATATATCGTAACTCGAACAGTACAGGAATCTTATATCTCGTTTTAATTGATCTCAAGAAAATTGATTTCATAATTGTACTCTTTCCAGAGCCAGCTCTACCTAATATTGTAATGTACTTATTAGAATCAAAATCTCTCACTAGGTTATTAAAATCAATGGCTCGTTTTCCATTCCAAACGACCAAAGGGTGGTATATATCAAAAAACCGAACTTTTTCAAACCTATGTAAAAAAGTGTTGACCAAGTAATACTTTTCCGTTTGACTTTCCAGATACTCAGATAGCCCTACCTCAAGTAAATCTTTACCTTCATTAGTTAAATACTTGAGTGAATCAAGTAAAGGGTCAATAAGATTACTGATTTCTAGTTTAACATCAAGCATAGGATACTATTTTTAGAAGCTTAAGAAAGCGATAATCTTCATGTAAGAAGATTCTATTTTCATCCAGGTAACTTAGTAGACTCTAATATAAGATCATACCTAATATTTAACAACCATTTGACTGTAAACGTCCGACCAATTACAGGTCCTTCCCCTGCGATTCCCACACCGCCGACGGTAGTAGCAGCGGTAGTTCCGACATTTTCGTCTCCGCGATG
>NZ_KB903590.1 GCF_000379805.1 Lewinella cohaerens DSM 23179 | reverse complement strand
AACTCAAGCTACAACGCAGGCTGACCGAAGGGAAGCTTGACGGGGTAGCAAAGTTCTACACAGCCCGGAGTTGATCAAGAATATAAACATCCTAATATGAGCGATTCCCAAAACACCAAACTGCGCGCGGTAATCATACGCTACTGGTGATCATCTCTCAAAGCGGAAACTACCATCCAGGCAACCCTTTCTAAAGATAAAAATTATTCCTTTTGGTAATCCCTTGAGCGCGCAGTAAAATATCCTTCTACCCAGCTTTTAGTAGAAACAGCGGAGGGTTGTGTAGAACTCCGGCTACAACGCAGGCTGACCGAAGGGAGGCTTGACGGGGTAGCAAAGTTCTGCGCATTTTTATTTTTATACCTTTGTTGCTTCCCTTACGATTTTTTTAATCACTTCGTCTGAAAAAGCATTTACACTTTGGTCTTGTACATGAGTGTCATTAATTACTAGAATATATCCACCAGTAGTAAATACTGATTTTTTGAATAGTCTATCAGCGATTCTGACAATTGATCCAATATCACTATTAATTAAATTACATCTTTTAATTATTTCTTCCATTTTTTTACTTTTTATTAGACATCTACTTAAAAAAATTCTGCACCAAAGATCATTTATTTATGATTAGCTGATTAGTTTTTTTCAATCTTTCTGGAAAAGTTTCCCATACTCGCCTATCATTTGTAGAAGTATTTATATTATCCGTCATACCAATATAACAAAAGCCAATATAATAAAAGCCAATATAATAAAAGCCAATATCCTGCAAACTTTATAGCAATTTTATATATACCCGGAGAACAAACAATTAACTTTTCCTCAAGGTTAAGGTTACGTTTTCCGACTTCGCTTCTAATTTTTTCTTTCAAAGTTATTTTCTAACTGCAGTTTTCTCGCTAAAGTAATTTAATAAAGCATACATGCCTGTTACTGAGGCAACTGCAAGTATAACCCATATAAGAATTTCTTTCCAATATGAAATTTCTCCCCAGAGATATTTTCCATCAGCAGAAAATGAATTATAAAAATCACCTAACAATGTTGATTCTGGATAAAACCTTGAAAAGATCATACTTGGAAAAATAAATATACTTATAAAAATACCTCCCATATAAAAAACATAAAAGACTGCACCTTTTGCTGACTTAATGAAATTTTTCTCCTCTGATCGATCTTGAAAATAACTTAATATAGCTACCGCTCCGATTAGCGCTGTTGCAAACGCAAGGATTAATAATATGTTCATGTCAATATTGCTGTTATATTAAATAAATTTTGGGTCGATTAGATTTTTAAAATGTATAAATTGCTCGTTTATGATGTTCTAATTCTCATAACAAATCTAGGTTATAATAGTGGATTATACAACTATAGAAATCACTATTCCCATAATTACGATAGTTGATGATTATCTTAGTTTTTTATTCTTTGCGCAGAACTCGAGCTAGCGCGCATGCTGACCAAAGGGAAGCTTGACGTGCTAGCAAAGTTCTGCGCTTTACTCTTCTTCACTTAATAATCCCTCTATATCCTCAATCCTACAGCCTCTTAAAAAATCAATTCTTTCTTGGCAAATATTTTTGAACTCGTAATCATCAATTTCCTCATTTGATAGATATGTAAGTAATTGATTATTCTCACTTTGCACTCTCCTCATCATTCTGTCAAAGTGATCGACATATGACTGTACTAATGAGTGATTAATGTGCGAAACATCCTCATCACTATAATTGGCAAATGTTATTTCAGTATACGCAGATGGAAACCCATAATTCATTTTAAATAGGATCTTATAATCAATTGGTTCATTAATCCATATCGCGAAATTATCTCTTGCTGCAGATTCTTTTGACCGAGAAGAAAACAGAACCTTGAAATCATAGTTTTTATATAATAACGATTGCTGATAATTTTCATAAATCACTTCTTGTTGCATTTTCATCCTTGCATTGTATTCATCTACATTATATGCCTCACCAAAATCTCTTCTCAAGCCAGAAGAATCCACAAAAAATATTCTCCTAATTCTGGCTCCCTTGGACAAGGCCTGTTGCTGTCGATCAAGAAAATCTTTGTAATCACCAATGGTTTCCCAAAATTTGAATATTGAAACAGTTAAATAGGTCTTACTCCCATCAAGTTCTTGCATATACTCGTTAAACCACTTTAGGATTTCAATATTTTTGGATGTATGTTCATAAGTTATTGTGCAAGAATTCAGGCCTTCGAGTCGAGAATATGCTGAGCTAACTTCACTTTTTAAATGCCTCATTCTTATAGAATCATTTGGTACTCTTTTTATAAAATTCTTAAGTGCAGTATACTTTTCATATAGATCACTATCAAATGGTATATATTTCTTAAAATCGCTTAAACTTTTAATAACTCGACCCGATCTTCCTTCATTATTCCAGAACTGATCAAAATGACGATTATAATTTGTTACAATTCGGTTGTTAGTTGTATAAAAAACTAAAGCATTATCAATTAGATCTATTCCTTGATCTACATTTAAGGTCACAAAAAGATACTCTGTATTATCCTCTTGGCGTAGTATATAGTATGTATTAGTTATCTTCAGATTACCGTAATGAACTATTTCGTAGCGATTAGCATTCTCATCTACGATTGTAAGACATCTTTCTAAATGCTCTCTAAAACGTTTCTCAAGTTGATGCTGCGTTACTCTTCTGATGTAAAATGGCCGTGGTATTCTAGTAGTAGTTTCACCTAGCTTTTTTTCTATCGCAGAATAATAATTAAGTACAGTTTTATGGTTTCCTGATTCAGCAACATGCTGACGACCAGCACCTACAACCTTCATCCACTGTGATTCAGGTAAAAGTTCTTGTACCAGTTCTAGAGCTTCATCCGGCTTTAACTCTACAATTCCTTTAGATGCCTTGTATACTCTATCATCAAGTACCATATTCCTTAACTCAGTAAATAACTCGTACAAAGAATAGGCATAATCTTTAATCCAATCACTAACATTATTTGTTTTTTCAAAATCTTGGCTTATTCTCACTAACTCTTTTTCATATTTAGTCTTTTTGACCTTATTCAAAGCTACAGCTCCCATTAGTATTCTTAATTCATTCAATGCCTTATGGTATTCAGCATCCTTTAAGTATTTATCAATTTTTTTTAAATTTTGAAGATTTATTCTCGTGGGAATATGCATCTCTCGTGAGTTTTTAAGGGAGAAAATTATTTAAATCAATATCACCATTAAGTAATCTATTTCCAATATCCGAAAAATATTTAACTAAGGTTTTTTCAAATACAGAAACACCAAATTTCTTGATTTTAACAAAGTGTTTTCGCAACCTCTCTATGTTTTTCTTCTTAGTCAATCGAGGAATTGCAGCTTTTGATATTTCCATCTCTTCTGCAATTGTTTTAGCATATAAAAATTCACTTTCAGAATTACTACTATCTAGGACAGCAATAATTATATCATCATACAAATTACTAAGTACTTTCTGTTGCTTTGTTGAAAAAGGCGCTTTATCAGCATCCTCATCAATAATCTCAAAAAGAGGCCCAATTTCTTCCGAATATTGACGGCTTATTTGATCGTCATCAAATAGAAGGCTATTTTTGTTATATGCATCTAGAAAATCTAACCATACTCCTAACCTTTTCTTTAAGTCAACAGAATTGACGGTAGCTCTTCCTGTCTCTAAATTTTCGTGGTTGAAGGGTGAATACGAAATTTTATAGAATGTCTTGTTTGATTTCACACTAATTTCTTCAATATCGAAAAAGAACGATGACGATAAGTCAACCTCTTTGAGTCTCAGTACTATATTGTCTGTCTTAAACGGAATTATCTCAGTCTCTCTTACTTCAAGTAATTCTTCAAGAGCTCGTCTGACTACTAACGGTATTTCTTTTTTCACTTTGGTTTAGTTTATTCATCGAGTACTACACTGAATATAATACAAATTGCGCAGAACTCAAGCTACAACGCAGGCTGACCGAAGGGAAGCTTGACGGGGTAGCAAAGTTCTACACAGCCCGGAGTTGATCAAGAATATAAACATCCTAA
>NZ_KB903589.1 GCF_000379805.1 Lewinella cohaerens DSM 23179 | reverse complement strand
AAAGGATCAGCACAGGCTTGCCCTTCCAAATCTTCCAGACAACTGAGATCTGGGCAGGTGCCATTTGCAATACTATAATAGGTAGAGAAACCTTCGGGGCGGCGGATCGTGAAGGTGTAAATATCATCCTGGTTCATGTCGGTGAGAGGAAACTCCCCAGGAGCCTCAAAGCTATTGAGCCAGTAGACTCCTTCTGGTGAAGTAGCTACCGGAGCCATGTTGACATTAAAAGTGATATCTACAGAATCCGCAGGAGGAAAACAAGCTGCCAATTGGCACTCTCCAAAACAAAGGTTAAGAACCGTGTCTGAAGTAAGCGGTCCGAAATAGCGGAAATTGTTCTGGTCAGGGTTAGCGCAAGGTTGCCCGCTCAAGTCTTCGTAGCAGGTGGTTCCAGGACAATTACTGCCATTGGTGAAACTGTAATAGGTCGTGAAAGTCTCTGGTAGATCAAAGAAGTTGCTGTAGATGCCATCTCCGTCTCCATCATAAAGAGGAGTTGCACCAGGAAGGCCAAAGAAATCACCAATAATGAAAACCCCAGTAGGGTTGAGGTCTTCATTGGACATGTTCAGGTTGATCTGTAGCCGGAAGGTATCAATAGGAGCAAAACAACTATCGGTATTGCAGACGCCAAAACAGGCACTCAGCATGGTGTCCTGTGTCAGAGGAGGTAAAAAGCGATAGTAATTATTGGCTTCGTCTGTGCAACCTTGTCCACTAAGGTCTTCTAGACAGCCGACATCATCGCAGTCACCGTTGGTAAAAGTGTAGTAATCAGAAAAGTTCTCGGCGAGGTTAATGCTTAGCTCAAAAATGCCATCGCCGTCGGGATCATTCATGGGGATTCCTTGAGAACTGGAGCCAAGTCCACGGATAAAAATACTTTCTAAGTCTTCATCAAGGGGTGCAGCGTTTAGGGTGAAGCTAACCATAAAGCTATCTACGGTAGACTGGCAAGGTAAGCCTTCGCAAATCCCAAAACAAAGGTTAATGTTGGTGTCGCTGAAGGTAGGAGGCAGGACACGCTCAAAGTTCATGGTGAGATTGTCACATCCTTCTTCACTCAGGTCTTCCTCACAACTTTCATCTGGACAAATACCATTTTTAATGGTATAAAAACCACTAAAACCAGGCTCTTCCCAAAACGAAACACTGTACTGGTTATCCTGAAAAGGAGAATACATGAGCTTGTGACGGGTAGTACCATCACTGTCGGTCATTTTGATAAATACTCCTTGAGCGCTTGCCTCCTGGAAGCTCATGTCTACCGTAAAGGAAACACGAACGCGATCTTCCTCACCTTGGATTAAGGTATGCCGTTGGTTGATAGCTAAGTCAAAAAAGGATTCCGAATCGCCCCCAGGCCAGGTAACTATTACACTATCGATCGAAGTATAGCTGGCTAAACCAAAATGGGCGGTTACACTGTTTTGGGAAGCGTGGCTGCCACCGCCACTGATTTCCCTCAAAAGAACTAAGTCATCTACAAAAACGCTAACTTTTGCCCCAATGGCATCACGGTTAGCTTGGGTGCCTTGTAGCTTGAATTGAATCCAGTTATTATCATTCTCGAGGTCGTTACGGTAGAACCTGACGTGGGCGTCTGGAAAAGGGCTGCTAGCCATTACGTTTACAAAAACGTCAATGTCACCATCATTGTCAAAGTCAGAATAGGCAAGGCCTCTACATTTTTCGGGTGTGTTGAACCCGGAAATATCAGAGATGTCAGTAAAGGTATTATTCCCATTGTTGTAATAAAGCTTATTAGGATCAATACTATCAGTCGCGATAAACTCAGATGCAGGAATGTAACCGTTAGAAACAAATAAATCTTCGTAAAGATTATTGTCAACATCAGCAAAGGCGGTACCCCAGCTGGTTACGAGCAAGTTGTTGTTAGTGCTGGTGTTGGTGACGCCTGCCGGCTCAGCTATATTGGTAAATAAGCCATTACCATCATTGTTCAGTAAAGCATTGGCCCCCAGATTAGAGACGTAATAGTCAAGATCCTGATCCAGGTCATAGTCTCCAACGGCAATGCCCATACCGTAGAAGCCAATATTGATGCCGTTTCCCATGGGGATGGTGTTAAATACGCCCGTGGTCAGGTTGTTTACATACATTTGGTTGGTCTCCACAAATTCGCCGAAATCGTTTGCAAGATATAAGTCATCATCACCGTCCATGTCATAGTCGGTGTTTACAATGGCTAATCCACATCCAGGGTCCGCAAGATTGAGTTGGTCAGCTACTTGGGTAAAGGTAGAGTTGCCGTTGTTGTGGTAAAATAAATTGTCGTAGCAGTCATGGTCAAAGCCATTGAGGACGCCATCTTCATCATAAGTAAACCTTATGCGGTCGACATAATTGACAACATACAAGTCTAGGAACCCATCCTGGTCGTGGTCTAAAAAAGTAGCACTTACGGAGCGGGATGCATCACCCAGGTTGGCCAGTGGTGCAATTTCTTGGAATGTCCCGTCGCCCAGGTTTTTATAAAGAAGATTACGTTTGTTAGGCGATATGGAGTTCAGGAAACCAAAAGTAGTTACAAAAATATCCCGATAGCCGTCATTGTCAATATCGCCGATCGTTACGCCAGTAGTAAAATAGGTGGCTGTTAACTGAAGGCCACTCGCTTCGGTTACATCCGTAAAGGTGCCGTCGCCATCATTGCGATAAAGCCTGTCTGATAACTTTCCACCGGTGAAGTAAAGATCATCATCACCATCATTGTCAAAGTCAAAAAAGGCAGCGCCGCCGCCTATACTGTTCCAGTCTTCAAAGTAATGCTCCATTCCCAACTCTTCACTGATCTCTGAGAATTGTTGTCCAGAGATAGAACCACAAAAATATAGCGTGATGAATAAAAAAGATAGAAGTGAGTAGTAGTGCTTCATTGTTTCGAAATTCTTATGAATAAATATTAGTGAGGGTAGGGCACTGATAAAATAAAAGAGGTTGAGTAAATTCTGCTCAGCTCTTCTGTTGTTAAATAAAGACTTATTGGATGATTAATTTCTTAATTAGCTTGATTCCTTCTATTTCTAAGCTTACCCAGTAAATGCCAGCGGGCAAATCATTTGTGGAAATTAATAGCTCATCGTCCTCTGCTGCTAACTCAAACTGTTCGACAACTTGCCCTACAGCGTTGATAAGCCTAATTTGTTTGCGAGCCCAAGGAGCATTTCGGCAAATTAAATGACTGTAATTTTTTGCAGGATTAGGCTGCAATTCGAAAATCAACAGGTCGGTCAAAGCTTGATCTACCTCATCAATGATGCATTCAATACACTCATTGAAACAAACCGTATCCAGTATTATGGGTTGTTCTTCGATAACCAAGAGAGGTCTCTGTCGGATGTCATCAACTATTTCGCTACAGTCGTTTAAAACATCCTCCTCTAGTGTTTCTGTAATTCCTTCACCAGGTGTTCCATTCACAAAGCGATAGTAGTAATTACCCGGATTGACAGACAAGGTCGTTGTCCAAAAAGAACTGCCACCGCTGTTGGTCATGAGGAATTCATTATTGGCAAGACCAAAATCACCGATCAAGTATACGCCAGCAGCATCCGTTTCGCTAGTAAGCATATCCACCGTGAAAATTACTTCGACAGGAGCTGGCGGCAGCGTACAATCCAAATCAGGAATACACTCAGCAAAGCAGGTGTTGATAATGGTATCCTGCGTTACGGGCGATAACCAACGGTTATTATTGGCGTTTGGTGGGCCGCAATCTTGTCCTGTAAGGTCTTCTTTACAACTTAAGTCTGGGCACAGTCCATTCGTAAAGCTATAAAAGCTACTGAAACCTTCTGGGATCGTCAGGTTGATGGAGTATACGCCGTCGCCATCAGTGTCGTCCATTGGGTTGATGCCAGGGGCACCAAAAGCGCCTTCTACAAGGTAGACCCCCTCTGTGGCGACGTCGACAGCAGCCATATTGACGTTGATTTGAATATCCACGGAATCAATGGGCGGAATACAATTGATGGTGTCACAACTGCCAAAGCAGAGGTTCAATATCGTATCACTATAAACGGGATCAAGCAAACGATAATTGAGCTCGAAAGGATCAGCACAGGCTTGCCCTTCCAAATCTTCCAGACAACTGAGATCTGGGCAGGTGCCATTTGCAATACTATAATAGGTAGAGAAACC
>NZ_KB903588.1 GCF_000379805.1 Lewinella cohaerens DSM 23179 | reverse complement strand
ACTTAACGATGTAATCGCCAGGTGCAAGGCCGGTAAACTCGTAGAAGCCGACACCGTTCGTCGTTGTCTGATCCAGCATATTGCCATCAGCATCCAACAACATTACGGTCACGTCTTCGATACCTTCTTCTCCAGCATCCTGGATACCATCAGCGTCAGCGTCTAACCAGACGAAGTCGCCAAGGCTTGCAGGNTCGTAAAGACCAGCATCAAGGTCTTCGTTATTATCGCCAGACTCCAAGACTACGCTCTCTGTCATACCGTCCATTGCTGGATCAGCATCAGAGTCTGTAGCTTCGTCGCCTGTTGCATTTAGATCTGTGTATTCATAGCCAGTAGGTAGTACAAACTGTACACTGTACTCGCCTGGTGTTAGGCCGGTAAATTCGTAAGCACCAGTGTCATCAGTTGTTGTATCGTCGATGATGTTGCCATCAGCGTCTTTCAGGTTAACTGTTACACCTTCAACACCAGGTTCGCCAGCATCTTGCTCGCCGTCACCGTCGATGTCTTCCCATACGAAATCGCCTAAGCTTGCAGGCTCGTAGAAACCAGCGTCGTTCGTATCGTCATTTTCACCACTTTCAAGGTTAACAACCCCCGTTTGACCAGTGGTTTCATCAGCATCACTGTCTTCTGCATCATCACCACCTTCGTTGGCAGGACTTGCTTCGAAGTCAGTAGGAGCAGTGAACTTAACGATGTAATCGCCAGGTATAAGACCGGTGAACTCGTAGAAGCCAACACCATTCGTTGTCGTCTGATCTAGCATATTGCCATCAGCATCCAACAACATCACTGTTACGTCTTCAATACCAGGTTCACCAGCATCCTGGATACCATCAGCATCCAAATCTTCCCATACGAAATCGCCTAAGCTTGCAGGCTCATAGAAACCAGCATCGTTGGTATCATCATTCTCACCAGTGGTAAGCGTGATTACGCCAGTTTCGCCAGTCGTTTCATCAGCATCACTGTCTTCTGCATCATCACCACCTTCATTGGCAGGGCTTGCTTCGAAGTCAGTAGGAGCAGTGAACTTAACGATGTAATCGCCAGGGGTAAGACCAGTGAATTCGTAGAAGCCTACGCCGTTCGTCGTCGTCTGATCTAGCATATTGCCGTCAGCATCCAACAACATTACTGTTACGTTTTCGATACCTGGTTCGCCAGCATCCTGGATACCATCAGCATCCAAGTCTTCCCATACGAAATCGCCAAGGGAAGCATCGCCGTAGAAACCAGCATCGTTCGTAGGATCGTTTTCGCCACTTTCCAAGTTGATCACACCGGTTTCGCCAGTGNTCTCATNNGCGTCACTGTCTTCTGCATCATCGCCACCTTCGTTAGATGGGCTAGCATTCAAGCCAGTAGGTGCAGTAAACTTAACGATGTAATCGCCAGGGGTAAGGCCAGTGAACTCGTAGAAACCTACGCCGTTTGTTGTTGTCTGGTCCAGCATATTGCCATCAGCATCCAACAACATTACGGTTACGTCTTCGATACCTTCTTCTCCAGCATCCTGGATACCATCAGCGTCAGCGTCTAACCAGACGAAGTCGCCAAGGCTTGCAGGCTGATAAATACCAGCATCATTTGTATCATCATATTCACCAGCTACCAGGTTGATAGTACCCGTTTGGCCAGTGGTTTCATCAGCATCACTATCTTCTGCATCGTCGCCACCTTCGTTAGCTGGGCTTGCTTCGAAGCCAGCAGGAGTAGTGAACTTAACGATATAGTCGCCAGGGATCAGTTCCAGGAATTCGTAGAAGCCGGTGCCGTCTGTCGTCGTCTGATCTAGCATATTGCCATCAGCATCCAACAACATTACCGTTACATCTTCAACGCCAGGTTCACCAGCGTCCTGGATACCGTCGGCATCAAGGTCTTCCCAAACGAAATCACCGAGGCCAGCACATAGAAGCTGGTTAACCGTAACGGTTACTGCGTCCATGTTCATAGCTTCACCTACGTAAAACTCATCTCCTGTAACAGGATCAACATACCATACTTCCGCCATATCAGAGGCTTCGTTGGTCGTTGTTTCCAAGTAAGACAGCGTATAATTCCAAACGAATTCTTCGTCAGAAATGCCGTCATTATTATTATCAATAAAGTCAACGTAGTAGTTGCCATTGATATCGCTCGACTGATCGAAGTAAGGATCGGTAGCAGATGCCATCAAATCATCAGGAAGATTTGAATCCTCAACATTGATTGCACGCAGTTGAATACCCTCTACACCGCCAAGAATGCGCATGGTCAGTGAGAAGTTTACTTCTTCACCAGCACAAATTTCATCGCGGTCAGCTTCTTTATCGATATTGATAAATACGCCCGTGTAGTTAGAAGGGTCTTCGTCGGTGACATTAGGATTGCCGTTAGGGTTTCCATTTTCATCAACAGGTGTTCCTACTACATCAGCCATATTGGTATATAGGCCACGCATTGCAGTGCCTGTGAGGGTGAAGGTTTCACTATCACCTGCTGCAAGGAATGGAATAGTACCAACAAATCCTTCCTGATCATCATTAACTTCAACGTTAATCAGATCAAGCGTACCTGTATTGGTCACCACGTAAGTCCATGTTACGGTTGGTGGTGTATTTGGTACGAGAATGATAACTCCAGGAGCATCATCAGCATCCTGTCCGTTGGTCGCTTTTTCGATGTCTACATTAGCCGTTTGGCTAACAGGAACTTCTTCTTCGTCCTCATCATCTTCTTCCGGTTCTTCATTATCTGGTGTAGAATCGGTGTCATCACCATCATCAACAGTGATTTCAGCAATATTCACCAGCGTAGTGCCTTGGAAGTCGTTGTCGATCGTAGTCTTCACAATGAAGGTTACACTCTGATCAATTGCCAGGGCAGGAATCGTATAAGTACCGTCGTTATTATCAATAACAGCAGTGCCGTTGGCATCAAAACCAGTGATGGTCAAGCCAGCAGGCACACGGTCGGTTACTACAACGTTGGCAGCATCTTGGCTTCCTTCGTTGGTAACGGTAATATTGAAATCAACAGGACTGTTCTGAGCGTAAGGCCCAGGCGTACCGTCGTTGATATCTTTGGTTAGTGCAAGATCGTAAGTTGTCAGACCAGCATCCAGATCAGGATAGTCATCACCAGACATGAGGGTCACGACTTCCGTCATACCGTTCATGGCAGGGTTAGCATCCGAATCAAGCGCTTCGTTTCCACCTGCATTTGCAGTTGTGAACTCATAACCAGCAGGCAATACAAACTGAACGCTGTAATCGCCAGGCTCCAGGTCTGTGAATTCATAGAAACCTACACCATTGGTTGTTGTATTGTCAATGATGTTGCCATCAGCATCCTTCAGGTTAACGGTTACATCTTCAACTGCTGGTTCGCCAGCATCCTGAACACCGTCACCGTCAAGGTCTTCCCAAACGAAATCACCGAGAGAAGCACAAGCTACTTCGTTGATCGTTACTGTAGCGGTGCTGTTTGGTCCGGTACAACCTTTGCTATCTGTTACAGAAACAGTGTAAGTACCAGGTGCAAGATCAGTGATCATTGCAGTGGTAGCACCATTACTCCATGCATAGGTATAAGGAGGTGTTCCGCCGCTAGCTGTTGCTGTAGCTGTTCCGTTATTCTGATCACAATCAGGATCAGTACCCATTGCTGTTACAGATGGGTTAGGATTAACCACTACCTCTACCATATCAGAAGCCTGACAATCGTTGTCGTCAACAACTGTTACGGTATAAGTTGTAGTCTCCGTTGGAGAAACAGTAATCGAAGCACCTGTAAGGTTACCTGGCATCCATACGATATCGAATGGCTGGGTACCATTGGTTACTTCCGCTGTTAGTGTTACGCTTAAGCCAAGACAAATCTCCTCGTCATCACCAGCATTAACCGTTGGGCCACCGATGTTGTCGATCGTTACGTTGCCTACACCGAAACAGCCGTTGCTGTCCGTTGCAGTAACGGTGTAAGTACCTGGTGCAAGACCAGTGATCATCGCTCCGCTGTCGCCGTTGCTCCATGCGTAGGTGTAAGCAGCAGTTCCGCCAGAAGCAGATGCTGTGGCTGTGCCGTTGTCAAAACCACAAGTAGCATCAACGCCAGATACGCTTACCGTAGGATTAGGATTAACTACCACTCGTACTACATCTGTAGCTTCACAGCCGTTTGCATCCGTAATGGTTACGGTGTAGTTGCGGGTTACTGTNGGNGTGAAGGTTTGTGAAGCACCTGCTCCCANACCTTGGTTCCANNNGTANNTAAATGGTGCAGTTCCNCCATTCGCAACTGCTGTGATGGTCACTTCTGTACCAGCACATACTTCCTGGTCGTCGCCAGCGTCTGCTGTTGGGCCAGGGATATTTTCAATCGTTACACTGCCTTCGCCGTAACAGCCTTTGCTGTCTGTTGCTGTAACCGTGTAAGTACCTGGGGCAAGACCGGTGACCATTGCACCGTTATCGCC
>NZ_KB903587.1 GCF_000379805.1 Lewinella cohaerens DSM 23179 | reverse complement strand
TGGGCCGCTGATCAGCGTATAGAATTTGTATTTCTCCCCCCGTATTCCCCTAATTTGAATTTAATCGAGCGGCTTTGGAAGTTTATGCGTAAAAAAGCCATCAGCTCTATTTACTACGATACGTATTCAAAATTCAAAGACGGAATAATTGATTTCCTCAATGACACTAAGTCATACAAGTCGGAGTTGCGCAGGCTACTAACGTTGAATTTTCGTTCAGTAGGTGGGGCTTCTGTGTACGCCCAAACCACTTAGGGACGGGTATATATGGAGCAGTATTTCTAGAAAATCAATTCTCAGATCAAATGTTAATTGAGTATTTAAAAAAACACTATGCTGTGTTTAATGAATACGATAGGGATAGGTTGCTTGATAATATCAGTAAAACTGAATTAAGTGAAGATACTAGGAAGAAAATACAACCTGCTATAGATTTTTATGAAAATTTATATTAGAATGCAGGTGTCGGCCTGGGCTACTGGTAACGGTGGTTTGTGAAGACCGACAAACAAATCGAGCCTTTCAAAAAGACTGCTGCGAAGTGGTCTTCAAAACTGTTAATCCCCTACGGCAAAGGGTAGAGATAGCGTCCTCGTATATACCGCAAACAATCCTATCACTGCTGCCCAACAACCCCTTCTACCAAATTATTAAGATAAACCTCCACATTATCGTACACCGGATGCAATTCATGCCCGTTGGCTTGAGGCTGATCGACGGGCAATTTATGTTTTCGTTTCCAGGTATCAGGCATGCCATCACCAGCGGTGTCTTTGGCAGCAGGTGCAGTAGTCAATAGGGGCCAAGAACCTACATCTTCTTGCGAATCGATGATGCCATTGGTACTTCCATTTGAGCCGGAGGCGGTGTATTTTCCTTGTCGAACATTTTCGATTATCCTCGTATCTACGGCATCTCTCACGTAAGAGGCGCCACCAATTGCGAGGACTTTTTCGTAAGCGTCCTGCGCCGAATGAGTAGCGACATTGTTGTTGATCAGATGTTCGACAGGAATGCGAATGGCTGCTTTTTCTTCGTCGGAAACCGCTCCGTAGCGAGAATGGAATTGGTTGAAGACACCGCGTCCCCAGTTGTCAGCGGTTGTTTTTGGATAATCTGCGACGTAATTGCCATTGATGTAGTACTTACCCCAGATGTTATATATCGCTGTCTCGGGCTTAGTGTTTTTATCAATGGCTATGATACGATGCCGATTGGAGGAGGCTGGGCCGGGCTGGTAGTAGCAATTGACAATGTTGACATTCATTGCTTCACCGCCATAACAGCTATTGTCTCCCCAATTGTAGATGACGTTGTTGCGAAGATCAGTAAGATCGGTGAGCGCAGCGATGTCACCGGCACGTTCCCCCAGACGAGGATTACGACTGGCGTGGTTGGCAATTAGGTTATGATGAAACGAAGCATTCGTGCCGCCCCAAATGGCACCATAACCATGCTCTCCTTTGTGGTGAACCGAATTATTGAGGCTCTCTGAAATGATACACCACTGTAAGCTGGTATTGTTATTGTCATAAAAGGAAACACACTCATCAACGGACCAACTCATGGAACAATGATCAACGATAATATTACTTACTCCTCTTGCTTCAAGGGCATCAGCTTCCTGCTTCTGTTCGTCGCCGAGCCGGAATCGTAAAAAGCGAATAATGACGTTGTTGGCCTTAATAACTACAGGGTAGTCTTTGATACAAATACCCGCACCGGGCGCGCTTTGCCCCGCAATAGTGAGGTTGCCCTCCTTGATGTTTAGGCGTGATTGTAGAGCAATGTTGCCAGCTACTTTGAATAGAATGTACCGAGGGCCGGGTGTTTCAACCGCTTCGCGAAAACTTCCTGGGCCTTCGTCATTTAGGTTGGTGACATAAAGCACTTTGCCTCCTCGGCCACCCGTGGTAAATTGTCCAAAACCTTCCGCGCCGGGGAAGGCTGGAACTCGCGTTGAAGGGGTAGTAGCATCAACAGTGACAGGTAAGGCAGAAGTTGCCAACTGCTGACGATTTGCGCAGCTGCCCATTAAAATAACGAGAAGGAGTAAAAACAATAAAGGCGTATTTTTTGAAGATCGTATCATTGGTAGGAGGATAAGGGGTAAATAAAAAATCCCGGATTCCACCTAAGTGAAGTCCGGGAAAAAGTACATTTTATAAAAAAATTACTGGACGCGCCAGCGTGGGTCGCCAGCATCCATACGGCCACTAAAGCCGGTATCTTTGAAGTTGAAATCCATGCCAACGTAAGGGTCTACCCAAAGGTCTTCCGCTGTTCCTGCGTAATTCAATGCAGGGAATCCAGGGATTTCAGAACCAGGGGTGAACGCAAAATTAGAAGGAGCATACGTATTAACGACATTAAAGAGGGTTGCTTCCAAACCATCATATATACCTCTTACCGCTAGGTTGCCGGTCATGCCTTCGTCCCAGGCGTGGCCCCAAATAGAGTTGGTGATGGAGATGCCATTGATTACATTACTCAATTCACCATCTGTTCCCCGCCAGCGGAAAACGATGCCATCGGGGTCAGCCAATTCACTAAGCGTACAATTGTCAATTACTACAGATTGAGCGTTTTGACGAGTAGTCATGAAAGCGTGAATCTTGGTAAATGTACTGTTGGTAAAGGATGCGTTGTCAAAGGCAGCATTACCGGCCCCATCTGTATCACAAGTAACAACTCCATAGTTTCCAATAGAGTGGACAATAGAATTATTAATGTTATAATTGGTCAAGAACATTTGTGTCCTCATCCGAATAATACCCCGGAAGTTATTGATCACACAGTTGTCAAAAGTAAGTTCATTAACCACTGTCAGTGTAGAAAGATTGGGGTTGAAAACATAGTCTCCTCCAATGTCTTCTCCCCGAAGTTCAACATCAATGAAGCGTACATGGTCAATCATCGCTCCTTCCAGGAAATTCCAGTTGCCAGTAGTAAACAAGATGGCTTTTTGTTCGCCAAAACCATAAGCCGCTGTGATCGTAATCGATTTGTCGAGTGGATCAGAAGGCAGGTTGTATAATACGCCTTTCTTGAGTACAATAATTTGGCCGTCTGTTGCTGTAGGAATAGCATTGATTACAGCGTCGGGGTCATCAGAAGTACTCAGGTCAATCACGTTTGGATCAGTGAGGTCAATGGCACTGGCAATCATATTGTAAACTTCCCAACCGCGCAAGACTTCTCCATCTGCACCACTGTAAATAGCGATTTGATAGCTAGTCAATGGTTGTAGTCCGGAAACGATAAATTCACCGTTCTCCTGTGCTTCCGTATCCATGTCAAATTCGAGTAATGGATTAGCCAAAACCTCATCTGCGACAGTAAATACGCGGATTTTTGTAATCGGAGCACCAAGTAACTCCCAGCTTACACGTGCTTGAACGTCCAAGATGTCTCCAACTGTTGGGATGTTAAGAATAGAAGGGAAACGTTCTGTACGTACACTTCCAAGATCAGAAGCTCGGCTATCAAAAGTAGGATCGGCAGCGTGGGCAGTTACCTGAATTTGGTAAAGTGTATTCCAAAGTAAAGATTCACCATTTAGTGTCTCTTCATTGATGACGACAAAGTTGGTATCTGACTCTATAGTATATAAGGTGCTGGCAAAACTGTCACGGCTTACCTCTAAAGTATAGGAAACCGCATCTTTGATGTTGCCCAAGTTGACAATAATCGTATTGAGTTCTGCATACAAATCTTCACTCAAGACAGGGCGGAAAAGACGAGTTTCTTCGTAAATAGCTTCATCTTTTTCACAAGAAACCAGTGAGATACCGATAGCACCAACCAGCAAGAACATTGCCAGACTGAGATTCAGTTTTATATTTTTCATTGTTAAATTTTATATAGTCATTCATGTTTATTGAAGAAGCCTGCTTATTGGTTGGACATTTGCCGACCAATAAACAGGAGCTAACTTCAATCTAGAATCCGTAGCCGTCGTTGGCTAATACCCCCTGGCTATTGGTGACAGCCTCTTCCGGGATAGGGAAAATATAGCGCGCTACTCCTGGTTTAGGACCTTCGTCGATGTAGTTGCGCCAGTCTTTAGTGATCCATTCCTTATAGGTCGTTACCTCATCCCGAAGCCCGAGTAACCAAGATTCTCGTGTCCAGGTTTCATCCGGAGCAGCAGCAATTTTCTGGTTAGGGTTAAGTACGGTAAAACGACCACTTTCGTCACGTTTCCAGTAGATGTAGTCAGGTAAATCTGCATAAGGGCCTGTTCCTTCAAAAGCAGAATCTGCCATGTCTTTGAGGGTCTGAACCGTCTCGGCCATTTTCTCGGAGTAATTACCCCAACGGATAAGCTCGTATTTACGGATCATCTCTCCACCAAATTCCCACGCACGCTCATTAACAATAGCTTCAAAGAACTCTTCTTTACTTGTAGAAATATTGGCGAGGTAGTTGTCTACTTTATCATCCCAAAGGGCGCTATCAAAAGCACGGCGTCTTACCCGGCTGAAGGATTCTATAGCGGCAGCTGTAGGGCCGTTAAGCTCGTTTTCTGCTTCGGCGTGCATTAGTAATACATCTGCATAGCGTAGCATCGGCCAGTTGATTCCTGTTCCTTTAGCAGAAGAAGATCCAGGGCCAGCATCAAGGTAATAACGACTCCATTTTCCCTGAGAAATATTGGAGATGCCACCGTTGACGAATTCTTCTTGGAATTCCGTGTTTACGATGTAGTACGCACAAGTCACATCACGGCGTGTATCAAGTGTATCGAAAGAATAGTAGTAGGAGGGAGGCATCGCCATATAATTGTTGCCTGATCCGTAGCTGTGGGAAGCAGTAGCCCCCCCTTGAACAGTTACACCAATGTTCCAACCTACATCACCATTACCTTGTGCAAAAGGAACTTCGAAAAGAATGTCATCATTTACAGGTGTTACAAACTTTGCATTGTTCAGGAATACCTGGCGGAAATCTTCCGGTAGTGGGCGATCCTTTAGGCTTATCAGTTTTTCGGTATAATCTTTAGCAACCTGGTAGTAAGTCAAGTAATCATTGGGGCGTTCCATATTCAACGAAGGAGTAAGGTAGTAACCACCACGCTGTAGCGCAATTCTGGCAATTAGGCCAAGGGTATATTCCCGGTTGACTTGCTCAATGCCATAGGGCAGTTCTTCAGCCCATAACATTTTACCTTCAATAGCCATCATGTCTTCAATGACCTGAGAAAGGATGACATTGCGATCTTCTTTACCCAAAAAGAAGTCATTACCAGCTTTAGGCGCAAGCCGAACATTAGGGACATCTCCAAAGTGATAGGTTAAGATGCTATACCAGTAGGCCCGTAAAGTGTAGGCTTCACCCAATAAGTGGTACATGGTCTTGGAAATGAGAACGTCGTTGGAGTTAAGGGCTTCACTGGCTTCAATACCTTCAATTGCAATGTTAGCATCACGAATAGCCGTATAAGCAGCATTCCAAACTTTACTCAAGTCGCCATTACTGGCTAGTGCGTTCAAGTCCCAAATTTGGTAGCGATCACCAGAGCTGGTCCAGCCGCTTTGGCGTTCGATATCGGTATTGCCTGTCATGTTGTTGGACAGGCGGGAACGAAACCCATCTACGCCAAACTGCACATAGATAGCATTGACGCCTTTGCGGGCATCGTCGACATTTGAAAAAACATAGTTGGTGTCGAAAGTCGAAATAGAATCTGGCTCCAGAAAATCGCTACACGCTGTGAACGCCAAGGCCATGATTGCTATAATATAATATTTGAGTCTCATATTATTAATATTAGAAGTTCGAATTAGAAGGTTACGTTAAGCCCGAAAGTGTAAGAGCGGCTTCTTGGGAAGGCAGAGTAATCAACACCCGGCGTAAGTGCCGAATAAGCTGAGTTTCTGCTAGTGCTCACTTCAGGATCATAACCCGTGTAGTTCGTCCAAACGTATAGGTTGTTGCCCGTTAGGTATAGACGGAGGCTAGAGATACCTAGCTTCGAAACCATGCTGGTAGGCAAAGTGTAACCGATGGTAGCATTGTTTAAGCGAATGAAAGAACCATCTTCTACGGCCCAAGAATGGATGACAGCCTGGGCTACACCGTAGCTGTTGTGCGACCAGATGTTCTTATCTGCGTTCAGCTCAGCCAATTGAGCTAGATCCGTAACAATTTCACCAGGTGTGCCGGTATAAGAACCATCAATGTCAACGTAAGTAAAGCGGTTGTCTGAGTTCATCGTATTCAATAAGTTGCCATAGGTTACCCGACGGAACTGATTGTATTGAATCTTACCTGTATTATAGATGTCATTACCGTAAGACCAGTTGAAGAACAAGGCTGCATCCAGGCCTTTGTAGCGCAGATCCAAGCCTATTCCACCTTGGTGTTTGGGCAGGGTGTTGCCAATTACCTGACGGTCGTCGCTGTTAATAACACCATCACCATTGAGGTCTTTCAACTTTAGGAAACCAGGGCGAAGATTAGGATTTCCCACTGTCGCACCAGCGTTTGGTACACCGTCGTTGAGGGTGTAAGTATCACTTGTTTCATTGTAACCACTAAAGTCATCAGTAGTATAGTAGCCATCAGTAACGTAGCCGTAAATATCACCAAGGGTACCACCAACTTCCAGGTAGAAGTCATTCTGGTCTTTCAAGTCAGTACTCGCCCAATTTGATTGGAAGAAGCGAGCGTCGGTACCGTCTAGTTCTTCAATCTTAGCACGGTTAATACCGATGTTGAAATTGGCAGATAACGTAAAGTCAGAACGGCTGATGAGGTAGGTGGTTAAGCCCAACTCTACGCCTTTGTTAGAGGTAGAGCCGATGTTGTTCCATTGTGTACTAAAGCCGGTATTCGAAGGAATAGCTGACTGTAAAAGAAGATCCTCCGTGGTATTGCTGTAGACGTCGATGCTACCAAAGACGCGACTTTCAAACAAGGAGAAATCAAGACCAAGGTTACGGTTGGTCGTTGTTTCCCACTTGAGGAAAGGATTGTACAATGTGCTGCCAGACGGCGTATAGTAAACGTTGTCAACATTGCCGAAACCAGGGCCTCGGTTGGTAGAACCTACAAAGAGGAACTGGGTAGCGGTCGCATCAATACGGTCGTTACCAGTTTGTCCGTAGCTCACCCGCAGTTTCAATTCTTGGATAGCCTTAGAGTTTTGTAAGAAAGGTTCTTCAGAAATTTTCCAGCCGAATGCTACGGCAGGAAAGTATCCAACACGATTGTCTTTCGCAAAACGGCTGGAGGCGTCAGAACGCATGGTGGCCGTAAAGAGGTAGCGATTGTTAAGCTGGTAGTTTGCTCGACCGAAGAAAGATACGCGATTTGCATCCGTAAATTCTTCCGTCTCGTGGCGGTCAGTACGACCAAAAGTCATGTTGGCAAACAGTTCTTCTGGTGTAATAGACAAACGGAAATCCTCTGCCCGTACAAAATCAGAACTGCCACCGTTAGAGTAGATTTCGTGGCCGACCAAGAAGTCCAGGCTTTGATTTTGCCCCACATTTACATTGTAGTTGGCGGTGTTTAACCAGCGATAAGAATTACGCTCAATATCCGTTTTTTGCCCCAATGGAAGACTACCACCGTTGTTGAATGACTCTCCGGTGAGTGGCCCATAAAAGCGCAAACGTTTGTCAAAGGTTTTGGAGCCTGTAAACGTAGTCTTCAGGTCAAGATTGTCAATGACATTCCAGTTCAACGCTGCGTTGAAAACGTAATCATTAATGGTTCTTTTTCGCCAATCTTGCTTTACCAAGTCTGTAGGGTCAACCAAGCTGCGTAAAAACGTCTGGTAATCATCACTGGCATCCAGTGCGTTAAGGTCAATCTCCAGTTCGTCAGCAATACCGTTGATGGGGCGAGTTTGTACGGCATCTTTAATGGTAATCTGAGAACTACCGGAAGTACCAGCACCATCAATGACGGTTCCGGTAACACGAGTAGATGCCTCGAAAGTCAGGCGATCAGAGATTTCCTGATTTAACTTAAAGTTCAAAGCGTTTCTTTGGAAACCTGAGCCAATCATCAGACCTTCATCAGTATTGTTGGTGAGGCTCAGACTTAGCTTTGTCTTGTCGTTACCACCAGACATGCTCACGTTGTGATACTGCGATAGCCGAGGGTCACCAAAGAGTTCTTCCTGCCAGTCGGTAGGTCTTCTTTCTTGGTATAGTTCCAAGTCATCGTATTTCCCGAAAAATTTTTCAAAATTACGCAGGTCAGCATCAGAACGTAGTTTGGCGTACTCGTAATTAGCTAAGGCGTATTCGTAGGGAGATAGCACTTCGTAACGACGATAGTCAGGCAGCTCCTTTAATTGGACAAAGCCATTGTAGGATACCTTTATTTTTCCGGCAGCAGCTCTTTTTGTGGTGATTACAATAACACCATTAGATGCCTGGGCACCATAAATAGCAGTAGCCGAAGCATCTTTCAGTACACTGATGCTTTCGATGTCGGAAGGTGGAATATCCCGAATACTGCTAACAATGAACCCGTCAACAACATATAAAGGAGAGTTATCCTGAGTAATGGACCCTCCACCTCTAACGCGAATGACTACCTCTGCATCGGGCGAACCGTCAGTAGTTAATACATTCACACCAGGAAGGCGCCCCGTTATAGCCTGGGCGGCATTCGTAATGGGAATCTGTGAAATTTTGTCGCCCGAAAGAGAAGCTACCGAGCCTGTCAAATCTGAACGACGAACGGAGCCATAACCCACAACGACGACCTCATCTAGTAAGGAGGCACTAACGTTCATGACGATATTAAGAACCTGGCTGTTGCCAATAGGTACTTCTTTGGGGGCATAGCCTGTATAGCTAAGCTCCAAAGTGTCGCCAGGTGAAGCTTTGACTTCAAAGTTTCCGTCATAATCTGTAACTGTTCCAGAACCGGTGTTTTTGATCATCACCGTTACCCCAATAAGGGGCTCGTTGTCTTCTGAAACGACATTTCCCCTGATGGTGCTTTGCCCCAATAAGGTGGTACTACCCAGGAGGAGGAAGCCTACCAGTAGAGCAAATAATGTTTGTAGCTCTCTACGTTTCATGAATAATAGTTTTATAAAGTTGAGTGTATTGAAAATTATACACAAAGAAAGCGGAGAGGAGTGAGATACGGGCAATTTAGCGGCATTCAAGAATTCACAAAAGTGTAGCAATATTTCACTTTAATAAACAAAGTTATTTTATGCTGATAATCAGTTAGTTGTGACGAGTGCTAGAGCGATTGCTTTACTTGAAGTGCTGTTTTTGCATAATTCATTACGCTAGCTATTGTTGTTATGGCTAGGTTTTGGAGATTATTATAAGCCAATGAGCTGTTTCGCCGAATCATCTTTTGTTTTTAGCACCCCCAATCTTCCTTTTTTTGAGCCCGGTGCTTAAAAAAAGCCCGAGCACTTACATCTTAGAAGTAGATTTGGCCTTCTCTTTTTCCAAGCTGGCTTTCATAAATGGGCCTATTCCTTTTGGATCATTGTCACGTACTGGTTCACCGATATAATACTCATATGAGCCGTCACGATAAGGGTCTCCTCCTAAACCGGCTACGGCGCAGCCACTGGTAAGGTGTATTTCCCCATCGTCATCTATCCGAATAAAGGTTTTGAGGATGCCTTCGTAACTTTCTGTGCCCAGTGTAAGGTATTTCTCGTCCAGATAACCTTCATTGGCTCCCTTGAGCATTGCATAGGTAAACATGCAAGAGCTGGTGGATTCCAGGTAGTTACCTTCCCGGTCAGGATAGTTGATCACCTGCCACCAGGTATTTGTCTGGGGATCACGAACTTTGAGAACCGCTTCCAAAGTGCGGTTGAGAATGGCAATGAGCGTTTTCCTTTCCGGGTGATCTTGTGGGAAATACTCCAAAACATCTACCAGCCCCATGCAATACCAGCCTATAGCGCGGGCCCAAAAGTGCGGAGAACACCCCGTTTCCGGATTGGCCCACTGTTGCAAACGGCTTTCATCCCAGCCGTGGTACAGTAAGCCTGTCGTCGCATCTTTGGTGTGCTTTTCGGCAAGAATAAACTGTTGGGCAATATGGTCAAAAATTTCAGGCTGGTTGTTCTCCTTGGCGTATCGTGCCTGAAAGGGCTCTCCCATAAAAAGGCCATCAAGCCAGATTTGCCAGGGGTATCGCAGCTTGTGCCAGTAGCCACCTTCGGTTGTTCTGGGCTGCCAATTTAGTTGCTGCTGAAGTTGGTCAATGGCTGTCTGGTAGCGTTTGTCACCTGTTTTTTCGTAAAGTTTGAAGATCAGCGGACCGGGCGCAATGTGATCGATGTTGAATTTAAAAATGTCATAGTCGCGAATACTACCATCTGCCAGAATCATGGTATCACCATATCCCTTGGCGTATTCAAAATAATAGTCCTCTTTACTGGCTGCTGCGACGTCCATAATACTGGAAAGAACCAAGCCTTGGGTATAGTTCCAGCGCGGCCTGGTCGCGAAGTCGTTCATCCACGCTTCTGGAGCTCGTTTCATAATGGAGAGGGCCATACGTTCCGACCAGGGTTTTTCTTCAGAAATACTAACGGTCATCGCAATAACGTCGTCGGCACTGAGTCCTTTCGGCGTGGTGTTTTGTATATTGTCGCATTGCCAGCAAGACAGTGCAACCAGCCAAAGGCTCATGATGGTTGCGAATGGATAGCGTTTGGATATTTTCATTGATAAAGTGTTTTATCAGGTTAAGTTTGATGATGAAGCTGAATTTTAGAGACTAACATCTAGTGGTGAAGACAATTCTTTAACTACTCCGTCAAGATATTTGACGAATGCTTCTTCTGTTTTCATAGCATTGGGCTCTTGTTCCCAGGCAGCCATAAAGTAATAGGTGAGGTGAAGGTCTTTTGGGGTAAGTACCACCACGTGGCTATGTTCGTCTTCTGTAGTTTGCTGGGCGTCAGTGATTTGATACACGACGGCCATGCCTAGATGGTCTTCGGCCAGGCTTTGTGCTCCCCAGGTAGCGAGGTAGGCCCATCCTCCATGGTTGCCTTGAATAACTTTGCCTTCGGGGTGTTTCACGATCCCGGTACATAGGTTAGCCAGCTCATTGCTAAGCGTTAGATCGTGCCGGGTGAGGCGGCTGCCCGCGTGGATCGATAATTCGGAAGTTACGTCCGTTTTTGCGTCACCGACCTGCCAGCCGAAGTAATTGGTGAGAATCTTGCTTTCCACTACGCCGTTTTCTACAATGGTACAACTGAGCGAATCGGTCGTTTCTACGCGAAGAGCTTTGTCTTCCTGCCAAGTTCCGAGTGCTCCAATGCCCAGTGATGAACCTACTTTGAGGACGTCCATTCCCCAGTCAGAGGGTTCGTGGTAGGAATCAAAGCCATCGAGGCCAACATCCTGTAAGACCATTTTCGGCGTTTTCTTGCCAAAAATATCGGTAGCATTTCGCCAGTCGAGATAAAAGCGGTAGCCTACAAGGTCTGATTCCCATCCTGGCCCTTCGTAACGAATAAACCACGAGTGATCTGTATGCTCCGGGGGGACATTGAGGTGGTCAACATTTTGGAATTCCCCGTCAATATATTCCCGGCCTTCCCAGTGGCCGTTGATTTTATGGGAAATTTCCGCTTGGGTGCGCTTGGGAAAAGTGGGCATTTTTTCTCCTTCTGCAAGTTCTACCAGTTGGACGGTTTTTTCTTCGCTCGCAGCAAAATCAAGGAGGAGGGCGTAGGTTTCTACTACACCATCTCTATTGTCATCATTAACCTGGAAAGGAATAGCACTTTCACCGCTGGTGAATTTTACTTTCGTTAAATCGAGCTCACTGAATTTTGTTTGTAATGTGGCAGCATCCAGCATAAGCAAAGCGTCTTTCCTGGGGGTGTCCAAAGTATTGCTCACTGTGAAGGTTGCTTCGTTGGAAGGAGCTTCTGCTGCCCCTGATCCACAGGCGGTAAGCAGGGGTAAAAAACCGATAATCAGATATTGGTATTTCATATTTGGTGAAATTTTAAGACGTTGGTTAGTTTGATATTTCAGGTAGTAAGAACGGTTGTAAAACACGTTCCGGCTGGTATTTTTTAGCCTGTCTTCGTTTTAATTGATGTGCCCATTTGACTCGTTGTGTCATTGCTGCACCAGGGCCTGTATTGCCGTATTCTCCATAAAATACGGTTTCTTCTTTTTCAGCAGAACCCCAGTTGTTCCATCCTTCTGGGCGAATATGATCTCCTATTTGGCAATAAAGAAATACGGTTTGAGCGTAGCTTCTCCAGGGACGCCCCAGATAGACGGAAGTGACATCTTTCGCTGCCGTCAGCTTGCACCGGAGGAAAACCAATCCATAGGGCCTACCCTGGGGAGTGCTCGCCGCCGTGATGTAGGAATTAGCTTTACTGTGAATGATACAGTCTTCAAACAGCGCAGTAGCTCCGCCAAAAATAAAGTCAGTGGTTCCTTCAATGTAGCAATCCTTAAAATGCTGGCGGGTATTGGCACCATCTACGTAAAGCGTATCCTGATGGCCAAGCATCCGGCAATTAACGATAACGCTTCGGTCGGCTTCAATGGCCAACGCTACGGCTTGCCCCACCTCACCAGCGGTATTGCTAATCGTCAGGTTCTCCGCACGAAAGTCATCTCCCTGTACCAGTAGGGTAGCAGTATGGAAAGTGCTGTTGCGCCCTCGGTCGATTTTGTCGAAATAATCTCCCCAGCGGATGATGGTTCCGGCAGGGCTTTCTCCCTTGAGGGTCAGATGGTTATTCCAGGCGTGTACTTTTACTTTTTCTTCGTAAATACCGTCCTTGATGAAAATGGTAATACGGGTGTCTGGAAAAGACTTAGTATCGTCAATTGCCGCCTGGATACTGGTGAAATCGCCGCTGCCATCTTGAGCAACGTATATTTCCGTCTTGTACTGCGCATGAGCAACAGTAACCAATAAAAGCAGCGGCAGGTAGATTAATCGTTTCATGGCGTTATTCTAAACCAGTCAAAATCGGCGTATCCGCCATTGTTTTCGTGTTCGTCACGGATGCTGAATAGCCCCACTTTGGCACCAATCCACTTGCCTTCTCTGGCCATGAATACTTCGCCAATGGGTATAAAAGTTTCGCCGTTAAGGCTGTAAAGAAATTGACACTTGCCACCTTCCGTCACTTTGACTTGTAGGAAAATCTCGTTCTGGTCAATGGGAATACTTTTTACGATGCGTTCTGGCTGGCCGTTTTCGGCCTTGATACATTCGGTTTGTTGTAGGAATAGTTGGCTGTCCTGTTGGACGAGCGCCAGGTAAGCGTAGTCTCGGCCCATCACCATTAGCCCCGTTTTTTCACTGTCAAAATGGTGGTGAAAAGTGAATTTAGTTGTAGCGGTGAAGGTCTCCGCCGGCATTTTCTGAAGCAAGAGATTAGGCGCTTCCCATAGATTGGTGATCTCCTTTTGCACGACGGGATTCATTCGTAGAAAGCCCATCGCGGAAGGAAATGCCCAGGTCGGTTCAGGGTTGGCATGCCACTGCCACTGTAAGCCTAGTATAGGTGTATTGAACTCGTCGCTGGTTTGAGGGACTTTTATTGTTGAACTTGTCTTCACGTTGGGCTTCTCCCAGGAGGCAACGGGTTCACCAATGCCATCGCCGTTGCTATCTTTTCCAATCATTAACCAGTCGTTTTCCCAACGGGCGGGTTGCAGGTGTACGATGCGCCCGTAAGGTTGTTTTTCCTGGAAATGAATAAACCAATCGTCGCCATTGGCCAACTCTACCCATGCACCCTGGTGAGGGCCGTTGATATCGGAATCACCTTGGTGGAGTACTATTTTATCTTCGTAAGGACCCCATACATTTTTTGAGCGTAGCACCGTCTGCCAACCAGTAGGTACACCACCTGCGGGAGCGAGGATGTAATAGTAGTCATTGCGTTTGTGCATCTTGGTTCCCTCAATAGTAGTGTGTGCTTCGTGGCCATCAAAAACCAATACGCCATCATCGAGGAGCTTGGAGGCATCAGGAGCCATTTCGTGAACAACAACAATGCTCTTGATCCCGGCACGACTACCCGCAAAAGCATGAACGAGGTAAGCTTTACCATCGTCATCCCAAAAAGGGCAGGGGTCAATCCATCCTTTCGCGGCGTGGACTAAGTGGGGTGGCGTCCATTCTCCGGCAGGGTCTTGTGTTTTGACCATGTAAATCCCGAAATCAGGATCTCCGTAAAAGATGTAGAACCAGCCATCGTGATAACGGAACGCTGGTGCCCAGACGCCGTTTCCGTGCTGGGGTTTGGCAAAGAAATCCGCTGGTGGCTGATGCTTAAAAGCATAGTTGATAATCTCCCAGTTGACCAAGTCCTTCGAGTGCAAGATAGGAAGTGCCGGTGCGCAGTTGAAACTGGAAGCGGTGAGGTAAAAGTCGTCTCCCACTCTCACAACATCAGGGTCAGAATAATCAGCGTGGATAATGGGGTTGCGGTAGGTGCCGTCGCCCATGTCGGGTTGCCAAACTTGAGCGTTCAGCTGTAGGATGGATAGAAACAAAAGTGCGATAAATGCCAATCTCATGGTTAGGAATTTCGGTTGTTGGTAAATCACACTTGTAAAAGTAGTGAACACCAAGAGGCAGCAACCCGCAATTTTTACCAATTCTATCGCTGTTTTTCACAAAAATTGGAGTAAGGGACTCATTGTTTTTTGAAAAACCTTTGCTTACCCGTTGAAATATTTAGTTTTGGGGATTGATGATCAATTTACGCGTTGGGCGAAATAATAGACTTGTTCTGCTGGGGCAGAGTGGTGGAAACTCTGAGCCAAAGGCGATCAGCGCAGCTAAAATTGATGCATTATCGACCGCGCGAAGTCTTTTTTGAGGAGCCTAGCCATAGCTAAGCGGCTCAAAAAAGACACAGTGTGGGAAGATAAGGCGCAATTTGGCCCCGATATGATCCCAGCAGAACAAGTCTAATATATAATACTTTAAAAATTCCTTCTAGAATCCATTATCTAGGCAAATCTTAATGAAAATCATCCATAATGCGTTACTCTGTACAGTTTTATATTCTAGCTATAATCATGATTGCTGTATTTTCGTCTACAGTAGTCGCACAGCCAGGGGAATATGATCGTGATATGTTTATTAAATTACAACAAGCAGGTAGTTTTCTGAGAAGTGGAAATCACGAAGATGCATATCTTTTGTTTGAAGACGCACTGTCCACCAGACCTGAAATCGAATGGACTTTTTATATGGGGGCTGCAGCAGCAGCTTGTGGATCAAGTCGTATCAGTAAATGTTCAGAATATCTACACTCTACTATTGATCGAGGATTGCTTGACCCGTCCCTACTAGATATTACATTTCTAGATGAAATCAAGAAAACAGACTATTGGAGTGACATCGTAAATCACTTGGAACTTAAAAAAACTGAGTTTCTTAAGGACTTTCAGCAAATATCTCGATATCCTATTCACTCATTCATTCCTTTTGAGGAGGAGGGGAAATTTGGCTACATGCTTAAAGATTCAAATCTAGTCTTAGTTGATGCCAAATTCCTGAGTGCTAGTTTTCCTGGTAACGAAATACAAGTGGAAGTTTCACCTAACCAAAAGGTAATAATTGATCGTATTGGAAACATTGAGCACTATGTTAGAAGAAAAAAAAACTATGTTCCCCCCGCGCCACCTTCGGTTGATCGATCATTGTTCCAAAGTCGCCCATTTGTGAGCCAATCTCTGAATGTATATGGGTTCTCTGTAACTGTTGAAGGTAAAATCGATTCAGTTGGTTCTGGGTATATAAGAAGAGTAGCCTCAGGACAATCAAGGCTCACAATATATCAGGAAGATCATGGAATCCTTTATCGAAGTCCATTCAGATTGAACAACAAGTGGTATGTATGTGCGAAGTTAGGCAACGCCTGGGCTATAGTCGATGAGGCTGGCAATAAACATTATACGTTTCCTGACTCCTATAAGACAATGAGTGCTTCGCCTTATTTTAAAGTAGATGCTCCTTGGTTTATCTATACTTCCACAGATGGTGCTGGCTTTGTGAATGAAAATGGTGAAACAAAGTTTTTCTCAAGTCAGGGACATACTCATATGTTCAATATTGGGGCTAGTGAGGAATGGGATATTTACGTTATTCGAGAAGGAGACTTAGAAGGTGTTGTAGATTTGAGGTCTATGGAATGGCTTGTTAAACCGATTTCAGGAAAGATCAAGTCGATTAGATGTACATTCGTAGGAGATGTAAACAGTCCTCCAGACTCCCGGACAGATGATGTGATTGATCTATTTATAAAATACAGTGATGTTAGGGAGGAAACATCCTTTTACGTAGGGGCAGGGAATCAAATTTATCGGACTAGTAGAAAATAAATGTAAGTAAGCTCTGCCTATGGCAAAGTCTGAATTCGGGAGTACTTTGCTCAACCTCTCAGCCCAACCGTACCAGTGCGATTATACATTCAGGCCGCACCCCTGGAACCAACACGGGCCACCCCCGTAAACGAGAGCGGCCCGATCTTGAAGGGTTTCTCAGACCTTCGAGTTTGCGAAAATAATCAATAGTACTGACTATTTCGCCATTGCCTTGCGAATCATACCAATTACAGCCATCGCAATACCGCCACCGACGCCACCGCCAGCAACACTACTGAGGATACCAGCAAGGTCCATACTGCCGCTGCTAGCAGCTACGCCTAGCATACCTAATACTTGGCCACCTAAGCCACCGCCCAGGATACCGGCCAGGGAATTACCAAGGGTGCCCAAAGAACTTTCCTTCATAAGGGAACCGGCAACGTTGCCTCCTACTGCTCCACTGATAAGCTGGATGATTAATGGTAGAATACTCATTTTTGTTCGTTTTGTTTTGTGAAATAATACTAGCGTGAAATATAGTATCAATAATAGTGAATATTAACGAATAGTGTTCTATTGTATCAGGTTTAGTTTTTTGAGGTCTGGAACTTTATCTCTGATAGCTGACCTTGTTTTTGATAGGATTAAGCGGATTTGCGCTGCTTATTAGCCAGGCAAATCCGTATCTTTGCCCAACTTTTTCTTACAGCTTTGGATATCCCGCTGAAGGCGAGGGTTTCTATAAAAAATGATCATGAGTTTACCGAAGCATTATTCCCCACAGGCCGTCGAAAAAAAGTGGTACGACCACTGGATGGCGCAGAACTATTTCCACAGTGAACCTGATGAGCGCGAGCCTTTCAGCGTGGTAATTCCTCCGCCTAACGTCACTGGCGTGCTGCACATGGGACACATGCTGAACAATACGATCCAGGATATACTGGTTCGGAAAGCTCGTTTGGATGGGAAAAATGCCTGTTGGGTACCTGGTACCGATCACGCTTCTATCGCTACAGAAGCCAAAGTGGTAAGGCTGCTTCGTGAAAAGGGCATCAAGAAAAGCGATATTGGCCGTGAGGAATTCCTTAAGCACGCCTTTGCCTGGAAAGAAGAATACGGTGGCATCATTCTCGATCAGCTCAAGAAACTGGGCGCTAGTTGCGACTGGGAACGTACCCGCTTTACGCTGGAAGAATCCCTGAGTGAAGCCGTTGTAAAAGTTTTCGTTGACCTTCACAAAAAAGGACGGCTCTACCGTGGCCTTCGGATGACCAATTGGGACCCCGAAGCATTGACCGTATTGTCCAACGAAGAAGTTATCCACAGTGATGAGAACTCACGCCTTTACCACGTTCGTTACCAGGTAGAAGGAACCGACGAATACATCGTTATTGCTACTCAGCGCCCCGAGACCATCATGGCAGATACTGGCTTGGCCGTTCACCCTGATGATGAGCGCTACAAGCACTTGCACGGCAAGCGTGTAATCGTTCCATTGGTGAATCGCTCTATTCCGATCATCACCGACACTTACGTTGATCTGGAGTTTGGGACCGGTGCCTTGAAGGTGACGCCAGCGCACGATCCTAATGATTACGATTTGGGTGAAAAATACGGCCTCGAAGTGATTGATATCATCAACTTGGATGGTACACTCAACGAGTTGGCACAATTCTGTGTAGGTGAAGACCGCTTTACGGCCCGGAAGAATATTGGTAAAATACTGGAAGAAGCAGGCGCTTTGGTAGGAACCGAAGATTACCGCACGCGGGTAGGTCGCTCCGAGCGTACCAACGCAGTGGTAGAGCCCAAGCTGACCTTGCAGTGGTTCCTGAAGATGGATGAGTTTGCATCTACTGCCCTGGAGGCGGTGCGTTCGGAAGAAGTGAAATTCTACCCCGAGAGCATGTTTAACATGTACAACAGCTGGCTCAAAGAAGAAAACGTACGCGACTGGTGTATCAGTCGCCAGCTTTGGTGGGGGCAGCGGATACCAGCATGGTACTACGAAGAACATGTACTGGTTGCGCATTCCGCAGAGGAAGCACTGGAGCAAGCCAAAGCCGCTACCGGCAATGATGCACTGACCATCGATGACCTGAAGCAGGATGAAGATGTTGTCGACACCTGGTTCTCTTCATGGCTATGGCCAATTTCTGTTTTTGATGGTTTTCAAAATCAGGAAGAACTCAAATACTATTACCCAACCAATACCTTGGTAACAGGCTGGGACATTATGTTCTTCTGGGTGGCGCGAATGATCATGGCCGGTTATGAATTTGCACCAGACTTGTTGGGGCCTGACCATCCGGTGATGCCCTTCAAAGATGTTTACTTTACCGGAATGGTAAGAGACAGTAAGCGCCGGAAAATGTCGAAATCCCTCGGTAACTCACCTGATGCGCTGAGCTTGATCGACACTTATGGTGCGGATGGCGTTCGTTTCGGGATGCTTTCCTGTTCTTCTGCGGGTAACGATATCATCTTCGATGCGCCGATTGACGCTAAAACGGGTGAGGCCCTCAACGAGAGTAAACTCTGTGAGCAAGGTCGCAATTTCTGTAACAAGATGTGGAATGCCATGTCGTTGATTACCCGCTGGGAAGTAGACACTGCAGGCGAGGAAGACCCGATCAGCGCGATGGCCAGCACGTGGTTGGAAAGCCGTTTGGCGCAAGTAAATAAAGAAGTGACACGCTTCATCAGTGAATACCGCCTGGATGACGCGATCATGGAGTTGTACAAGTTTATCTGGGGTGATTTCTGCTCTTGGTACCTGGAGATGATCAAGCCTACTGATGGTAAAATCAATCCGCGGACCCTGGAGCGTACCGTTGCGGCCTACGAAGAGATGATGATTTTGCTACATCCTTTCATGCCATTCGTTACCGAAGAAATCTGGCACCAGCTCAGAGCACGCGAAACAGGAGATGATTGCTGTGTAAGCACCTGGCCTATCGCTGGTGACTTTGACAAGGACCTCATCGCTCGCGTAGAACTAGCCAAGCAAGCCGTAGTAAAAGTACGGGAGACTCGCTCTTCCAAAGGCATCAAAGGTCGTGATCCGCTAAAGATGCTAACCACCATTGGTAGTCCTGGCGAAGCATTAGTAAACGACGCAGGCTTGCGGGCAGCTATCGAAAAGATGGCTTACCTGGAATCACTGGAAGCCGTAGAAACGGAGCCAGAAAATGCCATTGGATTCCTCGTTGGTAACGATTCTTTCTACCTGGAATTGAACCAGGAGATTGATACGGCTGCCGAATTGGAGGAAAAAGAGAAGGAACTGGCCTACCAGATAGGCTTCGTGGCCTCGGTAGAAAAGAAGCTAAGTAATGAACGCTTCGTAAACGGCGCCCCTGCGGCTGTCGTAGATCGCGAACGCAAGAAATTGGCGGATGGCCAAGCACGAATCGCCAGCTTGACAGATGAGATTAAGCGCTTGAAAGGGTAGACTTCAGCCCGCCCGCTGCTTCGTGGAATCAGGTGTAAAACCCTAGGGCAAATTCATGAATTTGCCCTAGGGTCACCCCACAGAAGCAATTTCCACATAAAAAACAAGATTACTGTGTGGCGGAACTCCCTGCCCACGACCGTCGGCACCATACCCTAGTTCGGAAGGAATAAATAGGGTCGCTTCATCACCCCAGCGTAGTAGGGCAATGGCTTCGTCCCAGCCTTGAATGACTTCACCAGCGCCCAGAATGAAACGAGCACCTCGGATATTGCCAAAGGATTCGTCAAATACAGATGCCTTCTTTTCTAGCAAACCTACATAGTGAACCTCTACTTTCTGGCCCACCTTTGGAGCAATGCCTTCGCCTTGTTCATGTAAAATGTAACCTAAGCCCGAAGGGGTACGGGTGATGTCGAGTTCTCCATTTAGATATTCCTGACGAACTTGTTTTGCAAAAGCGACCCGGTCGGCTGATCGTGCGCGTAGTTTAGCTTTGGTTGGTCTTTTCATAGGCCGATTGTTCTTTTAAGTAGCGGAAGCACGCTGTTTTACATAAGTGCTAAAGGTAATATCAATGCTCAATATCTAGCCGCTGGAAGTATCCTTTTTTGATAAGTCAAGCTCAGTATCTAGCAAAAGAACTTCAAATCTATTGATAGGTTGGAGTCTTTTGGCCGATTCGGTGAGCTATCGCCAAAAGTTTCTAATATTATATTTTGTTACGAATATTGTATTATTGGTGCAATATCCGTAACATTGTATTGTATTTAGTAACAATCATGGACGAGTATGCCAGCAACTAAGAAAACAAGTAAGGGAGTTCAAGCGATCACAGAAAGCGCCAAAGCACTTTTCTGGAAGCATGGCATTCGCAGGGTTACCGTTGAAGAAATTTGTAAAGAGGCGGGTGTTAGTAAAATGACCTTTTACAGAAATTTTAGTAATAAGAATGAGATTGCCCAGCATGTATTAACGAAGGTAGTGGAGCATAGCACAAGTCGGTATGAAAAGATAATGAATCAGGATATCGCTTTTCCAGCCAAAATAGTAGAGCTGGTGATTTTAGAGCGAGAAGAATCGAAGGGCATAAGTCAAGAGTTCTTAAAAGACATCTACCAAAATGAGGACAGTAGCTTACAAAGTTTAATAGAGCAATACCAAGAGGAAGGCCGTGAAAGGATCATGCGAGACATGAAAAAGGCACAAGAGAAAGGCTGGATTCGGAAGGACCTGAAATTGTCTTTCTTGCTGTACACTTTGAACGATTTAGACAAAAAAGCCAGGGATGAAGAGTTGTTGGCCATGTACGAAAAACCGGAAGACCTGATCATGGAATTAACCAATTTTTTCTTTTATGGAATCTTGCCTTAAGCCATCTGAGAATGAGAATTAGCAGACATATAATCATTTTACTTTTTGCAGTGCCCATCGGTTTGTTTGGGCAAAACAAAGTAGTGTATGATGGTCAGCTCTCGCTACTCGGGAGCTACAGTCCTGATAATGAGTTGGATGTTTTTTTAGGCGGGCGGTATATTCCGGAATTCAGCTATGGGTTTTCTCTTGATTCTACCAAAACCTTAGATTTTGAAGCCTCCGCAAATATTTCGGGATCTGTTTTATTTCATCCATTCAATGCTTCACATGAAGATGGAAACATTGATCCCTATCGTATCTGGGTGAGGTATTCTTCCAATCAATTTGAACTAAGAGCAGGCCTGCAAAAGATTGATTTTGGTTCTGCTTCTATTCTCCGGCCTATTCAATGGTTTAATCAAGTAGATCCTCGTGATCCATTGCAATTGACCAACGGTGTTTATGGATTATTGGGCCGGTACTACTTTTTAAACAACACCAATATTTGGGTTTGGGCATTGTATGGCAATGAAAAAACAAGGGGATTCGATGCTGTAAATACTTACAAAAACCATCCTGAGCTGGGTGGTCGAATACAGCATCCTGTACCTAGAGGAGAAATTGCGCTGTCTTATCATCACCGGACGGCCAACTCTGAAAACCTGCCCTTTGTCCCACAATTTGAAAAGATACCCGAAGACCGGATAGCTATTGACGGAAAATGGGATGTAGAAGTAGGACTATGGTTTGAAGCAGCACATATACACAAATCCAAAGATGTTGGATTTTTGACCAATCAAACACTATTAAATGTGGGTGTCGACTATACTATTGGCTTGGGCAATGGCTTGAATGTCATTGCAGAACACCTACTTATATCAAGCGGCCAGGAAGCGTTTCAATTTGAAAACACAGGGAATATTACAGCAGCAACACTGGCTTATCCGCTAGGTTTTTTCGACAATCTTAGCTCCGTTGTTTATTGCAATTGGGCGTCAAAGGATTTATCTTTTTTCCTCAACTATCAGCATGAATTCCAAAAAATAACGGGTTATGTCATGGCTTACTATAATCCGACAACACAGCCAGGTATTCAACAAAACGAATTGTTTAACCAATTCTCAGGGCCCGGTATCCGATTAATGGCGGTCTATAATCATTAAAAAATAGCACGTAAATACTAAGGAATATGAATAAAGAAAGCGTCATAATAATTGAAAACGTAACCAAACGTTTCCCTGTTGGGGAAGGTGAGTTTACAGCATTGAAGAATATCAATCTTCAATTTAAGCGAGGAGAGTTTACTGGTTTGGTTGGGCCAAGTGGTTCTGGTAAAACAACTTTACTTAATATCATTGGTTCCCTTGATTCTCCGACAGAAGGGAAAGCCATTGTTTTAGGTAAAAACATTTCTGATCTATCACATCAGGAGTCGGCTTTGTTGAGGAACAAACACATAGGTTTCATCTTTCAGGTTTATAATCTGCTGCCTGTCTATACGGTTTTTGAGAACGTAGAATTTGCATTGCTCCTCCAGGATTATAGTAAAGAAGAAAGAAAAAAAATGGTCATGGAGGCGCTGGAATGGGTAGGCTTGGCTGGAATGGCCGATAAAAAACCGGACAAACTTTCAGGAGGAGAAGGGCAGCGCGTAGCCATTGCCAGAGCGATGGTGAAAAGACCTGAGATCGTCATTGCCGATGAGCCTTCTGCCAACTTGGATGCGGCCAACACCCACGCTATACTGAAGACCATGAAGCAACTCAATGAAGAGTTGGGCACGACCTTCCTGTTTTCAACACACGATGAAAAGGTGATGGGGTACTTGGAACGTATCATTCATTTACGCGATGGCGCTGTAGAGGAAGATGAGATTATCGAAGCTAATATTATAAACAGATGAACCTAGCATTTCAATTGGCCTATAAAAACCTAATGGGCGCTGGTCTTCGGACCTGGCTCAATGTAGGCGTATTATCCTTTTCCTTCATTATCATCATTTTCTATAATGGACTGATCGATGGCTGGAATGAACAAGCTAAGCGGGATAGTATTGCTTGGGAATATGGGTATGGACAGTTGTTGAATAGCGAATACGACCCGTTTGACCCATTTACTATCCTGGATGGACATGGTACCTTGAAGGAGGAACAACGCAAGAATCTGACTCCCATTTTGATTCGTCAAGCCTCGGTTTACCCTGATGGAAGGATGTTATCCGTGGCGCTCAAAGGCGTTGATGTCAATCAATCTACACTTGAACTTCCTATTCAGGCGCTTAAAGAAAGCACCACCGCTATACCTGCTATGATAGGAGAAAACATGGCGAATGCTGCCAAACTTAAAGAAGGAGATGAAGTGTTGCTTCGATGGAGAGACAAAGGCGGGACATTCGATGCAGCTAACATCACCATCGTTAAAGTATTCGATACCGATGTGCCTACTGTTGACAATGGGCAAATTTGGATTCCTATCCAAAAATTGTGGGACATGACTGGGCTTCAAAATCATGCCACACTCTTTGTTGCCAATGAGCAGTTCCAGGCTACCAATATTCCAGGATGGAAATTTCAGAGCCAGGAGGAGTTGCTCAGTGATCTGACGGATATTATTGCGATGAAAAAAGTTAGCGGGTCTATCATGTATTTGTTACTGTTGGCCATCGCATTGTTAGCCATCTTTGACACACAAGTACTTTCTGTGTTTAGACGGCAAAAAGAAATTGGCACCTACATCGCATTAGGAATGACCCGAAGCCAGGTCGTTGGCCTATTCACCGTAGAGGGAAGTATGTATAGTCTTCTGGCTATGGTGGTGGGGAGTATTGTGGGAATCCCTCTTTTCACTTATTTAGCTAAAACGGGAATAGCTTTTCCTGCTGCATCACAAGATATTGGCATCGCTCTGGCAGACCGGATATACCCTGTCTTTGGCATTCAACTGGTGTTGACAACTATTCTTTTAGTAGTTGTTGCCGCTACGATAGTGAGCTTTTTACCCGCTAAGAAGATTTCGAAAATGAACCCTGTTTTAGCACTAAAAGGAAAACTGCAATGATACAATTTCTATTAAAAGGAATATTGCGAGACAAAAGCCGTAGCCTACTTCCCATCACTGTGGTCAGTATCGGGGTGGCATTAACGGTTATGCTGAGTGCTTATATGGAGGGCGCTTTTGGCGACATGATCGACCAGAATGCTCGCTTTGAGACGGGGCATGTGAAAGTAATGACCCAAGCTTACGCTGAAAATAAGGAACAGTTGCCCAATGACCTTGCCATCTTGGGGGTAGATGAATTGACGGAATCACTCCGGAGTGATTTTCCGCAAATGGAGTGGGTGAACCGTATCAAATTCGGTGGCTTGATTGATGTCCCTGATGAAAATGGAGAAACCAAAGGCCAGGGGCCAGCAGCGGGCATAGCCTTGGATTTGTTTGGTGCCAATAGCCGTGAAGCTCAACGGTTGAATATTGAAAGTTCACTGGTGACCGGAACGATGCCTACAAAGAAGGGGGAAGCACTTATCGGGCATGACTTTTCAGAAAAGCTGAACGTCAAAATAGGTGATGAGGTTACCTTTTTTGGAACGACGATGAACAGTAGTATGACTTTTCAGAACTTCATTGTCAGCGGCACTATTCGATTTGGAGCAGCGTCGATGGACAGAGGGGCATTAATTGTAGACATCTCTGATGCCCAGCACATGTTGGACATGGAAGACGCAAGTGGTGAACTGCTTGGCTTTTCCAAGCTAAACGTATACGACGACGATCAGACGCAGGAAATGGCAGCGCAGTTCAATGCAAAACACACCAAGGATGACGATGAATTTTCACCGATCATGTTGCCGCTGAGAGAGCAGAATAACTTAGGGCCAATGCTGGATTATTCCAACATGATGTCGGGCATTTTTATATTCATTTTTGTTTTTGCGATGTCCATTGTTCTATGGAATACGGGCTTGTTGGGAGGACTCAGGAGGTATCAGGAATTTGGCATTCGGCTAGCACTAGGCGAAGCAAAGGGACAGATTTATCGCTCACTCCTTATGGAGGCCGTGCTGATCGGAATCATTGGTTCAATCGTTGGTACGGCTATTGGTTTGGCTGTAGCCTACTATTTGCAGGTTGTCGGTATTGACATAAGCGGATACATGGATAATTCTACCATGCTGATGCCATCTGTATTGCGTGCAAAAGTTACACCTGGTTTGTTTTTTATTGGATTTATTCCTGGCTTGCTGGCGATGGTCTTTGGAAATATGCTGTCAGGAATTGGCATCTACAAGAGAGAAACCGCCAGGCTATTTAAAGAATTAGAAGTGTAGGAGCCTCCAGCCTGAGGCTGGCGTTACGTTACGTAGCTTGCTATTCGCTCGGCCCAAGGTCCTGCNGCTATCGCGTCAGCTACTGCACATCACTAGGCCGGCAGGAAATTCGCATTCTTGTCAGCAAACCAAAATAATCAATATGAAATATCTAATGTCATTCCTTTTATTAGCAAGTTTTGGGCTACTACCAGCCCAAAATACGGACACCTACCCCGATGCCTTAACCATCATTGAAAAGGTGGATGCTAACTTAGTTTCCGATTCACAAATCACCGAATCTGAAATGGTGATTCACGGGCGAAGAAACAGCAGAACGGTCCGTTCGATAGGATACACGATGGGAAATGAAAAGTCTTTTTCCGAATATTTGGCACCAGCCAAAGAGAAAGGTACGAAGATGCTGAAATTAGAAGACAGGCTTTGGATTTATTCGCCAGATACAGACCGTAGTATCCAGCTTTCCGGACACATGTTGAAGCAATCGGTGATGGGGTCCGACCTCAGTTATGAAGACATGATGGAAGACCGGAAACTTACAGAAATGTATGACGCAGAGGTTACGGGTTCGGAAACCATCGACGGAAGGGCTACCTGGATATTAGAACTGAATGCGAAAGTGGAGGACGTTGCGTATGACAGCCGCAAAATGTGGGTAGACCAGGAGCGTTTTGTGCCCCTTAAAGAAGAACTCTACGCCAAGAGCGGACAGCTCCTTAAAAGAGTTACCATGACTGATGTTGCTAAAATTGACGGAAGATGGTTTCCCAAGAAAATGAACTATAAGGATATGCTAAAATCAGGCGAGGGAACGGATTTCATTGTACTAAGCATTCAGTTTAACCCTGATATCCCTGAGCATATCTTTAGTAAGGCGTCATTGCGGATGTAAAGGGAGCTAGATGCTCATCCTTGGGCACTCTAATCGATGGCACTCCAATAGTAAACGGCTTGCTTCGCGCGCCTATGGTACAGGGATCAGAAAACGCAGAAGGATCAATTCCCAACAAGAGCGTAAAAAAGTGGAAGTTGGAAATTAAACGGTAGCTATCCTCCTTCCATTTCAAATCCCTATACCTTCTACCTTTGATCCTTCTACTACTTTCGGCGAATGCCGAAAGTCAAACTTAGCTTTCTGTTTTATCAATCGGGCAAGTGCTGAGACCACAAAGTGTATACAGGGGGCAAAAGCTTACAAGGCTGGTAAGTAGAAAAATGCCTGCTACCACCAAGAGTATAATGCCTAATGTTCCCGTTAGCGTTCCTGAAAAGTAGAGCGCAGCAATGATAATGGCGACAATCACTCGGATCATGCGATCCATGTTACTCATATTCTTTTTCATTTTGTCAAGTTTTAGCGTTTTGTAAAATGTAATTAAAGATAGGCGGTAAAGCGCCAATGAGTCAGTGACGTTCATCACTGAATTTGCTGGAAAAAATCGTTCTTCGTCTTTTCCATGGAATCGTTTGCCGTAAAAAGCCGTAACTCGGTGATAGTAGTGGTAACTTGATGGCCTTCTCTGATTTTAAATAGGCCTATCGAATGACGAATAATCAGTATAAATGCCAGGTATGTGGTGAGATGCATCAATTGCAAAGCCTGATTCAATTTCCGCAACCTGATTTGGTGAACGATATCTTGGCAGGACGAGAAAAGGCACAACTAGATATCCTTAGCAAAGGGATTGTAATGATTAATCGAACCTTCGCAGTTGTAGAATCGCTACTTTCTGTGAAAATAGTTGATGATCCTGATGATGATCAACTGGATATGTACGTGTGGGTAAAGGTGGAAAGTAAAGAGTTGTTAAGAGCAAAGCAGCTATTTGGAAGAGAGGAGGCCATAGTTGTTTTTGGAACTATTATGCATCCCATTCCTTTTTATGATCATAAAGACGACTTTGAAGTGTCCTTTTTTATAGGCCAAGATGACAATACGAAAGATGAGTTACAGATTCATTCTTTGATTGGCGAAAGCCAGTTAGCTATAGACTTTAAGGAGGGAATAACATTGGATAAACTTGGCCTTATCAATAGCGCCTTGTTACATTTGCTTCCCGTTTAGGAATTTCTAAAAACAGACTATAGATGAGTAAGTTAAAAATCATTTTGTTATTGCTGTTGCCAATTGGTTTTGGTAGTTGCGGTTCTGAAAATGCAGAAGCAAATTCCGAAATCAGTAGTGTTGCTCCATCCGAACCCCAAACGGATACTTCATCAAAGTACTTTAGACCAATAAAGGAAGATTTACCAACCATTGGTTTGTTGATGTACGATGGTGTTCTTCAGAGTGAAGTCATTGCAACTTCTGATGTGTTCTCAAAGTTGGCTGAAGATGGGACACGTCTTTTTAATGTGGTTACAATAGCGGAGTCCGAAAAGCCAATAACAACGGAAGAGGGGATACGAATCTTACCGGATTATACCTTTGAGAATAGCCCTAAACTGGAAGCACTTTTCATTCCGAGTGCCTACGATATGTATGAACAAGTGCATAATGAAGCAATCGTAGCATTCATCATTGAGAAAAATGAGGAAGTCAAATACGTGGTGAGTAATTGCGCCGGAGCGCAGTTGATTGGTGCTTCAGGCATAGCAGATGGAAAACGAATAGTTACCTGGATTGGCGGCGGCGAACAGCTGCAAAAGGATTACCCCAATTTGAAAGTTGAGAATGATAGCTTGGTCACTTTCGTAGAAGACGGAAGGTTCAGCTCTTCAAATGGAAATTTAGCGAGTTACATTACTGCGTTGAACTTACTTGAAAAGATGACCAGCGCTGAGCATAGAGCGTTTGTAGCATCCTATTTGTATCTGGATAGGCTGCAGAATTGGGACAAGTAGTATTTACTCTGTCTTCACTCCCAATTCTTCGAGCTTCCGTTTGCCATTTTCATTACCTGGGTTTAATTCAATAGATTTCTGGTAGTTTTCGATGGCTTTGGCATTTTCTCCTAATGCCATGAGTGCTTCTCCGTAGCTATCGTAAACGTTGAAGGCATTGGGGAATGCCTGGATAGCAAGCTCAAAAACAACTGCAGCTTCTTTCGCCTGGTCTTTTTGTAATAACTGGTATCCGGCGATGACCATTTCTTGCTCCTCGATGTAGTACCCGTCGTCGTTTTTCTTTGCTTCGAAGAAAGCAACTCCCTTAGCTGTCCCATCTTTTTCTATAACCTCCAAGAGTGAAGTCGCAATAGATTTTTTAGGTAAATCATAAGGCTGATCATAAAGAATTCCATTGATGGCGATGGTCATTTCTCTCAACTCATTGTTCTCCGTGTTACTCAGCAAGATGATCGCGGATTTGTTGGAGGGCACACGGGTAATCAGTGTTCTAATACCATCCATACCTCCACCGTGACTCACGGAGGCTACTTTTTCGTCAGTACTGCCTTTAGGTAAGTCACCTAGAAACCAGCCGTATCCGTAATGGCGGCCACGTGTAGCAGCGTGTTTTTGAAACATCATATCAAGATAGGCTTGTGGCAATAACTGCTCTGTATATAAAGCTTGATCCCAGAGGTATAGGTCTTCTACCGTTGAATACAAAGCCCCTGCAGCGTAAGGCAATGACATGTCCAGGTAATTGGTATTTCTATATTGCCCCCATGTATAGTAGTAGCTAGAGGCCCTGTTTTTTAGTAGGGGCCATTGATAATCATAGCCCGTGTTAACCATGCCAAGTGGCGTGAGGATCTTTTCTTGTAATACGTCTGCGTAGGATTTTTGGGTGATGTTCTCTATAACCACCCCCAGTAAGACATAGCCCGAGTTACAGTAGCTGTATTCCTCACCAGGGGTCGACTCAAGGGGGAGGTCTGCAAACAGGTCTATAATTTCCTGTGGGCGGTGGCGGTCACGTTCAAAGCTCCGGTAATTAGAAAAGCGGCCATAATCAGGAATACCAGAGGTATGAGTGAGTAAGTGGTGGATGGTTACGCGTTCGGCTGTTTCCTTGGGATAGTTGGGGAGGTAAGTAGAAATAGGAGCTTGAAGGTCTAGTTTGTTATCAGCAGCTAGCTGCAAAATTAGCATTGCAGTAAACTGTTTGGTAATAGACGCTATACGGTGCTTCGTATCTGTAGCATTGGGGATGTCCCATTCCATGTTCGCCAAACCAAAACCTTTTTTGTAAATGACTTTGCCTTCATTGGAGATAAGAACAGCGCCGTTGAACTGATCATAGTTCGTATACGTACTAATGAGTTTGTCAAGCTGTTCAGCCTTCTGTGAACTAGTGTCGGTTGATGGCCTGTTTGAACTAGATTGGCCTGTGCAGGAGAGTATGAAAATCGATAGAAGGATAGGAAAGGTAACGAGGCTTTTGATTTTCATCGTGATGTTTTTGGTTTTGATTAGGTCCAAAGTAGATGAATAAATAGCCAGTAGTGTCATTTTAAAAACCGTTTAACAGCCGGATAACATGTTGTTTTATTGATTATCACCTATTTTCGGCTTTTATCTACCTGGTTATAATCACTTATGAAGTATTTAGAAATTATCGTTAAGCTGCGTAAAATAATTCGTTCTATCAACCTGGAGAGTAAGCGGATAGAGAAGCAGTTTGGCGTGAGTATCCCGCAGTTGATGAGTTTGCAGTACCTGTCAGAGCAAGAGGACTACAAGGCTACGGCCTCCCAATTGAAGGCTTATCTGAAGTTAAATGCGAGTACGATGAGTGGTATTATTAGTAGGCTAGAGCAAAAAAGCTTGGTAGCGCGTTTGCGGAATCCTCGCGATCGTCGGGCTACTTTTATCACCCTCACAGCTAAAGGGGCAGAGCTACTTAAAGATCCTCCGACAACCTTACAAGAAAAATTAACAGCCCGCTTGAATAAGTTATCCCCGGAGCGTATTGAAAGCCTGAATATGCACATTGATCTGCTTGTGCAAATTATGGATGCGGATGATTTAGATGCTTCTCCTATCATTACAACCAAAGAAATAGGTAAGAAATAACTTATTTAGTTTCTATAGGAACTATTTTTTGTTACCTTTGTTGTAGTTAGAGATTTTATCAAAAAAATATTTGCATGTCAGATCAGCAGAAGATTGCTACCGCCAAGAAGAAAGAAACATTACGCGTTGCTCACAGAGAATGGAAAGTTGTAAGGAAAGAAAGACAGTGTAAGGATTATTCCTATATGTTTTATTGGGAACAGGTTACCTGCTGTGCGGCTTTATAGCTCATTCCAAGCTTGGCTTTAGTCAAGCAGTGATAAAGCAATAAAAAAAGCTTCCGTGAAAACGGAAGCTTTTTTTATTGCGAGAATTATATGAAAATTAGCGGCTTACATGGCGGGCTGTAAGTCTCTGGCACGAATACGGAGCTTGCGTATCACCTTGTTTTTGATCTGGCGTACCCGCTCACGAGAGATGCCAAACTGTTCACCGATATCATCCATAGACATAGGGTGCGTTTTATCAATACCGTAGTACATAGCGATAATTCTCGCTTCCTGTGGACTCAGTTTTGACAAGAGTAATTTTACCTGCTTTTGTTGAGACTCTAAAACAGCCAAGTCGTGGTCAGGGCTAGGGGTATTGTGGTCTTGTAATAAGGTTACAAGGGTAGTGTCCTCACCTTCTTTAACGGCAGAATCAATAGAACGGCATTTCTGCGAAAACTCCAGGCTTTTACGGACTTTGTCTTCTGAGAATCCGGTATGTTGAGCAAGCTCGTGTACACTTGGTTCTCGCTCGTTTTGTTGTAGGAGTCTTGAATGTTCCTTCTTTATTTTAGTAGATAACGCGTGGTGGTTAAGCGGAATTCTTATTTTCCGTCCTTTCTCATTGATCGCTTGAATGATCGACTGACGAATCCACCATACAGCGTAAGAGATAAATTTGAAACCTCTGGTGATGTCGAACCGCCGAGCTGCTTTGATAAGACCAATGTTTCCTTCATTGATAAGGTCACCTAGATACAATCCGGTATTTTGGTATTGTTTTGCTACAGATACAACGAAGCGAAGGTTGTGTTGTACAATCTTGGAGAGTGCAGTGCTATCGCCAGCCTGGAAATTTTTGAAAAGGTTTACTTCTTGTTCCGGGGATAATACTTCGTGCCGGGCGATTTCAGTGAGATATTTTTCTAGTGATTTTTCATCACGTCTGGTAATCGAACGTTCAATAGTTAATGCTCGCATTTAATTGTTTTATGTTAAAGTATAAGATGGGAGTGCCGAACTCTTTATTATACGGAAAAAAACTTGTAAAAACTAATTTTCAGGACACTTTCTTTGAGGTTTTGATAGCTTCTTTATAAAAAAAACTGGTCATTCATGATTTTTACGAACTCTTTCTAGTTTCTTTTTTTATACCTATCGGAAATATTATCTTGGTGTGCTTAAGTATTGCGCAGAAAATAAAATGCAATTAGCTTCGCTGCTTCTTCGAGGTCTCTTTAGGTTTTTCAAATAGTTAAAACTCTTGAAATGAATCGTTTATTCAACTATTATGAAAAACAGAATCGCATTTTACTTTCGTGCTGTTCCTAACCAAAACCAACCACCATGACTGATCTGGACATTGCCCGCCAGGTGACACTCAAACCCATTACAGCAATTGCCGAAAAACTTGGCATCGCTGTAGATGATATTGAGCAATACGGGAAACACAAAGCCAAGCTCCCTCTCGATAAAATTGATAAAGAACGTGGCAAAGCAAGCAAGCTAATTCTGGTCTCCGCTATTTCACCAACCCCCGCAGGAGAAGGGAAAACGACCATGTCTATCGGCCTTTCTGAAGGCTTGAACCGTTTGGGGAAAAAGACGACAGTTGTCTTACGAGAACCTTCTCTTGGCCCGGTCTTCGGGATCAAAGGTGGCGCAACCGGTGGCGGCTATTCGCAGGTGCTCCCCATGGAAGACATTAACCTGCATTTTACAGGAGATTTTTCCGCCATCGAAAAGGCGCACAACTTGCTTTCCGCCATTATTGACAATAACATTCAGAGTAAAACCAATACTTTGGGGCTCGATGCCCGTACGATTTCCTGGAAACGGGTGATTGATATGAATGATCGGGCACTACGACGTATCATTGTAGGCTTGGGAGGTACAGGCTCTGGCGTGCCTCGTGAAACAGGCTTTGATATCACAGCGGCCTCCGAAATCATGGCCATTTTATGTCTTTCCGAGGATTTGATGGATTTGAAAAAACGCTTGGGGAATATCTTCGTAGGCTATACCCTCGATAAAAAGCCAATTTTTGCTCGCGACCTTAAAGTGGAAGGAGCAATGACGGCCTTGCTCAAAGACGCCATCAAGCCGAACCTGGTACAAACCATAGAGGGGAACCCTGCCATCATTCACGGCGGGCCTTTCGCCAACATTGCCCAGGGAACCAATTCCGTCATTGCTACCCGCATGGGCATGACTTTCTCTGAGTACACCGTTACCGAAGCCGGTTTTGGACTTGACCTCGGGGCCGAAAAATTCCTGGATATCAAATGCCAGAGTGCTGGTCTTTCTCCACGGGCAATCGTTGTGACGACGACCATTAGGGCTCTCAAGTACCACGGTGGTGCCAAATTAGATGCGCTAACAGTTCCTGATTTGGAAGCCCTAGCAAATGGTATGCCTAACTTAGAGAAGCACCTCGAAAATGTTAAGCAATTCAATCTCACACCCGTCGTAGCGATCAATCGTTTCACTACGGATACCGATGAAGAGGTTGCCCTGGTAAAAAAAGCAGCGGAGGACCTAGGTGTCGCCGTTGCAATAGCCGAGGTTTGGGCCAAAGGCGGAGAAGGCGCACTGGATTTGGCCGCCAAGGTCATCGAAATTGCCGAAGCTGCTACCACTGATTTTACTCCCACGTACGCTTGGGAATCAGACGTAAAAACCAAAATCGAAGCCATTGCCACCAAAATTTACGGTGCCGCAAATGTCGATTATAGCGCACAAGCCAGACGCGATCTGCGTACCATCAGTAACCTGGGTTTAGATCACTTGGCGATCTGTATTGCCAAAACACAGAAATCCCTTTCGGATAATCCCAAATTATTGGGCCGCCCCAAGGATTTCACCATCACCGTTCGCCAAATTGAGATCGCTGCCGGCGCAGGCTTTCTGGTCCCCATCACAGGGAACATCATGCGCATGCCCGGCCTGCCCGCTCACCCCGCCTCCGAACGCATCGATATTGATGGGGAAGGGAATATTAGTGGTTTGTTTTAGCGTCTTTTTGCTGCGTAGCCGCATGGGGTTTCATTCCTGTGTGGCTGCGTAGTGAAAAGGAGTTTGGTTACTCTTGCCTTATATTAAAAATGTGTTCTTAGTGGCTGTTGAGGTATGTTGATAACGATGGAATAAGGGCAAACGACATCGTGGACCTGGAGAATATACAGTAGAATAAAGTAACAGACTTAAAATAGAAATGATTGATTAAATGAAAGATGAAAATATCCTAGATTCAGACATTTTTGATGTGAACCAATCTATAATGGAAAGCGTCGAATGGTGGGAAAGTAGAAGAAAATGGTACAACTTAATATTGTTTGTTTTTGGGTTGATTTTAGTATTAAGGGATTTGTATGCTATTCTGTTTTTGGGCCTGTCTTTGACAATTATTTTTATAATAATTTATGGTGTCTGCGCAAATCTTTTCTATTCACTAGGGTGGGGTGTTGAAATACTTTTAAAATATTATCTCAATTTTCCTATTGAGAAATATCCTAGGCAATTTCTTTATATCCTGGGCTTAATTTTCTCTCTAATTCTTACTTCAGTAATCTTTTTAAAAGTGATATATATTATAGGGCTTAATTTTTGATTAACTGACCTTTTGCTTGCGGAAGGCCAGCTATTAAATAAAATACCAAATGGAGGCAATGTATAGGCTTATTGTGTTATTTCTGGTTGTACTGCCAGCTCAACTTTCTGCACAATACGAGCACACAAACCAATTAGATCCAGACTTACTTTTAGCGCTTTTTAGCCATGAGGATGTTAGGAAGTTAATGCTAGATGATAATGTATTCGTATTATTAGAAGAGGGGCATTGTGAGGACGGAAGGTGTGACTTTATTCGAACCTTAGATTTGCCTTTTGACCTAAGAATTTATGATTTTATGGAAACATTTATGAGGAATATAAATACCTTTTTGAGAATAGATAAAATCGTGATTAATGATGTTTCTCAAGAAATATATTACACATATCAACTTCAGCATCAAGTTGGAAGTGGTGTAGTGAGCGTTTTCAAGAACTAAAAAAACACTTATATGTTCTTATAATCTCTCATACGGTTCAAAACACCACCCCCTCCTGAAAAGACTTGATTAGCACTAGCATCTGTACCACATCTAGCTACCTCAGTAGCACCACATCCCCCTTCAGCACAATCACCTCACCAGTAATCAGCCGGATCTCGGCGAAATAAACAAAGACCGCAGGGTTCATCTCCTCACCATTCAGCTTGCCGTCCCAGCCGTAGAGTGGGTCGTTGGGTTGGAAAGGGCCCTGAATATAGACTTGGTTGCCCCAGCGATCGAATATCTGGAACATTTCGATTTCAGCGACTGTTTGATCCGCAAAAATCATTAGAATATCATTCGAGCCATCATCATTGGGTGAAAATGCAGAAGGAATGTAGACATTGACATCTTGCTCCACGAAGATGCGTTTGATATCACTAACCGTACAGCCATTCGCATCCCACAGTTCTAGTTGGTAAATGGTAGTTTCCGTCGGTGCGGCATAGGTAATAAAGGTATCCGGCTGATTAAGCCCTTCCGTCGGTGTCCATTGCCACGAGGTAGGAGTGAAGTCAATAATAGGATCTATCAATATGCTGTCACCTAGCTGGATGGTCTCATCCCCACCTAGTTCTAATTGCAGCAACTGCCCTTCTGGAACGCCAGTATTTACCATGATCTGACAATCATTGGCATCCTGAATATATACGGTGTAGCTACCGGCCATCAAGTCAGGCAGTAGGGTAGGGAAGGCTCCCAAGCCACTAAAGAACTCATTGTCCAGGCTATATTCGTAAGGAGGACTGCCACCAAAGACAGTATCTATGGTAATGCTTCCGGTATTACTACCAAAACAACCTGCTGAAGCACCGAAAAGGGAAGTTTCAATAGGCGTTGGTGCCGTAATTTCGATATCGGCTACTTGGCTACAGCCCGGCAAGTCGGTCACGGTCACGGAATACATCCCCGCAGGAAGATTGTTAATACTAGAGGAAGTCGCCGTCGTATTCCACGCATAGGAGAATGGGCCAATACCCGACAATATATCCACCGTCAGAATACCGTCTTGCTGACCGGCACAACTGATGCCAGTTCCTCCACTGCTGTTTGTAATAGCCACATCAATGTCCAGGTTGCTAGAACGGATCAGGCGCTGGTCGTCTTCAATCGTTACCGGGCAGCCACTAGCGCTGGTCACGGCATCGAGATTAATGACGATATCATTGCCATTGCCCATGCCTACATTAATGTCGTAAGTGCCTTCGTTCAAATCATCCAGCATCAAGTTGAAGCCGGTAGACACGGAAAGGGAAACATCAAATTGATCATTGCCCACCAAGGTGAAAGAAGCAGGGAGTGCCTGGTTGCTACAAATTACGGTGTCTGCTCCCAGGCTGGCGGATAATTCCGGCCGGAAAGTAGCTGTGACAAGAATAGTTGAGTCACAACCATTGGCGGCCTCATTTTCAAGGATAACGATGCCATTATTGTTTAGTGCATCAAAGGTTTGGCCACCAATGGTCAGGCTTTCGCCGAAACAGAGTAAAGTGTCCAGGTCGTTGAGGCTGCCTGGAAGGAAGGTTAAATCAACAACGACCGTTGAGTCACATCCGTTGGTGCTGGCCGCAGGTAACACAACCATGCCGCTGGCGTTGGTTGCATTGAATAGGCTATCCCCGATCATTACCTCTTCGCCAGCACAAAAAGTACCTTCTAGCAAGCTCTCCGCCACCGGGTGGAAATCGAGATCAACCTGAACAAGCGAATCACAACCGCTACTTGATCCGTTAGGGATGATTATGTCGTAAAGGCCTGGGTCGCGTAAAATGCTATCACCTACCATCAGTGAATCGCCCAGGCAGAGAATAGCATTGAGCGGATTAGGCACCAATGGAATCAGGTTAAGCGTAACAACAATCAATGAATCACAGCCATTAGCCGCCTGGTCAGGTAATTCCAAAATATCTACGAGTCGATTTTCATCGAATATCTCTCCAGCAATAATTAGGGTATCGCCCGCACACAGGTCGTCATTGATGTTGTTGATCCCTGTAGCCAGTTCTGTAAGGTTAACGGTAATGGTTGAATCACAGCCATTGCTGCTGGCGTTATCCAATACTACGACGCCACTGCTGTTGCCTACAAAGAATTCTTCTCCTCCGTAAGTCACTGTATCTCCCAGACAGATGTTGTCTTCGATCAAGAGCGTACTCGCTGGGAAGAAGCTTAGGTTTACAATCACCGTACTGTCACAGCCGCTGCTTGCAGCATTGGCTAAAACCACTTGGCCGCTCGCGTTATTTACATCAAAAACTTCTGTACCAACAGTAATGGAGTCTTCCAAGCAGATAGCCGTGCTTAGGTCACCAACAGCCGGAGGTAGATAACTAAAGGTAGTCGTGTCAGTCAGCGTGCTTTGGCAGGTAGCACCTTCGAGTAAGGTAAGCACTACTTCAAAATCGCCAGCCGGAATACTTTCATTGGCTGGGCAAATAATCAGGCTATCTTCGGTTTGGTTAAACGTCTGTTGCAGGCTGCTTGTGTTGCCACCAAAATTGATCTGATAAGAGAGATCAAATGGCGCAGTTCCTACAAAGCTCAGCGGTAAAGCATAACAACTATCCGCACAAATAATTGTGCCCACTCCACTGGTTACCGTTGGGTTGGCTTGGCCATCCGCTAAAGTGGTCATTGCAATGGCTTCACAGCCTGCAGCATCGGTCACGGTGACGCTGTACATGCCTGCTCCCAATCCGGTTTGGTCACCGGTAGGGCCTTGGCTGTCGAGCGAACTATCACTCCATGCAAAGGTGTAATCCGGAGTACCGTTATTCAATTGAATACCAATCGCGCCATCCATAAGACCATTACAGCTAGGGTCGGTACCTGAGAGGACGATGCTGAAATTACAGGTGTTGCTGTCTGTTAAGGTAAAGCTGCAAGTTTCCTGGCAGCCGTTGCTATCTTCTACCGTGATGGTATAAGAACCAACACTCAGGTCTGTTATCGAAAAAGTCCCCGGCGTATTGACGGTGGCCATTCCCATTACGGGGCCATCCCAGCTGACGGTGTAAGGAAAGCTTCCTCCCGAGAGGATCACATCCACACCTCCATCGGTACTAAGGGGCGTTGTAGGCTGCGTAAGCTGTGAGCAATTCAGGAAAACCGCTGGTGGGTCAACCAATGTGAGGCTCGTTGTCTCTATACACCCTGCTGCATCGGTAACCGTTACTTCGTATAATCCCGCAGCAACGTTGGTATGATCTTCTGTACCATCAAAAGCATCGACATTCCAGTCGATACTCACGATAGGGAAGCTGCTATCTATAAATAAATCCAGGCTTCCAGTTGCTGAACTGGCACAGTCTGGGTTGGTGCCTTGTAAATCCAACGCGAGATCGCAAGTTGCAGCACTGAGGGTCGCCATACAGCTTGTGGTACATCCGGCGTCGTCTTCTACCGTGATCGTATAAGTACCTGTTCCAAGGTTGTCAATGAGGAAGTTGCCGGCTGTTGCGAGGTTGCCAGAACCGTTCGTCGGGCCAGTCCAGGTGATGGTGTATGGCGCCATGCCGCCACTGACAGCGAGGTTGATACTACCGTCTGTGGCTCCTGCGTTACTCGGGTTGGTCGTTGCCGAGCAATCGAGCACAATTGCCGGTGGGCCGGGCACGATGAAACTCAAGGTTCCAATACAACCGGCGCCGTCAGTAACGGTTACACTAAGAGAAGTACCGGGAGTAAGCCCCGTAGCGGTGTCCATCCCATCAAAGGTGTCGTCACTCCAGTTGAAAGTATAGCTAGGTGTTCCATCATCGGGCGTCACCGTCACGGAACCATCGGCACTGTCACTACAAGTCGGAGGAGTACCGTTTTGGCTGAGGCTTATCGAACAGGGAGGTACTTGTAAATCAACGCTACAGGTTGTCGTACACCCATCAAGGTTTGTTACCGTAATTTGGTAAACGCCTGGAGGAAGGTTGTTTTGTGTGAAACTGTTGGGCGGCATGGCATTTTCCATAATCGTACCAGCGTTTCCGGCGCCGTCATCATAAGCAACGGTATAGGGGCCGCCAGGGCCGTCATTGACGGTAATGGTCAATGCGCCATCCGTAGCCGCAGGTCCAGAAGGCAGGTTCGTCGCTGCACAGTTGACGGCGTAAGCCGCAGGGTCTGTAAGGGTAATGGTTGCCATTTCTACACAGCCCAATTGATCAACGACGGTGACATCATAAGTACCTGCCAGTAGGTTGTTGGCAGTGGTCAACCCATCCAAGTTGTCATCGTTCCAGTCGATCGCGGTGATCGTTTGCGTACCGGTGATCTCAAGGTTGAGGGTGCCGTTTGCTGCTCCTGCACAAAGGGGATCATTACCCGTAAGGTTAAGGCTGAGGTCACATGTCGGATCAATGGTAAAAGAACAACTTTGGCTACAGCCATTATCATCCGTAAGGGTAAAGGTATAGGCACCGGGCGGCAAGACGGCCGTATCCCAAAAACCTGCGTTGTTTTCAGTAAAGTTAATATTCACAGGTCCTGCTAAATCCAATAAGTAAAAAGGAGTACCTCCATCATAAGTAAAGGTATAACTTCCGGGGCCACTGCCTTGCCCCATCGCATTAGCGCGACAATCAAGGGTGAGAACAGTAGGTTCGGCAATCGTAGCGGTTTGTTCAAAAGTGCAGCCACCCATATCTGTGATGGTAAGGGTGTACATGCCAGGAGCAAGGCCATTTAACTGATCTAGTCCGTCGTATTGATCGTCCGACCAGTCGTATTGGTAATTAGGAACCCCATCATTGATGATAACACTGATGCTTCCATCATCGGCACCGTTACAGCTTACATCGATAGGGTCTAGTGAAAAGTTGAGGACACAAGTGGTAGCTTGGATGGTGAACATACAATCCGTCATACAACCATTGTCATCAGTGATGGTGATGGTATAGTCACCGGGAGCCAGATTGCTAAACACGTAGCTGTCAGGGCTCAAGTCCATTAAGTTGGCATTGGTTGGGCCGGTAAGTACAGCATCATACAATGGGCTGCCACCGCTGATGTCAAAGCTGGCCTCTCCATCGTTCGCACCGGCAGAAGTCTCGTCATTGACGACCATGCATACGAGGTCAAGTACGGCAGGAGCCACGAGGTCGATATCGGCAAAAGCCTCACAACCGTTTCCATCGGTAAAAGTGAGGGCATAAAAACCGGGCGAAAGGTTCGTCAGCACCTGTTGGCCGTCATAAGTATTATCGTTCCAGTCAAAGGTGTAGGGCATCGGCCCGGTAACGGTAACCGAGAGTTCTCCATCTGCTGCACTGTTACAGCTTATGGGGCTGTCCATGTTTATGGTAGCCTCCGGCTGGTCGAGTACAGTCAGGGTGACTTCTGCGGTTTCGGAAATACAGTTACCATCGTCGATAGCGGCATAAATAATGTCATCACCACTGGTGTAGCTGTTAGATGGCGTGATGGGATTATTGCCGGCTTGGTCGGTAAACCAAAGCACGGTTTCACCTGAGTTTCCATTAACGGTATCGTCGGCTAGTGTTAGGTCGAAGGTTGCTTGTCCACTTCCGTCGTCACAAGCTTCCAGACTTGCTGTATTGGCGATAGCTGCGGTCCCAATGGTAATTGTCTCGGAAGGACCGGGCACCAGCGTGAACGTACATCCAAAGCTGGAGGTGATTTCATCAATACTAAAGGTGGTTGTTTCCGTTACGGAAAAAGTCAACTGGTCAAGGTTAGTGATACCAGTGTTAGAGGAAACAGTAGTGCCTCCACCATCGGTAATGAGGAGGTCAAAATCATAAGCGCCACCATTAGGTAAGGAAAAGGTAAGGGTAACATTTTCAGGGTTACAACTATTGGTAATATCGAGGCTGATGTCTACAGGGTTGGGCATTTCATCAATGAGCAAGGTCACTTCTACGGGGTCGGAAAAACAGCCTCCGCCGCCATCAACAACGGCATAGATGATTGCTGGTCCGGAAACATAACTCCCCGGATTGTTTATCAAATTATTAAGCGCTAGGTCTTCGTAGAATTCTACAGGATTGCCAGAAAAATCATTGATGATGTCTTCTAATGAAGTTAGATCGAAGGTTCCTTCTCCAAAAGCATTCCCACAGGCTGTGATACTGGCTGGAAAAGCATCGGGGGCGTCTTCGATATCGATGATATATTCTTCGCCGGGGGAGAAGATGACTTCGCAGAAAGCAGGCCCTGGGCCGGTAACACTATTCAGGACAAAAATGTGGCTTTCGCTAATGCCAAGATTGAAGTTAGTGGCACCATCCATACCTACAAGGGTAATATTGTTATTGACGCCCGAGCTTACGGGGCCATAGCTTACATCAAAGGTGTAGCTGCCAGGTGGGTCGGCAGGGGTGTTGATCGTCACAGCAATGATGGCATCGCCACAAGCACTGGAAGGTGAGAAAGACAGGAATAAATCATTGGGGTCAATCGTAATCAAGTTAAGAGTTACCTCAGAAGGTGCGGAAATACAGCCACTTCCATCATCAATGACAGCGTAAACGCTTCCTGCATTGGAAGTGTAATTGGTCGGCGTAAAAATTTCAGTATTGAGACCCAAATCTTCATAAAAAATAACTGTTCCCGGCTGACCATTCAAGATGGTACTTTCTGCCTCCGTCAGGTCAAAAGTTCCCTGCCCGGAACCATCATCACAAGCTTCAAGGCTGGCGTCCTCGGGGGTAGCGCCGCTGTCTACAATTAATTCGAGTTCAGCAACTGCAATACAGCCTGCACTACTCTGAACACTAGCGTAGAGAGTAAGGTCGCTGGCGGTGGTCACATCACCAATAATAGGAGAATCACCGTTAGCTGCATCGGTTGGGTTATTGTGATAAGTGACCGTCCAATCGGGGTCACCGCCGGTAATTTGCCCATCGGCATCGCTGGGTGTAAAAGTAGCCATCCCGTTACTGGCTGGGCATTCCATGAGCATCCCATCATCAGGGTCAGGATATTCGTTAAGGTCGATAGAAACAGGAACGATATTACTCTCACAGCTGCCATCGGAAATGGAAGCATAGACCGTTGTTTGAAAATTGCTGATGATCGTAAAGAGGTCGCCAGGGTCAGTTGGGTCGAGGGGGCTACTTCCTGCCATGTCGAAAAACCAGTTGACGGTAACCGAAGGATCAAAGTTGGTGATCTCATCGAGAATATCATCCAGGTTTAGAATTTCTCCGTCAGGAGGGAAGAGGCTGTAGCAAACGATAAGTGGAGAGGGCGGATTGATCGTTAGCGGTGGTGGTGCATTGATTGTTACACTGGTCGTTGCAAAACACCCGCTGTCGGCATCATCTTGTACAACGATATCATAAGTACCCGCCATCAAACCAGTAAAAGTTCCAGACGGCTGAAAATTGCTACCATTATCTATGGAGTACTCCAGGTCGCCACTGAGGCTGCTTCCTGTTGCATCTATGATGATCTCGCCATCATCGCTATCGCTACAGGTAAGGTCTACGGTCATTACATCATCAATGCTGACCATGCAGTTGGCACAAACAGCAGGGATAGGAATGCCATTATCGTTGGCTTCCTGCTCAGTGTAGCAAAGAATGGTAATATTGTCAATTTCCATCCATTCGTTAGTTGCCCACATCGACATGGTAATGACGATGTTAACATTGCTAGGGTCGGCTCCGGGTTGATTGACACAAAGAGGGTCAGATTCTGCCGAGCCTGAGGCTGCCGCGTTACAATCGAGGCCTAAGACCACATTGTCATCACTTACACTTCCTGTATTAATTTCCCAAGCAAGAAAGTCCCAGCAGTTGTTGCAATCCGAATTTGAGATCGCATCTGCAGGGTCGCCACTACATCCAGGAGGTCCGCTAAAGGCACATTCGTCAGCACATTCTAAATTTCCTGAACCGCTATAACCTATTGAGTTATAGTCAAACTGAAAAGTTACTAGTAGGCAACCTGTAGCATCAATACCATTGGCTGTGAAGAATGCTGGTCCATTGGTATCATTACCACGCATTTGCCCTAGGCGAGTTTCAAAGAAATCACCTGTAGGTATACAGTCAGGGCAACTGGTATTCCAAGTATAGCCCTCTGCACTCGTTCCTGTCGTAGCCCCATTGTATTCGGGCCCAGCCATGGGCTCAAAGTCTTCCGAAAAAAGGACAGTCTGGCTGTTGATAACATTTAGAGAAAAGGTTGTCAACAGAACGAGAAAAATAGTACGCAGAAATATCATGCAATCAGCATTTTAGCGGTTTGTAACAAGAGGGCTTCCCGAGGGATTCCCTTATTGGCACGGCAACGGTGTAGAGGCGGTCGCTTTATAAATCCCAAGTAAGCTCGGGGTTTTATGAGTTTGAGTAGTAAACCGGAATAGAGTAGTAACACAAAGTCGCAAAATTAAAGAACTAAATGATTTGTTCAGGGGAATTCTGCATTAATAGAACTTTAATTAACACAAATGACGACGAACTTTATTCTGATTATATTTTTTTGTTAGAAAGGCGCAAAAATATAATCTAAAGCCTTATCTTTGCAGCCGCTTTAAAAATACAGCTTTGAGATGCGCGGGTGTCTTAAGGTCTAAAAGTAGACAAGGCTATGGATTCGCTCCAACCGTACATTCTCCCGCTCAAAGGTTTAGGTGATGGCTTACACGAGTTTGACTTTCTGGTTGATCATGATTTTTTTCGGGCTTTCCCGGATTGTCCTGTTGAAGAAGGTAAAGTTGAGCTGAAAGTGACCATGGATAAACGGCCTCGCTTGCTGGTACTCGACTTTTCTTTTACAGGATGGGTCAAGTCTACTTGTGATCGTTGCCTGGTTCCGATAAACTTGCCAATAACTGGTGAAAACCGATTATTGGTGAAATATGGAGAAGCCGAAGATACCGTAGATGATGAAGACGTGGTCTATATTCCATTAGAAACATCTAAATGGAGTTTGGCACAATATGCTTACGAGTATGTGCTGTTGGGCTTACCTATCATCCAAGTATACGCCTGTGAAGAGGATGAAAATCCTCCCTGTGACTTTGATACGTTAGATCGTTTGGAAGGTACAGGAGATGATGAAGCGGAAGAAAACCCAAGCAACCCATTTAGGGATGCTTTCAAGGACTGGAATAAAGAGTAAAAGCTCTCATCCGTCTTTATTACTGAACCATATAAGAAGTTGCCCGACGAGTTTGGGCAAAGCCGATAAAAACAAGAGAAATGGCACATCCTAAAAGTAGAATTTCCAAGCAGCGCAAGCGCAAGCGTCGTACTCACTACAAAGCTGACGTACCTCACGTAGCTACATGTAAAGTTACTGGTGAGAGCCACCTACGTCACCGGTCTTATTCTGATGCTGAGGGTAATACTTATTACCGCGGTAAGGTTTTAATTAAGGCCCCAGAACTCGACTAGAGGCGGTGCTGCCTATCGGGGCAGTGTATTGTTTTGCAAAGCAAAGCATCGCTGTTTCGCTTAAAATATTCAGAGCTCCTACCTGTCATTGTTCAGGTTAGGAGCTTTAGTCGTCTAGCTAATACCAGCTTAACAAAATATAAGATTTTATGAAAACCATTATCAATACCACCAATGCTCCCTCTCCGGTAGGCCCTTATAACCAAGCTACTGCCCACAATGGTACGCTTTATGTTTCTGGTCAAATTGCGATTGACCCTGCTAGCGGAGAGTTGCTTACCCGAACTATCGAAGAAGAAACCCATCAAGTGATGAAAAACCTGCAAGCTATTTTGAAAGAGGCAGGTCTGACGTACGAGGATGTACTCAAATGTTCTGTTTTTGTAAGTGATATGAACAACTACAGCCGTATCAATGCTGTTTATGCCACTTACTTCAATGAGGATACAGCTCCGGCTCGCGAATTGGTAGAGGTCGCTAACTTGCCTAAGTTCGTAAATATTGAAATCTCGCTGATGGCTGCGATGAAGTAACATCATTTGAGATAAGAGTTTGTTTAGAAGTTTTATTTGGTGAAAAACAATTACTCCAAATCAAAGGAAGAAACAAAGTTAACGCTTCCTTATTTCCAAACAAGCTCTAACACTCCTTGATACTGTTAGGGTCTTAATTTTTGTACCAAGTTAATTATGAGCACGATTTTATCGGGTATCCAGCCCACGGGGAATCTTCATTTTGGTCGTTACTTTGGAGCTATCCAAAACTGGATGCGATTGCAAGAGGAACATGATTGCCTTTATTGTGTGGTAGACTATCACGCAATGACCATGCCTTTTCAGCCCCAGAAATTACGCCAAAATAGCTGGGAGCTCATCTTCAACCTGTTGGCTGTCGGGATTAAACCTGAGAACCTTTTTATTCAATCCATGGTCCCAGAGCATACCGAGCTGAACTGGATTTTGAATTGCTTTTCAAGCTATGGGCAATTGACCCGCATGACGCAGTTTAAGGACAAAAGCTCCCAAAGTGCCGATAAGTCAGAAGGGTTTATCAGTGTAGGTTTGTATACCTATCCTGTTTTGCAAGCTGCAGATATCCTCATCTATCGGGCTACGAAAGTACCTGTTGGTAAAGACCAGGAACAACACCTGGAGCTTACTCGTAACATTGCTCAGCGTTTCAATAACATTATCGGTAAGGAGTACTTTGAACTCCCTGAGCCACTGTACACAGAGATCCCAAAGGTCATGTCTACTGCTGACCCTACGATGAAAATGAGCGCGAGCAAAGGGGATAAACATAATATTGATCTGTTTGCCGACCCTGCACGGATTCGAAAGCAAATCCGCTCTGCGGTAACCGATACCGGAGACACTCCCGCAGGAACGATGAGCCCAGGTGTAGAAAACCTTTTTAGCCTGCTAAAGGCTGCTGATAATATTGAAGCCTATAACAGCTTGCAAACTGATTATGCTGCTGGCGCTCTGAAATACGTCGATCTAAAGGAAGCAGTAGGGGAGGCCCTGGTCGCTATCAGCACCCCAATACGTGAACGAAAAGCCGAGCTACAGGCCGATAAAAAAGCAGTAAAAAACCAAATCAAGGCCAGTAGCACCGAAATTCGCAAGCGCGCACAACAAACGGTTAAAGAGGTGAAAGACTTGGTGGGGTTGGCTAATGTGAGGTTCTAAGGGTAGAAGTTTTTCAGAACAAGTAGTTCAACTTGTCGTACCACCAGGAATAACCCTTTACCCCCTTACACTTTTACACCCTTAAATTATGCCTTACGTTAAGAACTTTAACACTACACCCCCCATTTATGGGGTAGATAAGCGCTGAGTATCTCCCTACATTTGTAGCAGATGATGTATTAATAGAAATCTCGAACCACTTTTAGGTGACTAAGTCACCAACTAAACTCCAGTAAATTTAGCGTTCGAATTTCTCTCTCAATGTTTATTTACGGCTTCTTCCGCCCGGAAGAAGCCGTAATTGTTTTTGTACCTTTGCCAGGCAAAAGCGATACATAAAATCATGTCAACACTTAAGGTAGGTATTGTTCAACAGGCGAACACGGATGATCGTGCGGCTAATGTTGTAAAAAGTGAAGCAGGGGTACGTCAATGTGTGGCCGAAGGGGCCGAATTAGTTGTACTCCAAGAACTGCATTGTGGTCTGTATTTTTGCCAAACAGAAGAGACGGTCGTCTTTGATCAAGGAGAGACAATTCCTGGCCCAAGCACGAACACTTTTGGAGCACTTGCCAAGGAATTAGGGATAGTGCTTGTTTTGTCACTCTTTGAGAAAAGAGCACCCGGCCTTTATCATAATACTGCAGTGGTACTGGAAAAGGATGGTAGTATTGCTGGCATTTATCGCAAAATGCACATCCCCGATGATCCTGCTTATTACGAGAAGTTCTACTTTACGCCTGGTGACCTGGGCTTTGAACCGATCGATACGTCTGTCGGCCGCTTGGGGGTACTGGTCTGTTGGGATCAATGGTATCCTGAAGCCGCTCGCCTAATGGCACTGGCAGGGGCAGAACTTCTTATTTACTCTACCGCTATCGGTTACGAAAGTACGGATGAACCAGCAGAACAGCAGCGTCAATTCGAGGCATGGCAAACTATTCAGCGTGGACATGCAATTGCCAATGGGCTGCCCGTAGTCGCGGTCAATCGCACGGGTTTTGAACCTGATCCATCGGGGCAAACCAACGGTATACAGTTTTGGGGACAAAGCTTTGTAGCTGGCCCACAAGGCGAACTTTTATTCACTGCTCCGGCGAGCGAAGAAATTAATAAGGTTATCACAGTTGACCGCCAACGAACGGAGGACATACGCCGTATTTGGCCTTATTTTCGCGACCGGCGAATTGACGCTTATCAGGGCTTGCTTAGACGCTATATTGATTGATTTACTACTTTTAAACGAGGTGTTTATATGCGCTGTGTCCTGTAAATAAGTGAAAGAAAGGTCTCGTTTTGCAGCGAATTTTCGCCAACTAGGTCTTATCTTGCAACTTCATCATGAAATTCATGTTCCGTTAAAGCCATTTACCTTTTATTGCTAGCCAATTTAAGATGGATACTTTATGGCTGTTTTTTAAAGAAATTCGCAATTGTAAACTTATTATGGAAAAACCAATTTTCACAGTAGAGCAAATACTATCAATGGATTTGCCGCCGCTGATTATCTGGGCAGCACCTGTCATGTTTTTTTTAGTTTTTTTGGAGTGGTATATCCGAACCCGTGAACTCAAACAGGATTATGATGGTAAAGACGGCTTCTCGGCTTTTATCATTGGAGTTGGTAATATTGGTGTCAGTGCCTTGGTTAAAACACTGACTTTCGGAATTATTCTTTATTTCTACAACGTTGTGCCTTGGTTTATTCCTCCAACCTGGTGGTCTTATATCCTTTGCATGCTTGCAATAGACTTTTGTCGCTACTGGGCGCATAGGATAGCACACGAACAGCGTATGTGGTGGGCTACTCACGTGACGCACCATAATTCTGAGCAATACAACTTCACTGTTGGCTTCCGGTTATCCTGGACACAGCATTTGAAGATTATCTTTTTTATTCCTGTTGCGCTGATGGGTTTTCACCCGGTAGTGTTCTTCATCGCTAACCAAATAGAGGTTTTGTACCAGTTTTGGATACACACGGAGTTGATCAAGAAAATGCCTCGCCCGATTGAGTATATCTTTGTTACGCCTAGTCACCACCGAGTACACCATGGCACCAATGACAAGTACCTTGATAAGAACTATGGCTCTACCTTGATTATCTGGGATAGAATATTTGGCACTTTTCAGGGAGAAGAAGAAAAAGTGAGCTATGGGATCCTCACGCAGGTAAATAGTTACAACCCTGTATGGCTGGTTTTCCATGAATGGGTAGCGATCTTCAAGGATATGGCTACTTATCGTACCCCCAGAGCATGGTGGCGCATCCTTTTTGGTGGCCCGAACATGACTATGGATAAGGATCATTATTATGGTAGCAAAGAAGCCAAGCCCACCAGTTTGTTAAATACCCAAATTCGGCGGTCAAAAGACGAAAAGTAGCATTCTTAACTTTTAGTTCATAGCAATTCACCATTTTTGCTGTAATGGTGGTCAGAGAATCTTATCACTGGCCACCATTTTCAGTTAAAACAGCCACTTGTGAAATCTACGTTAACTACTCCACCCTCCGTTCGCCCCTCTGTTCTGTTGATTTTCGTTTTTGCTATTGCCTCCATATTACTTACGCTGGTGCAATGGCAGTTTAGCCAATTGACAGGGTCTGTTTTGGTATTTGGCCAGGGTATCCTTCAGCTTATTCTTACGATTATCCTGCTGTTTTTTTGTTTGAAACCTATTCGTAAATGGCAATTATTAGCACAATTGCTCAATAGCTTTTTTGTACTCTTATTGTGTGGCTTGCTGATGAATGAATCCTATATACGATGGCAGGAAGGAAGCCCGGTGTTAACCAGTGAGGCACTACCCGTTATTGTGCTAGGTTTTGGAGGTTTGATTTTACTATCCCGGTTGTTGATCCAATTCAAAGAAGAGCACTTCTCTGCATTGAGCCGTAGGCTTACGGGGTCTTTGTTTCCTGTTCTCTCCGGTAGCTTGGCAGTTGTTTTATTAATTACACATATCACTGGTTGGTATTGGTTAGATATAGCAGTAGCTTTTTTCACCGCTTGCTTATTAGGTATTGTAGCAATATTTTTTCTTTTGGATGGCTATTGGAATATTATGGAGTCTTCTGAACGTACTTAATCTTTAGTTTACGCCCTAAGTTATTGCATTTTAGTTGTTTGTGTGTTTTTTGCTGTCTACTTGAATTTCTACTTAGTGTTTTATTTACAATAAATTAAAGGCAGTTTAAACCGTAGTTAAGGTAGCGCGGGTAGTTTTGCGGCGAATTAATCAAACTAATAGCTGCACTAATGAACGGTAAGCTCTACATTTTATTCGCACTGGCAATCATGTCAGTTCTTTCGNTTTCAGCACAGACTGTGGTAGATATCACAGATACTGATTTAGAAGCTGGGCAAACTTACAACTGGACCAATGACAATACTTATGTATTAGATGGTCTTGTTTTTCTTGAAGAAGGCGGTCGCCTGAACATCGAAGCAGGGACAGTAGTTCGTGCTAAACCTAATGTGGGAGATAACGCTTCTGCATTGATCATTGCCCGTGGTGCTCAAATTTATGCAGAAGGAACGGCTGATCAGCCTATTATCTTTACTGCTGAAGATGATGATATTGCCGATGCAGGTGATTTCACTGCACAAGATCGTGGTGAGTGGGGTGGTCTGATCATCCTTGGTTACGGTACTGTTGCTCGCCCTGGTGGTATGGACAACATCGAAGGTATTACAGTTGAACCACGTACCACATTTGGTGGTGGTGACACTCCGGATGATACTGATAATAGTGGTGTTCTACGTTACGTATCTATTCGCCACGGTGGTGCTGCCTTGGCTCCTGGTGACGAAATTAACGGCCTCACCCTTGGTGGTGTAGGATCAGGTACTGAAATTGACTTCGTAGAAGTATTCGCCAACCTTGATGATGGTATCGAGTGGTTTGGAGGTACCGTAGACGTAAAGCACGCTGCTGTTTCTTTCTGTGGTGATGATTCTTACGATTATGATTTTGGTTACCGTGGTAAGGGACAATTCTGGTTCTCTCTTCAGAGTGCTGAATACTCTACCGGCCGTGCTGGTGAGCATGATGGTGCTAGCCCTGATAACCAAGCTCCATTCAGTCAGCCTACTATTTACAATGCTACTTACATTGGTATTGGAAATGGTGCTACCGGTTCTGGTGGTGATGCGGATGATTTCGGCATTTTGATGCGCGATAACGCAGGTGGCTTCTACAACAATTCTATCTTCACTGGCTTCCCATCTGTTGGTTTGGCGGTTGAAGATCGTGATACAGAGAGTTCTTTCGAACGTCTTCAAGCTGGCGATTTGGCTTTTGCCAATAACACTTGGTTTGACTTTGGTGCTGGTAGCGATGCTGCTGCATTATTTACGGCTGTTGATCAGAACGAAGCCCAAGTTGCTTCTTCTTCAGATGTAGCCGCTAATCTTTCTGCTGCTAACAATACATTTGTCGATCCTACGCTTGCGGGCATCAGTCGTACACCAAATGGTGGCCTTGATCCACGCTTGAATGCTGGTAGCCCAGATTTGGGTGGTAACCCTACTGGTGGAGATAGTTTCTTCCAGCAGGTTAGTTACCGTGGCGCTTTTGGTAACAATGAATTGTGGTTGAACGGTTGGACAGCACTTGATGCTTATGGTTACTTAGGAGACCTAGTAACACCTATCGACCAGTTTGACTGTAACATTATCACTGATGCAGACCTCCAGGGTGATAATACTTACAACTGGACTTCTGACCAGTGTTATATCCTTGATGGTCTTGTATTCTTGGAAGAAGGTGGTGTGCTAAACATCGAAGCTGGTACGGTGATTCGTGGCCAAGAGGCTAACCTAATCACTACTGGTGACAACACTTCTGGCTTGATCATTACTCAAGGCGCACAAATCTTTGCCAACGGTACTTCTGCTGACCCAATTATTTTTACTGCTGCTGATGATGATCTAAACGATTCAGAGGATTTCCTTATCGAAGATCGTGGCGAATGGGGTGGTTTAATCATCCTTGGTAACGCTACTATTGCTCGCCCAGGTGGTGCTGATAACATCGAAGGTATTACTGTTGAACCACGTACTGCTTTTGGTGGTGGTGACACTCCTGATGATGCCGACAATAGTGGTGTTCTACGTTATGTTTCTATCCGTCACGGTGGTGCAGCTCTTGCTCCTGGTGATGAGATCAACGGTCTTACCCTTGGTGGTGTAGGATCAGGTACAGAAATTGACTACATCGAAGTTATCGCTAACCTTGATGATGGTATTGAGTTCTTTGGTGGAACTGTAGATGTTAAGCACGCAGCCGTTTCTGGTTGTGGTGACGATGCCTTTGATTATGACTTCGGTTACCGCGGTCGTGGTCAATTCTGGTTCTCTGTTCAGAACCCTGATAATTCTACCGGCCGTGCTGGTGAGCATGATGGTGCTAGCCCTGACAACCAGGCTCCTTTCAGCCAGCCAACTATCTATAATGCTACTTATATCGGTTTAGGTGCAGATGTAACGAACCTGCCTGGTGGCGATGCAGATGATTTCGCTATCCTGATGCGTGACAACGCTGGTGGATTCTACAACAACTCCATCTTCACTGATTTTCCTGGAATTGCCATAGCAATTGAGGACCGTGATGGTGTTGATGCCTTTGATCGTCTACAAGCTGGCGACTTGGCATTCAACAATAACTTCTTTTTCGGATTTGGTGCAGGAACTACTGATGCTGACCTGTTCGTAGCCGTAGATACCGACGAAGTAATCGTTGATGGTAGCTCTGCTACTGTTGCTGCTACTTTTACCACAAATGGTAACGTCATTGAAGATCCTGTTTTACAAAACATGGACCGTAGTGGTGCTATTGACCCACGCCCTCAGTATGGCCAGCCAGCTGCTTCTGGTGCAGTAGGAACTTCTGATGACTTCTTTGAGGATGTTGCTTACTACGGTGCTTTTGCTCCGGGTAATGGTCCTTTTGGTACTCCTTGGTACCTAGGCTGGACAGCGATGAATGAGTACGGTGTTGTAGATCTTACTACTGGCGTGAATACTCAGTTTGGTAACGGCTTCCTTTTGGATGCTCCTGTTCCTAATCCTGCAAATCAGCAGACCATGGTTACTTTCGAGCTACCTGCCGCTGCTAGCGTAAACATCTCTGTAGTGGACGCACTTGGTCGTTCTGTTATGACTGTTATGTCTAATGAGCGTCTAAATGATGGCCCTCAGGCGGTAACCATCAATACTCGTGTACTTCCTCAAGGGGTATATGTAATTGTATTGGAAGCAGAAGGAACACAGCTCTTGCAGAAGTTGGTTGTGAGCCATTAATCTGTATCTTGATAGCTTAGTAGAAGTGTGGTATAATTCACATATCTAAGCTTATATATGATCTCCTCCATCCTTTTTGGGTGGGGGAGATTGTTGTTTTAACCCAAAGAATTTCATTTTTTAGCAATAGCTATAGAATTCTTAAGGACTCATAATGAGGTAGTTCGGAATATTGTTTGGCTATTTTTTTGAATTCTAGTAATAAGTATTGTCGTTTACGTAAAGTTAACACTACTGAAAAATATTTAACACCTAGTTTAAGCTAATCATCGACCTTTGCGGAAGCTTAGTGTAAAAAAGGCACGAAGCTGTCTTTGATTTAGTAACTAGTGCAAAATTTACTATTCCAATGCGAAACGCATTTATCTTAATTATTAGCTTGTTCTTAGCGTTAAGCCTGCAAGCTCAAAAGGGTGCAATTACGGGCACCATTTATGATTCCGAAGGAGAAATCCTTTACGGAGCCAACGTCCTCGCCGAAGGAACCTCTATTGGTGGACAATCTGATTACATCGATGGGAAATTCTCTTTCCAGATTGTTCCGGGCACCTACACGCTTGTTGCCAGCTACATCGGTTATCCTGATACCAAGGTAGAAGCAGTGGTAGTGGCCAACGAAACCACAGTCGTAGATATCATCCTCTCTGCGGAAGAAGGGGGGATTGACCTGGAAGAAATTGTAGTGGTAGAAAAAGCCTTGGAGCGTAGCGAGAACGCAGTACTTATGCTGCGTAAGAAAGCGGACAAGGTACAGGATATCATTTCTGCTGCGGAAATCTCTCGCCTTGGTGCAGGAGATGCTGCTGCTGCCTTGACGAAAGTAACAGGTACCACAATTGTTGATGGCAAGTATGTATATGTACGTGGTCTGGGTGATCGCTACTCTGCGACGACCCTTAACGGCTTGCGTTTGCCTTCAATTGACCCTTACCGCAATAGCGCACAGTTGGATCTTATTCCAACCAGTATCCTTGATAATATTGTAACCTCCAAAACTTTTACACCAGATCTTCCTGGTGATTTTACCGGAGGTAGTGTAAACATTAAGCTGAAAGCTTTACCTGAGCGTTTCACTTGGTCTGTTTCTGCTTCAGCAGCCTACAATTCACAGAACAATTTGACGGAAGATTTCTTGGGCTACTCTAATCCTGGTATTGATGGCCTAGGTTTTCTGGATGGAAGTGCAGATATCCCATCTGCTATTATTGATCCTGCCGCTCGTGAGCTTGGAGCTTTCGAACGTAGTGCAGCCCGTGAGGCCCGCAGAGATGATGAGATTGCCGGATTTCTGGATAAAGGTATCCGTTCACTAGAGCACGATATGCAGCCTGTAGTTATGGATGCAGGTATTGATCACAGCCTTAGCTTTAGCGTAGGAAATCAATTCGAATTTGGTGGAAATGCCAAATTGGGTGTTTTTGCGACAGGGAGCTACTCAAAAGATTTTACGCAATTTAAGAACGGAACGAACGCTAGCTACTTTGCTTCTCCTGGTGAAGACCAGTTGATCGCTAACTTTGGCCTTACCGAAGCCAAGAGTGAAGAGTCGCCAACAGTAAATGGTATGCTAGGGCTTTCTTTCCGCCCCAACAGTTCCAATGCGATAAATGTTTACAGCATATACAGCCACCAATCGTTTCTTACTGGACGCGAGTTGGTTGGTGATTATGATGATTACGGTATTGGTGGTGAAGGGAATTTCTTCTCTTCACAAACGCAAAGTTTGTTACAAAGAGAGCTTGTCAGCTACGTTGTTAGCGGTGAACATACCCTTGTGGGATTAAATAAAACCCGCATCGAATGGGCAGCGAATTACGTTGACTCTGAGCAAAACGAGCCAGACTTGCGTTTCTTCGCTTATGGCTTTGATCAAGATCGATTTGATATTAACGAATCACAGTTTACCCTGCCTACTCGCTTTTGGCGTGATCTTACCGATGATACCTACCAAGGGAAATTGGATATCACTGTTCCTTTTCTACAGAAAAAGGCAAAAGGCAATAGCATCAAATTCGGTGGTCTCTACAATACCAAGGAACGTGACTTCAACGAAGTACAGTATATCTATGGCCAGCGTGACGGACTAACGTTTGGTGAATCAGAAGGTAATGCAGGTACTTACTTTGGCTCTGATAATATCGGCGTCATTGGTGGTGAGCCAGGTAGTAATGTTGTTGGCGTATACCTCATAGACAACTCGCTATTGAGCAACAGTTATATCGGCAAATACGATATTGCTGCTGGTTACCTGATGACGACTTTGGAGTTTGGTAAACTAAAAGTAATTGCAGGCGCTCGTGCTGAGCAAACGAATATCGAAGTTGAAAGTGATGTTGTTGGTTCGGAACTAGCAAAAGACTCACCTGATTTTGATCGTATCGAACGGAACCAAGCAATTATTGATACTTTCTCCTTATTGCCAGCTTTGAACTTGGTGTATGCCGTATCTGATAACTCAAATCTACGTGCAAGTGCCACCCAAACTATTGCTCGCCCTAATATGCGGGAAGTTGCGCCCTTCGGTTCATTCGGAGCGATTGGTGAGCCTACCTTGTTTGGTAACCCTGACCTGACGATTACAAACATCACCAACCTGGATTTGCGTTACGAAGTATTCCCTAATGCAGGTGAAGTACTGGCAGTAAGTGCTTTCTACAAGAAGTTCACAGACCCTATCGTATCGACTTACCGTTTTGCAGGTAACCCTCAGTTTACTTGGGAGAATACGGAATCAGGAGAATTGTACGGTGCAGAGATTGAAGTTCGTAAGAACCTTGACTTCATTACACCGACTTTAGAAGAATTCAATATTAGTGCAAACTTGGCTTATATCAACAGTTCTGTTACGATTGATGAGCTTGAGTGTGAGCTTAGCCGTGATGTTGATCCTGATTTTGAGTGTGAGCGCCAGTTTGCTGGCCAGTCACCTATCGTTGCCAACCTAAACCTGAGCTACACCAATGCAGAGAAAGGATGGGACGGTATTTTGGCATACAACTATTTCGACGATCGCCTTGCCTCTGTTGGTGCAGTAGGTACACCTGATATCTTTGAGAAAGGTCGTGGTCAATTAGACTTCTCATTGAGTAAAAAAATAAGCGGTTTCAAAACGACCTTCCGGGCTCGAAACCTTTTGAATCCTGATTTCCGCCGCTATTCCGACTTTAAAGGTCAGGAGTATGTTTTCCAAAACTACAAGCGCGGAATTGAATTCAGCTTCGGCGTTTCTTACAGCATGTAAGATCACCGTACTAAAGAAGCACTAGGTTACTTAATCGTAATCACTAACGCCCTGCGGCTAGCCGCAGGGCGTTTATTTGTAAACTTAACACTGGCTTAACACCAGAGGACAGGCTTACCCCCGCAAATTAATATATTTGCTGCATCATCCACTTACCTAGTACCCTGTACTAAGTACCAAGTACCTCAAATGGATCCTACGTTTATTATCATGTGGTTCGGCTTTATTCTGGCTGGTTATTCTGTTGTAGGTAATGACTCGATACAAACCCTGGGAACGTTCCTTTCTTCTAATGAAGAGCGGCCTTGGTATGTACTGTGGTTGTTTGCAGGTAGTATTCTCGCCTTTACCTTGCTCTATGGTTGGCAACAATATGGTGGTGATGTAAGCTATGGTCGTCTTGAGAAATATCCTTTCATCGCAGATATGTCTTGGCCATACCTCTTGCCACCACTGGTATTGATGGTTTTGACACGGACAGGAATTCCAGTGAGCACTTCCTTTCTGATTCTTACTTTTTTCAAGCCCAAAGGCTTGATGGATATGACGATGAAGTCTTTGCTAGGCTATGTACTGGCTTTTGCACTTGCAATTCTGGTATGGCAGGTCATCACCCGTTTATTGGATAAGCGTTTTATCGAAAATCCTATTTCTGCTAAAGAAAAACGTGTTTGGACGATACTCCAATGGTCATCCACAGGTTTCTTATGGGGCCAATGGTTGATTCAGGATTTTGCAAATATTTATGTTTATCTCCCTCGCGCCTTAAGCGCGGCGGAGATCGGTATATCGTTAACGGTACTTTTACTCATGCTTGGTTACATTTTCTATTCCCGAGGAGGAAGCATTCAGGAAATTGTAAAAGCCAAAACCAATACGGTCGATATTCGCTCAGCTACCTTGATAGATTTTTTGTATGCGCTAGTACTCTTGTTTTTCAAGCAGTACAGCAATGTTCCTATGTCTACGACCTGGGTATTCTTAGGTCTTTTGGCTGGCCGCGAAATTGCTATTCGTTACCTGTTGAGCAAAGAAAAAGCACCTGGTTCACTCTCTGCTGGTTTAAAGTACATAGGCATGAGCCTCAACGTGCTGTTGATTGTGTTGATCGGAGTAGTAGTGTATTTGCAAAAGGATGTTAGCGATGCTCTTATTTTACTGTTTGCTGCTGCTATCGCTATCCGCGGTTTTGTCTTCTATCTCGAAGCAAAACAACAAGAAATTTCACTCAAAGGCACTTTCCGAATGGTAGGCATGGATTTGGCGAAGGTTTCCTTCGGCCTCATTATCAGTATTGTACTGGTTTACATCATGCAAGCATTGACGGGGATTTAAGGTGGTGTAAGGGTTAAGTAGGTGTAAAGGTGTAAAAGTTATTGACTCTTACACCTTATACACTTTTACACCCTTCCACCTGAATCTAATTCCAATTTCTGCTACCTTTGCGGAATGCAGAAATCACTAGCACATTTAGCGCTCATTTTGAAGGGCGCAGCCATGGGAATAGCAGAGACTATTCCGGGCGTATCCGGTGGGACGATTGCCTTTATTACGGGAATTTATGAACGCCTGTTAGAGAGTATTGGTAGTTTTTTGCCAGCTATTCAGCTATGGCGCACAGAAGGTCTTACAGCTTTTTGGAAAAAGATAGACGGAAATTTTCTGTTACGCTTATTTGCAGGGATGCTACTGGGGATTTTACTTGGCGTTTTCGGAATGTCCTATTTATTGGATAATTTTCCTTTGCCGGTTTGGGGCTTCTTTTTTGGCCTGATCGCTGCTTCGGCGATTTATATAGGGCGAAAAGTAGAGGGGTGGTCATTGCCTACCATTCTCATTCTGTTGCTTACAGCAGCATTGGCTTATTGGGTGACCATTGCTACCCCTGCGCAAGGAAGCGACTCTTTATTGTATGTTTTCCTTTGTGGCGTCATTGCTATCTCGGCTTTGATGTTACCAGGCCTTTCGGGTAGTTTTATGCTACTACTGTTGGGGATGTATCAGTTTATTCTGCACCGGACGCTCAAAGAAGGGGTTTTGGAACAGCATGACCTTGGTGCGGTAGTAACATTAGGTGCTTTTGGATTGGGTTGTGTAGTAGGCGTACTGACCTTTGCGCGAGTGTTGTCCTGGTTGTTTGAGCACCATCGTGACCTTACCATGGCGGGCCTTACTGGTTTCATGCTTGGTAGTCTGAATAAGGTATGGCCGTGGCAAGAGGTCCTCGAAACCAGAATCAATAGCAAAGGAGAAGAACAAGTCTTGTTTTCCAACAGCGTAAGCCCTTCTTCTTTTGGACAGTTGACCGATAATTTTTTCTATGGAAATGACGCCCAATTATTGCCGGTAATCGTGCTAATGTTGATTGGGTTTGTAACCATTTTTATAGTGGAAAAAGCAGGTGCAAGTAACCCCTCTGCATCATGATGACTTACTTTGGCCTTATAGGCTACCCCTTGTCCCATTCTTTTTCAGAAGGATATTTTACGGAGAAATTTGCTCAGAATGGAGTTGCTGATCAGTTTTGTTATGAAACGTATCCGTTACCAAAGATCACGGATCTGCCAGCCTTAATTGACAGCAAACCTGGTCTTTTAGGGCTAAATGTTACCATTCCGTACAAAGAAGCGGTAATGGCTTATTTAGATGAATTGAGCCCTGCTGCTGCTGATATTGGAGCGGTGAATACGATATTGTTTGAGGACGGAAAACTTATAGGGTACAACACAGATGTCATGGGCTTTGGAGAGAGCCTTGATGATTTTCTGATGGCAAATGGAGGCCCTTCGTCCAACGCATTGATTCTGGGGACAGGAGGTGCTGCTAAAGCAATCGCTTGGGTCTTAAAGCAGAAGGGTGTCAATTTTCGTTATGTATCTCGCAGTCCATTGCCAGGACAATGGTCGTATCAAGATTTAAATGAAGAAATACTCGCAGGTGTCGACCTGATTGTTAACACCACACCACTGGGAATGTCCCCAAATATTGAAACTTGTCCTGATATTCCGTATACTTGTTTAGGAAAAGGTCATCGCCTCTATGATTTAGTATACAATCCAACTGAACCCCTATTTCTTAAACGTGGCCGAGAGCGAGGAGCGGCAACCCTCAACGGCTTAGCGATGTTACACGGACAGGCTGAAGCAGCTTGGTCTATTTGGAGAAACAAAGAAGATATCTCGAAAAAAGATGAAGGAATTAGGTAAACCTGTGCCCAAAGATTTGGATAAAACCAAGGCCATTGCTAAAGGCATGGTAGGAGAGGAGTTCCTGGAACTCAATTTTTCTAATACAGAAATTGCCTTTGCTCACAAGACCGATGCCGAGCTTAAAAAAGCAGCATGGTTATTTGGCGTAATGAATAAAGCCTGGTTGGTTAGCCTTGGATCAAAGCTAGGGCTTACGGCTATCCGAATGCGATTGCCTTTTGTAGAATCAATCGTTAAGAATACTATTTTTGCCCAATTCTGTGGAGGAACCACCTTGCTGGAAAGTTTGCCCTCCATTGATCAATTGGCAAAATTTAATACCCTTACTATCCTGGATTATGGTGCCGAAGCGAAAGAGACAGAGGATGACTATAACCAGACCATGAAGGAAACCATCCGGTCGATTGAGTTTGCTAAGCACAATGACAATGTACCGGTTGTAAGTGCCAAAATAAGTGGTCTAGCTCGCTTTGGACTGCTTGAGAATTTACAACAGGGTGAACCTTTCACGCCGGCTACCCGTCAGGAATACAAAGTGGTCCTCAAACGAATGGATGCCATTTGCCATGTGGCTTGTACCCATGGTGTTGGTGTATTTTTTGATGCAGAGGAGAGTTGGATACAAGACAGTATCGATCACCTGGTAACAGTGATGATGCGTCGTTATAACCGTGAAAGTGTAGTTGTCTACAATACTTTTCAATTGTATCGCCATGATCGACTACAGTTCCTTTTTGACTCTTACCAATTAGCAAAACGAGGTGGTTATAAACTTGGTGCAAAAATGGTTCGTGGCGCCTACATGGATAAAGAGCGAACAAGAGCAATAGAAATGGGTTATCCTTCTCCTATTCAACCGAACAAGGCCGCTACGGATGATGCCTTTAACACAGCCATCCGGTTTTGTGTTGATCATTATGAAGAAATCGCCTCTTGTAATGCGTCTCATAATGCAGACAGTGCCCGCTTATTGGCGGAGTTGATCGTAGAGAAAGGTATCGAAAGAAATCATCCTCATCTAAATTTTTGCCAACTCTATGGCATGAGTGATCATTTGACTTTTAACCTGGCTAAAGCAGGGTTCAATGTAGCCAAATATGTCGTTTACGGACAAGTCAGTGAAGTCGTTCCTTACCTTGTCCGCAGGGCCGAAGAGAACAGTTCTGTAACAGGAGATATGAGCAGAGAGCTTGAATTGGTTAGCCGAGAGATGAAACGCAGGAAGCTTAGTTGACCTCCTTGTCGGCCACCAGATATTATGGCTATTTTATATTTGATAATTTTTTGGATATTTTCTTTTTCTATTAATTAAAAACTATATTTGTATTCCTTTATAAGCACAATTAGCCGGGGAGATACTGATCAGTATACCCGTTCTACTTGCAAACTATGTTTTCTACACTCGCCTTAACATTCACACCAAAGTAATTAAAAGCTGCTTTGGTTAGTGCAGTCCCGTTGCCTCAGTTATTGGAAAGTTTTTACTACCTGAACACGTTCAGACCCAAACATGATTTATTTATTTGGGGGTAGTAGGAACGTACTTATTTGAAAAAATAAGACTTTGTATAAACCTGACAACAAGTTAGTTGCCTGTTTATATGTTTTTTGATTTGGAGTTCGCGAATTATGTTTTGTTTTATCCCATGAACATACACTCAGACTTTAGTCTTTTGCTTGGGTTAACCTGGTAGAAGAAGATGGCTTCCAAGGAACAGCACGAAAATAAAATTCGATTCTGTTTTTCATAATAGTTGAATAAACGATTCATTTCAAGTGTTTCAACTATTTGAAAAACCTAAAGAGACCTCGAAGAAGCAGCGAAGCTAATCGCAGTTTATTTTCTGTGCAATACTAAGGAAGCAAAAAGGAAGAAAGGTATGTTCAACTATCTACAAAAAAAAGGGGTCTTGATCGCATGTTTATGTTTGGGCCTTGCTCCAGCTATTGGCTGGGGGCAACCATGCGACGGACAGGAAGGTGCTCTCCTTGATACACCAATACCCGTATCGGAATCGAGCGCCAGTAACCCCGAAGCGCATTGTTTCTACTTTCGCTTTGACAGCGATATTACTGGCTGGCCTACGGGGATTACAATGGACTTGTGGCATGAATACGAAGGTGATCTTGGTATCTTTGTCGAAGCCTGTGGGCAGCGGCTCAATGTTTTACAGCGTCCCGGAGCCGTAGGGAATTGTGATCCTGATTGTGCATTTAATATACCTGATGGGGACTGTGGAAGCAGTGCTATGATTGGTACTCAACCAGCACCGGAAATCATTACTTTTTACGATAACGGTACCGAACCAGATGGCGGTATTTCAGCTGGTGGCAACTTTGGCCTTACAGCTGATGATGCCTGTGGCGTAGGAACACCAGGAGTCAATTCGTTCGTAGACCTTTGGAGCAATTGTCCCGAAGGTTTGGTAGAAGCAGAAATATGCTTTACCGATCACGCTACCCTTCACCAAGGCTATGTTTCTAACCTCAATTTTATTTTTCCTAATCCTTACGAGTGTGGTTGTATGGATCCTAATGCGATCAATTACAACCCGGATGCCAGTGTCAGCAGTGGTGATTGTTTCTATGAATGCCAGGACTTTGATGTAATGAATGCTGCGGTTCAAATTGACGCCTGCGCTGGCGATACCATCACGCTTTCTGTTACAGCAGGCTTGGCGAGTAACCCCACTTTCGAATGGATCGGCACAGGTATAGGCAACAGCTTTTTAGAAGATGCAAATAGTGCAACGACTCGTGTTTTTATTCCCGCAGGCTTTTCTGGTAATATAACCTACACTTGTACGATTACCGATGAGTACAATTGTCAAGAGTTTGCCTCAACACTTGTGACGGTTGCAGCAGCCCCGCTGGTTGAAATCACTGGCGACCCCTTCGTTTGTGGAACGGACAGTACGCTCTTGGTATTACAAGGCGGCCCTTTTCAAAGTATTTTATGGAGCAATGGCGCGACAACCGACACCCTCCTTGTTGGTGCTGGAACCTATAGCGTAACCGTTAGTGACGGCGGGATTTGTGATGGAACGGATATGATTGTTGTGGGCGCTTTCCCCACACCTTCTGTCATGATTAATGGCCTTGACACGATTTGTGCATTAGATAGTGTTCTTTTGTTTGTCGATACCAGTTTTGTGAGCTACCAATGGTCCAATGGTGATACATTGCCTTTTACAAACGTGCAGTTGGCACAGGAATATACCCTCGAAGTTGTAGACAGTAACGGTTGTACTGCACGCGATACTTTTTCTTTAGCACACTATGATGTCACACCACTCACGATTACAGGCCCTGCCTCTTTTTGTGTTGATGAGACAGCTACGCTAGAAGCTTCAACCGGTTTTGTAAGTTATCTGTGGTCTACCGGAGACACTACTTTGTCCATCGAAGTCAGTCAGTCAGATACGATTATGTTGATGGCCACAGATAGTAATATGTGTTTATCTGAAGCCTCCTTTATAATCGATACCCTTTCTCTGCCTGTTCCGTTGATTACGGGTTCAGATAGCCTATGCCCTGGAGAATCAACTACCTTGAGCAGTACAATTGGTTTTGTGAATTACCTCTGGTCGACGGGAGACACTACAAGCTCCATCTTGACGGATTCAATGGGAATCTATCAATTGACAGTGGTGGATTCGGCAGGTTGTACCGGCATGACAGCATTTTCCGTACTTGATGCACCATTGCCCATGCCTGAAATCATGGGAGATACTATTTTCTGTATTGGAGATAGTACTTTGTTATCGGTTGCTTCTGGTTTTGCTACTTATCAGTGGTCAACAGGAGATACCACGGCACAAATTTTTATTGATCAAACAGGAATTTACGAGGTAACGGTTACGAACTCGGCGGGTTGTGTAGGTGCAGATACCGTTATTTTGACGAATTATGTGCCAGAACTCATCGTTATTGATGGTCCCGCGGAAATTTGTGCCGGAACGGCGACTACACTCACCGGGCCACCTGGATTTACCGATTATCTATGGTCTACCGGAGCTACTACAGCTGCCATTTCCGTAGATTCTGCCGCTGTCTATGTTTTGTTTGCCACGGATAGTAATGGCTGTCGGGTTAGTGGTAGTTTCACGCTTTCCGAGCTGTCAGCACCTTCGGTTGCTATATCCGGCGTAACGGAAATTTGTGTGGGTGGCAATGGACAGTTAACAGCTAGCCCTGGTTTTGTCAGTTACCTATGGTCTGATGCCAGTGAAACCGAATCCATTACCGTTACGGATGCATTGGTTTACGGAGTAACGGTTACAGATAATTTTGGGTGTACAGCAACGGCGAGTCAGGCTGTAAGTTTTTCTATCCCTCAATTCAGTATTGAGGGCAATGATAGTTTCTGTGAAGGCAGTAGCACAACGCTGATGCCAGACAGCACCTTCAGTAGCTACCTTTGGTCTACAACAGAAGAAACAGCCGCCATCACCGTAGGCGATGCCGGGAATTATTCGTTGACAGTGACCAATGACTTGGGGTGTACTGCTACCGCTAATGTCCAGGTAGAAGTAGACACCTTGCCCCAGCCAATGATTACCGGTAACCTCAGCTTTTGTGAAGGGGTAACCTCAGTACTTAATGGTGGTTCGGGCTATACCAGTTACCAATGGTCAACGCTGCCCAATGGAGGACAATTATTAACCATCAACAACAGTGGTTTTTATGGATTAACCGTGACTGATGGGAACGGTTGTGTGGGCGAAGACATGGTAGAAGTAACGACTTTTCCTTCTCCAAATCCAGAAATTCTTGGGGAAACAGGCTTTTGCCCCGGTGATACTACTGTTCTTACGAGTAATGATACTTACGCCCTTTATTTTTGGGACAATGGCGATACAGGCCCGCAGACGATGGTCGCAACGGAAGGATTTGTAAGGCTTACGGTCATTGATTCTAACGGTTGTGTAGGAACGACTGCCGAAATCGTTGACGAATTTGCCACCATCGATCCAGAAATCAACGGTGAGTTGCAATTTTGTGTTGCTACAACAACAGAACTGACCGTAAGCCCTGCATTCGAGACCTATTTATGGTCAAATAATGATACCACTCCTACGACTACTTTTAATATCCCCGGATCAGCAGGTGTGACGGTAACGGATAGTAATGGTTGTGTAACAAGTAGTATTGCTGACCTGAGCCTTTTTCCAGAAGGAACACTCGCGGTAGTTGCTCCTGCAGGGTTTTGTGAAGGCGAAAGTGCAACCCTGAGTGTAACGGGGGATTTTGTCAGCTATATTTGGTCCAACGGTGAAACCACTAGTGAAGTAACGGTGCTTGCCGCTGATACTTTATCCGTTAGTGCAATGGACGCTTTTGGTTGTACTTATAGCAGTACCGTTGGTGTTGTCGTTTATGATCTTCCTGAACCAACCATCGAAGGTGCGCTTAGCTTCTGCGACGGCTTTCCCACGACGCTGAGTGTCAACGAATCTTATAGTAGTTATACTTGGTCTACCGCAGAAACAACTGATTCAATCAGTGTAGGAAGCCCTGGACCAGTGAGCCTTACCGTTGTTGATACTAACAATTGTGTAGGTAGTACTGGGGTAACGCTAACTATAGCAGATGGATTAACACCTGGAATTACGGGTGATCAAGGGCTTTGCCCGGATGAAATTACGACACTTTACGTTACGGAAGAATATGCGACCTATAGTTGGTCAGATGGAAGTATTGGAGATTCATTAATCGTAGATGCCGGAGGAACCTATACGGTATCCGTTACCGACGAAGCGGGGTGTACAGGAGAGATTTCTTTGGATGTAGTAGCCTTTTCTGCTCCATCCGTTTCGATAACCGGAGATACTTCTTTTTGTGCAAATCTGAGTACGGTACTCGATGCGCAAGCGTCATCAACAGGTATGTTCTTATGGGATAATGGTGAGACATCCTCCTCCCTTGAGGTCAACGCTGGCGGAGAATACAGTTTGGTATTTACAGATAATAATGGCTGCCAGGCTAGTGCCTCGGCTACGGTAGAAATGTTAGCCGTGCCACCGGTAGTTATTGTGGGGCCGACAAGGTTTTGCGAAGAAGACTCAGCCGAATTAACAGTACCAACGGGTTTTGCTTCTTACCTCTGGAGTACCGGAGATACAGGGTTTTCAACAATAGTAAGTACCCCTGGCGATGTAAGTGTTACCATCACGGATGATGCCGGTTGCCAAAACGAAGCCCAGTCTTCGGTCGTTGAAATTGAACTTCCCTGGGCTTTTGCCGGAGAAGGACAAGTTTTAGATTGTGATACAGACAGTGTTTTGCTAGGCAGTGAAAGTACTTCGCAAGGTGACACGATCTCTTACACTTGGTCGGGGCCTGGAATTACGATGAGTAATCAAGGAGAATTATCACCAGTGGTAAGCGAACCTGGTCTATATTACTTACAGGTAACTGATGAGGCCAATGGTTGTTTGAGCGGCATAGACAGCGTTGAGGTATTGCTGATGAACGAAGCACCAGCATTGAATCTTGCAATAGCTGATACCCTGGATTGTATCACCAATACAGTAGTGTTAGACGGGAGTGGCTCTGCGACAGGATCAGCATTTTCTTATGAGTGGCTGGATCCTTCTGGTGAGGTATTGAGTGCTGAAACCTCCTTGAATTTAGAGGTTAACACACCTGGCACCTATACGCTTGTAGTGACGAACATGCTCACAGCTTGTGTTGCACAAGGAACGATGCCAGTGTTAGAAGATTTCAACTATCCAGCAGTGACTATTGCTGGAGGAGAACAGCTTGATTGTGCCATTATGGAGGTGAGCCTTACGGGAACGACCACCTCCGAAGCTACTACAATCGTTCAAGAATGGACAACTACCGGAGGTAATATTATTGGCGATCCTTCTTCGTCAATGATTATGACGAATACCCCGGGCATGTACTTTTTTACAGTAACAGATATCACAAATGGATGTGCTACGACGGATTCCCTGGAAGTGGTAGAAGATGTCGTGATTCCAGATGTTGTGACGAGTGATGTAATTACCCTCTTTTGTAATGATGCCAATGTAACGATTAGTGGACAAGGAAGTAGCCAAGGGAACCAATTTACTTACCAGTGGTGGCAGGCTAATACACCTCTACCTACTGCGACTAACCTTAATTTGACGGTGGAAGCCCCTGGTACTTACGAATTAGTAGTTACAAATGTAGAAAATAGTTGTAGTGCCAGTGCTTCCGTAGAAATACTTGAAGACCCTGAGGCACCTCAGAGTTTTGAGCTAGTATTTGACCCTCCAACCTGCGCAGGTGACACGGACGGTAGTGTTTCTATTAGCGGAGTGAGTGGTGGGCTAAGTCCTTACGTTTATAGTTTTGCTGGTCAACCCTTCAGCTTGAATACCAATTTTCAGAATTTGGGGGCGGGTAGCTACCAAGTGATCCTAGAAGATGCTAACGGGTGTCAATTGACAGCACTAGCCGAATTAGAGGATGGTAATGATTTGTGGGTAGAATTAGGTGATAATCAAACGATTGAAGCCGGCGATCAAGCTGATATTATCCCTGAACTGAGCATCGATTCTTTGGCGTTGCAATCATTGTCTTGGCAAACAGCGGCAGAACTATCCTGTCCTGAATGCCTCAACCAAACGCGTATAACCTTGTTCGAGGCTACGCAGTTTTTCTTAACGGTCACCGATGAAAATGGCTGTATTGCTAAAGACGAGGTGACTATTTTTGTAAAAAAGAGAGAAGGCATCTTTGTGCCAAATATTTTTTCCCCTAACGATGATGGCTACAACGACTATTTCTTCCTACAGACAGATGGGAATACCATTGAAGAGATAAATTCTCTTCAGATTTTTGAACGATGGGGGAGTATGGTTTGGGAAACCAAAAATATTCAACCAGATGAGCCTATGCTGGGATGGGATGGAAAACAGTCTGGACGGCCACTAAATCCCGCCGTTTTTGTCTGGTTTGCAGAGATTAAGTTGAAAAGTGGAGAGAAAATTATTGAAAAGGGAGAGATCACACTAATAAAATGATCCGCATGGGTAAAACTTAAAGGCTTGTATTATTGGTTGTTAGGGCAAGTATCGTCAATATCCGGACTTTATTTTTATTTGGTTTTTCTTTTATTAATAAAAGAAAAACCTACTTTTGTATAACAGCGAACCTATAAATGAAGACGGTGTTGGTTATTTCCAAATAATTAGCACGTCTGATGTCTTGCTTCTTTAGCCTGATTTTAATTGTATTAAATGCTGTGCTGGAGTAGATTAGACCAAAACAACGGACAAGAGGAACAGACCTCTTGCTGTCATTGTATTTTTAAAAATCACTCGCGCTCTCGTAGACTATCTTTCTGTTATCAATCCTTATTAGTATATTAATACTGATAGTAATTGGTGTTACTGTATTTTTAATCTATCCGTCTATGAGCAAAATTTTACCAATTGTAACCTCTGTTTTCCTAGTAATAGGAATGCTGTATAGTAGTTTACTTCATTCGCAATGTGAAAACCCCACGGTAGCTTTACCGGATGTTTCGGTACCTGTGGATGGGGACTTAGACAATGCTTATTGTGTTACCCTTACCTTCAACCCCGCTTTAACTGGGTTTCCTACAGGTTTGTCGCTGGATATTCAGCACACTTGGCAAGGAGATTTAGCATTATGGATTGAGGTAGATGGGACTTATTTGAATATTTTTCAGCGCCCCGGTGTACTGGGAAGCTGTACAGGAGGGTGCCCTTGTGGTAACTCTGCTGACTTAGGGACTCCAGGTAACCCCTCGACCTATACGTTTTCCGATGGTGGAGGTCCTGACCCTGAGAATGGTATGGTCTTAGGAGGAGGAGATTACGGACTGACAGCCGATGATGGTTGTGGTTTAGGTACTCCCGGAGTAACCTCTTTCGCCGATCTTTGGACGTTGTTTCCTCCCGATGAGGATATTACTACCAATATTTGTATTTCAGATCATGCAGGAGCAGACTCAGGCGTAGCGCTTGATATCACCTATATTTTCCCGAACCCGGTACTTTGTGGCTGTACTGATCCTGATGCCATTAATTTTGACCCTAATGCCATTGTCGATGATGGCTCCTGTTTCTATGATTGTCCCGACTTTATGATGACAATCAATGAAGATATGTATGAGTTTTGTGCTGGAAGCAACAGCTTTACCATGATCGCAACTGCACCTGGTGCAACCGGAGCTAGTTACTCTTGGTCAGCTACAAATGGCGGTGATAGCTATCTTTCTAATCCTTTTTCACTAACGACCAATGTCAATATCCCGCCTGATTTTGTAGGCGATATTGTTTACACCCTCACCGTAACAGATGAATTTGGGTGCGAAGACTTTGTTGAAGTAGAAGTGTTAGTAGGAGAAGGCCCAGATGTAGAAATTACCGGAGACGATTTCGTCTGTGATACAGAAACGACGACTTTGGAATTGATTGGTGGCCCCTTTGATGATATCCTTTGGAGTACAAGTTCTACCGCTGACAATATCAATGTTGGCCCGGGAACTTACTCTGTTACCGTAAGTGATCCTGCAGGTTGTGAGAGTGTTACCGATTTTACGGTAGAGGCTTTCCCTAATCCAGAACCTACCATTTTCGGCCCTGACGAAATCTGTGACGGAGATGATGCCGTTTTGGAAGTACTAGAAGACTTTGCGGCTTATGAATGGTCTACCGTCGAGTTCACGCAAAGTATTGTCGTCACTGATTTTGGAGGCTATGAGGTAACTGTTACCGATGATAATGGCTGTGAAGGCACGACAAACTTTACCCTTAATGTAGCTGCTCCTGTAGTTGTTACAATTTCTGGTGATTTAGATTACTGTGAAGGAGAAGGAACGACGCTGATAGCGTCTAATGGTTTTGTGAGCTATGAATGGTCTACAACGGAAACCTTCCAGGATATCTATGTAGATGCACCGGGCCCTTATTCTGTAACGGTTATAGATGATTTAGGCTGTGAAGGCACTGCGGAAGTAGAAGTAGAAGAAAATCCATTGCCAGAGCCCGAAATTGATGGTCCGGAGGCGGTATGCCCCGGAGAGACTATCACGCTGTCGGTTACCGAAAACTTTGCTGGATATAGTTGGTCAACCTCCTTCAATACCCAGTCTACACCAGTAGATGCGGCGGGAATTTACACTGTTACCGTTACAGACGGTAACGGCTGTGAAGGGGAAACCGATTTCGAAGTAATTGAAGGCGAAGGCGTTGATGCCTTTGTTGAAGGAGATTTATTTTTCTGCCCCGGCGAAAGCACTGAGCTTACCATTACAGATGGCTATGATACCTATGAATGGTCGAATAGCTTAAGTGGGAATGAGCAGTTTATTGATATGGAAGGAGATTATACGGTTACAGTTACCAGTGTAGATGGTTGTACCCAGATTCTCGATTTCTTTGTAGATGAGCTAACGCCTCCTTCTCCTAGTATTACAGGAGATTTGGCCATTTGTGAAGGCGAAAATACAGACTTAGTCGTAGTAGGTAACTACAGTGGCTACGAATGGTCAGATGGTACTACTAACTTTGAACTTAACGTAGATGAGACAGACACCTACTCTGTTACCGTTACCGATGATAATGGTTGTGAAGGAGAGACGAGTGTGGATGTTGTCGTCAATATTCCTGTTGAGTTAGAAATAGATGGGCCAGACGCACTTTGTAACAATGCTTTTGGGCAGGTATCCATTTCGGGAAGCTTCATGAATGTTCAATGGATAGGAGGACCGAGTACTAACATCTATGACATTGTTGGCCCCGGACTTTATGAAGTCGAAGTCATTGATCAAAATGGTTGTGAAGCTTTCGCGTCAATCGACATTCCGGAAGGAGAAGCTGAACCCATTGATATCGTGGGTGATACCCAAATCTGTTCTGACGGTGATGGCCAGCTAATGGCTTCTGCTGGTTATGATTCCTATTTATGGAGTAACAATGAAACTACGCAAACGATTACCGTCACCAGCCCTGGTAATTACTGGGTGATAGGCACCGATGGGGACGGTTGTGAAAGTTTTTTAGACATTGATGTTACCGAAGTACCGTCACCAACACCTGCAATTGCTGGTGATTTAACGGTTTGTCCTGGTAGTACAACAGTATTAACAGCAGACTCCGGCTATAATAACTACAGCTGGACCGTCAGCGGAAGCACAAATGAAGTCACTGGGGTTGGCCCCGGTATTGTTACCGTTACCGTTACCGATGCGATCGGTTGTACTGGCGAATCCAGTGTCGAAGTAGTGGAAGTTCCTAACCCAACGCCCGTTATTTCTGGCGACCTGGTTCTTTGTGAAGACGAAATCAGTACGCTCAGTCTGGATCAACCTTATACTAGTTATTTATGGAGTGATACCAGTACTGACCCTACCCTTGATGTGATGGATGGTACAACCTTTGGTGTTACGGTTACCGATGCAGAAGGCTGTATGGGAAGTACCAGTGTTACACTGGAAGAGATTATCCCTACTGTTGCGATTACTGGGGACCTAGACTTCTGTTTTGGGGAAACAACAACACTCAGCGTTCCAGATAACTTTAGCAGTTATGCATGGTCAACCGGAGGCACCACGAATACAGTTACGACATCAGGCATGATGGATGTAAGTGTTACGGTCACGGATGAAAATGGTTGTACAGCGACGGATACCGTAAGCCTCACCGAGTTTCCATTACCTACTGTTGAGATTACTGGTCGCCTGAGTTTCTGTCCGGCGGGTGGAACAAACCTGACGGCGACAGAGGGCTATGTCAGTTACCTTTGGTCAAATATGGAAACCACGAGTACCATCTTCCTAAATCAAGCTGGTACCTATACGGTTACGGTTACAGATGCGAATGGTTGTCAGAATACAGCTTCTGCAACCATCATAGAAGACTCAGAATTAGATCCTATAATCAATGGAGATCCTTTCTATTGTGCAGGATTGAATACTACGCTTACGGTGCCTGATGATTTTAGTACTTACGAATGGTCGAACAGTGCGCAGGTTAACGAAATTAGCGTCAGCACGCCCGGTATGTACACGGTTACGGTGGCGGATGAATTTGGTTGTATGGGAACGGCTACAGTAGATGTAGTTGAATTGGCCTTGCCAACACCTGCGATTAGTGGTGACTTAGATTACTGTATTGGCGACAGTACTACACTTAATGGTGGAAACGGTTACGCCAGCTATGCTTGGAGTGTGGCAGGTGATACGGACCAGTTTCTGGTGGTAGATAACCCTGGAAACTATGGCTTGACGGTCACGGATGATAATGGCTGTATTGGTATGACTTCTGCGGCTGTTGTCCAGAATGCTTTACCGGTAACGACTATTCTAGGGGAGCCAGGGTATTGCCCGGGCTTGACGACCGTTTTGACGGCCGAACCAGGTTTTGTTTCTTACCTCTGGAGCACAAATACCAGTGGTACGAGTATAGAAGTAGGCACGACTGAAACATTTAGCCTGTCGGTCACCGATGCTAATGGTTGTGTTGGTGTTGCTACCCAAGCGGTAGAAGAATACGTAACAGCGATTCCAGATATTTCAGGGGAACCTCAATTTTGCCCTGGCGAAAGTACAGATTTGAGTGCTGAGGCTGGTTTTGTTAGTTACAACTGGTCGAATGGAGCTAACGAGGCCGATGTGACGATTACGCAAACGGGGAACATCTCTCTTGTCGTAACCGATGGCAACGGCTGTGTTACCAATAACAGTATTGACCTTAGCAACTTCATCGTAACAGCCCCAATGATTACTGCTCCAGTTGGATTCTGTAGTGGCCTTACTGCTGATTTATCAGCGACACCTGGTTATGCAGAATACCTGTGGTCGAATTCAGCTCAAACAGCTGATATTACAGTAAACACAGGTGGTATTTACGAACTAGATGTAATAGACAACAATGGTTGCCCTTCGGAAGCGGCCATTAATATTCAGCAATATGCTTTACCAACGCCGGAAATTGGGGGGTCTTTGACTTTCTGTATTGGAAACAGTACACAACTTAATGCTGGTGCTACTTATTCGACTTATAGTTGGTCAGATGGTAGCGATCAACCTGAGGTTACGGTAAACACGCCTGGTAATGTTGGTCTTACGGTTACTGATGCTAACGGTTGTATCGGAAATACAGTAGAGTTTGTAAATGAAGCGACGGAGCTTTCACCCGTTATTTCGGGAGCCCGCGATTATTGTATTGGCTCGTCCACCACACTTAGTGCAGGTACTGGTTTTGCCACCTACATGTGGTCAAACGGAGAAACAACGAATAGCATTATTGTCGATGAACCTGGAACCTACACCCTTAATGTGACGGATGCAGGAGGTTGTGAAGGAACGGCGATGGTTGATGTCATTGAAAATGCTTTGCCTACTCCTGCAATTACCGGTGATTTGGATTATTGTGCTGGTTTGTCGACACAATTATCTGCAACGCCTGGTTATGTTAATTACACCTGGAGTACAAGCGCACCAACCACCATGATTACGGTCAATACCCCCGGAGCGTATTCCGTAACGGTGGAGGATGACAACGGTTGTATTAACGAAACAAGTACGACCGTCATCGAGCAAGCCTTGCCGGTATTCTCGATTGTCGGGCCTACTAATTTCTGTGTCGATTCCTTTACCCAGCTGAACGTACAGCCTGCGTTTGCGGCTTACGATTGGAGTGTGGGTAGTGATCAGCAATCAGTGCAAGTAAGCACGGGAGGAACGGTAGGCGTCACTGTCACCGACTCTAATGGCTGTATCTCTTCCGGTGCTCAAGCTGTAGCTACGGTACCGCTGCCACTTGCAGATGCAGGTAGCCCGCAAGATTTGGATTGTGATGTACTGGAAGTAAGTATTGGCGGCAATGGTAGTACAACAGGCAATCAGTTCACTTATCAATGGACTGGCCCTGGGATTACGCCTGCCAACGAGGATATGTTCTCGCCCACTGTTGGCGAACCGGGTACCTATAGTTTGCAGGTTACGAATGAAACTTATGGCTGTTTAAGTGTACCTGCGGAAGTAGAAATAACGGACTTGGCTTACACGCCACAAATCGTATTGGAAGTGTTGGATATTCTGGATTGTGCAACAGCAACCGTCCAGATTGATGCCCGTGATTCTGATGGAGGCCCTCAGTTTGTCTATCAATGGTATGATGGAGACCTTAATCCTATTCCAGGAGGAAATACTTTGCTACTGGATGTCAATGAAGCCCAGTTTTATACCCTCAGTATTATCGATACGCTCACTGGGTGTGACAATACTGATATGATAGAAGTAACCGAGAACGAATTGTATCCAGTGGCTGAAGCTGGCCTCGCTCAACTCATCACTTGCGGAGAACCTGTGGTAACACTCAATGGTAGCGATTCGCAAATGGGTGGGCAGATTACTTACGACTGGACAACGCCTGATGGATCCATTGTTGGCAATAACAATAACATCGTCGCTTCCGCTAATCAACCAGGATGGTACTACCTATTGGTAACGGATGAACAAAATGGTTGTGCAAATATAGATTCTGTTTTTGTTAGCCAAAATACTACGCTGCCAACAGCACAAACGAGCGATGATTTTGAGTTGGATTGTAATTTCCCAACCACGTCGTTAAGTGGTGCAGGAAGCTCAATTGGTGGCACGTATGCGTACCAATGGTTGCTCAACGGTAATCCGGTGAACGATGCTACTAGCCTACAATTGACGGCAGAGGCACCGGGTACTTATACCTTGATCGTTACCGATACGGAAAATGATTGTACGGCACAGGATGTGGTAGAAATATCATTAAACCCTGCTCAGCCGGAAGCCTTGAATTTCATTACCGACACCCCAACATGTGCTGGCGATGATGATGGCGGAATTATTCTGACTGGTGTGCAAGGTGGTATTCCGCCTTACACGTACAGTGTCGGAGGCGCGCCTTATGGCACCACCACTAGCTTTAACGACCTTATTGCCGGGGATTATGAAGTAATCGTAGAAGACGCTACAGGTTGTTTGTTGCTTACAACAATTACAGTTCCGGATGGTAATGATTTGACGTTGGAGCTAGGGCCTGATCAGTATATTACAGAAGGTGAATTAGCGGATATATACCCGGAAATCAGTGTTGATACCGCTGCTTTGGTGAGCATTGATTGGCAGACGCTCGCTAATCTTCCTTGCCCGGGTTGTGTATATCAACTTGATCTTGCCCTCGAAGAATCTACCCAGTTTTTCCTCGATCTTGAGGATGAAAATGGATGTACAACCAGAGATTTATTGACCATTTTTGTGAAGAAAGACCGGAACATCTACGTTCCTAATGCTTTCTCACCTGATGGTAATGGTGACAATGATATCTTCTACATTTTCTCTGACGATAGTGTGGAGGAAATTAGATCCTTCTTGGTGTTCAACCGCTGGGGCGAGTCGGTCTTCGAAGTTTATGGTAGCCAACCGAACGACCCTCGTTGGGGCTGGGATGGTAGTTATCGCGGCCAACCCGTTAACGCTGCCGTTTACGTTTGGTTTGCCGAAATCGAATTCAAAAACGGTGATGTAGAAATCATCAAAGGCGACGTTGTCATTATGCGTTAAGTCTTAATAAACTAAATAGAAGCAGCGGATTTTGTCATTTGTGCAAAGTCCGCTGTTTTTGTAAGTGCAATTTTAACCTTGCTGTCGTTGTTGTAGCTACCATTCACCGTTGAAATAAAGGCTTTTCTCCCCTTTATTGACGGATGTTTCTAATATTTTAATCGAACTCCCTATCTTAGCAAAATCCGAAAAGCGCACGGGCAATGCGTCCATCGGTAGGATAAAACGAAAAACCAGGAGTACCAAGAGGACTCCATCTAACTTAGGAACAGCACGAAAATAAAAACCGATTTTGTTTTTCATAATAGTTGAATAAACGCTTCATTTTAAGTGTTTTAACTATTTGGAAAACTTAAGAAAAATCGCGTTTTATTTTCTGCGCAATACTTGGGGCTATGCTGGGTGCTATTGCCGGTGATATCATTGGCTCGATCTACGAAAAAGATCCGGTCAAAGACATGCGTTTTCCACTCTTTACGGAAGACTCTTGCTTTACCGACGATACTGTTCTCACTGTTGCAATCGCTGACAGTTTACTTACCGAAAAATCTTTCGAAGATAATGTTAGGAGTTATGCCTGTCAATATCCTTTGGCGGGTTACGGTGGTACTTTTAAAAAATGGATGGCGGGTATTATCACAGGCCCTTACAACAGTTGGGGCAATGGTTCTGCTATGCGGGTAAGCCCCATAGGTTTTGCATTTGAACAACTGTCAGATGTGATGAAGGCTGCCAAAGCCAGTGCCGAGATTACCCATAATCATCCCGAGGGCATCAAAGGTGCCCAGGCAGTAGCCGCCGTCATTTACCTTGCCCGATCCGGTTTTGGCAAACCCCTGATAAAAGACCACGTTCAGCGTATTTTTGGTTACGATATGGAGCAGCGACTAGATGATATCCGTTCTGGCTATCAATTCGATGTAAGCTGTCAGGGATCAGTACCTCCATCAATTATTGCATTTTTAGAAAGTAACAATTGGGAAAGTGCCGTACGTAACGCCATTTCCCTGGGCGGCGATGCTGATACCATGGGCTCTATAGCAGGGGCTATTGCCGAAGCTTTTTATGGAGGTGTTCCTGTCGAGATTGAAGCGGAAGTGATGAAGCGTATCCCCGAATCTTTCCAACAAACCATTGCTGTTTTTTACGAAGCATTTCCTTGGCAGGATTAAGAGTTTGTTGAAAACCAGTTCGCAAATTTCCCAATAAACTCTAAAAACTGACGGTAAGCCGTCTTCTATCATCATAAATTTCTGCTTAAGCTTACCATTGCGTATTATTGTACGGCTTATTCAAAACTACACCCACTGAACTTCTCTTGAAATGACACGTTTCCTTCTACTCGTTCTTTTCTCCATGCTGTCTGTTTCGGTTTTTGCCCAACTTGAGGTGACCAACGCAGCTCCCATTACGCCGGAAAACTTGATATCTAACGTCTTCCTTGGCGATGGGGTAGAGGTGGTTAGTATTACCTATGCGGGTGATCAAGGAGCCGTAGGCTTATTTACCCAGGGAAGTACCACCATCGGTATGGAAAGAGGTATAGTAATGACTACAGGAACAGCAGTGTCTAACCCTGGTCAAACTGGGGTAAACGCTCCTGCCAGTGCTCAAGCTTCCTTTAATAATGGAAGTAGCGCAACGGATGCCGACCTTTTAGGAATTGTTGGTGCTAATATCGGGATCAGTAACGTTACCAGCTACACCATTGAGTTTATTCCTGTAAATGACACCTTGAGGTTTACGTATGCGTTTGCTTCAGAGGAATACCCGGAATTTGCTTGTACCAATTACAACGATGTTTTTGGTTTCTTTATCAGTGGCCCTGGCATCAACGGTCCTTACACCAATAATGCTGAAAATATTGCTTTGATTCCTGGTACAGATCGGCCAGTGACCATCAATAACGTAAACCCTGGAATGCCTGGTGCTGCCGGAGGAACTATCGCCAACTGTAGCGGTGATGACGGATCTTTGGCTTTCGCCGGATTTTATAATGCTAATAATGGCAATACGTTACCGGTATATGATGGCTTTACGGATGTTTTTGTGGCTCAGGCTGTCGTTGAACCTTGTAGCACTTATACCATTAAGCTGGTAATTGCTGATGCATTTGACGCCATTTTTGATTCAGGTGTATTCTTGGAAGCCAAAAGTTTTGGTACAGGCTCACTGGATGTAGAAATTGAAGGCCTGGCCATTGATGGCGGTTTGGCAGAAGGTTGTGGTGCCGGTGAAATTGTCTTCAACTTACCCTCGCCTGTAGAAGCGGATTACGATGTGGAATTTGCTGTTGGAGGTACGGCAACACCAGGCGTAGATTACCCGACTTTGCCCAGTACGATCATTATTCCGGAAGGAGACAGTACGTTCCGTTTACCGATAAGTGCTTACGAAGATTTTCTGGTAGAAGGCGATGAGACCATTGAACTTAGCGTTCAACGTGACCCCTGTAATCGGGATACCTTTACCATTATTATCAAAGATAATCGATTGGTGGACCCTGATTTAGGCCCTGACCTGATAGTGTGTCCCACCGATGAAACGCAGTTGGATGGGACGGTGCCTATTGCTTTGCCGGACCCTCCTCGGTTTGTGAATGACACGCCACTTGCGATCAATCAAACGAACGTACCTTTTATCTCGGAAATTGATGTTTTTGGTGTTCTCCCGGTAGAATTAGGTCCGGAGGCCATAAAAATGATATGTATAGATAGTCTTGAACATCAATGGATTGATGATCTCGATATTTACCTTGTTGGTCCGGATGGACAATTCCTGGAGTTAACAACAGATAATGGTGCCGAAGGTGGCAACGGGATTGCTTATGATTATTACGAAGGAACCTGCTTTACCATAGATGCTACCACAGTCATTAATTCTCCTGGCCCGTTTGCACCAGCTTCAGCGGTTCCATTTACAGGGGAATGGCTGCCAGAAGGTGTGTTTTCTGACTTATGGGATGGCAATTACCGCACCAACGGTACCTGGCAATTGGTGATTACAGATGATACGCAAGGCCTGGGAGGAACGCTCTTCTCATGGAGTATCTGTTTCAATCCAGTCTATCAGGTAGAGTATTCCTGGAGCCCGGCAGCTGGTTTGAGCTGTACGGACTGTCCAGACCCTATCGCTTCTGCGGATACCAGTACGACTTATATCCTTACTGTTTCTGATTCTTACGGTTGTATCAAGCAGGATACCATCAATTTTGATGTTTTACCAGCTTTGACGATGTCTCCGCTTCAGTGTGGAGAATTGACGACGAGTTCGGTGCAGGTTGTTTGGCCAGCAGTAGCAGGTGCAATTGGTTATGAAGTAAGCATCAATGGTGGCCCTTGGATACCTGCCTCCGGGAGCCTGGAGCACTTGGTGACAGGGCTTGGCTTAGAGGAAGATGTAGAGGTGACGGTTCGCGCTATTGCGACCTGCCCCAGCTTTCCGTCAACGATTACGTGTACGAGTTTGAATTGTACGCCTGCTAGCTTAGCCGCCGTTCCTGTGGATGTAAACTGTTTTGGGGGTAGTGATGGAAGTGTACAAATAAACGTAGTCTCGGGTACGGGGCCGTTTTCCTATGAATTAGATGGCGTAACGAATAACAATGGTGCCTTTTCCGGCTTAACGGCCAATAATTATGTAGGTGTCGTCACGGATGGTGATGGTTGCCCAGGCAATATTAGTTTTGTGATAGCAGAGCCACCTTCGCCAAATATTACGGAGGTTATCGAAAATCCGTTGGATTGTAATGGCGATACAGATGGGGCACTCACAGTAGCGATTACCGATGGTAATGGCCCTTATTCCTTTGATTGGGGCAGTGGTATTACCGACTCTATCGTGACAGGCCTTAATGCAGGCATGTATGCGGTAGACCTGGTAGATGCTGGAAATTGTCCATTTACCTTAAATATAGAACTAACGGAGCCAGCACTGCTTTCTACCAGTGTGGCCGCTGATTCCGTCAATTGTTTTGGTGAAAACACTGGCCAAGCCCGCGTAATTCCTGATGGAGGCGTTGGCCCTTATACCTACCTATGGGACAATGGCCAATTAACAGATACGGCTTTTCTGGTAACAGCCGGTACTTACAATGTAGAAGTGACCGACGCGATGGGCTGTATTTCTAACAATACCATCACGGTAGAAGAACCTCCGGTACTGTCAGCAGTGGTGAGCAGTACACCGGCACTTTGTAATACCTCTAATACAGGAAGCTTGATGGTTGTGCCATCAGGTGGAACACCGGGATATACCTACAGTTGGCGCGACATTGGAGATAACTCCATTGTAGGAACGACGGCCGCAGTTATTGACCAGTTTGCCGGTACTTACGAATTGGTAGTAACGGATGGCAATGGCTGTACGTACACCGAAGAAATTCAGATTGGTGAACCTGATGTTTTAGAATTGACCAATTTGCAAACCAATCAACCTACCTGTACAGGCGCTTTGGATGGCAACGCCACGGTAGAAGTGCAAGGCGGAACAGGTCCTTACACCATTACATGGGATACGGGCATAACGGGAGATAATGAAAATGCGCTGGCTTCCGGCGATCACTATGTATTGGTGACAGATGCCAATATGTGTACCGACAGCTTGGCCTTTATGCTAGATGCTCCAATTGCGGTGTCTGTAGATATTAGCGCGGTCGCTACTTCCTGTTTCCAAGGAACGGACGGAACTGCTACGGCTACACCCACTGGAGGTACTGGCCCTTACACGTATCTATGGAGCAATGGTGATACTGACCCGACGGCTACCGACCTGCCTGCGGGAATGGCAAGCGTAGAAGTGCGCGATGCCAATAACTGTTTAGTCGTTGCAGACATTATGGTCAACGAACCGACGGAACTTACCGTAATGCTTAGTGGTACTGATCCTACGTGTTTTCAGGAAACGAATGGTAGCATTGTCGCTACACCTACGGGAGGTGTTGGTCCATACACTTATGCCTGGAGCGATACGCAAACATCCGATACCGCTACGGGGCTTACTGCATCCAATTACAGTGTGGTTGTGACGGATGCGAATAGTTGTACTGTTACGGCTAATCTAACACTTGATGAACCTACCGTGCTGAGTCTCAGTACAACCAGTCAGGAACAGGCTTGTACCGGCCCAGCCAATGGTGAGGCTTCTGTAATGCCTACCGGTGGCACAGGTCCATATACTTACCTATGGGAAGATGGTCAGCAAACAGCTACAGCTACAGGGCTTACAGCCGGTACTTATAGCGTTACGGTTACGGATGCACAAAACTGTCTTTTAGATATTTCGGCTACGGTAGCTTTGGCGGAGACCGTAGAAATTCTTGACTTTTCCGTTACCGATGCCAGTTGTAACGACGGATCGGATGGTAGCATTGCTGTCAACCTGCAAGGGGGCACCGGACCATTCACGTGGAGCGCTCCATTGACGGGGTTAAACGCTGGAAACTATACCCTGACCGTGACAGACGCGAACAACTGTACGGATATTCTTCAGGCAGTTGTTGCAGAACCCACTGCTTTGGCGATCAGTGAAAATGTAACCAATGTCATTTGTGCCGGAGAAACGACCGGAGAAATAGACTTGAGTGTTAGTGGGGGTACTGCTCCGTATTCATACAATTGGAACACGGGAGCAAATGCAGAAGATATTACGAGTTTGGGAGCCGGAAGCTATACGGTTACGGTAACTGATGCGCAAGGATGTAGTAAAATATACAGTACTTCTATCGCTCAAGCTTCCACACTGAGTTTAGTAGGCGAGGTAGAAGATGTAGTATGTAATGGTGCTTCAACTGGTCGTGTTTCAACCACGGTACAGGGCGGCCAACCTCCTTATGCTTATAGCTGGAGCAATGGCAGTAGCACCTCTGCTTTACCTAACGTACTAGCGGGTGATTACACCCTTACCGTTACGGATGACTTTGGGTGTACCCTGGTAGAGACGTTCAATATTGCGGAGCCAACGGCCCTCAGTGGTAGCTTCCTCACAGATATGGTGAGCTGTAATGGTGGCCGTGATGGTTTCATTAAGGGAGAAATGAGTGGAGGTACCCTACCTTATCGCTTCCGACTTGATAATGGCGATTGGCAGCCAAGTCCTACGTTCCTGGCGCTTGGTGCTGGAAACTATACCCTTTGGGCAGAAGATGCAGAAGGTTGTCCACTTTTGTTGGGTAACCCAGAAATTACAGAACCCGCTGAAATCATGATTGACTTAGGTGGAAACCGGGAGGTTCGTTTTGGTGATACCATCCGTGTTACCCCTGATATATCTAGTGACTTGCCAATTATTACTTTAGAATGGTCGCCTTACGATAGTACCTGGTTGTCTTGTCCTGATTGTGGTTCGCAAGAGGTATTTACCAACGTCCAGCGCGATCTTTTCTTAACGGTGGTAGATGAAAATGGATGTACCTCCAAAGCCTGGATTCAGATTCGTGTCAGCAAAGATTTTCCTGTCGCTGTGCCTACAGGCTTTACGCCAAATGGCGATGGTGTAAACGACCGTTTATTGGTTCACGGTTTGCCGGGTATCGAAGTGGTGAGTTACCGTATTTGGGATCGTTGGGGAGAAATGTTGTTTGAAGACGCTGGCTTCCCCGTCAATGATCCGACCCGTGGATGGGATGGTAATTTCCGTGATGATGCTGTAAATGGTGGTGTTTACCTCTGGCAGGTGGAAGTCCGCTTCCCGGATGACCGTACGGAATTGTTCAGTGGACAGACGACTTTGATTCGGTAGATCATTTTATTTGGCAGAAATCAAGATTGAAGACGTTTTTAGCAAGTCTCAGGTTATCCAATTTGAGCTGCTTCGACCTCTGTCGAGGTCGTTCTCGTTCCCGTATGTTCTACCAATCTGTGACCTCTGCCGAGGTCAAGACTGGCAAACCCCTTGAGTAGCTACTTGATGTTTTACTGCATTTAACTTACAAACTGATCACGCATTTTGACTATGAAAGCGAACCTACTTTACCCGGTGACAATACTCTTGTTCTCTGTACTTTTCTCTTGTGGAGGAGAAGCGACACAGGAAGCCACAACCGATGAAATAAAACAGGAAACAACAAGCATCGACTCACCTTCAGAAGAAGAAAAAACACACCCTACTCCAGCACCAAGCAAAGAAGTTATGCTGGAGGAAACCGTCAAGAATGGTTCAACCAAGGAGGCTGTTGCGGCTATCCGTGCAGAATATGCTCGCCTTCAAAAAATGTTGGATGCTGGTACACTGCGTAAAGAGGTCAAAACCTTTGATTGTGAGGGCGACCCTACGGAGGGGGAACTGGTTCGTTATTATGAAGGAGACGATTTGGTGGTCATGCAACATAACCAGGGTGGTGGGCACGGCTGGGAAGGCAAGCAAATTTACCTTAAAGGCGGAATGCCTTTCTTTGTTTTAGAAGAAGAAGGTTACTGGACCTTCGGTGGGCCACTAAACGAAGATGAAACCTCCAATACCATTGATTATTCCACTGAAAATCGGTATTACTTTCAAGACGGTGTACTGATCCGCCAGCTTACGAAAGCATTTGAAACCCACAGTTGGGAGAAACTCCCCGAAGGCAATGAAGTTCCTAATGAAGAGGTGGAAATCATCGCAGATCAAAGTTATTTAGACGTCTTATCTTATATTGCTGACCTCAAAAAGGGAGTTGTTGGATGTTAGCAGATTATCGTCAATCCTACACCGTTGGTGCTTTTGATATCGACGCCTACAAGCGAATGACATCTCCGGCCTTATTGCGGGTGCTCAACGAGGTGGCTATGCAGCATGTGTTGGCATTGAAGCTTTCCGTGTGGGATCTAGAACCTCACCAGATTGCCTGGGTGTTGTTGCGCTTGGAAATTCGTATACATCGTCTACCTGAATTAGGGGAGCAGTTGAGTATTCATACGCAGCCTTCTGGTTTTGAACGGGTATTTACCTATCGTGATTACCGGGTCACCGACGCTGATGGTAAGTTAATCGTGGAAGCAGCAACTACTTGGGCACTTTTCAATATCGAAAATCGACGACCTACTCGAATTCCCGGCTGGATACCTGAAAGGATTCCTTCGCAGGCAGCAGGGGAGGAGCCGCTACCTCGCCCGGCTACCAAGCTGCCGGACTGGACGGTTGCTGATCACCAACACCGCTATACTGTCGGTTGGCACGACCTCGATTTTAACTGGCACCTCAATAATACCCACTTTCTAAGGTTGTTGCTGGACAGTGTCCCTACCGCTATTCTGAAGGAGAAGACACCTCGCCTTATTCGGCTGCACTATAAGGCCGAAGCAGCACTTGATGATGAAGTGTCGGCTGAAACTGCGATTTTGAACGAAGATCATTGTTTACACCAATTACGGCGAGGCGATGTTGTTTTGGCGCAAGCAGAAACGGTGTGGATAAGTAGTGTGGGCTTCAGCCCGCACTTCTAAATGCTGTGATAGGATTCATTGAACCATATAAGGTATTATAAGGGCATTTAAGAAAAAATTGGAAGTTTCCTTGGTTTATAACATAGCACCTTATATGGTTTAAAAAAATATGATGCAAAAGGAGCTACCACCCGCTGCATGGACTGCCGGACTTGAGCTAGCGGGTGACCATGTGGTTTTGGCAGGCCAAGGAACGCAAACATTTTCAAAAGGGGCGATCACCTTGACGCAGGAAGAGCACCCCTTAGGTTATCGCCTCCGCTTGGCGTTTAGTCCGGCAGAAAAACACACTCAAATCAAATCTTGCTACCTGGAACTCCCCTGGCAAGGCGATGAAGCGGACTGGCTTTTGTGCAATGGCTTTCAATCATGGACAGAAAGCCATTGGCGGCATCCTCAAGATTGCATACCCCAACTGAGGCGGATCGCTCAGCCACTGATGGGCTATTACGGTGATTACCACATCCCCTGGATTTCGCGTAAGAAAGGCCACCTACACAGCTGGAGCTGGACAGAATGGCGCGTGAAAGACGCAACCCCAATTTTGCTGGCTTCCCTGAACGAAACAACGGCTTTTACCTATTTTCAGTGGCAACAAGCCAAAAACTGCCTCAAGGTTGAAAGCGACTGCCGTGGTTGGGAAGTCACCGAACCTGTTGTTCTCCTTGATTTCTTGGTGCTAGAAGGCTCTGTCAAGGAAGTCTACGATGCCTGGGCGAGCGCCCTGGAAATGCCTGCCTTGCGTGCGCAACCTGCCCGTGGCTGGACGAGTTGGTACCAACATTACACCAATATCTCGGAACAGGTGATTAGCGATAACCTCAAGGCTTTTCAAAGCCGAGCGCAGCCACTCGATTACTTCCAAATAGACGATGGTTACCAAACGGCGGTAGGAGATTGGTTGTCGATAAAAAGAAACTTCCCACGGGGAATGAAAGCCATGGCGGAGGAGATTCGCGCTACTGGCGCTGTGCCTGGCTTATGGTTGGCGCCAGCGGTAGCAGATAAACGCAGTCAATTACTTAAGGATCACCCGGAATGGATACTCAAAGATGCGAAAGGTAAGCCCCTGAAAGCGGGGTATAACCCCATGTGGGGCGGCTGGTTTTATGCGCTTGATACACAGCACCCCGGTTGGCAGGCCCACTTTAGGGAAGTGTTCCGGACGGTGGTGGAAGATTGGGGATATGGCTTGATCAAGCTGGATTTTCTTTACGCTGCTTGTATATTTCCTACGCCAGCGAAGACCCGCGCGCAGCTGATGCATGAACTGTTGGTGAACCTGCGGCAGTGGGCGGGGGATGCTTGCTTGCTGGGGTGTGGGACGCCCCTGGCTTCGGGTTTTGGCTTGTTTGATTATTGCCGTATTGGGGCCGATATCCATTTGAAATGGGAACATCGCATGCTGCGTTGGTTTCGGCACCGCGAACGGGTTTCTACCTTGGCGGCTATGCGTTCGGTGTTGGGCCGCTGGCCACTTGCGGGCCGAATGTGGCGCAATGACCCGGATGTTTATCTCTTGCGGGAGGAGAATTTACAACTCAAATCTGAGGAAAAATCACTAGTGCATCGCTTGAATACGTTGCTGGGAGAATTGCTCTTTACGTCGGATAATGCTGCTTCGTATGGCGATTTTCAGCACCAGGAAGAAGCTTGGCAAGCGGAATGGTGGGAGACGATGGTCATAGGCGTAGAGCCGGTTTCCGCAACGGAATTTTTGGTTCAAACAGCGCAGGGGGATTTCAGGATATACCTGGAAAAAGAGACGGGGTGGATGTTGGCAAGTTCGGATGTGTGATGGTATATAGTGTTGTTGGTCGGGAGACCAACGGGAAAAATTGACCACAGAGACACATAGGTATTAGCCAAAAAATAAAAAATATGGACTTCTTGAAATATTATCTGCTTCACTACATTTACGCGATAATCTATACATTTGGCGGAATGTTAAGTGGTGAAGATCAACGTACCATCGGGTTGATGTTTGGTTTGTCAATATTCTTGTCAACCCTTATTTATCTCTACAACTCTTTATTGACTTTGCTTGGTTTTCTAATTTTCAGACCTTTTAACTTTACAATAGGACCCTTTGTTTTTCCAATAATTATAGGGGTAATCTCTCACAAATACTTGATGAAGTTGATGAGTGGGTTAGATATAGGAGCACATAAATATTACTGGTTGATCTTAATAATTGCTTCCTTAATAAATTTATCAGCATATTATTTCACAATAAAGAAAATAGGAGCTAGATGAAATCGTTTGGTTGGAAAAGCGTAGGCTGGACTTCAGTCCGGCCACAATCGCAATATCTTTCCGCTCGGACTGAAGTCCAAGCCACGTCTTAAGCATTCAACCCCAAGCGATTTCATCTAGCGCCAGAAAACAAAGGTTTTATCTTAATTTGAATATGCCAGAGGAGGAGGGATAGAAATGAGCGGTTGACCACAGAGACACATAGGTATTAAGCCAGCGGGGATAGTTTGGAAAACTAATATGAGCGGGTGAGCGGAATTTATCTATAGTCCTCCAAGTCAGAATTCACAAATCCTGCCTTGGAGGACTATAATTCCCAAAATCCGTGAAAATCTTGTGCTATCCGTTCCATCGGCGTTCTATCCTGTAATGAACATTCCCTTTTTACCACAAACCTGACCGCCCAATCACCTCTGCCATTCGTTCAAATTGTCCGTAGGTGAGGCCACACCAGCATTGGGCCGGGTAAAGCGACATGGCATTGCCCGTTTGCGTAAGGTAGAATTCACTGTTGGCATCAAGGCCTGAGAAGATGAAGCGGCACTCCATGTTGACGTAGCTGCTTAAACCGATTTCCGGATCATTGGGATTGTAAGGGTCCGCTGGTGTATCACAAATCTCGTCACCGGTAGTTTCGCAGTTGTCGCCGTTGACAAGCTGGCTGGTAAAATCTTCGTTGGTGTCGAGTAAGCCACAATAATGGCCTAGTCCATGTACCAGCCATACGGGGGCATCATTCAATTGCAAGGAGTTGATTAATATACCGCCGCGGTCGTTTTGTAAGATACCTTCAAAGGTGGCAAATGTGGGCTCGGGGCTAACGAAACTCACATCGCTCACGATGTACAGATTGATGCGATTATTCTCATGGTGATTGGCCCATAGTTGGTCCAGTACATTGGAATTCTCAGGGATCGAGTACTGGAAGTTGTCTATCGTATCTACCTGCCGCAGGACAAATTTGGTGCAGATGGGTTCAAACCAAAGATTAGCCAATTCTAAAGCCGCTTCGATTTCTTCGGGAGTGGAATTAATGGTCTGAAAGGTATCTCTTACCAAATGTGCCATGACGACGAATTCGCGATCAAGGCAGGTGGTAGATTGCCGCTTGTCGAGCAAAGCACGTTGCGCCTGTAAGGTCGGCGATTCGGCGAAAAAGAAGCAGCCCAAAAGAAGGGCAACAAGAAAAGGTAACTTAGTAGAAGGGATAAGATTTTGCATTGGAGAGCGAGTTTAGCACTTGTCAGCGCATCATGAATCTCCGACAAGTTAACGTCAAAAGTGGGTATTGACAAATGGATTTCGGAGAAATAGTGTAAATTTAAACGCAAATGTAAGCTTTACCTTTTAGTGGTCCTTTAAAAGCAGGTCTTCCACAGGCAAATCTTAAATTACCAGGTACTTAGTAGAGGGTATAGGGATTTTTGATCAATTTGAAATTGAAACTTTACCAAGTACCGTTTACCTTTTACTTAGTACAGTGAGGCTTGAAGTGTTCAAGTTGCTAGAAAAGAGATACTTAAACTCAAGTCTCACGTTAAATAATCCCCAATGCGCACTTTCTACACCCCAAGCCGACTGTTCGGCCTCTTTTTGCTCTGTTTCTCTTCTTGGTTCGGGCTACAGGCCCAAACTGCTGATATTAATTCAGGCTGTGCTCCGTTGAGTGTCGCTTTTACTGCTCCGGCTGGCGCAAGTAATCCCTTTTGGGAATTCCAAAATGGTGCGAATTCTACAACTTTGAACCCTTCGGCTATTTTTACGACGCCGGGGATGTATGAGGTCAGCCTGCGGGAAGGGCAGGGCGGAGCCCTGGTAGGGACGGTGACGATTACCGTATTTTCGCCACCAGAGCTGGGCTTTACGGTAGATACCAATCGGGGCTGTGCCCCATTGGTTCTCAATTTTGCTGATAACTCAACGATTGAGCCCGGGATTGGGGTCACGAGTTACAATTGGGTTTTTGGTGATGGTGGCGCCACGCAAGGGGTGAATCCAACTTATGCCTATGGAAGCCCCGGGCTTTACGATGTGTCGCTGAACCTGGTGACTGATCAGGAAGGTTGTGACCAGACCGTCGTCTTCCCCGGAGCGATCACTGTCGGCGGGGTGCAGAACCTCAACTTTTTTACCAACCCCAACCCCGCCTTGGCATGCGAGCCTCCGCTGACGGTAGCTTTCGCCAACATTACCCCACAGGTGCCGGGTCTGAATTTCTCCTGGGACTTTGCGAATGGCAACACGTTTAACGGTGCCGTCCCTCCAGCAGAAACATACATAAATAGCGGTAATTTTGAAGTCGTTCTGACAGGTACCGATAGCCTCGGTTGTACGGCCAGCCGTAGTCGCTTTGTAACGATCTATGACGGGGAGGTGCCTCTGAATGCACCAGATACGGTATGCCTAAATGAATATGTTTACTACCAAAATTTTGTCGTTGCAGACGGGATAAGCTGGACTTTCCCTGATAATGTTATCGAAACCATTGATGATTTAATGGTCCCTGTTATTGTCTTTACTGAACCCGGCTGGCAGACGGTGACCGTACAAACAGAGACCAATACGCCCATTTTTTGTGTGCGAGATTCTACTTTCCAAATCTATGTCGATGATGTGGACGAATCCTTGATTGCTTCACCGACCTATACTTGTGAGAACGAGCTGACCATTGACTTTACGGCCAGCTCTACAACGGGGGCTTTCTTTACCTGGAAGTATTACGATATGGTTATCGATGCTGGCCCGCAAGTGACCCATACCTATACTTATGTAGACACACTGGAATACGCGATCAACGGCTTGGTACAATACTATACAACCCTCTACGCCACTAATCCCAGCGGTTGTCGGGATACCTTGATTCGGGCGGATACGATCTTTACGCCCAATGCGCTCTTTATGCCTGACGTAAGCAGTGGGTGTGCTCCCTTGACGGTGACCTTTGCGGACTCTACCCAGAGTTTTGAACCGGTGATCAGCTATGTGTATGATTATGGAGATGGAACCGGTGCTACGTTTACGGATGATGATCCGAACACCCATACCTATACTGATCCAGGCGTTTATGAGGTGGTTTTGAATATCGAAAATGAGGCTGGTTGCCTCGATACTTCTTATGTCCGACTCATTGAAGTAGGGGCACCGCTGGACATTGATTTTACTTATGACGATGCCGTAGTTTGCGTAGACGATACGATACAGTTTACGGTTGTCAATCCACCTCCGGAGGTAGATTGGTACGAATTTGTAGAACCCGATACGCTGTACTATTACTATAATGGCTGTTTGAGTCAAACAGTTAATCCAGACATCATCATCGAAGGACCAGATGTTGAATTGTCTTATGAAATAGATTGTGAGTCTCCCTACGAAGTGAAATTTACCAGTACAACTTACGATGCGACCAGTGTGCTATGGGAGTTTGGCGATGGAGCGACTTCTAATACCTTAAACCCGGTACATGAATACAGTGTCACGGGCGATTTCTGGGTGCGGGTTACGGCCTTTAATCCAGCAACAAATTGCCCGTCTCGTACTGACAGCACGCTGATTTGTATCCGTGATCTTCAGGCCGACCTTGATATTCCTTTTGGGGCCTGTCTTGGTGAAATGATAGACCTTGATGCATCAGGAACGGTGGATGTCAATGGTGAGTTTTGTGCCTATGGCTTTACCTGGATGTTTGAACAAAACAGCCGCCCGATCATGGGCAATGACACGATTCTGCCTTTTACGTTCACGGTGCCGGGGCAAGAACGGGTAACGCTTATTGCTAAAGATGTTAATGGTTGCAAGGATACCATCTCCAGGTTGATCAATGTGTATAGTATTGATCCAGGTTTTGCGGCGGATGATACGTTCATTTGTTCGCCAGGGACGGTTAATTTCACCGACCTCTCCGTAGCGGACACGACACTGGTGGGATGGACATGGGATTTTGGAGACAACAGTAATAGCAATACGCCACTGTCTGCTACCCATACGTATATAAATGTGCTTACTGATTCGATCATGGTGGTGCTTACGCTCGAAGATGCCCAAGGTTGTATGGCTACAGATACGTTGGCGATCAGTACTTACACGCCGATTTCGCAAATTCTAACCGATGTCAATCCTTTGAATATTTGCGAAGGCGAAACGATCAATTTCAGTGCTACCCAGTTTACGGGTGGCGGTTCTTCGCTTACTTACGAATGGGATTTAGGCGTAGGCGACCCTCCGGTGGCGGGAATGAATACGAGCAATACCTACCTCTCCGCAGGGAGCTATCCTTTGACTTTGAGTTATGAAGAAATAGCTACAGGCTGTAGCGGACAACAGCAAGCTACCGTGAATGTACAAGCCTATCCGCAGGCAGGGTTTAATAGCTCAGTGGATGACGAAGAAGTGGTTTGTGCACCGGCCCAGATTGCATTCACTAATACCTCTACTGCTGCGGGGGGGATGAGTTATCAATGGAATTTTGGCAACGGCTCCTTCTCTGCTGCCCCCAATCCGGTAACGACTTTTGATAGAGGAGATTTTACGGTGACGCTGGTGTCGACGACCACTTATGGTTGTGCCGATACTTTGCAGCAGAACTACGAGATTGTTGGCCCATTGGGCACCTTTATGTTTGGCCCACAAGCCATCTGCGAAGGCGAAGCCGTCACCTTCGAGTTGGTGGACATCATGGATGTGACTTCCTTTAGCTGGGACCTAGGTGATGGTACAGTGATCAGCGATGTCAATCCGTTGGTTTATACTTACGAGAATGTACCCGTATTGGGCAACCGGCCAGTGACGCTTACGCTGCTAGGCGCTAGTGATGCCTGTGAGTTATCGGTGACTGAAACGCTGCTGATTCGCAATGTGCAAGCGGGCTTTTCGCTGGGTGATGCTGGAGATAGTCTTTTCTGCGCGGGTACTTATATGCTGAGCAATGAGTCGGTGGGAGCCGACAGTTACAGTTGGGTGTTGCCAGATGGTAGCACGGTGAATAATTTTGAACCTGAATTTACGGTAGAACCAGGCACCTACACCATTAGCCTGACCGTAGAAGATACTGGTTTAGGCTGTGTCAATGAATTGAGCCAGACCTTTACGTTTACCCAACCAAGTTTTGCGCAAGCGATAGGAGATACCATTTGTCCGGGAGATACGGCTCGTTTGACTTTAATGGATCTGCCGTTCAATGCCGAGGTGTTGTGGGCACCAGTGACTGGATTTCTCTCGCCAGCTACTTCAGCTAATCCTCTAGTTCTCCCCACTCAAAGTGCAACTTATGGCGTGACGGTAACCGACAGTGTTGGTTGCGTAAGTAACAGCATGGCGACGATTAATATTGTTGAGCCTTACCTCTGGCAAGACATCGACGAGACCGCTTGTCCGGGCGATTCTTTGCAGATAGAACTTCCAGCACCTGACTCCTTTTTTATCGTCACTTGGCTGCCCTCGCCACCACCCACCGTTATTGGTAATGATGACGTGGACCTGGAATTGATTATCCAAGACGTCAATGGATGCTATGAGGATACTTATCGCTTCTTTGTACAATCGGTCTCAGACAGCTTGGTGGTGCCTAATATCTTCTCGCCCAATGGTGACGGCATCAATGATGAGTTCCGCATCTTCACAGAAATAGACCTCGAACAGACGGATATGATTAACATCAAATCCTTCCGGGTTTACAACCGATGGGGGCAGGAAGTGTACCGTGGCAATGGCCCGCTCGCCCGCTGGGACGGCACCAACAATGGCAAGCCCGCTCCGTCGGAGGTGTATATCTACCACATCGTAGTGGATGTCCTCAAAGCTGGGAGACAAGAGGAGCTGAAGGGGCAGGTGACTTTGGTGCGGTAATAAGGGATAAAGGTTATGAACTTATTTTGTAGTAAAAATGGCTATGCGAAAGAATAAAGCGCTCACTGTGGGATACTTACTATTACTCTTTCCACTGCTGCTGTTTTCACAAGAGCAAATGGAAATTGAGTTTTCTGAAGGATACATGAACATTCAGCAGCCCATCGGTTATGTGATTCATGCGCTAGATGGAACCGTAATTCAATATGCAAAATTCGACAGGCAGTCACTTAAGAAAGGAGTGAAGGTACTTTTGAATAGTACTTCCACCGATAGTTTGGCGATTACGATTGTTTTTGAGAAAAGTAATTATTCTTATTTTCCACTTAGCGAAAATTTGATCTTTGATCGACAACAGATAAAGACGTCCAATTCCCTTAATCTTGCTTCTGCGGGTTATACTGTAGATTTTTCTTCAGTAGTATCCACTAATGTCGAACTCGGAGATTGGCAGCCGAGTCGGTCAACAACTAGCCACGTTACGAAGACAATTTCCCTAAGTTATAATTTTTTGCATCCGTTATTTATACCTTATAATTTTGATAGTGATAATGGATATCAATATTATACCCATCCTTCATTAGCACGGGATCGTATTGATTTTAGGTTGGTAGCACAAAATGATGAAATTGCGAGTTCAAGTAATTTCTTGGATATAGAATTATCAGATAGTATTTATTGGAAATCTGATATTCTTCTTTTTTCCAAAACCTATGATCAACCTTATTTGCTGTACGGAGAAACCTTGAAAGGAATATTGACCATGTCGGTACCCGTACCTGAGGCGTTAGATATCTATAAAATTGGTTTAATCACGGAAGCCAGAAATGTGAAAATTTATACGGAATTTGATGATTTGGAATCGCATTTGATTCAGGATAATAATGTTGAAAACCCAAATATTGATCACAAAGTTCAACCTACTGCTTGTAATATTCCTGCTAATGATATTGCATTATTTCAACTCATGTATGGTTATGATAAACCAGATGGAGCTACTTGTGCTTGGGTAATTATTGCTAAAACTCCAAGTGGTATCCAATTTGTTATGCCAGAGATACCAGAAGAGATCACGGGCTCAGCAGAGATGAATGAAATATGGAAGTCTCCGCGATCTGCCCGCTTTTATGTCTATGTTGCTTCTGATACCGTTGATACCTCTCTTGCTACCGATAGTGATTTCTTTGATTTATACTGGAAACTAAAGCACGGAATTTCTGTGTATAGTTTTCGTTATGATTGGTAGTAGAGCCCTTTGTATTGATTAGCGTTAAGAAAAATAAACACGAATGTTACGTTGTATTTGCGCACTTCTGATACTGCTTTTTATCACGACTTGGTCTGTTGGTCAATCGGTTGATTATACAGATCTTGATTTTCACTCTGAGCTGGAAGAGGAAGTTTTGACGGCGACCTTTTTTGAGAAGCTACCAGATTTAAAGTCGAAGGTCCGGTTTCTGCAAGCCGTAGACAGTACCGCTACAGAAGCAATAGCTACCGACCTGACGGCACAGATTGAGCAAATTGTGGCCGATCTGGAAGCTGCAAACCTGAAGAAGAAGAAACCCTTGAAGGCTGCAAAACTATTGTATGCTACCGTCCACGAAAGGCTGTTGACCAAGTACGACGAAGATGCGCAGTTCGCGGATATCTTTACGAGTGGTAACTACAATTGTGTGACGGCCTCGGCCTTGTATGCTTTGGTGTTGGAAGAGTTGGGTTTGCCTTACGAACTGCACGAATTACCTACCCACGTTTACCTAGTCTATGATCCTGTTGGGGAGTATTTGATCGTAGAAAGCACTGCCCCGAGCACCGGCATTTTTGAGTTGGACAAGGAAGATATCGCTAAAGAGTTGTTGGCTGAAAAGCTAATCAGTCAGGCGGAGTATGACCGAAAAACGGCGGACCAGCTCTACGCTGACTTTATTGAGTCGGAAGACAAGATCATCGATTTGACGGGCATATTGAGTGACCTCTATTTCAATGCGGGCGTACTGGCTATGTATGAAGAACACTACCCCGAGGCGGAAGCGTTGGCAGAAAAGGCCGTTTATCTGGCCAGTAACGAGGTGAAGATCGAGTTGTGGAGCAATAGCCTTTTAGTGCAACTAGATAATATGCTCTTTGAGAAACCGGAGAGTTTCAGGGCCTTGTTTACGCTTCAGTATTTTCCGGATTACGAAGTCTTGGCGATGGAAGATTTGGTCATGAATTATGGTAATGCGAGTGAACAGCTTTTGATAGCCAATAATAAGAAAGACCAGTACAGGACGCTGCGAGAATACTTCTTGATCCATTTGTTGCCAACAGCTACGGAAGCCAGGGCAAAAATTGATTTTAATCACTTCGTGCAAATGGGCCGCCACCACGGTTTACTGGAGCAGTATGAGCAAGCTTATGTTTACCTGGATAGCGCTTATCAGCTACAGCCGGACCATTTGCAGGTGCAGTCGATGTTACGGGATTTGGTGTTCGGGAACATTAACAAGAAAGCGAATGAAGAAGACCCCTACATCTTGATGGATTACCTGCAAGCAGAAAACCGCAGGTTTCCTTTTTTGAAGGAGAACGAACGCTTTCGACAGCTCTTTATGTTTAGCGAACTGGCCCCAGTAATTGAAAATTTCCAGGAGAATCGAGAAGAGGAGGCCTTGGCCGCTTACGAAGAATTAAAGCCAAGAATAGCCTCCTTGAATGACGGGACAGAAGCTTCGATAATGGCCATCAGTGAGGTGTTTACGAATGCATCCAGCTATTATTTCCGAATTCTCGATAAAAAGGAGGCCTTCCGTTGGTTGGAGGAAGGCCTGAAAGTACTGCCAGGAAACGAAGAGATTTTGAGGAAACGGAAGATGCTTGAAGAGTATTATGGGAATTAAGGTGATTAGATAAAACCATATAAACATGGGACTATGGTCAGGTTCAGTGCCAGGACACACGGGTACTCAGTTTAAACATCGGAAGGGTTTTGTGAAGCAAAAGGAATTGCTCCGCAAAAAACTGAAAGGAGGAAATAACCGAGTAGGGGAGTGGGACAATAGGCTCGGCAAGCGTAATAATCGCAGAAGGGTAGTGCTCTATGTTTTGTTGTTGCTCGTTTTGCCAGTGATGATATACTTCGGTTGGCAATTTTCTCAGCTGCTGACGACAACGGTGAGGCAGGAAACACAGCAAAAACACGAACTGTACCAACAAGAGAGGTACGAGAACGAGTCGGTAGAATATTGGAACATGGTAAAGCTGGGAAAGGTACACCTGAATAGCGGTGATTATGCCTATGCCCGGCGATTGTACCAAGGTGCACTTGAACTTTTTCCCTACACCTGGGATGCCAATGCTGGCCTGACGATGACCCTCACCAAAATGTGTACCGAAAATGGCCAGTTTTGTGAGGAGGCAAAGGAGTATTTGGAATTCTGTAGAAGCTTGTCGGATAGAGATGAGCGGTTGTTGGATGGATTGGCTGATAATTTGGGCAGAAATAGAAGGAAACGATGAAAAATAAAAGGATAATATTATTTATATTTTCAGCCTAAACAGGAAACCTTCGGCAGATATTCGGACGTTATAATGATGAAAATAGGTATATTTGAATAAGTCTAATCAAAGCCAAGTGATGATATGACAAAGAATTTGGATGATAGAAAGTATAAAATTATTCAGGAGTTGATCAAGACAGAAGATGAAAATCTGATCATTGATCTAGAAAATCGCCTTGCCCAAGATCAAGAAGTGACTTCACATGATCAAATATGGGACATGGTGATTAGACCTATGCGGAAAAATGTTAGTGTTAAAGAACTAGCAGAGGAACAGAATTATAAGCCATTAGATAGGGACCATTTCTTTAGTCTAACACAGGAAGTATCAATAGAAGAAGATTGATTTAAATAAGTATAGATAATGGAAGATGATATCTAGAAAATGAGCTGTTTGTGCTTTGAAAGCGAGAGAATAAAGCAATGATTAGGTATACGAATGGCATTCTATTAATACTAAGCCTAGTCATTGTACTTGGATGTGAAACAAAAACTGAAATATACAACCATGAAGACGTGGTCGAATATTTTAATAGCAAGGGCCGGTACCCAAGATTTGTAAATTCTGACCTTCTTTTTGGTGATACCATCGGTGCTGAAATAAAGAAGATCCTGGAATTTGATCCTAAAGATAGAGTCTATAGAAAAGCGGCCTATCAGCTGAAGAATGATCAGGATGCTATCATTTACTTTATGTATGGTTTATCAAGGATAGAACCTATGCTTAGTCAAGTGCGGATCAGGTCATTTAAAAGAGATTCTTTGGCAGGTGATTTTCTGATCATTGATTTGGATAAGGATTCATCAATAAGTTATGACTATTGGTTTGATGAACCTATGTTGATCGTAGAAGCGAGGAATAAGTTAGATGAGACTCATTACTCCTACTACAGGTTTTATGAAGGGCAAATAATAAATACGACTTTCGTTCCAGATACGATCTTTAAAAAAACAGATTTGATGCCTCGCTTAGGGAGTATAGTGCAAATTTATGATGAGTTTAATGATAAGCTATTAAGAATAGGCGATCAGGAAGAAAGTACAAGCGGTAAAATCATTAAAATGTTCAGGGGCGAAGATTGTAGAGAACATATGATATTAGCGTTGACTGATAGCCTGCTGGGTTACAAATACCTACTGGTCGATTATCAGTTCGATGCAACAACTAGTATAAGTGGCCTTCAAAATGACAGCTTGATAGAAGGTCGAGAAGCTTGCCTGAAAATATCTGCTAAGCCACCAGGTGAAATACAGTGGCTAAAGGAAAAGGCATATATTGATTATCAATAAGCTTGGAGCTTGTGGGGGAAAGCTGTGGTATATAACGAATACATAAAACATGAAAAACATCCTCCTTTTTTGCTTTCTCTTCCTTGTTAAGCAAGCCGCGTTTGGGCAGAATTTAGTGCCGAATCCGAGCTTTGAATACAGTGTAACCCCGATTAATAATTGGATCTTATCAGATATTTCGTTTAATAAATTGATGATCAACTGGTTTTCTCCGAATTCGGGGTCTCCGGATATTTTGCAAAAACCGGAATTGGGGAGAATGAGGAATGAACGCCCCAACGTCGATATCGATTCCTATAGCCCCAGAACCGGCAAGGTGATGATCGGCTTGAAGCTGGTGGGCTGCAATGATGGTGACCACTGCAAAGAGTACTTACAGGTAGCACTGAAGGAGCGCCTTGAAATAGGCGAAAAATATTATTTTGAAGTATGGACGAAGCCAATCCGTACATCAATGAAGGTCAATAATATCGGGATGCTTTTCTCTGTGGATAAGATTGAAAGATTCGGAAAAGGCATCTTTGATTACCAACCAACGTTGAATATTGATAGTGTTCTGGATAATAGTGTAAACAATGAGTGGGTCAAAATTTCGGATACTATTTGTATAGATAGTAGCTACCAATACCTTGCGATAGGCAATTTTTACCTAGACAGGCAAACACAAACAAGGGGGGAACCCGGTGGGATCAACTATGCTTACTATCTCTTTGATGATGTGCAGTTGGTAAAAGTAGGAGAAGACTGTAATGGGATATCGAGCATCATGAATACCAAGAATATTCAATTTGAAACCAATAGCTCCAATTTGAAGCCGGATGCTTTTGGTGAGTTGAATAAATTGGTCGCCTTTCTTGAAGATCATCCCGACAAGAAGATCAGAATAGAAGGACATACGGATAATGTTGGGACCTCGGCGGATAACCAAAAGCTGTCTTCAGACAGAGCGAATGCAGTGCTTGAATATTTGGTAGAGAAAGCCATTCGTCGTGACCGGTTAACAGCGATAGGAAAAGGAGACTCCGTGCCCTTGGAGACGAACGCTACCGAAGAAGGTAGAAGGATAAACAGGCGGGTAGAAATTGTTATTACAAATTGATGCTCCGCGAACACCTTGAGGCAAGCCCCCGCGTGAGTGATGTGCAAGGGTGGCCCGCCGCAGAAGGGCCAGACAGCGACCGTAGAGAGCTGGCCGAGCGAGCAGCGAGCCCTGTAACGTAACGACCCCGTAGGGGACACGCCCAAAAATAAAAACACCAAAATTATGGGATGGAACGGACTAAAAATAAGCGGCCATAGTGGCACCCAGTTTAAGCACAAGAAGGGTTTTGAACGCCGCAAACATTGGGTGCAAGAGAAAATGCGTACGCAGGGAAAGGTGAAAGAAGGAGGCTATGCGCCACGGGAAAAAGCTAAGGGCTACCCCAGCTGGGTGTACTACTCGCTATTGGTGGCGGCAGGCTTAATCGTACTGTTTTTTGCAGGTCAGTTTTGGGGAGAATCGGTCGAAACGGTGGATCGGTACCACGCGGGAATAGTGAGGGACATGGAGGAGCAACGCAGTGGTAACTACAATAAGCTGTTGGAATTGGCCGAAGGAAGCCTTGCTGGCGGCTACTGGGACGACGCCATTGATGACTTTGGCCGCCTAAAGGAAACCTTCCCCGAAAACTGGTCCGTCAATATAGGATTGGCCAAGGCCTTCGTAGGGAAGTGTGCCGCAGCGGGAGAATCTTGCCGCGAGGCCAGGGAACAATTGATGTATTGCTATGGCCTGTCCGAAAAGGAAGACGATGTTTTGGAACAGCTGGAAACCCAACTATACAAGGCAAATTCATGAATTTGCCTTGTATCCTTGTATGTGTCTTGTATATGTCTTGTGTAAAAGAGAAGATTACAACTCCCACTGATGTTTTCTCGCTTCGTTGAGGATCAGGAAAAAAGGAACCCACCATATGAGATCATTGGTGATGAGCGTGTACGCAAAAGAAGCGGGCACTTGGCCGTTGAGATAATTGAAAACAAAGCCAATGGGGCCGAAGATTTTACCTATAAAACCTACGGCTACAATGGGCCAATGCTTGACGGGGTTAGCTGCCGACCACCAGTAGCCTAGGCCATAAACGCCGATGACCATGCCCATGCCTTGCCAGATCATGGGGTGAATGGGGTCGGCCATGCCGGTGAGCCGGAAAAAGGATAGTGGAAATAAAACTACCCAAGCTCCCCAAAGAAGATTGTAAACTGCGGCTAAGCGCATGACTGTTTTCATCCAAGGTTTACTTTCCATAATAAGCGAGGCTAATGATTAATATTAAGGTCCAGATGACCGTACGAATCCAATTGATTTTTACGAGTTGCTGCCTTTCTTGCTTGCATGGTGCTACACTGCCAATGACGTTGTGCAGCGGTACAGCAAGCAAAAAAGTAACACACCAGTTGAGGAGTATCAGTACCAGTAGACCAATAGAAACGTAGCTAGGGCTGAGATAAGAAGAAATGACATATAATGCCAACTGACTCAGCATTAAGGGCAACACAATTAGCGTGATTCTATTGGTATATACCCGATGCCAGCGTTTGATGTCGGTAGCATTGTAGTAACAAAGCCCAGGGTATACCACCAGCTGAACGGTCCAAATAAGGACACAAAGCCCAGTGTTCACTATGATCTTTAAGAGTTCTAAATCCATGGTAAGATTATCCTGGCTCTTAAGACAAAAAGAATGGGCTTTTGTTGAAAAAAAGAGGTTAGGCTCCGGCGAAGAATACAATGATCTTGGATTCCGTGAGGAGAGGTTCCTAATTAGCCTTGATCAGTTTTTGTTTTATGTTACCCAATGTCAGGTAATAAATTCCTGCTGGGTATGCACCTAGGTCTATTTCTTTCCGTAGTGTTTGGCGCACCTCTTCCTGATACACCCGTTGGCCCATCGAATTGTAGATAATCAATTTTCCTTGCAGTGGTTCTTCTTCCGACTGAATCGTGAAAGCGCTGAATACAGGGTTGGGGAATATTGAAACGCCAGCAGGGTTTATGTCCTCCGTGCTTACAGGAACAAAATAGCATAGTTCAATTTCTTGGTTGGCCAAGTCGACCATGTATTCCATGTCTACCCCCGTTTGGAAACAGAGTAATTCCGTGGGTGAATTGATACAATTAGGAATGATGAAGCTGGTGCTACCAAGTCCCTTTATCCAGGCGTCTCCGTCATCAAAATTGAAGCGTTCCCAGCGTCCTCCAGAAATTAGGGTAACGGAATCTTTGGAAGTAAGTTGATAAGTACAACCATTGATTTGGTCTTCGAAGAGGTCACCTACTTCTAAAGAGAAGTCATAAATAACAACTTCAGAAAGGCCTCCCTCTTTTAAGTAAACTCTGCCCAAACTGTCTTCTCGCATCAAAAAAGGGCTGTTGTTCCAATATGCGGAATAATCAAACTGATAACTGGTTTGGAGGCGGTAGTAGGTCTCGTTATCTACCATTTCAGAAGCCCCGAAAGTGAAGATAGTTGTGTAGCCTGTAGGGTGAGTATCAGGCGAGCTCCCTATTAGGCCGGTGTCTGTATAATAGGACCAGAGCTTATTTTGCTCAACCATCCGTTGACTAGAAAGTGTGTTGCTTGAGAAAAGGAGCAGAAGCGTGAAATAGAATAGAGGTAAGGAGATGTTTTCCATGGTTTGAAAAATTTAGAGCGTCGTTAAAATTTCAGTCTATTTAAAAATAGGGAAAATAACTACTCGCAATTCAAGAACCTTTCAATTTGGTAATTGAAAGACATAGGATTAATACAAGGAAATGTTCTGTTCAAGGTCGTTTAGCACCCCTTGCTAGGCTAAATTCATTAGCAAATCTCCTCTTCTTAAATTCTCTTATAATCCCTGATATGGTTCAAAAAAAACTTAAGTGCCTTTGGTGGTTGAAAAGCCTAGCCCTCGTGCCAAATTACCGCACCCGTGGTATCGAGGTACGACCACTTGCCATCTTTGGCCACCAAGGCTAGGCCATCCTGAAAACTATGGGCATGATCATACTGGAAGGGAATGATCGTTTTCCCCAGCGCATCAATAAAGCCCCATTGGCCCTTTTCGCGTACGGGGGCGAGCCCTTCCGCAAAGTCGAGCGCCTGACTATAGCGGCAAGGAATGACCAAATCCCCCCGCGCATCTAGGAAACCCATCTTCATGCCATCACTCACGCGAGCAAAACCATTATGGAAAGCCTCGGCGGCCAGAAACTGCGGCTTCACGAGCCACTCGCCGTCGGTTTGTAAATATCCCCAATGGTCGTTGATCACAATAGCAGCTACCCCCTCGGTAAATTGGGGCGGATGCTCGGGCGACCATCGCCAACGCGCCGTCGTCACCACCTCGCCATCACGGTTGAGCAAGCCCCAGCGGCCATCTTCGATATAGACGCCTACCTGGCCCATCCACGGTAGTGTGAGGTCATAGTCGGGGTCTACCATCCACTGCCCGGATGTATCGATATAACCAAAATGGTTGCCCAGCTTGGCTGGTGCACGCTGATGCAGGAAAGACGCTACCAGGTCGAAGCTGAAATCAATGGCTACGGCACCTTCTGGATCAATGAAGCCATACAACTGCTGGCTTTTGACGGCCGCCAGCCCATCGCTAAAATCCATCGCGAATTCATAGATACAAGGAATGCGAATACGCCCCTTGGGGCCAATGAAGCCCCAGTTTTGAGCCAGTTGAACCCTTGCTCGTTCGGATTCAAAAGGAGAGATATGCCGAAAGAGGTGCCTGAGCAGCGGCCTACCCAAGGTGTCAAGCGGCACCCAATGGTCGATCAGCTCCACCAGCGCAAAACCATTGTGGAAGTCTTCGGCAGCCAGGTACTGCGGTTCAATAACAACTTGCCCCTTGCGATCCATAAATCCAAAGCGGCCTTGTTCGCGGATGATGTAACGATGATCCTTCATGTGAGGGCGAAGATAAAAAGTCTACCCAATAAAAAACTACGTAATTTAGCCAGATGAAGATCAAAGAACTTTGGGTTTACCCCGTAAAAGCATTGGCAGGTAATGCCGTTTCCTCTGCAACCCTGGCTGGTCGCGGCTTCATCGACGATCGCCGCTGGATGCTGATCGACGAGAATGGGCGCTTTATTTCCCAGCGGCAGCATGCCCATTTGGCGCGTTGGCAGGCACAGGCGGAAGAGGAAGACCTGGTCTTGAAGCACCTCGATACCGGCGAACAACTACGCATCAAAGAAGCTCGTGCAGACGAGGGCCCGCTGGTGGAAGTACAAGTTTGGAACGATCAGTTTTCTGCCTGCTTGGTAGAAACAGTATCCACTGAGGAGTTGAATGCGGCGTTGGGAATTCCCTGTCGCTTGGTGTATATGGCTGAAGACAGCAACCGGCCATTAGACCCCCGCTACGCAAAAGGGCAAGAGCAAGTGAGCTTCGCCGATGGTTACCCTTATTTGATTGCCAACCAGGCTTCCCTCGATGCTTTGGCTGCCGAAGTAGGAGAGGAGCTGACGATGCAACGCTTCCGACCTAATGTTGTGGTAGAAGGCGCCCCCGCTTTTGCGGAAGATGAATGGCAGGCCTTGGAAATCGGTGAAGAGGCTTTTCGCTTACCGAAACCCTGCGCTCGCTGTGTTGTCATTACCATTGATCCAGAGACGACGGTCAAAAATCCACGTGTCTTTGCCACTTTGGCTCAAATGCATAGCAAGGAAAAGAAAGTCCTCTTCGGTATGAACGCCTGCTGGGAAGGTACAGGCGAGGCCGCTTTGTCAGTAGGTGAGGAGGTGGTGGTATCGGTGTGAAAATTGGGTAAGCATTTTTTGTGTAAAAGTTGGGTAAGTGTAAGGGTGTAAGAGTTGGGTGATTTCACATGTAGCATCAAACACTTCTGACCTGAGACTATTTATTATGTGTGTCTGATGAATAATTACCGAAATGTATCTACTTGATATTCAGCGATAAAAAATCTCTGCGGACTTGTGGCGCTGCGCACCCAGTAGGGATGGATGCCAAGACCACAATTCCGAACACTCTCTGGAAATCAGAACCCCAACCTTTACACCCTTACACCTTTACACCCATAAAAACCCTTAAATCCCCATCGGTACATCCATTAGTAGTAATTTAGTATCGGCGGTAGCCTTGATTTCAAAGGCTTCCGTGTCCCAGATGCCGAAGCCATCACGCTTGCCAAGTTGTTGGCCAGCCACTTTAACTTCTCCTTCAATAACAAAGGCATAAACACCATTGCCTGAGTGTTTTATAGTGTATTCGCTGTTCCATCCCTTTTCCAGATCGCCCAGGTGAAACCATGCGTCTTGATGTACCCACACACCAGCGTCGTCTTTGCTGGGCGAAAGTACTTGTTGGAGCTGGTTTTTGGTGTCGCTATTCACTAGTGTAATCTGGTCATAGCGGGGCTCTACGCCTTTTTCGCGTGGAAACATCCAGATTTGCAAGAAGCGTACTTCCTCCTCACTACTCTTATTGTATTCGCTGTGAAATACGCCGGTGCCGGCACTCATTACTTGTACATCGCCTTGGCGAATGACCGCAGCGTTGTCCATACTGTCTTTGTGTTCCAGTGCGCCAGCCAGCGGAATAGAGATGATTTCCATGTTGTCATGAGGGTGGCGCCCAAAGCCCCGACCTGGTGCTACCGTGTCGTCATTCAGTACACGTAGCACACCAAAGTGTACCCGCTCGGGATTGTAGTAATTGGCAAAGCTAAAGGTATGATGACTGTTTAACCAACCGTGGTTGGCGTGGCCGCGTGTATCGGCTTTATGCAATATCGTTTTCATTGTTTTAATTTCTTGGTTTGGCAAATGATTGAATCCTATCGGAGCCATCAATTTATCATAGGTCGATGGCCGTTCAGTGGCTTTACTATTGGCAGCCTTTGCACCCAATGTAAGCCCCGCAGCGCCTAGTAAGCTTTTTCGTATAAATTGTTTTCGCTTCATCTTTCATTTGTTTGTACCAAAGGTCGGGCAAAAATAAGTGTTGGTACATGTAAAAATAGCTGCAAGGCATTGGAAAATCACAGAAAAACAAAAAGGGCTGGCCTCATGGCCAACCCTCAGTATATTTCTATGCCTATTACAAGGCTTATTATTTCACCTGATACGACGCCAAAACCCTGGAGCCTTTCTGGTAATAGATTTGATTAGTTACAAAATCAACGGTATATCTAGGCTCGCGGTCGCGGCCCAGAGATATTTGGCTCTCTGCTTCTCCGGTTGCTTTGCTCACTTGTAGCAGTAGTATTTCTCTGCCTTCCTTGCTCATTACAAGGTTGTAGTCAAGACCACCAGTCGTAGCTTTCTTACGAGCACTTGCAGTAGTTACGGCTTCCAAAAAGTAGGAAGATGCATCATCTCCATATTCAGCATATCCTTCTTTTAGCTGGCCCAGAAGCTCACTTGTTACAGGGCTCTCGCCTTTTATTTCGTCCTCGGCATTTGATATTACAGCGGCGGTATAGTAAGCATCTGCTGCTGCCAAGGCTGCATACGCTGCTGAGGCGTAAAGAAGTACCTGCTTCCATGCAGCTTCACGAGGAGCAGGGTAGTAGCGGTTAAAATTGAGGGTGCCGTCCATTGCGTATTTAGCGATGTTCTGGTCAGAAGACAACAATATTCCATCTTCCATTAACTCTAGGCGAATAGGGGCTTCCTTACCTTCAAATGATAAAGACGATGAAGAAAGCGTGCTTACTGCTTCGCTTTCCAGGTTGATAACTTTCAACTCCTCCTCCTTTAAATCAAAGGCATAGAGATTACCATCTCTTTCGGCAGTCAGAGCAGGCCGAGTAGACAGGTTTCTTTTCCACTTCAGTTCACCTGTACTCAGATCAATGATGTTCAGACCTGCATTAGTGATCAGGAATACCGATGTAGCAGTGGGTACCACTCCTTCAACTTTTCCACTTATTTTGGAAGGTCTTTTAAAAACCGGCTCACCAGTTGAATAATCAATGTAGGTAAGTAAGTCCTTTTGATTAATACCATCCGTAACAATCATAATCCCGCTATCCGTTTCCAGGTAGGTATAAATATTTCCTCTTGGGCTATGACCAGCTCCTCGCTTGCCCCACAGTCCTTTTTTCGTTTCATAATCGTAAAGGTTGATCTTGTTGTAGTCTCCTTTGTTAGGAAGCAGGATAAATCCATCCTCTTTGAAAACCAGAAAATCAAGCCTTCCTGGAAACTCCAATGGGCTATCCCATACACGAGTTCCGTCGCTTAAACGATAGGCAATCATTGAGCTTTCAAACTTCCCGGTGGGTTGGTCATCAAAGGTCTCTTTAGGATACCAAGAGACGAGATAGAAATAATCACTATTAGGCTTTCTATGAAATTGAATATCGGTAATCAATTCGTCGGCTGATGCTTCAGCGAGGTCTTTTACCAATGCGCCAAAATTACCTAGCTTGTCCAAATCTTCGGCTTCTTGCGAATTGGCTACTTTCCAAATAATATCCCCCGTCTTGGTATTGATTTTGTAGTTGTTGAACAGGGTTACCACGAGTATCGAATAATCAGTAAGCTCGTTAACAGCAACGATTCTGCCAAACTCTTCATTGAGCGACCATTGCACGCTAGCATCTACCATACTCACGAATATCATCTCGGGCTCTCTTGCGTCATTCAGGCCCGCTACGAGTATACCTCCCAGGTTATATAAAGTATAGTAGCCTTGGATATTGACAATAGTTGTTTTTCGGGAATCGAAAACCACATCCCCGCTAAATTGATCAATAAGATAAAAAGCATCAGAGGTCTCTACCTTAAAGAAAGGACCATCCGGCAATTCCGTAAATTGTTCTCTTCCAAGGTTCGCAAGCTCTTCTATCTCCCAGCTCAATTCCCCTGTTTCTGTATCAATGCGCTCAAGGCCATTTTCGGTACTAGCAATGAGGTTGCCTAAAGAGGTTACCTGTTGCCAGCGTAAGTCGCCCGACAGTTCTTTTTCCCACTTTACGGCTACTTGGGTATTACCAGGGCTAGCCAAAAGGAGGAACAGCAAGGAGAGCAAGAATACTCCTGGTTTTACTAGCACTTTTTTTAATAATGTATACATTAGGTTGAGATTTAGCGGAGCTACCATTGGTTTCCCCATTTGATTAAGAATATGGTCTAGGCCAATTTCTACTAATGTATATGTCAACTATTCTTCGATAGGTAAGTTGATTTGCCTATTTTTTGTTTGACATTGGTTTAAACCAAAAGAATGGTTAACTGGTCTTTTGGAAAATCAGATGGTCGATTTTTTTCAATTTAGGCATTTCAAAATCCCTATACGCTATACCCTATACTAAGTACCTAGTACCCAGTTCCTCCTTTCCGAAACCTACTCGGCGACTCCCCCGTACACTTCTTAAAGAAGCTACTGAAGTAAAGCGGGTCTTGAAACCCCAGTTCGTAGGCAATTTCCTTAATGCTGTGATCGGTAAAACGGAGGCTACGTTTTGCGTTCAGGATAATCTTTTCCTGAATGAGTTCTTTGGCGGTTTTGCCCAGTAGGCTTTTTACAACCTGGTTCAGGTACTTAGCAGAGATGTGCAATCGCTGGGCATATTCTTGCACCTGGTGTTGCTCGTAGAAGTGCTCCGTAATCAGTTTCTTAAACTCCCGCAAAATCGTACTTCCTCCCTGGTCGCTACCAGGAAGAGGCGCTGGCAACTGGCATTGGGCATGGCAGTCAATCAGGAACAGTTTCAGGTACGCACTCATACTGGCCATCCGGTAAGGGGCGTCAGATTTGTAGACTTCACTCAAATAGGAGAGGAGGACCTGCGCCCGTTTTGCTACCTCTACAGGCAATTGCAGCGGCGGGCGTTCTTCAAAATGACCAAACAGGTTCATCTCCGTGATGAAATCTTCGTTGATATGGTTATGCGCCAGAAAGTCGCGAGAAAAAGTAATCACCCAGCCGTAGGGCTTTTCCGAGGGAAGGAGCCGATGTACCTGCCTGGGAGAAACAAAAAACACATCATTCACGGCCAGCGGATACCTGTTAAAGTCGATCAAGTGCTCGCCGCTGCCTTCCTGTATCCAAATAACCGTGTAGTAATCATGGCTATGAGCTACATCTACTTGTCCATCTGCAGCTTCGTGAATATCCTCCATCCGCTGGATGTTGAAGATAAAGGCCGCAGGCCGGATACGAGTAGTGTCAAGGTCAATCATAAGGGGTAATAAACGCGAATGAATATGAGAGTAAAAAAAGAGAAAGCCCAAATCAAGGAGTTGTACCTATTGATCTTGACTTTCTCTTTTCAGCAGGGAGGTCGACTTCGAATCTCTCAGGTAAGGATCCGGTTTAGTAGAAAACCAGGTGCCGCGTGGCTTTAGCCCGCATGCGTTTTCTCCGCTACCAAAATGCGCGATCCCTAAAGCGTCCGAAGCAGCCCGAGTCCCTCTACGGCTTCGCCTTCGGCCCTGTAATTAAATCAATCTGATTCTCGCGGATCAACTGATTGAATTTAGGAATCTCTTGATTCATGATCCGGCGGTAATCAGCCAGCTCTTCATCGATCAGGGTAGAAATTTCTTCCTTTACGCTATAAGCCTGGGCCGTTGGCCGTGAATCTCCAATGCCCACAAGGCTATTGAGGTGTGCCAATTTGTTGGTCAACCGGATAGGGAAATTCAGGGGATCCTGGCGACTACTGTTTTTCGTTTGGTACAGGTTTTCTTCTACCTCTGTCAGGCTTTCCGTAATCACCTTGGCTTGTTCGCGCAAAGCGGCGTAGTTGTCCCCTTTTGGCAAGCGCTCAATAAAGCCATTGACTTGCTTCTTCACATCCCTCAAGTCGATGATGGCTTGGTGAGCTTCGCTGACTTTGTCTTGCACTGACTTCATGAATTCAAATTGTGCAGCCATATCCTCAGCTGTCGCTTCGGAGCGCGGATCCGGAAGAATTTCAAAGGTTTGCACCTGCTCTTCGTCACCTACTTTTAGGCGTGCTTCGTAAGTGCCGGGCTGTGCTTTGGGGCCACCTACACCTGCCCACCACATGATCATGCCATCAAAATCGACACCATCCGGGTAGCGCATGTTCCAGTTGAAGGTGTTGCCTCCTTTCTCGAATTCGAGCTTTTCGCCCTTTTCTTTGGCATCAGAAGTATNGGTGCGAATCAAATTGCCGCCTTCTTCGTAAAGCTCAATGGCTACAGCTACACTATCGGCAGGTACTTCGTTGATGTTGAAATGGAAGGTCACACCACCAGGGTGATTCATACCTTGCGTCTTGCTGGGCCTTCCTTGTGAGCCATCCATGCGGTAAGCATCAAGCGGTTGGAAGAGGTACTGGTCGGCTACTAGTACTTCGTCGCTCAGTTGGTGGAGTACGGTCAGGTCATCAATAATCCAGAAGCTCCGGCCTTGGGTAGCAGCAATGAGGTTGTTGTTTTTTATCGTAAGGTCTGTGATGGGGACCATTGGCAAATTCATCTGGAAAGGCTGCCAAGCTGCACCATTGTCAAAACTGATGTACATGCCTGATTCTGTACCGGCATAAAGCAGGCCGTCGCGTTCAGGATCCGCACGCAATACACGCGTAAAGTGAAGCTTGTCGATGCCTTTGGTGATCAGCTTCCAGGTAGCGCCGTAGTCAGAAGTATGGTACAAGTAAGGGGTGTAATCTCCCAGCTTGTAGCGTGTGCCAGCTACATAAGCACCACCTTTGCGGAATGGATCAATCTCCAGGCTGTTAAACATCATCCACTCGGGCATCCCCTTGGGCGTAACGTTCGACCAATTCTTCCCGCCATCGCGCGTGATATGCAGTAAACCATCGTCGGAGCCGGCCCAGATGACACCTTCCTCGTGGTGAGATTCTGCCGCCGCAAATACGGTACAGTAATACTCTACACTGGTGTTGTCTTGCGTAATCGGGCCACCAGAAGAGCCCAGCTTCGAGGCATCGTTGCGGGTTAGGTCAGGGCTGATGATCTCCCAGCTCTTACCACCATCTTCCGTTACATGCAGGTGGTTAGAGGCCGCATACAGCCGCTTGGGGTTATGCGGAGAGAAGAAGATCGGGAAGTTCCACTGAAAGCGGTATTTCATCCCTTCGGCGCCATAGCCCATAGGATTGTCTGGCCACACATTGATGGCTTGCTCTTGCTTGGTGCGGTGGTTGAACCGAGTGAGGTAGCCGCCGTAGCTGCCACCATAAACTACATCGTTGTCGAGTGGATCAACTGCGATGTGAGCGCTCTCGCCACCAGCGGTAGGTTCCCAGTCACGCTCACCAATGGAGCGACCATCGGTACGGTGCAATACCCGCAAGGTGCTGTTGTCTTGCTGAGCACCGTAGATGCGATAGGGGAAGTGATTGTCGGTCGTTACGCGATAAAACTGCGCGGTGGGCTGGTTGTAGTAGGTACTCCAGTTTTCACCAGCATCAAAGCTGGTCTGTGCACCACCGTCATCAGCAATGACCATCCGCTGGTTGTCTTCCGGCGCAATCCACAGGTCGTGGTGATCACCGTGAGGTGCATTGTAGGCTTTGAAGGTCGCGCCACCATCAGTGCTTTTGTGGTAGCGAACATTCATTACGTATACGATATCTTCATCTTGGGTGTCAGCATAAATACGGCTGTAATACCAAGCACGCTGACGCAGGGCACGGCTATCGTTGACTTTTCGCCAGTTTTCGCCACCGTCTTCTGATCGGTAGACACCGCCTTTATCGTTTTCTATAATCGCCCAAACGCGGTTGCTGTTGACCGGTGAAACGGCTACACCGCTGATACCCCAGTCGCCACCAGGCAGGCCTTTGTTGGCCGAGATGTTGGTCCAGGTGTCTCCGCCATCGGTACTTTTCCAAAGGGCAGAACCTTCGCCGCCACTTTCGAGGCTGTAAGGGGTCCGGCGAATACGCCAGGTAGAAGCATAAAGAATCCGTGGATTATTGGGGTCGAGCAGTAAGTCTACAGCACCGGCATTTTCGTTGGCAAAAAGAATCTTTTCCCAGTTTTGGCCACCATCTTTCGAGCGGTAAACACCGCGTTCGGCTGTGGGCTTAAAAAGGTCACCCAGCACAGCAGCATAAACCAAATCTGGGTTTTTAGGATGAATGCGGATACGCGGAATATGGCGAGAGTTGGGTAAACCAATGTGCTCCCAATTCTTACCAGCGTCCACACTTTTGTGTACGCCATAACCATAGGAGACATTACCGCGTACAGTCACTTCACCGCCACCGACATAGATCACGTTGGGGTCGGCTTCACTGACGGCTACTGCACCAACAGAACCGCCAAAGGAACCGTCGGAAATATTGGCCCAGGTTTGACCACCATCAGTGGTGCGCCATACACCACCACCGGCAGCGCCAAAATAATAGAGATTAGGTTTTCCGGGTACACCGGTAACCGCAGCTGATCGTCCACCCCGGTAAGGGCCAATAGACCGCCACTCGAGGCTACTGTAGTGATCTTCCGCAATTTGCTGGGCTGCCAGGTTAGGAATCGCTAGCCAGCACAGACTAAGCATGGTAAGGACAAAGGAGAATTGTTTTAGCATTTTTTCGTTTACTAGTTGAACATATTTCTCTAAGTTAAGAAGTTGCGGAAAGATTAGTTTATTTTATGGGCACAATTGCGTTGAAAATCACTTGATTTGAATTGAAAATAATGATACAACGGTCTCAGTTTTTAGGGCTAATAAGTTTTTCACTTCCCTTTCAGGTCTTTGCTTGCGAGTGCCGATACCAACCTTGGTTCGATTTATTGGCTTACGATCAGCATACTTATGTAATGGAAATTGAGGTGCTTAGTCAAATAAAGCCACCTGTTCATGTTTTGCAAGAATCTCCTGCTGCTACGACCACGGATGGAGTACCTTCACCACCTCCTTTACCGCCACCCCCGCCACATGATTACGAGGATTTCAATATCCGAGTGCTGACCAATTTCAAAGGCGATGAAACCAATATCCATTTATTGAGAGCTAGCAATAAAAATTCAAGTTGCTTTGGTGCTCCCCAGGCTGGCCAACGTTATTTGGTCTACGCAGATGGTTTGGCAACACAGGAAGGCCACTCGGCACTTGTTATTACCAGCGCTTGTCAGCGGAAAATACCAGAAAGTAGTAAGCACTTTGAAAAAGAAAAAGAACTACTTCTGTTGCTGAAAGGTCGCCAGGAAGAGGCATTTGTCACTTATGAGTATGATGCCGGAAAGCTACCCATTTTAACAGGTGGCTTTAAAAAAGGTCAACGATCTGGGGCATGGAAAGTCTATAACCCTTATGCTACCGATAACCCCGAAGTTATTGTACGACTACGCTATCGTCGTGGAGTGCTGGTGCGGCGTAAGTTTTACCGTAAGGAATTGGCTTCACCCGCAAATGTCTTAAGGTTTATGTGGAAATACGAATACGAATGATGTAGATTTGTACTTCTTATTTTTACGCTTCTTATTTTGTTATTACTATGACCACCACCCGCCGCTTTCCCGCCGAATGGGAACCTCAATCCATGGTTCAGTTTACCTTCCCGCATGCGGATAGTGACTGGGCAGAACTGTTGGAGGAAGTCACCCCTTGTTTTGTGGCCTGTGTCGAAGCCGTTAGCCGGTTTCAAAAGGTACTCGTCGTTGCAGATGACCGCAAGAGGGTAGAAGGACTTTTAGCGCATCTGCCTGCCGAACGGGTGCAAATCATCGTTTGTCCCAGCAATGACACCTGGGCCCGCGATCATGGCGCAATCACCGTCATTGAAGATGGCCGTCCCCTTTTGTTGGATTTTATTTTCAACGGCTGGGGCCTGAAGTTTGCTGCCAACCGCGACAACCTCATCACGCGCACCTTGCACACCTGGGGTATCTTTGGTAAAACGCCTATGCAGCAAATGAGAATGGTTCTCGAAGGTGGCGCCCTGGAAACCGATGGACAAGGCACATTGCTGTCAACCACCGAGTGCCTGCTTTCGCCCAATCGCAATCCCCATTTATCGCTCGCCGAAACCGAAGCAGAACTCACCCTGCAACTGGGTGTAGATCGCTTCCTTTGGTTAGACAACGGCTTCCTCGCGGGCGATGATACCGACTCTCACATCGATACGCTGGCTCGCTTTTGTAGCCCGGATACCATCGCTTACGTGCGTTGCACCGATGAAACCGACGAGCACTACACCGAACTGAAGCTGATGGAGCAAGAGCTTCAGTCCTTTCGTACCCGTGAGGGAAAACCCTACAACTTGGTGCCACTGCCCTGGCCCACCACCTGCTTTGCCGAAGATGGGCACCGCCTGCCAGCCACCTATGCCAACTTTCTGATCATCAACGAAGCCGTTTTGGTACCTACCTACGGCGTACCCGAAGATGGTCTCGCGCTGGGCATCATACAAAACTGCTTCCCCAACCGCGAGATCATCGGTATAGATTGCCGCTTGCTCATCGAGCAGCATGGTTCGCTGCACTGTATAAGTATGCAGTACCCTGCTTTTGTTTCTTAGCAAAAAAAAGACTACCTCTCATTCAACTTCCAGTCATACTCCTTAAAAGTGACTACGGTATCGCTGTTCAAAGCAGTATCCGTATACCCGTTGATATAATTAACTACGGAGCCAAAGTCGGAGCCATACCAGTCGAAAATCTTCGAGATTTCTACGCGCTTTGCCGTGATGGTATTGTAGTCCTTGTTGTTCACAAACTTGCGGGTCAGCCGCTGTAGTGTGCTGTTGAGGTTATCAGCCGTAAATGCGCGATTGTGCAAAGGTGGGCAAGAGGCCGCCGCACAGTTTACCGCAAAGTGGATGCGTGCATCACCATAACGGGGACGCAAAATATCGTTCTCTATCTGATTGAGCGAGTAAGTCTGCCCGCCAAGTTTTATCCACTTGGTACCCCAGGGGTTGCCGCTGTCAATGTCTTTGATACTACTCACGGGATAGTTGTTTACAATCAATTTCACGGTATAAGCATTGTAGGCATTTATCCAGTAGGCCATCGCAGTATTACGGTTCCAGCTACTTTGGGGTGGATACTGTTCCAGTTCTGCCAAGTAGTCGTTCAAGGGAGCCGGATTGGCTTTTATGCTGCGGTAATTCACCTGCCCGCTGCTGCTTACATTACTTTGCAAAAAGGCATCCCAGCCACTGTGGTCGGGTGTTGTTTTGGTTACGGCTACCGGTGCCGGTGCTTCCTCTACTTTTGGTGCCGCTGGTTGTGGTACTTCTTCCACCATCGGTGCTTCGGTGATCTCTATTCCTTTTGCTACCTTTTCCTTTGGTAGATCTTGACTAGCCGTCTCTTTCAGTACCACATCAGGTCGTACAGTGGGGCGAGGTTGGCTGCTGCCAGGGTCGGCTTTTGTTTCTACAGTCGCAGTACGCGGGCGTGGTTCAGCCATTATCGGCGTTGCTTCTTCTGTGTTCGAAACCGGCATTGCTGTAGCTGCTGTTACCTCAGGGGCTTGCTCGGCGGTAGTTTCTTCAGTCGTATTACTGTCAGGTGGGGTAGGGCTGCAACTCAGCATCAAAAACAGTAGACTTAGCAGGGATAGTGTTCGCATGATCTGTATCGTATGATTTTCAAATAAAACTGCTCAAAAGTACAATAAGTTGTCCTCCCTTATCTCACTTGTTCTGCCGCGGACAGTTTTTGCTCTTTTGGGGCCGTGCCGTCTCCCGTCCCGACTTTTCTAGTCGGGACGGGATCGGCACCAGGCTGTCTGCTCTTTCTGCTCCTTAGGGTCGGGTTTCAAACCCGCCCCTAAGGAGCAGAACCGCTGCCCATCCTTCGGCCTCCTCCTCCGTCCGGCGTGCTCCAGACTCCGTCTTGCGCACTACTGTTTGATTATTTTGCCTTGCCTCAGCTTGATCTCTTTATCCCAAAGCTCGTAATAGTAAATTCCCACAGGCCAAGCATCTCCAAGAACGGTATTCCAACCATGCTGAATTCGCTGCTGGTGGATAGGCCTTCCCAAACCATCAAAAACAATAAGCTGCGCGTTTTTAGGATAGTAATCATTCATCACCACCGAAAACTGATCTCGAAACGGGTTGGGGAAAACCTGTAATGCAACATCCAAATCAAGCTGCGCTGTAGTGTTTACGACACCTAGAAAAAGAGTATCACAAGCGGTATGGCTACCATTTTCATTACTCACCGTCAGGCAAACTTCATAAACGCCATCTTCCAAATAGGTGTGTACCGGTGAGGTATCCTGACTCATTTGGCCATCACCAAACGTCCACTGCCAAGTGTCGGGCTCATAAGCACTCAAGTCCTGAAAATAGAAATCCAGGTAATTTGTACTGTCCTGATCCGCTCGGAAGTTTGCCAGTGGCATGTTGTCAATACCGAGCGTATCACAAGGGCTACCGTCAATTGGCCCGAGGCGGTAATTGGGGTTGTTAGGTATTGAAAAAGCATTAAGCGTAGGTAACCGTACGCTGTGTTGCTCTACCATGCAAGCATCACCGCCTTTGTCCGGGTATTTGATCCTATGCATAACGGGCACCCCATTTGGACAGATCACATAAATCTTACCATCTGGTGCAAGCTGTGCAGCAAAAAAAGTAGTAGGGAACCAGTCTACATTCAAATCATAAACGGCAACGGTGTCTCTTGTTGATTCAATATCCTCCGCCCAAAGATCAAATTGGTAGATGTACCAGTCAGAGGATTGATAGAGATAGCGATTGTTAGGTGAAATAGCCACTCCTCCAGTACCATTGTCATTGTCAACGGCGATATAAAGTGGGTTGCTCAGTAATCCGGAGCATCGATCAAAATCATAAATATTTAAGACTCCTCCAGAGTCGTTACTAACCGTATTTAGAATAATATACTTACTCCCATCAGGTGAAAAAACAGCTTGTCCAGTGCCCTGATAAATAGGTACGCCTATAGATTGTTGTCCGTCAACTTGAGGACCATCTGGAGTTATTTGGATACGATAAAATGCATTATTATCTAGTTTATTCTCAAGGTACCACCAGTCACGACCATTTGCATGTTTGACTAGTGTAGTTTTTCCCCAGAGTACCGTGTCGTTTAGGAAAGGAATCAGTTTCTCTAAGACCTCCCCCTCCCCGGAATTTGCATTCATTTCGATCCGTGAATAAAGTAACTCCGTAACCTTCCAATTATGATCATCATCGTTTGCGAAATACCTGCCCTTGTTTTGTAGAAGAATATATTGGCTAGGGATTCCTGGCCAGGGAGCACTCACACCTCCCTGCATCATTGCATATCCACCACCTTCTCCTGTACTACCAGGGTTACCACTCATACCATCACCATTTTGCATAAGTTGATGTAAGTGATTATTAAGTCCTACTCCATTCGAGTAATATTTTAGACGGCCTGCTTCATCACTAATGCTAGTGTTGAAGAATCCCATGTGCATAGTTGGTTCTTGAAGGTTTGTGGTATCCAGTTTTCCAAAATCAGAAAACCGCAGTACTGATAGCCCAAACCAGGGTTGGTCAATTGATATTTCCCCGCCTCCATAGCCAGTAATCCAGTGATAATCATGTTTTTGGGCACTCAAAGCTGACCCCAAAAACAGCAGTATAGACGTAAGTAAACGGATAGACTTCATTCTGAGAGCGATTTATGGCCTTTTCATAAAGATAGCATAACCGTACCAATATATGCGACCTCATCTGAGGTCGAAATAGGTTGAAATGGATTGAAACTACCAATATTTCACCTCTCCGAGGTGTTTGAGCTGGTAGCGGTAGCGTCATTCTACTCATTAAAGAATCAAGAAAGCCAATGCTTTCTCCCTCCAATAAGCAGCTTTCATCCTGTTTTTTACCCCGGATCTGTTGTTTCTCCTGTTCTGCGTCGGTTATATCTACGCACTTGGCAAAAGGTGTAAGCGTTGGAAAAGTGTAATGGTGTAAACGTTGGTTGTTTCTAGCAGCCCTCACCAAAGCGCACTCCGCACCTGAAGTGGGAAGTATTTTGCGCACCCCATCGCACTCCGCACCACGCACCCAAAAAGCGCACCCCGCACCGAAAAAGGTGTAAAGGTTGGATAAGTGTAAGTGTGTAAAAGTTAGATTACCCACCCCGCACCAAAAACTACTCCTTCACAATCTTCGTCACCCGCTGTTCGGCCCCGTTCTTACTCCGCAGGAAGTAGATTCCAGAAGGATACGAATCTAGGTCAATAGCTACGAAATTCCTCCCGGAAGCCAACGTTGTGCTATTTTGGGCGACAATCTGTCCTTGCGTGTTGACGAGCTGCCATTGCAAAACCGTCGGTTGCTCGGTATAGTATTCTGTGGTCACTTGCCCCTTAGCTGGATTGGGGAATACTCTCGTAAGTTGAAAGCCAAGACCCTCCCTTTCCAGTAGGATAATATCCGAGTATTGGAAGCTGCCATCCAAATCAACGGTCTTGATGCGGTAGTAAGCTTTGGGCAGAGGATAGACATCGGACCATTCGTACTTCACCTCTTGCTGACTATCGCCAGCGGCAGGTGTCGTTCCAATTTGCTCCCAAGTAGTTTCGCCGGGTAGCAATCGCTCAATCTCGTGGAGTTTTGTGTTTTCTTCGAGGCTACTGGCCCAGCTTAGTAGATTGGTTTTATCCATTGACGCTCCACGGAAATATTTCATCTCAATGGGCAAGATCGCCGCATTGGAGCGCGGGAAGAAGCCTGAAAAGCCACTTACTTTATACTCTAGCAAATGCGTGCTACCCGAGAAGTCCTCCATCGCATAGTTGGTTGCCAATACTTGGGGCGTTCCATTGTTGTAGTCGCCACAAGTGCTGCCACTTACTTTAAGTAATTCAATCTCATCGAGGTCGTTTGGTCCACCAGCAGCAATGAGGTCTTGAAGCTCCTGCTCCGTCAAATAAAGCCGGACCGTAGCAGCATTATTGTTTTCAACACTAATAAACCAGTCGCGATCAAGGAGAGGGTAGTTGTCACCATCTTTACGCACGGCACTGGTATTGATATTGTATTCCAAAGAGATTTCACCCAGGTTGTTAAACTCGTCATTGATAGAGGCAATACGATTTCCACTGCCATCAACAATATGAATCCATTCGCCATTGCCATCAGAGCTTGCAGTGTATACGTTTCCACAATCTCCGCTATTGATCGGAGCCGAGTCACAGCTAATGCCCGGATCAGAAATGGTGAAGCTGAAACTGCCTGTGGTTCCGCTCCAACCGTCAATTTGCAAGAAATAAGTTTTTCCGGGAATGAGACAGCTTTGGTTTTCAATACGCGGACTGTATCCGCCAGCACTTCCTGAGTCGTCATTGGCAGCCACCATCATCCGGGTATTACTATTTAATAGCTCTTGGCAATTGCCAGCTTCCCATAGCGCCATCTGCATATCTATAGCGGTATTAAAGTCGATGTCGATACTCCCTGAAGCTGGTGCGGTAAACTTAAACCAAACGGTATTGTGTAAGGTGTTCTCACACCATCCATTTTGTACGTCACAGCCGGCTGCATTTGGCCTGGGTTCATTGTTTTGGGCAGTAGCGCCATAGTTGGAACAGGTTACTGCTTCACCATCAATGTTTGCCGTGATATCCAGCGCATCACAAATATCATCATTGTCACAGGTACTTGGGGCGTTGTACAGGTCATTGGCAGTGAAGGTACAACTTGGCTCTTCTGAAAAGCTAGCACTTACCGTTACAGATTCGCCATCAGCAGGCAAGCCATTTATGGTCACGGTCTGTGGGCTGCCGGTTATCGCTTCATTTATGGTTATCCCCGCTGCTGATACATCAAGGGTTCCACTAGCAGGTGGGAAAGAATAGCTGATCGTAAAAGCTTGGTCATAAGTGCCACCTGCAATATTAGAGGGACTACCATCGGTAGCTATATCAGCTACAGAACAGTCCGTACTACAGAAGTCGTAGCTAAAATTGATCAAATCACCAGACGAACTGATATCGAATATATTGATATTGGATACTCCACCGCTGTAATTGTTGGAGTTTGGACTGGTACTACAATTGAATTCAGTATTGTTGCTCGACCCAGGGTACAGGTCACCGTTGTCGCCGCTATTTACGTTCAGGTTCAGGTCTCGATCACCATCTGCTTGTTCCAGGTCAACCCATGGACGGCTTTCGTCACTATTGGAATTTCTACTTTCGTCGATGTGGTAAATGGCTAATCCTTCACCCGATATATGGGCATCCCAGCCAATTTTTTGCCGATTTTCCAAAAGGAAGTACTCATCAGCATCTGGGGTGTCAAATTGATAGGCTTCGTCGTCATTATCGCTGTAGTCCATGTTACTGATATCTCCGTTACCACTTAGGACGGTAGGTGAGATCCAACCAAGTTCTTTCTTACACCAAGCAGAAAACTGAGCGGGTGTTTTTCCACTATTGTTCCAAGTGCCTCCAGCCATACAGCACCAGCGGCCCAGGCCACGAGAGGAACCGTCAATATCATAAAGGTCAGGTAAGCCTAACGCGTGACCAAACTCGTGTACAAATACCCCGATGTTAGCAATGTTATTGGCGCCGTATTTTTCTGGTTGGATGATGTAATCATTGATTAGTTTTCCGTCATATGTGACACTTAGGCTGGCCGCTGCAAGTACCCAACGGTGCGACCAAATGTCGTCTACATTACCTGATTCCTCCGCGCCTCTGCCAGAGTGGATCACTTCGACTACATCAACCCGGCCATCGCCATCGCCATCGTATTGAGAGAAATCTATGCCAGCAGCTTCAGCAGCATCAACGGCTTCCCGAATTAAGGGCACTGCATTATTGAAATTCCGATTGGCCATGCTTTCAATACCATAGGTCGCCCGATTATTGGCAGCAGTATACCAACCTTCTACATCGGTATTTACGGTTAATAGCCCGTAAGAAATATCAAGATAGTAGTCACGGAAACTCCCGGAGCTACCATTTACATTATAGCCTACTTGGTTGGCCATATTGTCAAAATCACCCTGTGGGTAAGTAAACGCTTGGTCGGGGTAATCAATTAAAAGGAGTAGTGCCTTTTGAACACCAGCAGGAGGAAAAACACTGCTAATTTCCGGTCCATCATCATAATTCCTCAGCTGATCAGTTGCGGTAAGCTCTGCTAGCCGAATCCCTTCATAACGTAAGTGGGGGCGAATAACTTGTAAAAGGGTGATTTCTGTACTAGAGCGGTTGTCAAGTGCAGAAACGGGTACCCCTGTTAGGTACAAGTCTCCTTTTTTGCCACGGGTAGCATACCTATAAAAGTTGTCACTACGATCTTGTAGCAAACTATAACCATCAAGGGTTTCTAGATAAGCCGCAGGACCTTCGGTGAAGAGGTAAGCCATAAAGCTGCTGCCATCAGGTTGAACCAATTCTATGGGGTCAGGGTAGGGAGCTACGCCACAATAAGTGTTGCCACTATGCGATAAATGAACAGCCACTTGATCCGCGTTGGACGAAGGTGGCTGTTCATCCCCTGTGGAAATTTGTTGGCAAGAGAAACTGAAAAATACCAGAGATAGTCCGCAAAGAGCAGAAGTTAGATGATGTAAATGCATTTTTTGTCATGTGTTAAGGGGGAGGCCCAAAAAAGAATCGGCCACCAATAAATCCTTAACAAATAAAATATTACCTCATGGATTCTTTTTTAAATAAAATAGAACCTTTGTGACAGCATAAATTTATCTATACTTCGGCAAATCTAGGGTTGTCGAAGTATATGTATCAGTAGGCATACATCATTCGCTTGGTTATTAGTGGGTAGTCATCCAGCATGAGGGTGTAAGTATAAACCCCAGGCTGATAACTGTGATGCTCAAAATTATATAAGACCTCATTGAGTCCGGGATTCAGGGTGATGGGAAGTAGGCTAAGTGTACGTCCCTGAAGGTCGCGTACGACAATTTCGGCAGTACTGTAGTTAGGAACTTCATCAACCCAAACGCCGAAATAGGTAGCCTCATCGAAAGGATTTGGTCGGTTTTGTAGCAATTTTATGTTTTCTTGCGCCGCTGCTATAGTTGCTAAGCCTGTTTCAAAGTCATTGAAGCGTTCTCCGATAAAAAGGCTTTCTACACCGTTTTCATCAACGGTTGCTACAGATACGACATAAAGTTGATCAGGGATGAGCCCCAGAAGGGTGTCTGTTGCTTGCTGTAGGGTGTAGATCGTGTCAAAATCAAGACCTGAAAATTGTCGGACGCCCACCCGGTAAGTGCCATAATTATTGGGGTCATCAATTACCACTTCAAAGCCAACATCAATAGGGTTGAGTTCAAAGGCAGCAGCAGGCTCGGGACCCAGGGCAGTCATCGCAATGGCATTGCCATTGATGACGGTATTACGGGCCAGGTAGTTGAAGTCGACGAAAAATGAATCCAATATTTCATCTCCATCAGTATCTATACCCAAAATATCGTCGGAGGTGTGTTGGCGATCATGATAGTCGGGGTCACTTGTACTCACATCACCGTGTTCGTTAGCAGAGGTAAAGCGTATTGCCGGAAATCCTTGACTTCGGAAAGGAATATGATCGCCACCTCGCCCGGTTCTGTCTTCGGTTGACATGATGTTGATCACATTTGTCTGCGCAGCAATTGGCGCTATCATTTCTTCGTACTCCAGCTTTACAAAACGAGCAAGCATCTTGTTTCGAGAATTCAAATTGCCGGAAGAGTAAATACGGACATTGGTGCTGTCGATGTCATTTAGGCCAGGACAACCAGGAGGGGAAGCAGTAGCACCACAAATAATACCTCCAACGATGTCATTGTTATAAACAGCCTTGAGTGGAAGATCTTCATCAAAGAAAAAAGAAGAGAATGCTTCTGCACCGAGCAAGCCTTGTTCCTCTCCGGTCGTTAATACAAAAAGGATGGTGCGGTCAAAAGTATAGAGGCTCATCACTCTGGCTAGTTCCAGCACGGCGGCAGAGCCACTACCATTGTCTTCCATGCCTTCGGCGGTGCATTCGGTATCGCAAAGTTCGCCGCAGCGGCTGTCAAAATGTGCTTCAACCAATACTACTTCCTGATAATGTGGCCCTGTTCCCGGTAACACTGCAAATATATTCCGATGCTGACCCACCCCACACGTTTCAAAGTCGAACTGGAAGTAAGAGGGGATTAGGCGATCACTGAATGATTGGAATTTAGCCAGGGCCCAGCGGCGGGCGGCCCCCATACCTTCGGTTGCAGAGGTGGTATCTGAACTGGTGTGACGGGTGCGAAAGCTGCGCATAACCTCCAGATAGGACTTTAGAGAGTCGGGGCTGATATTGGCATCAATATTTTCGGCAATGAAAGAAGGGGTAGTAACAGGAAAAGGGGGAAGGTAGTCGTCGGGCGTAAAGTTCCCTCTTAGAATCTCCTCTGCCAGAGGGTTGGTGATGACCAGGTTTGTTTGGCTGTTAAGTTGGCTACTGAGTAGGAAAAGAAGAATGTAGTAGAAGTATTTCATAAAAATAGTGATAGTTGCTTTTTAAGTGTAGCTAAGGAACAGCACGAAAATAAAATCATTTTATTTTCTGCGCAATGCTAAGATAAGAAGACTAATACGCTCAGCGGGCATAAAAAATGGGCATTCCCACCCAAAGGATGGAAATGCCCAAAGTCTTTCAAATACCTAGTACCAACTACGTAGTACCTAGTACTTTACAATCTACCCTTCGTCCCAAGAAATTTCGCTTACACGGCGAGAAATTTGGGTGAAGACGACTCCACCTTCGCGGTTGTCAACTTCATCTAGACGACCAAGGCGACGAGCGTCTACCCAGCGGTGGCCTTCGAGCCAAAGGGAGTAGCGGCGTTGGAAAACGATTTCATCAATCAATGATTCCGTATCGGTAGCACCGGTATAGTTGCCTACACCCCAAGTGTTACGAATGGTATTGATCGCAGAAACGGCATCACCACCCTGGCGCGCTTGTGCTTCGGCGTAGATGAGTATCAGTTCTTCGTTACGCATCATAGGTACACTGCTGGTATTAGAAGCCCAACGTGCATCCTGGTACTGGCCAATGATTGGCTGTCCGGTACCTGCATCAACCAAGCCCTGATCAGAGATTGGGTTGTTTACGCGCTCAGCAAACTTGTTTGCCACGCGTAGGTCACCTGGTAGCGCATCTTCCAGCATGCTGGGATGTACACACAGAACAGTAGAACTAGGAGCGTCAATATTGTAGAATAAAGGATTGTTCACATCAGGTGATTCTCCGTAAGGGTGTGAAGGTCCTACATTCATTGCTTCAGCAGTAGCGGCAGAAAGATCCATGAAAGAACCCTGAAGTGCAGTTAGGGCACCAGGGTAATCTTCTTGATACAGTGCAACTCTTGCAGCAATAGCACGATTGATTTGCTTCATGCCATCAGGAGAGTCAAAACCGGCAAATCCACTACTCAAAGTGAAATTGAAAGTTCCTCCTGCTTTATCTAGATCGGTAAAGCCTTCGTCGAGGATGTCACGAATAGCCGCTAAGGCATCATCGTAGCTAAGAGTTGGTCCAGGGTTGAGTGGCTCTTCCACATCTACCCGAATACCGTTTTCGTATTGTTGCATCAATGGCCATAAAAGCTGGTAACCTTTAATGGTTTTTGCAAAACCAGTATAGCCAAAGACATCTTCATTTGATAACTGGCTACTGTTGTTAGCAGCCTCAATCATAACGTTAGCCTGTTTTACGGCAAGGTAAGGATTGACATAAGTACCCGCAGAAGCAAAAAAGTCAGGATAAGTATCATCAACTTCCAGGCCTAACCAGTCAGCAATAAAACGAGGGTCAGAACCGAAGAAAGCATAAGCTTCGCGGCCTAAAACACCAAATAGTTCACCTGCGTTCTCTACGTAACCTCTGTGGCGAGCTTCTAAGCCTGTGACTAGCCCTTGCATAGCTACTGGGCTAGCATCGGAAGTTACACCACCCAGAGAAGGGTTGTTTGGGTCGACGACAGTATCGATCTCACAAGCAGTAAATGCCAGTAAACCAATCATACTCAGACCCATGATAAATTTATGCATGGTATATCGCATAGTTAATTTTTTAAAGTTTTTTTAGAAATCAGCGTTCAAGTGGAAGAAGAAGCGCCGAGAAGAAGGATAAGGAGTTACCTCAATGTTACCGGTAACGGCCTGAGAACCAAAGTTACTTACCTCTGGGTCATAACTGCCATAGTTGGTCCATAGTAGCATGTTGTTGGCAGAGACACCTAGTTTCAGACGCTTGAATACCCCTACTTCCTGAGGGAAAGTATAGTACAATCCTGCTTCACGTAACTTGAAGTAGCTGGTTTCTTCGATGAATGCACCAGCACCAGCATCTCCTGCACGAGCAGTAAAACGCTCATTACCGTTTAAAATTTCATCTCCGTCATCATCTCCATCCCAATCTGGTGAAGTACCACCATCATCCCACAAGAATGCAGAAAGATTGATCGCTGCACCACCACTCTGGTACTGCGTAACAATGCTGAAGTCCAAATTCTTCATAATGGTGATATTGTTAGACCAAGCCATGGTGAAGTCTGGCTGACGATCGCCGTGAATGGTGAAACCACCAGCAGGCAGATCTGTACCAGAAGGTGTACCGATAATCGTAGTAGGGGAGTAGCCTTCTGCGAGCAGGTATTGACCTAATGAAGCACCGAAACCACCTTGCAGGTATGGAGGGATATCTAGCTTAGTGATCTCAGACTCGTTTGACCAGTACAGTAAACGAGTGTACCAGTTGAAGTTTTCTCTTCTCACAACATTGACACCCAAGCCAAGCTCGATACCAGTGTTACGTAATTCCGCAGCATTGGTAGCAAGTACCGAAATACCAGAAGATTCTACGGGTTGTTGATCCAGGATAAGGCCAAACACGTCCTTCACGTAGTAGGTAGCTTCCAAGGTGATTCTGTTGTTCAGCATACCCAGGTCTACTCCAAATTCGAGTTCCTGTGCGGTCTCAGGCTCTAGGTCCGGATCTACAGCACGGGTACCTACTTGTGTGCCGATCTGACCACCAAGTAGCTGAGGGGTCAGTGATTCGAAGGTTGTACCGAAACGTGGTAAACCACCTGTTTGACCAAAGGCAGCACGTACTTTGAATTGACTGAAGAGATTGTCGCCCCAGAAATCAAATTCGTGCAGGTTGAATGCACCAGATAACTTAGGGAAAGCGTAGTATTTCTCCTGATCACGGTTGAGCGTAGAACGGTCGAATCGTATACCAGCAGAAACGATGATTTTGTCTTCCCAGTTCAGGTCTTCCTGAATAACAAAACCTAAATCAGTTACAGTGGTTTTAGTTTGCTCAAGTACACTCTGTACATTTGCCCATTGCAGGTTGTTCTGACCGGCAATCAAGCCACGGCCACGGTTGAGCACAAAGTCACCACGCTCGTCTAGGCGTACTGCCCCGACACTGGTGTTGGAGTTGATCTTACCTAGGTTCGTGTTGTAGGTCAAGAAAGCCTGGATGTTGTAGTTCAGATCATCCTGACGGCCACGCATCACATCACCAGGAGTCGCAGAAGCACGTTGGTGCTGCAAATCTTCCGGGAAGTAAACAAGTGAGTTGCCACTCAGGTAATCAATACCACCATTGATCTTAAACTTCAAGAAGGAATTAGCCGACTGATAGAGGTCAATGTCAATACTGGCAGCAGATACAAAACGATCTACTTGCTGATTGTTGACACCACGGTCTCTGATCGCAATAGGGTTGTCATTGAAGTAAGGGTTATCTGGGTAATTACCATTTTCATCTGGTTCCAGGTCAGCGTAAGTAGGCAGGTATGCCAAAGCATAACCAATACTACCACCCGAATTGTTCTGGTTACCAGTGAAACCACGGTCGTTATCACTCTTCATATAAGAAGAGTTAACACTCACTTTGATGCGGTCACTGATACGGTGATCAACGTTAGCACGGAGTGAGTAGCGATCAAAGCCAGTACCTTTAATGATACCATCTTCTGACAGTACACTACCAGAAACAAAAAACTGCGTCTTCTGGCTTCCTCCACTAACACTTACTTGTGTGTTAAGCAAAAGAGGTGTTTCACCGTAGAAGTACTCTTCCCAGTCTGTTGATTCCCGGCCTTCAGCCTTAGCAGCATTAAAAGCAGCAAGTTCTGTTGCTTGTCTTGCGGGGTCACCGTAGTAGTTGTTAATCTTGGTTTCATCCCAAACATCGAAGCCCTGGAAGTTTTGGCCGCGTGCAACACCAATATCTTGGCTGAATGATACACGGGTTTCTCCAGCTTTACCTTTTTTGGTGGTGATCAAGATCACACCTGCGTTGGCACGTGTACCATAGATGGCAGCTGCTGAAGGACCTTTCAGTATCTCGATACGTTCAATGTCATCAGGGTTCAAATCCGCAATACGGTTGGCTCCATCATCCTGGGTTGCTGAGCTTGCACCGCCAGTAGCACCATTTAACTGGCTACGACCAGTACGGATGGTAGAGTTGTTGACATAAACACCATCAATGATGTAAAGTGGCTGACTAGAGCCAGCACCCAGCGTAGAGATACCTCTGAGCTGAACGTTGACACCACCACCTGGTGCACCACCATTGGCAGTGATATTAACACCGGTAAGTTTGCCATATAAGGCATTGTCAACGGTCTGTGGTGTGGTATTGCCGGTCAATTCTCCTGAAGAGATAGTGGCTACAGCATTACCTGAGTTCGAGCGTTTAACGCCAGAAGCAAGACCTGTTACTACCACCTCATCGAGGCGAGCAATGTCATCTTCTAGCACAATAGCTAGCTGGCCTGAGCTTGGGCTAACAGCTACTTCTTGTGATTTAAATCCGGTATACGAGAAGATAGCTATGTTCTCAGAGCTTCCGGGGACGTTGAGTTCAAAATTACCGTCAAAATCGGAGATGGTACCGGTCGTAGTGCCTTTGACGAGAATGGATACCCCGATCAAGGGCTCACCAGCGGCGTCTTTCACACTACCCTTCACCATGTACTGTGCCATAGCAGGAGCTGCTAACAACAGCATGGCAACCAGCATCATACTGGCACGGGTAAAACAAATTTTCATACAAATTGGTTTTGATTAGTAAATGCGTTTTTCCTATTTTTTGCGGTCATTTGGTAATCTCGGGGTTTGAGATTTATAGGGAGAGCGAATATTTGTTCGTAAGGTAAAGCTATAACGAAAATACCATATCGTACGCGGCTTTGTATGTGAAATTTTATTTTTTTAATTCGATTTTATTTTTCATTGATGAATAAGGGCCTGAATATTAGTAAGTTGTTGTGCTTTATACTTAATAAACAAAAGATAGTTTTTTTGTTTTAGGTGCGAGGTAACCAACCATCTACCAAACAACCATCTAACCATCAAACCATCAAACCTTTTTTAACTAGTACGTTAGACGTTCGGGCTGAAGCCCAGGCTACTGTTTAACTGAGTAGGTAGTCAATATCTCCGCGCTCTAGCGAAAGCTTTCCACTAGCTCCCAGGATGTCTTCTGCCAGTTGGAGTTTGCGATTTTGGAGCTGTAGGATTTTCTCCTCGATACTGTCGCGTGTGATAAATTTCAGGGCAATGACATTCTTCTTTTGGCCGATACGGTGCGCCCGTGCTATTGCTTGTTGCTCGGTCGTGGGGTTCCACCAGGGGTCGAGGATGAATACGTAGTCGGCGGCTGTGAGGTTGAGGCCTGTACCTCCGGTTTTGATGGAAATGAGGAAGGATTGTATATCGGAGTTTTCCTGGAAACGGGCAATCTCGCTTTTCCGTTTATTGGCCGTAAGGCTGCCACTGAGCCAAGCATAAGGGCTTTCACGTTGTTCTAATTCCTGCCGAAACAGCTCCAGGTGCTTGACGAAAGAGCTGAACATGAGCACCTTGTGGCCACTGCGCTGGATGGTTTCCCACTGTTCCAGGATGTCTTGGTATTTGCCGCTGCCTTTGGTGTAGGTGTCATCCACCAATTTTGGNTGATTAACGAGCTGCCGGAGTTTGGTGAGCGTCTGTACAACCAGTATCCGGTATTTAGCGTTGGAGGCATCGAAATTTTCAAGGAGGTAATTGCGGGCGGCTGATTTCTCGCGCTCGTAGATTTTCCTTTGGTCCTTGGTCATTTCGGTATAAAACACCTGGGTAGTGAGTGGCGGTAAATCTTTGGCTACTTCTTCCTTGGTTCGCCGCAGTAAATAGGGCTGAACCAGCTTGCGAAGCCTGTCTTTTTGCTCTTCATCCCGTTGTCGTTCGATAGGGAGGATGAACTCTTTGCGAAAGAAGTTGTAGCTGCCCAATAAGCCTTCATTGATAAATTGCATTTGAGACCACAGGTCACTCAACGAGTTTTCGATGGGCGTACCACTAAGGGAGAGTTTGTGGCGTGCTTGCAGGCTATTGAGGGCTTTGAAGACTTTGCTTTCGCGGTTTTTGATCTGTTGACTTTCGTCTAAAATAATGTATTCAAACTCCAGTTGTTCTAACAGTTCTACATCGCGCAAGGCGGTTTGGTAGGTGGTCAGAATGGTATCGAAGCGCTTGAGCAAGCGAATATCCTTGTGGCGTTTTGGCCCAAAATGTTGGTAGACAGACAAGGACGGCACGAATTTCTTGATTTCACTCTCCCAGTTGTACAAAAGGGAAGAAGGCAGTACAATCAGGGCGTTCAGCGGCTGGAGGAAGTCTTCGTCATCAGGGGGCGCAAATAAACCGAGTTGCTGACCGGTAGCGTGCTGTGGTTTTTCTTCGTTTTTAGCGGCATTCTGTACTGCACGTTGCTCCTTGGCGTAAAGCAGCATGGCGATGGTTTGCAGGGTTTTACCCAAGCCCATATCGTCTGCCAAACAACCACCCAATTCATTTTTGTGCAACTGTGCCAACCATTTTACGCCCTCCAATTGATAAGGCCGCAACTGTGCTTTCAGCAGCGGAGATGGCGTGTAATTGACCGTTTCTACCTGTAAATCTGTGGTGTCAGGAACATCGAGGGTCTCTAGTAAGGTATACTGGCTTTTGGTCAATCGCAGGTTGCCGCCTTCTGTTTTGCCAAAATCTACGACCTGCTTATAGCGGTTGAGCCATTCTTCGGGGATCAGGAAATAGGTTCCGTCGGGGAGCGGGAAAAAGCGGTTGTTATTTCGGATGTACTTGGTTAAGGCCAGAAATGGGAAGCGATGCTCTTCTACAACCACTTCGCCTTTGAGGTCAAACCAGTCGGATTCCGTTTGTACTTCCAGGTCGATTTTGGGGAGGGCCAGCTGGATAGACTTTTCGTCTAATTCCGGGGTTTCAATGGTGAAACCGGCAGCGAGCAGGGTTTCCCTTTGTTGGGCCAGCCACTCCAGGATGCCGTAGGCATTGTCTTCGGGGCCAGCTACTTCAAAATGGCTTTGGTGCTCCTTGCGAACGAGGGTAAATTCTTCGAGGCGCTCCATAAAGGCTGCTTCGGCTACGGGGTTTCGCCTGATTTGTGAAATCTTGATTTCTTCCCCTGACATATCCATCGAAGTCCGACTTTTTCTGGCTTCCTGCCAGCCGAAGAAGGCGTCTTGATAGACCATTTCTACGGCTAGTATCCAGCGTTCTTCGAATAAATGTTTGACCGTTTTTAGGCGGCAAGCCAAGAGTTCATTATGCTGTACAACGGCGAAGCCTTCGGCCTCAACCTCGACTTTGTTGACAATTTTCATGATGAAATTGCGAAAGTAGGCATTGACAGAAGCTGCGGGGATTCGGACCTCTGATTTTTGCCGGAAAGGCTTTACCAGAAAACCGTTGATGTGATTGAGGCGATACAATTTATAGTCGGCACAAATCCATCCGGTAGGTTGGTTGGTGAGTGCTACGACCTCTTTTTCCCGGATGGGCCATTCTTTTTCTCCTGTAAAAAGGCGTAATTGGTAGAGCACTGCATCGTCGGTCTTCTTGAAATAGAGCTGTGGTTCGAGTGGCTCTTTGACGAGTTCTACGATAAAGTCTTTGACCAATACCCGCCGTTCTACCTGCCAGCTAAGTGGGAGGTCATGTCTGAAGATCAGCTGAAGAATCTGGTCTAACCGACGATGAACATAATTTTGAATTGCTTTAAAAAGCTCTCGGTCTTCCAGCATTTGCACCAGGGGAGGGGGCTTTCGGCGACCTTTGTGGAAATGTTTAAGAATAACATCCGGCTGAAGTTCGTCGATCAGGCGAAAGATGACTTCCCGGGTAGGGGTAAGTTCCAGTTCAAAGGCTCCAATAGTAGCCGTGGTGGCTTTTTGCTTAATGTGTGCGAGGTAGCCATCCTGATCACGCGTAACCACGAAGGCCTCTGGGAGGAAAAGCTCCTTGGCATATTCGTTGAGGTTGTAGACAACATCAACAACTTCTTTTGGTACTACGGTAGGTTTGAACATAAAGGTTGGGACGAGGTAAGTGAGCGTAAAAAATAAGCAATTGACTAAAGACAAACTGCAAGAATACTAAAAATGCTTCTTTGTCTCAGCTCAGGAAAAAAGAAATTTGAGCAGGCTGGAAATAAAATTACTTTCCGCCTGCAATAGGGAAGAGATATAGTATATTTGTTAGTTTTGGCATTCAATCCTGTATATGCTATTGCACTGGTCAGATCATTTACTGTTTATCATTGTGGGGATCATCATTCCGTTGCGAACGGTTTTGGGGACGCAACCCCAGCTAGCCAAAATGCGCTTCAATACCCGGATGAAAATTCAGTTATATTGGGGCAATAACCTCTGGCTATGGCTGTTGTGTGGTGCAGTAGCCGGGGTGTGGTGGTTCAATGACCGCTCCTGGGAGTTGATTGGTCTGCAAAGCGAACTGCAATGGCCAACTGGATGGCCCTTGATCGTTTTTGCTGTTTTTGCGTTGTTGTACGTTTGGGATACCATCAGCGAGGTCAACAGCCAGCAACATCGTGAGGTGACGGCAGAAAACCTTCAATCAGAATTGGGCTTTCTGCCCACTACGGCCTACGAATATTTCCATTTTATCTTTTTAGCGCTTACGGCGGGGATTTGTGAGGAATTCATTTTTCGAGGTTATTTCATTCGCTATTTCCAATGCTTGCTAGGGTCGGAGGAGACGTATACGTTGGCCATCCTGCTACCAGCGTTGATCTTCGGTGCGGTTCACTTTTATCAAGGCTGGCGGGCGGTTGTTAAAATCACAGCGATGGCCATTATGTTTGGCTATGTTTTTGTGCATACGGGCAGCCTGTGGGTACTGATGATGGTACACGCATTTATTGACCTGCTGGGTGGGTTAATTGCCTGGCAGTTGTTGCGGCGGCGGTAGAGAGAATTATTACCACTACTTACTTACCTCACAATATTCCTCCGTACGACTAATATTATGGATGACAAGATTGCTGTTTTTCTGAACAACAAACTCACTGAGTCCTATATTGGTTTTGTTTTTCCGGTTCCAATCGTAGGTATAGCCGAGTTCTGTCCAAGGGTAATTCTTGTTCCAGTCTGGGTTGTAATAAGAGGCCAGCCGCAAATCATTGATCCATTCCTTGTGGTCTTCACTGACATCGGCAGGGAAGGCTAAGTCACAGGAGCCATCGGTTATTTCCGGATCGGGGCAGGGGCGGAAGAGGTCTTTGGGTTGCACCCAAAATTCAACGAAATACTGCTTTTTAGTATCAGGGGGTAAACCTAATAATTGCTTTAACCGCAAATCCAATCCTTCTCTGCGCCCAAAAGCAGGCGTTTGACATTGTTGTTGAAGCTGAGGCGCGAGTGTTACCCAAATAGGGTAGTTGCCTGTATTGTAGTAGCCAGTAGAGGGGTTGGGGACGTAATAGGTGGTGTCATTTTGCCAGGTAGCAACCAGGATATGCTTAATCCCATTGATGGTTTTTTGGACAAGCGCATCATTGGTAGGGATAACTTGCGTCAGCGTTTGAGAAATCTCCCAAGGTTGAGGTTTCGCAGCATCACCAACGACGTCTGAATATATCTTTTGAACTTTTACTTCATCGTAATCCTTGGTCAAAAGGCGGGGTGAACAACTGACAATGGCCACCAAGGACAAAGCAACGAGGAGCCGAGTAAGGGTTTGCATAATGTGTTTTAGGTTTTACTTGGAACGCCTGAATTTAATAAAAATTAGCTGTTTTCCTTCCAGTAATCCAATAACTTCTTGGCTACATTGAGGTTGGTGACACTGGCAATCTCTGAAGCGCGGGCTTCCTGCACTTTTTTCAATGACCCAAAATGGATGAGGAGCTTTTCGGCGGTCTTTTCACCGATGCCTGGGATATTTGTCAGTCCGCTCTTGGTGAAATATTGGGACCGCTTGTCTCTGTGGAAGGTGATCGCAAAGCGGTGGGCCTCGTTTCGAGCATGCTGAATGACTTTAAGGCTCTCTGATTTTTTATTGATTAATAAAGGGACCGAATCATTGGGGAAGAAGATTTCCTCCAGCTTTTTGGCGATACCAACTACGGTAATTTTCCCTTCCAGGCCTAGTTTGATAATGCTTTTCATGGCAGAACTCAGTTGGCCTTTACCACCGTCTACGATGATTAACTGGGGGAGGGGCTGCTCTTCGTCGAGTAAGCGCTTGTAGCGGCGGTAGACGACTTCCTCCATACTCGCAAAGTCATCAGGCCCGACGACTGTCTTGATGTTGAATTTGCGGTAATCTTTCTTGCTGGGTTTACCATTTTTGAATACCACACAGGCGGCTACGGGGTTGGTTCCCTGGATATTGGAGTTGTCAAAACATTCGAGGTGGAAAGGCACCTGATCCATTTGCAGGTCTTCCTGCATGGTTTTTAGAATTCTCTCCGTTGGGGTTTGTTTGGTAGCGTAGGTGGCTGCTTGTTTGCGTTTTTGCAGCAGGTAGTAATGGACGTTTTTTTCACTGAGTTCCAGCAGTTTTTTCTTGTCACCAATTTTGGGAACAACAACGGTTGCCTCCGTATCTGGAATTTCAATCTCAGCGCTGAGGATGATTTCCGGGGCGATACTGTTGAAGCGCTCCCGGAGGCGAGGAATCACAAATTGGAGCAAATCTTCCTCTTCGTCATCCAAATTGGGGATCAACTCCTGGGTATGGGTATGGATGATTGCACCATTCACTACTTTTAGGTAGTTGACATAGGCTTCTTTTTCATCAATAGCCAGACTGAAAATGTCAACATCACGAATAGTGGTACTGACCACTGTGCTTTTTGCCTGGTAGTCTTCAAAAGCGGTGAGGCGCTCTTTCAGTCTCTGCGCAAACTCGAATTCGAGGTTTTCGGCATATTGCTGCATTTTATCCGTAAAATGCTGCTTTACTGGCCCGAAATTGCCTTTGAGGATGTTCTTGATCTGATCGATCTTTTCGTTGTAATCTTCTTCTGACTCCAATCCTTCACAGGGGCCCATACAGTTTTTGATATGGTATTCCAGGCACACTTTTACCTTACCGGCTTCAATGTTCTTTTCACTGAGGTTGAAGGTGCAGGTACGTAGCGGAAACAATTGTTTGATGAGATCAAAGATGATTTTGATCTTGCCTTTACTGGTGTAGGGCCCAAAGTAAGTACTACCATCACGGATGACTGTTCTGGTGAAAAACACCCTTGGGAAACGCTCCTTTTTGATGCAGATGTAGCTATAGGTCTTGCCATCTTTGAGCATCACATTGTAGCGCGGCTGATACTGTTTGATCAGCGCGCTTTCCAGGAGTAGGGCGTCTGTTTCTGTTTCAACGACAGTGAATTCCAGCCGAGCAGCGTTTTTTACCATGATCCGGGTACGATGTATTCGGTCCTTACGGTCTCCGAAATAATCGGCAGTACGACTCCGCAAGCTTTTGGCCTTCCCTACATAAAGGATATTATCCTCACTATCAATAAAGCGGTAAACCCCTGGTTGTTTGGGGATGGTATCCGAAATGGCTTGGTAGTCAGCTGTGATCATTAATCAGGTAGGAAATAATTAGGAACAATAATAAAACAAATGATTGGGAAAAAGTTGAGGCAGACAGGAAAATTAGTTTACAAAGGCATCAGCCTCCTGACTTATGGCCGGCATTGGTGGCAAAAGTATTGTAAAAAGAAAGACCTTACTTTTTTATTGAAGTTTTCAAGATACTAATGATGCGATTACTATTCCTGCTTTTATTTTGGTGGCTATTCGTAGAGGGCTTATGGGCACAATCCTCCGATTTTTTTGGAAAGATAAAAGAAGCTGAAACGAATGAAAATGTTCTCTTTGGCACTGTTGAACTCTATCAAGATGGGCTCCTGAAGTCAGGTACAGAAACTGATTTTGATGGAAATTATGTGTTTCGTAATGTAACAGCTGGTATATATGTTTTGCAAGCTAGTTATTTAGGGTTTCAAACGAAAAAGGTCGTTGATATAACCGTCTTGCCTGGAAAGAGAATCAAGGTTGACATTGTTTTAGCAAAGGAGACCCATAGCGGGCAAGTACCCGCTGTAGTCGTATACGAGCCTTCAGAAGTTGCAGATATTTCTGAAAACGGAGGAGGATTGACTGCGGAACAAATCAGGGCTTTACCAACGCGGCAAATTAACGGTTGGGCCCCCGTGGATAATGACCTTTATAGTGAAGAGCAGAAGGAAGAGCCCTTTCCAGAAGAAGAAGTTACGATAGCGCCTGTAGAAATAAGAGCCTATCGTGTTCCGCTGGTGGACATTGATATTTGCTTTGCTGGTGGCGGTTCAGAAATAGGGGGGAATGCGCTCAATTGGTTTCGCTGGGAAAATGTTACCCCTCATTCGGTGGTCAGTAACAGCACTTTTTCGCCGCTTTCATTGGGTAGCCTAAGCGGTTTTGTCAGCAATACAGTGAACGGAGAAGCTTGTTCTTTTACTGAAATTACATTGAAGAAGAATGGTGCAAAAATCCGCTCAGTAACTACGGATTTACAGGGCGAGTATCATTTTATTGATCTGGTACCGGGCCGCTATGAATTGGTTGTACCTCGTTCTAAAGCTGCACGAGCAGCAACCTCCGTTATTGAAATCACGGGTGGGGTAGAATCCGATTACAATATTAATATCCAAGCCCTTAAATGAACCATCCAACCATCCAACTATCAAACCCTCGAACCCTCGAACCTATTCTACCATTCCACCTTCACCCCATCCTTATAAAGCAGGAAGCGATCTTCGGGTTCGTTGAAAGCCAGTGCCTGGTTGATACCGAAATCAACGGCACCCTCGATGTCCATGCCTTGGGCAATGCCAAAGTAGAAGCCTGATGCGAAGGCGGTAGCGGCTTTGTCGCCAACACTCCAACTGGTACCGACCACATAGGGAACAATTTTGGAGATAGCTTCGGCCTGCTGGCTGGAATGGCAAGCGTTAAAAACAACGGCTTTGATGGGGATGTTTTGCCGCTTCACCATACTCTTAAAGGTACGCTTCAGAAAGGTCGTATTTACGAAATGAGCGTGGCGTTTGTCTTCATCTAGTAGGAAAATACCGGATTCTTCTTCTTGTTTAGCCGCTGATTTTGAAGTGGTATCTTTTCTGCCTGCTCGACTTTCCTGTATCATGCTCTGCACCTCAGGTGCTTTACGGTCACCGTGGCCGGAAAAGTGAACGATATCGGGTTTTTCTAAGAAGAGGTATTCAGCAAATTCAGAAGGCGTAACGGCTTGTCTGAACTTTAAGGGGAATTTTTCGGGCTCCAATGCTTCTTGCAGGCGTGCAGAAACCCGGCTATGCTCGGTGGTAAGCTGCAACTTAGCGGTATCAGAGGGGTTAGAGGCCAGGAACAAAATCTTGGTGATGCCATCATCAACTGCTGCATCAGGCACAGGGTTTGCCGGAGGAGGAGCAGGTATTGCGACCGGTTTTCCGGCAGGTTGATCACTCAGGCCAGATAAAAGGCCGAGTAAACCGTGGGTAAGCTGTGCTTCTTCTTTACGGAAATCATCATCATCGATGATACCAATCATTTTATTTTTTTTGTTGGTATTATACCTACTTTGGAAAATGGTAACAGTTGTGCTATTATCTGTATCGTTGACTACTGCTGGTAATTCAGCGGCAGCATTGATGGCACGGCCTAGTTTAGCGTTTCGGAGTAAATCCTTTATTTGCGGTATCGTCATTTTATTATTATCTATGGGCTGGGGAAACAATGATACCAAGTTTTATCTTTTTTTCAGGTATCTCAACTTGACTTTCTACACTTTTATCATAAATGGTTTGATTGACAATGAAAGAAAATCACATATACAAACTTCGTGGCGTTGTCCAGCATTACCAGTGGGGTGGAACGGATTTTTTACCCAGATTGTTACATGAAACCAACGAAGATAATGAACCCTGGGCCGAATACTGGATGGGCGTTCACCCAAAAGGAACCGCTAAAGTATTAACAGAGAAAAGCGCTAAGGATTTATCGGTTCTGCTCCAAGAGCATCCCGAATTTTTAGGAGAAGAAGTAAGAAATACTTTTGGTGAACTGCCTTTTCTTTTCAAAGTTCTTGACGTAAAGGAGATGCTCTCTATCCAGTTGCATCCTACGCGCGAGGTAGCCGTTGAACGCTTTGAAAAAGAAGAAGCGGCAGGCATACCACTCCTGGCGGCGCATCGAAATTATAAGGACAAAAACCATAAGCCAGAGGTCATGGTTGCTTTGACGGACTTTTGGCTTCTCCATGGTTTTCGGCATAGGGATGCTATTGAAAAATCATTACACACCTTACCTGGTTGGGACAAACTGGTCCCGGAATTAGCGGCGAAAGGAGTGCCCGGTTTATACGAAAAGGTGATGACAGCTACAGAGGAAGAGGTTTTCTCTTTATTGGAACCATTGTACCATCACCTAAGAGAAAAGCAGGAAGAACTTACGCCTAGTCATCCTGACTATTGGGCTTGGCAAGCCTTTTTGCAATACAGTAGCGAAGGACATCACGATCGAGGTATCTTCTCTATCTATTGGTTCAATTTGGTGTATCTGGCCAAGGGGGAAGGCATCTTCCAAGACGCTGGCATTCCTCATGCTTATTTGCGGGGCGTGAACGTCGAATTAATGGCAAATAGTGACAATGTGCTACGTGGAGGCCTCACGCCGAAGCATATTGATGTACCTGAACTACTCGACAATATTAATTTTGAAGCAGTTGTGCCTCAAATATTACTTGGGGAGAAGGATCATGATAAGGGGCTTGACTATCCGGTGCCGGTACCAGATTTTACATTGAAGCAGTGCCGTTTGGCAAAAGGAGAAATCACTACGGGAATGGAAAATGGCCCACGAATTTTATTGGTAATCAGCGGAAAAGCAAGCTTAAATGGGCAGTTTTTTCAACAGGGAGAGGTGGCCTTTATCCCCGGGGGTAGAACACTTCATTGTATGAATTCAGGAGAGGAAAACCTACATTTCTTTGTTGCTGGTGCATGTTGAAGCATGAATAGATGATTGAATGTTAATTGGTTTTATATCTTTTTTATTATTACCTTTATTTAGCACCCTTTTGTAATACCAGGCATGACAATTGATTATCAGCAACGTTATAAGCTAGAACTAGCTCATAAAACCCTGAATTGGGGTAAGTACATTGCATTTATAGCAATTGTGTTTATCGTCTTGTTTTATTTTGGTGATATATATGATCTCCAATTAAAAAATACATTGCCTTGGCGACTCTTAGGACTTGCTGGCCCTGTGCTCTACCTGTGCTCTCGCATGATTGTTCCTCTTCAAGATAAGGTGGTCTTTTTCTACAGCCTAATGATGTTGTTAATCATTGCGATGATGTCTATAATGGCTGCCCATATTTTTATTGATCCTGATGCAACTGATAGGCAGTTGTTTGCAATAACAACAGGATATACGACCGTCTGGGTATTGATTGCTGTAATTGCTTTTGGTGGCCGTAGGCCAATCAGTTTTGTGGGGGGAGGAATATTGATTTTGACCTTGCTGGTTAGTTATTCGTTAGGAAATATAACCACCGGAATTGGGTATATTTTATCCATGCTTATGGCTGGTATTATTGCGATCATCTTGATGATGATTCAGTCCAAGTATGACCGTGAGCGTGCTTTTAGTGTTTATGCCTTAGAGGATAGCAGGGATACGATTAAAAAACAAGCAGAAGATTTACAGCTTGCCAATGATAACATGATGACATTTACAAGGGCAATGTCTCATGATTTGCAAAGCCCACTCAGAAGTGTTCGCTCTTTTCTGGATTTATACGAACAGCGTAGTAAAAACAGACTTCCTGAGGATACCCAAGAGTATCTCGATCTTGCTCGGCATTATTTGGAAAGAGGGCAAGCTGTGGTTAGTGATCTTTTGACCTATTCAAAAATAGGCAAAGACCCCATCGTGAAAAGCTCTGTAGATTTAGCTAGCTTGAGTGAAGAAATTATAACAGAAGTTACAGCAGCGCTTGATGATAAAGAGAAGTTTACTTTTGATTACAAATTGGAAGACCCTGTTCTCGCTGCTGATGAGAAACTATTGTGGCATGTTTTACAAAACTTAATCAGTAACGCGATTAAGTTTTCTCAAAAAACAGACTCACCCTTGATTATCATCCGATCTAACCGGGTAGGCACTGAAACGATCCTTGAGATTAAAGACAATGGAGTAGGCTTTGATCAAGACTTCAGCACCGAATTAGGCAAGCCTTTTACTCGACTGCATGGCAGTGAGTTCAGTGGAACGGGCATTGGCCTATCTATTGTTCGTCAAGTCATGGAGTTGCATTCTGGCCGATTTTGGGCGATTAGTAAACCAGGGGAAGGTGCGAGTTTTTTCTGTGCTTTCCCGAATGAATAAGGAATGGTGCATTAAAAAAGGCTGTAATTCGCTTTCTTCTTAGCCAACCGGAATATTATGAAGTCCTATTTACTACTAGCGCTAATTTTATTTACGGGTATTCTCAGTAATGCCCAAAACTGGACCCCCGCACATTGGCAAACCACAACCGGACAGTTAGACAGCGGAGACGTTAAGGTTCCAAAAATAATGTTGACCAAGGCCTGGCAAATCCGGTATCGTTCACAAACGGGTATTCCCCTGGAAGGAGAAAACATAGATTGGCTGGTAACCAATGGAGATACGCTATTTTATCGCGAGCACTACGATATTGGAACCAGCACCTTGTACCAGCAAGTAGTAGGAGGTGAGGTTGATCTTTATCATGGGATTGCTCGCAAGGGGGCATTTGATTGGCAGCTACATTCACCTCTTGGATATAAGCAAGTCGATCTTTTTGATTTATCAGCTCAAATGAGGACTATGGTAGGGGAAGGGTGTCCAAATTTTGAGCTAAAGTCTAAGGATAAACCAACTACTTACAATTTACTGTTAGCCACAGAGGAAATTAATCATTGTGTAGGGCCAGATGCTCTTCGGTATTCCTTTTTGGGAAAGCCTGTTAAGTGGCGACTTAATTTTGGTTTGATAACTCCTATCAACCTGATTAATCAGTCAGATAACCTGGGGGCTTATTGGGGCGTTCGCGTTGCGGCTGAGCGTAATTTTCGCCGCTTGTTTAATGGTTTCCATCTTACGGCAGGTTTGCAACCTTATTACTATCGACAAACTTCTAACCTGACTTTGGGGCCATTGAATGGAACTTACGCACAAGAATGGGAGATGAGTGCCCTTCAAACCAATGTAGGTGGTAAACTAGAACCCTTTCCTACCTTTCGCATTTCTCCTTTTGCAGAACTAGGCTTTGGAATGGTGGTTCCTTTCTCACACCAGCGATATGCTATTTTGAAAGAAGGGGAACCCCAAAGTCCGGGATATCCCATTGTAAGTAGTGTGAAAGGTGGAATGAAGACCAGCTATGGCATCTATTGGGCCTACGGGCTAAAAGCCAAATACAATGAAAAGTGGGCGGTTTTACTGCAAATATCCAGAGACGGCATGTTTGTAGATGTTGATTACGGCGACTTGTCGGGAGGTAGCCGGAGTTTGTTTTTTAATCAGGATAATGCCCTGCTCATTGGGGAATGGCAGCGCTGGGAGTTACTTTTGCAACGACAATTTTAGGCTCAACTTATTTTTGCGCAATACAACTATCTTATGGCACTGACTTCCTTATGGACGGGATCTGAAAATTATTTATGCGACGCGGAACTGGCCCAGGCTTTTCACATGGCCAGAGTGCTGGGGATGCCATTGCTCATTGAAGGTGAACCCGGAACAGGCAAAACAGAGCTTCCATTACAATACGCAAAAGAACAGGGCTTGGAGCTATTTGTTTTTCCTGTAGGTTCGAAGAGTACCGTCGAGCAGTTTGTCGCCAACTTTGACCATGTACGCTATTTACGTGATTCTCAGGTGGAGGTGCTCAATGCACAACGAGAGGAAAAAGGATTGGAACCCCTCAGTAGTAGCGGGCGAATGACCGAAAATCTCGATGATTACGTACAGCTAGGGCCAGGCGCAAAAGCCTACCTAAAACCCCATTCTGTGTTGCTGATTGACGAAATAGATAAGGCACCTCGTGAATTTCCCAATGATTTGCTTTATGCCCTGAGCCACCGAGCATTCATCCTCCCAGAGTCCGGCCGAACCATCGAAGTGTCAGAAACAGATATGCCAGCTGTAGTCATTACCAGCAACCGTGAGCAGGAGCTGCCCACAGCGTTCAAGGGGCGTTGTATCTACCACTATATCCGCTTTCCGGAACCCGCTACCATGCGCCAAATCATCGCCAAACACTTTACCAAACTGGAACCCCAATTATTGGACAGGTGCCTCGATTTATTTTACCAACTCCGCGAAATGGGCCTGGAACGAGCCCCCTCCACCAGGGAACTCCTCAACTGGATCAAATACCTCCAGGCTTTCTCTCCCGAAGAAGCACAATCACGCATACAAGAACGTAGCGGTATGGGCGTCCTCGTGAAAACCCAAAAGGATATGGAAAAGGTCTTACGCCTCTACGGGAAATGATTTTTTCTGTTATAAAAGTGTAAGGGGGTAAAAGTGTAAAAGTTTTTTCCAACAACCATTAGCCCAATCCCCGGCTCTTCCCGTTGTTGGAACTGCTTCGTTTCGGGATGTGTTTGAAAGGGGGAAGGGAGGCTTGATGCGCGAGGATGTTTAGGTTAGTTTTTGCCACGGCTGAAATTCGTGGATTTAACCTATAGGAAATGCTAGGTTCTGGTATATTTGATGCTAGCGAAACCACCCAACTATCTAACAAACAACCAACTAACCATCTAACCATTAAATCATGTTCTCCACCCTCCCACATACCTTTCGCGAGCACGGCCTACAGGCAGATGTGCGTACGCTCTTGCTGCTTCGCAAAAGCCTGGAGCGTGGATTGGTGCGCACGCTGGGTGATTTGTATCTGGTGCTAAAAGGTTTGGTCACCAATGACCCCAAGGATTACGGCCCTTTCTCAGAGGCTTTTTACGCCTATTTTCTGACCATCGACTTCCAGCCGGGAGAAAAACTAGAGCAAGCGATCCAGCGCTCCCGCGTATATCAAGAGTGGCTAGAACGCGAAGATCTGCTAGATGAAGAGACCGACGAAGATTTGGTAGACCGCTTCCTGAATGAGATTCACATGAGCAGCTACGATATTCAGCAGATGCTAGATGGCGAAGCCATTTTCAGGGAAGACAATCCCGATTTGGCCGACACCGATGATATTCCTGACGAGCAGGGTATGGCCGACACCGATGACAGCCCCATCCAGCAAGGAGCAGATTATAGCAATATGTCCTTAGAGGAATTGCTGGAGCGGATGCGGCAGATCGCCGAGCAGCAGAAAACCCAACATCGGGGAGGTAGCCACTGGATAGGGCAGGGGGGCATGTCTCCCTACGGTCATGGTGGTGCTGCCGCTGGAGGTATTCGTCTCGGAGGCCCGGGAGGCGGAAAGATGGCCCGTAAAGTCATCGGCGACCGCCAGTATTACCCCGTTGATCGCAAAATGCCCCTTCAGGATGACAATATCGATGTTGCCCTCTCCTTTTTGAAAGGCATTGAGGAAGAATCAGCCCAAAGCATCCTCGATATCCCCGAGACCGTCCGCGAAGGCGTGCGTCAAGGAGGCTTGTTTTTACCCGTACAAAAAGACAAGAAAGAACAAAAGCTCCAAGCTATTCTCATGGTCGACAACGGTGGCCGCTCCATGACTCCCTACGTGCGGATGATCCTCAAGCTGTTTTCCAAAATGAAACGTCGTTTTGCCCACGACCTCAAAACCTACTACTTCCACAACACCATCTACGGCGGCGCTTATACGGACCCCGCCCGCCGCAACTTCGAACCCATAGACAAGATATTGGCCAACGCCAAAGACTATCAGGTTTTCGTCATTGGTGATGCAGACATGGCCCCTTACGAACTCTCTCAGTCCAGCATCGCCCAGTGGCAGTCTATCCATGCCCGTTTCCCCCGTGCCGTTTGGCTCAACCCCCTCCGCGAGCGTTATTGGGAGTACGCCTTCACCGTTAGCATCATCAAAAGTTTCTTTCCCATGTACCCCCTCACCGTAGGTGGTTTAGAAAAGGCCGTCCTTTACCTCAATTCTAAGAAGGTATAGAGCTGTTTCCGGGCCACGGCCCGCCCATGTACCCCGCTGGCGGGGTCGACGCAGAGCGTCGGAGGTGGGTTTTCTAAGACCAGGTTGATTGTTTCCGACAGGGGCTCGGAGTAGGGGGCTAGCGGCCACCCGTTTTTCGAACCGCAGCATAGTTGCCCAGTCTGATATACGACCTCTGCTGAGGTCCTTAAATTTCTATGCCTGCTGGAAGGAATCCTGCAGATGCCTTTCAACTTTATTAGACACAAATCCAGACGCTCATGTTAGTCTGCTCATGTTAGTCCCCAGACTAACATGCGATATCCCGCTGGTCCCCTGACCAGCATTACTACCCGCTATAGGCACATTAGAGCTTTCAAGCAACACCCAATACCTTCCAGATTTAGTGGTCAAATCCTGATTTTATGGATTGCAGTTGAAGTTTTTTACCACTTAGTTTGCTTTTTAAACTAAGTGCCTGTATATTTGTCGCATTGATACTTCGTTTAGAAATAAAACAAACTAAAAACCCCAAATAATATGTTCGGTTTCAAACACATTCAGTTTGACGCAATGACCTACGTCATGCACTACAAAAACGGCGCCATCAACCAAGAAGGACGCGGTCTCTCTTTTTTCTATTTTACCCCCAATAGTTCTATTGTTGCGATCCCGATGGGGGGCAATGACTTGCCTTTCGTCTTCAAGGAGATGAGTGCCGATTACCAAACGGTTACCATCCAGGGACAGATCAGTTACCAGATCAGTGAACCTAAAAAACTAGCGGACGTTCTCGACTTCACCGTCAACGAAGAGGGGAGGTATAAAAAGAATGATCTGGAAAAGCTCAATCAGCGTACCATCAACGAGGCGCAGACGGCGGTGACGGCATTTATTCATGGCCTGAGTTTGCAGGATACGCTTGGTGCTGCTTCCACACTGGAGCAGCGCATCCTGAGCGGGCTCCAATCGTCTCCGATGATTAGCATGCTGGGCATCGAAATCATGGGCGTCAATATTTTGGCAGTTCGGGCAGTACCGGAAATGACGCGGGCCTTGGAGACATCTACGCGTGAGAAACTCCAACAAGAGGCTGATCAAGCTATTTACGAACGCCGCAATTTTGCGGTTGAGCAGGAGCGGAAGATCAAAGAGTCAGAGCTCAATACCGAGATTGCTGTTGAAGAAAAGCAGAAGCAAATCACGGAAAAGAAGATGGAGTCGGAGGTGCTTCGTCAAGAAAATAAGCGTAAACTCAACGAAATGGTGATGTCCGGTAACATTGAGTTAGAGCAGCAACGCCAATCGCTGGTGGAGCAAAAAGCCATCAACGACCGCAAGCTCGCCGATACGAAAGCCTACGTTGTAGATACCACACTGAAACCTTACAAAGACCTGGATTGGAAGATGATCACCGCGCTGTCTAACAACCCTGATCCTCGCCTGAACATGACGCTCGCGTTCCGTGAACTGGCAGAGAATGCAGGTAAGATTGGCAACCTCAATATCAGCCCGGACCTATTAGAAAACCTCTTGGAAAAAGGAAGATAATGAGTTACGAATATGCCCTGATTGTAAAAAGCAAGACCCGCCTGGAGCAACTCATTGAGCGCTTCAACACCAAGGCCCAGGCCCAGTTCTATCTGGAACGAAACGGCGGCGATTTTGCGGAATACGAAAAGGAACACCTCAATTTTCACCATGCTTTGACGGAAGTGCAACGCCAGCTGGCAGGAGTGTTGAAGTACAAGTTGCTTGATCGCTCCTTCCTGCCGGGATACTTGTTTGCCAAACAGCATTTGATCATCACGGTAGGGCAGGATGGCTTGGTGGCTAATACGGCCAAATACGCCGGGAGCTGCCCCATTCTGGCCATCAATCCGGATGAAGATCGCTACGATGGGGTCTTATTGCCCTACACAGTGAACAACTTCCTGAACGGGGTCCGCCGCATTCAGCGCAATGACTTTCCTGTAGAGGAGGTCAGCCTGGCGGAAGCCCGCCTACAAGATGGGCAGCGGCTGTTGGCGTTCAATGAACTGTTTATCGGTGCGGCCAGCCATGTGTCAGCACGTTATGAGATTGTGATGGGACAGGAGCAAGAGATACATTCTTCTAGCGGCTTGCTGGTCTCTACGCGGGCAGGCTCCACGGCTTGGTTAAGTTCGGTGTTCAATATGGTGCAGCGCGTGCCGGCAATTTTTGGGGTGCCTACGGGCTTTGAGCCGCCGAAAGTAGCCTCCAACGAGCTGATCTTTGCGGTGAGAGAGCCCTTTGCTTCGAAGCAAACCCAAATCAATATGGTGGCCGGGAAGCTGGGCGAGCAACAGCATTTGCGTTTAAGTTCGCTCATGCCCAGCCAAGGCGTTATCTTTAGTGATGGCATCGAACAGGATTTTCTTCAATTCAATAGTGGTGCTGTAGCTACTATTGGCGTCGCAGCAGAGAAAGCGATGTTGGTGCAGCAGTAATCTTAGAGGGCTTTCGATGAAAGTCCGCAGAAGGACGCGGTCCGCTTCGCGTCCCTAGTGTAACGGGTATAGCCTATTTACATCCCTATACCATCTACCAGAAATCCCTCTACAGCCTTCGGCGAATGCCGAAAGTATAGCTTAATTTAAAAAAAATGCGCTACAACACTCAGAAAATAATCGAAACCATTGAGAGCGGTCAAGCCGTTGACTTTCTGTACTTCTGGGGGCATCGCCCGCGCAAGGATGGAAGTATTGGCAAGAGCTGCCTCTCGCAATGGTATGCCAGCGGGTTTGCTTTCGAAGACGAGTATTTTCCCACCGCTGAGCACTGGATGATGGCCGGAAAAGCACGCTTGTTCAAGGACGAACAAATGCGCCAGCGTATCCTCAAAGCAGGTTCTCCTATTGAAGCCAAGCGTTTTGGTCGTAAGGTCAAAGATTTTAAGCAGGAGCAATGGAGCACTGCCGCTATGGAGTTGGTGATAGAAGGCAACTATTTGAAATTCTCCAAATCAAAACGCTTGCGATCCTTCTTGCTCAGTACGGGCGACCAAGTACTGGTAGAGGCGGCACCTAATGATGCAATTTGGGGAATAGGTATGGTAGCAGAAGACCCTCGCGCCAGCGACCCTACTCAGTGGATGGGCACCAACTGGCTAGGCTTCGCACTGATGGAGGTGCGGGATAGGTTGAAAATGGAATAAAGCAGTGATGAAAAGCTATCCGCAACAGGAAGTGTCCTGCTAGAAGGATCGAGGGAGAAAGACCTAGCAGCAAAAGCCCCTGTCTCTACGGGCTGATCCTGTGGGCGAATACCCCACCTCCGCCCGAGCGGTAAACCACCCCCGTCTCTACGAGCCGACCCCGCCAGCGGGGTACATGGGCGGGCCGTGGCCCGACAGGAACCAACACGAGATAGTAGCTGCTCCGTAGGGCAGGGTTTCATATCCTGCACGAAGGAGCGGCGAATAGTCTGGTGCCAGCATGCCCCCTATTAATCTTTTTGGTTCCTGATATGTTTTGTGGAAGGCCACTTATGGTTGTCACCTGCGAACCAGGTGCAAGTAGGCAGGTGTTTCGTAGCTCAGGGGGCGTAACCCCCTACATGGTCATGACGAGGCAGCCGAAATAAAACACCTTCTCTGATGTTTTCTGTGGTCAGGCTAAAGTGAAAATGTCAAGCGACTGATAAGGAGCGTTATTTTCACTTTCGATTGACTCAACACACAAAAAATGTCAGAGAATCACAAAATAAAGGCGTACACAAAAAATGAATGAAAGAAGAACAACAAATATATTGTTGCTGATAATAGCACTGCCAGTAGTTTTTTACGTGCTAAAGCTATTGTCTTTTATATTTATCCCGCTTGTTTTTTCAATGTTTATAGCATTACTTTTTTGGCCTTTAGTTCGTTGGTTGAGGACGAAAAATGTACCTAAAGTAATTAGCATTTTAATCGTTGTAGTGATTATCGGGGTGTTTATTAAGTTGACAGGGGAGGTGATTCATATTTCAAGTGGAGAAATTCTGGCGTCCGAAAATAATCTATTTGAAAAGGCAGAAGGGAAGTTAGAAAGATTAATTACGCCTTTAGAAAACTTTTTTGGTATTGAAAGAGGAGGAGGCAAAGGTATTGTGCAGCACTATTTTGAGAAAATAGATGTAAGCGAGACCTTTGGTTCAACCATTGATTTGATCGGCAACACGATCTCAATGACCTTGATGACCTTCTTCTTTGCGATATTACTTCTTGCCGAGTCTTTGAACTTTCAGATGATCTTAAACGAAACCGTTATTCGGCAGAAATTCTCCTCTATTAAAGTTTTCATGCGCATTGAAAATGACTTGATAACATTCATCAAAGTAAAGTTTATTATCAGCTTTTTTACGGGCTTAGGATTTACCCTTGCTTGCTATTTCTTTGGGGTAAGTTTCCCCGTTTTCTGGGGGCTTTTTGCGTTTGTAATTAATTTTGTTCAAATGATAGGCTCTGTTATTTCTGTTATACTATTGGCATTGTTTGCTTTTGTAGAAGTAGACACCACAGGAACACTATTGTTCTTTATACTCACCATAACGCTTGTTCAACTGGTCATGGGAGGGGTACTGGAACCTATTTTTATGGGTAAATCCTTTTCAATCAACGTGATAACCATTTTGGTAATGCTCATGTTTTGGGGATTCCTTTGGGGAGTTCCCGGGATGATACTATCGATACCAATTACGGTATTTATAAAAATAATATTGGAACAATTTCCCAAAACTAAAGTCATAGCAAGGTTAATGGCAGGGCCAGAATTGATACCGCTTAAAGGCAGATAAAAGGGTTGTGATTATCTTTGTGAATCAACATCTTCCTAAGCCAATGCGTACCCTACTGAGCCTCTCTTTTTTTTTGCTGCTGTCGACCTCCCTCAAGGCGCAGGATATCTTTTTGAGTACCCTCAATAACCAGTTGTATAGCCTGGATTTGTCTGATTGTAGCTACCAGCTGATTGGTGCGATGCCGGTCAGTTCTACCGATATTAGTTTTCACCCCAACGGCAATCTGTACTGTGTTACGTCTACTGGGCAGTTGTACGAAATAGACCCCTTGACGGGTGCCAGTACGTTTTTGCACATGTTTGAGCCCGGCGCTACCCAATTGTATACCGCACTGACGATTTCTGCGGAAGGTATCTTCTACGTTTGCGGTCTGGAAGGCGATTTGTGGCGCTATGATCTGATTTCGGACACCGGAATATTTGTTGGCGATGTAGGTTTTGGTGCCGAGGGTGATCTGACTTTCTTCGATGGCGAATTGTACATGGCATCAGAAAACGATAATATCGTTCAGATTGATCTGCAGGAGCTCTCAAATAGTAGCATTGCTGTAAATGGCAGTGTGCCGGGGCGTATTTTTGGCATTGTATCCTTTGCGGAAAGCTGTGATGAAATATCGGTGTATGCCCTGACAGACAATGCCGCCAATGTCTACGAAGTGAACTTTGCCGACAATAGCCTTGATTTTTACTGTTCTATTCCGCTGCAAGTGAGCGGTGGCGCGAGCACTTTCGAGTTTTTTGGATCTAATCCCGTGTATATTGATGACGTGATAGTAGATGGGTTTAACTGCGGAAATGCCGACGGGAGCATCAGTATCACCGCCAGCGGTGGGGTAGGGGCACTAACCTATTCGTTGGATGGAATGGATTTTCAAGCGAGCCCTGATTTTGCCAACCTATCACTAATGGCGTACACCATTTATGTGGCGGATGAAGTCGGTTGCATACGCACCCAAGAGCTTGTTCCTATTGCTGATGTACCCGCTTTTAATGAAGTCAGAATAACAAACACTACCTGTGGGCTGACCAATGGCCAGATTGAAGTAGTCGTTACCGGTGGTTTGGAACCCTACGAATATTATGTAAATGGAATACTGAGTAATAGTTTGACCGTTACTGATTTGCCCGCTGGGAGTTACCAGTTGGAAATTATCGATGCTGCCGGATGTACTGCAATGACGCAGGCCAACCTGGGCGGTGCAGGGATACCCGTTATTTCTGATGTCAATATTGTCTCTACAAGCTGTGGGGAAGACAACGGTTTTCTGTCGTTTTTAGTGACAGCAGGACTGCTGCCTTTTCAGTTTTCTCTGAATGGTGGACCTGTGCAAAATAATGGCAATTTTTCTGGCTTGGCGGCAGGGGAATATACCCTCAACTTGGTGGATCAGGCAGGATGTACCGCGACTGCTTCTGCGACTGTTTTGCCGAGTGGGATTTTTGAAATAGACGAAGTGTTGGTCGCGAATGCCACTTGTGGAGAGAACAACGGGAGCATCGAAATCGTCGCCACTGGGGGCATACCGCCGTATTCTTATGAAATTAATGATCTTGGTAATGAAATAAGTCCGGTTTTTAGCGACCTCGCGGCCGGAACCTATACCGTTCATGCAGAAGATGCCTCGGGCTGTTTTGCAGAAACGACCGTTACATTGGTGGATACGCCTCCTGTGAGGATTGCTTTGCAAAACCAGCAATCTGCTTCCTGTCTCGAAGAAGACGGAGAAGTTACGCTGGCTTTTGATGGAGGCACTGAGCCGTTGAGTCTACGTCAGAATGGTGTGATGATTCCAGCAGAAGAGAAGATTGCTGGCTTAGCAGCCGGTGCATATCAGTACATTGTCAGTGATAGTTTAGGTTGCACCGATAGCCTGACGGTGACTATAGGATCGGGTAATTGCCCTTTTTACTTGCCCAATGTTTTTAGCCCTAACCAGGACGGTGTCAATGATTTTTTCGCGCCGCAAGGTGTGAGCAATAGCGAGACTAGAATTTTGCGGATGCAAATTTACGACCGCTGGGGAGGCCTTGTTTTTGAGCAGGGCAGTGGCCTACTGAGCGATGTCAAATACCGCTGGGATGGGAATCGCTTGGGGGAAGAGCTTACACAAGGTATCTACATCTACTTTCTGGAGGTGGAGTACGAAGATGGGACGACAGAGGTGTTTTCGGGAGATGTGATGTTGTTGCGGTAATTGTTAATTTAGGCACTGTTAACAGGAGATTCAAATAATCACAACTAAAACTCGATACTCATGGGCAACCTACTAAAAATGTTTTTCAGCCAGCCAGAAATTGCTTTACAGTTGCTAATAGTGGTTCCTGGCATCATTGCTATTATTTTTTTGATTCGCTTGGGCCACAATGTTTGGTCTACCAGGGCGAGTAAGCATCGGGGAATAATTGTTGCGGGGATTGTTCTTTTTCTATTGAGTCATCTGCTCAGCTACTCCATCAGTATGATCTATCTTCCTTACGTGGGAGGTGATGTTGATCATACGATGTTGGGCATGATCTTTAGCGGAATTGGTTTGGCAGGTAATACTGGAGAGGCACTATTGTTCTGGGGACTTTATCAGTATTTTTCTAAAGAAAGAACAGTGTCCTCCGAAAAGGATCTTAATGCTGATTTGATTCAGCGGTATTAGGAACAGGAAACATAAGTCATCCCGAATTTTGGCTAAGGCCAAAATCCAGCCTGACTTTAACTTAAAAAGAGTCCGTAAATAGCTAAAAAGAGTGATTTATCCGACTTTTTGTAGAAAACCCCATGATTTCACTAGTAAAATCATGGGGTTTCGTTTTTAACGATAGGTTTTGCAGTTGGTCAGCACCGGTTTTGATGAGAACCAAAAATCGGGATGACTCATGTTTTGAGCAATACTGTGTAAACGGTTACAGCAGCGGCCTTACAAATTGTGCATCCTACCCCGCACCCTTGAACAGTATAAAGGTTGGGTGGGTGTAAGGGGGTAAACGTTAGTGCTGTAACCCCGCACTTCGCACCAAAAAACTACCAAGTATACAGTATCCCCAGGCCACCCAGCAAGTACCAGTCATCAGCATCAGCATTGCCGTTTTCGCTAACACCGTCTAGTAGGTCGGAGAAAGTAGCGCGGGTGCCGCCGTGCAGGGTTGCCGAAACATTGGGGCTGATCGCAAAGCGGATGCCTAAATCGATAGGCACCACAATTAGAGAACCAGTGTCTTCCTCTGTTTTGAAAGTCCCATCACCTGAATAATTGACAGTTTCATTGGTGAATACCATCCCCAGGCCAAGCCCTACAAAAGGAGAGAAGTTTCGAACAAAACGGCCGGACTCCTCAAAGCTTTTTTGCCCAAGAGGATGCCACTCGGCCTGGAGGGCAACCTCTACAAGCTTGTTCTCCATCGTAATGCCGCGACTGATATTGTAATCCAAATCGCTGCCAGAGATTTTGCCAAAATTCAAGCCTGTTTTAAGGGCTATTTTGGGCGAAAGAAAATTGCGGTATTGCACCCCTGTGGAGAAGTTTAACTGTCCGGCATTGATAGCGGATTGAGAAAGGTCTCCTTGATAGGTGATTAACCCCAGGTTTACACCTAAATCATGGTCTGATTGTGATTTCAGACTGGTGATTGTTGCAATGGTTAATAAGAGAATAAGGTAATTTTTCATCATAAGGAAAAGTTGTTAAGAAGATTGTTTTTCAAATAAGGAAGTTACGTTTTTTTGGGATAGAAGTCAATCGTAAAACATAAACTTAATGTATAGATTACCAGATTGAAAAAGAGTATCCTTTGCTTTACCCTTATCTTGGAAAAGCGTTATATCTTGGGGCAAAGAAGTGCAGAATAATTGATCGTTAAGGAACTATAAATGAGCGAAAAACAGAAGAAATATAGCCCCGTCCATTACCAACAGTATCTGGGTTTGGACGATTTACTAGGTTCGCAGCGCCCTCGGAGTGGAGAGTTGGAACCTGAACCGGCTCACGATGAGATGCTTTTTATCATCACTCATCAGAGTTACGAACTATGGTTTAAGCAGATCCTTCACGAAGTAGATTCTGTGGTGGATATGTTTCAGACGAATCGGGTAGATGAACGAAACATGGGAACCTCTGTCGCCCGCTTGAATCGAGTGGTTGAAATCCTGAAGCTGCTTATCGAACACATCCGTGTGATGGAGACGATGACGCCGCTGGATTTTCTGGATTTTCGCAAGTTTCTTTTCCCGGCCTCGGGCTTTCAAAGCTTCCAGTTTAGGCTGGTAGAGAATATGCTGGGACTGCCGGAAAGCGAAAGGATGACCTACAATAATTATCACTACGCTGCCTTTTTTACCAAAGAACAACAAGCAAAACTCGATCACATTTCGCAGGGGAATAACTTGTTTGCAGCGGTTGAAGATTGGCTGGAAAGAACTCCCTTCTTGCGTTTTGGCGACTTCGAATTTTTGGAGCACTACAAGGCATCGGTCGAACGCATGGTTGCTCGCGAAGCGGAAGCTATTATGGCCTCGGACTACCTCACGGACAAGGAGAAGGAAATGCGGGTGAAAATGATGGGGAACACCGACCCTTATTTTCAATCTATTCTCGATCCCCATCAGCATAGTGAAGAAAAAGGTAAAGGTACTTTCCGCTTGAGCTACGATGCGATGTTGGCAGCCCTGATGATTAATCTCTACAACGAAGAGCCGTTATTGCAGATGCCGTATCGCTTCTTGTTGTGCCTGATTGATATTGATGAATTACTGACCACTTGGCGGTATCGGCACTCTCAGATGGTATTGCGGATGCTGGGCCGGAAAACAGGTACCGGCGGTTCTTCCGGGCATGCTTATTTGCGGGAAACCGCCATCAAGCATCATATCTTCACCGATTTACATAATATTTCCACCCTGTTGATACCCCGTTCTGAGCTGCCAGCCTTACCTCCACGCTTGGTCAAGGAATTGGGCTTTTTCTATACGCAGAAAAAAGAGGATTAGGTATGAAACGCTTAGCGAATTTTATCAATGGCGAATTTCAGGCACCTGCAGGTGGAGCCTACCTTCCAGTATTTGACCCTTCAAAGGGGAAACCTTATGCAGAGGCACCTGATAGTGATGAGCAGGATGTAGCCTTGGCGGTGAGTGCTGCTAAAGCGGCTCAGGAACAGTGGGCGAATACCAGCATCGACGAGCGTTACCGTGTACTGAACAACATTGCGTTGGGGATTGAAAAAAGAGCAGACGAACTGGCTGCTGCCGAATCGCAAGACAATGGTAAGCCCGTTTGGTTAGCCAAGCAGGTCGATATCCCGAGGGCATCAGCCAATTTCAGGTTCTTTGCGCAAGCGATTACGCAATTTGCCAGCCAGTCTCACGATAATGGGCCAGGAGGTTTTAACTATACACTTCGGTCTCCGTTAGGAGTTGTGGTATGTATTTCGCCTTGGAACCTTCCTTTGTATTTGTTTAGTTGGAAAATTGCGCCAGCACTGGCGGCAGGTAATGCTGTGGTGGCCAAACCTTCAGAGGTGACGCCTCTGACGGCCTATCTGCTGGGCGAAATTTGCCAAGAGGCAGGTTTACCGCCAGGGGTGCTCAATATCCTGCATGGCTATGGCCATCGTTTGGGAACTGCCCTTACCAGTCATCCTCAGGTGAAGGCGATTTCCTTTACAGGAAGCACCCGCACGGGCGCAGAGATCGCAAGGATAGCGGCGCCACTCTTCAAGAAGCTTTCACTAGAGTTGGGCGGCAAAAACCCGAACCTTATTTTTGCTGATTGTGATTATGATAAGATGCTTCGAACGACGGTTCGGTCTTCGTTTGCCAACCAGGGGCAGATTTGCCTCTGCGGATCGCGTGTTTTTGTAGAAGCACCACTATACGAGCGGTTTAAAAAGGATTTTGTAGAAAAAGTAAAAGCGCTAAAAGTGGGCCCACCTACTGCTGTCGATACAAAAGTTGGGGCCGTGGTTTCGCAGGCGCATTATGATAAAATTCTTTCGTATATTAAACTGGCACAGGAAGAAGGCGGCCGTATCTTATGCGGCGGAGAAGCAGTGAAACTGGAAGGAGAACACGCCGCTGGCTGGTACATTGCCCCCACGGTTGTCGAAGGTCTGGCCCATGACTGCCGCACCAACCAGGAAGAGATTTTTGGCCCTGTGGTTACGATCATGCCTTTTGAAACCGAAGAAGAAGTGTTGCTTTACGCAAACAGCACGGAATACGGACTTTCTGCTACCATCTGGACGCAGCAATTGGACCGTGCGCACAAGCTGTCTCGTCAGCTGGAAGCAGGGATTGTATGGATCAATACCTGGCTAAAGCGGGATCTTCGAACGCCTTTTGGTGGGGTAAAGAATTCCGGCGTTGGCAGGGAAGGTGGTTTTGAAGCATTGCGCTTTTTTACGGAGCCGAAGAATGTTTGTTTGGATTTTGATGAATAGCTACTGGGGACTTGATGTTGTGCAAAAAATGAGTTGAGCATAACTAAAAAAACAAGATAATTGTTATATTATAACAAACAACTGATACTATGAATTCAGTGCAATTCTTTGAGATAAGGCTTGAGCTTCTGTTGTTCCTTAACCCGTGTCAAAAAAAATCACCTTTCTCTGACTATTTTTGTTTTAGTTTGACTTAAAACACAGCAATTGTCAGAGAATCAATCAATAATTATGTCAAAATTACTNCCCAAGTTTAATTTCAAAGAATGGATTGAGGAAAACCGCCACTTGCTTAAGCCACCCGTTGGTAACAAAGCAATTTGGGCCAATGGCGAATACATCGTTATGGTTGTGGGTGGGCCCAATGCCCGAAAGGATTATCACCTCAACGAAACGCCTGAGTTTTTCTACCAGGTAGAAGGAGATATCACCCTGAAAGTCATCGATGAAGGGGTGCCCAAAGACATTCATATCTATGAAGGAGAAATTTACTTGCTGCCCGCCAATATCCCGCATTCGCCTCAGCGCGGTCCCAATACTGTAGGTTTGGTAATCGAACAACAGCGCCCTGAGGGGATGGATGATGGACTCGCCTGGTTCTGTGAAAATTGCGGAAATGAACTCTATCGGGAGGCCTTCACGCTAGAAAATATCGAGACAGATATGCCTGTCATCTTTGACCGTTTTTATTCTGATGTTCCTCTTCGTACCTGTGATAATTGTGGTACAGTAATGGAGCCTCCTGTTAAGAAAAAAGCTTAATTAAGCGTTTTAAAAAAGCCCCTAACCATGCGTATAAACGGACATTCTCATTTGCTTCCTTACCCGGAAGAGGTTCCGGCATTTATGAAGGAAAAAGAAATCTTCTGGATTGATGAAGATCGCAAATTCATGTTGCAGAAAAACTGGAAACGCCCGGTGACGGACTCCAGTTTCTTTCTGCACGAGAAGCTGGAATGGATGGCCAAAAACGAGATTGACCATGCTGTCGTCTTGAACCTGTCGCAGTTGTACGGCAACGGCCTGCGGATGGAAGAGATGAAGCAAGTCTTGCGTTGGCAAAATGACTTCAATGCCAAGGTACAGGCTGATCATCCGGATAAATTCACCTGTGGTTTTGTGATTCACGCCGGCTTTGTGCGTTCGGCCCTTTGGGAGATAGAACGCTGTGTAGAAGAACTGGACCTGCGTGTTTTGTGCCTACCCACCCATTATCTGGATTCTACAGGAACCTGGCGAACCATTTTTGACCCAGAAACCGAACCCATCTTTGAGTTGGCCAACCACTACGGTTTGGCCGTAGAAATTCATCCTTACGACGGTGAAAAATTCATCCAGCTAGAGAATACCGCCTGGCGTTTTCACCTCGTGTGGATGCTGGCCCAATGTGCTGATTCCTATCACTTCTTTACGCTGAATGGCTACCATATTCGCTATCCTAATATGCGCACTTGTTTTGCCCACGGCGGGCAACTGGCCCAGATCAGTCTCGGGCGCCGCATTCAAGGATTCGATGGCCGCCCGGATCTGTTTGAAGGCAAGGCACACCCTCGCAAAGCAGTGGGTCACCCCAATATTTTCTTTGACACTTTAGTGCATGATACGCTGTCACTGGACTTGATGATGAAGCGCAATAAAGGCGCTGATCAAATCATGGTGGGGCTGGATGATCCCTACCCGTTAGGGGAAATGGAGAGCACGCCACAATCTTCTTACCCTGGTAAATTACTGGATTTGGCAGTGGAGGAAGGTATTATCACCCGCGAACAACAGCAAGAGATGTGGGAAGATAATGTCCTCCGCTGGTTGGGAGCTGATAAAAATGAAGCGATGATGAACCGTATTAGAGGTTCTCAAGCGACACCTGCTTAATGTTGCCCTGCCCTCACTTCCTGCTCCGTAGGATAGGGTTTAAAACCCTATCCTACGGAGCAGGAAGTGAGGGGTATTGAAAATCTCACATTTGTTATTATGACTTACCAAGCTACTCGGGAATACGCCCAAAGCCAAGACGATAAAGACCCAATGCGCGGGTTTCGGGAACGATTTCATCTACCTCGCCAAGCCAATGGAGAGCCCTTCATTTACCTTTGCGGAAACTCGCTGGGGTTGCAACCAAAATCCACGAAAGCTGCTATCGATCAAGAATTGCTCGACTGGCAAAACTTGGGGGTAGAAGGCCACTTGCATGCAAAGAACCCTTGGTTACCCTACCACGAATTTTTAACCGAAAAGATGGCCGAAATAGTGGGTGCTAAACCCATTGAAGTGGTGATGATGAACACCCTTACGGTGAACTTGCACCTCATGATGGTGTCGTTTTATCGCCCGGAAGGGAAGCGTACTAAGATTTTGATGGAGGCTGATGCTTTTCCTTCGGACCGCTATGCCATCAGTTCACAGCTAAAGTTTCATGGTTATGATCCTGCTGAACACTTGGTAGAACTCAAGGCACGTGATGGTGAAGTTTTGATCAGAGAAGAAGATATTGCTCACATTTTGGAAGAGCAAGGTGCTGAGATTGCATTGGTGCTGTTGGGTAACACCAATTACTATACGGGCCAGTTTTTCAATATGCCGGAGATCACGAAGTTGGCACATGCACAGGGCTGTATGGTGGGCTTTGATTGTGCTCACGGAGCAGGAAATGTGCCGCTGGATTTACATGATAGCGGAGCCGATTTTGCAGTTTGGTGTTCGTATAAATACATCAACTCCGGCCCCGGAAGTGTATCAGGGTGCTTTGTACATGAGCGGCATGCACATGATAAGGAGTTACCTCGTTTTACCGGCTGGTGGGGGCACAATAAAGTTACCCGCTTTGGGATGCGCGATGATTTTGACCCCATTCCGGGTGTTGAAGCTTGGCAGTTGAGTAATCCTCCCATTCTATCCTTGGCGGCCATCAAGGCTTCCTTGGAGGTATTTGCTGAAGCAGGAATGAACAATCTTCGCCAGAAATCATTAGCACTTACTGGCTATCTGGAGTACTTGGTTGATCAGTTACCGGGTGGTAAAATCAGTATTATTACGCCCCGTGATCCGGAGCGGCGAGGTTGCCAGCTTTCTATTCAGGTACAGGATGCGGATAAAAGTTTATATGAAGCCATCAGTGCCGCTGGTGTTATTGCCGATTGGCGCGAACCTGATGTGATTCGGGTAGCTCCCGTGCCGCTTTACAACACCTTTACGGAGGTCTACGATTTTGTGAAAATTTTGGGTGAGAAAATGGAAGCTTAAATTATGAGCAATAAAGAACATAAAGTAATTATCATCGGTGCTGGCCTTTGCGGCACTTTATTGGGTATCCGCCTGGCCCAAAAAGGCTATACCGTAGAATTGTACGAAAAGCGTACAGACTTGCGATTGACTACCGAAGAAGGAGGGCGATCCATCAATTTGGCTTTATCCCATCGGGGACTCATGGCGCTGGATACTGCTGGTATGAGAGAGGAAGTATTGAAATACTGTATCCCGATGCGTGGGCGAATGATACATTCTATTGGTCAGGATGCGCGCTTTAGCAGTTATAGCGGGCGCGAGGACGAATACATCAACTCGGTATCACGCAGTGGCCTCAACCGGACCTTATTGGAGAAAGCAGATACTTATGATAACCTGCAAGTATTCTTTGAGCATTCCTGCACCAGTGCTGATATTGAAAATGCTACGGCTACCTTTCAGCGTGCCGATGGCACTTTGGTGAAAGTTGCCGGGACGGTATTGATAGGAACAGATGGCGCAGGATCGGTAGTGAGAAGGGCGATGATGAGCCGTTCTTCCCGTTTGTTGTTTAATTTTTCTCAACATTTCCTGCGTAGTGGCTACAAGGAGTTAACCATTCCTCCTGCGCCGGATGGTGGTTACCGAATTGATAGTAACGCCCTGCATATTTGGCCCAGAGGAGCCTACATGACGATTGCGTTACCGAATATGGACGGTAGCTTTACGGTGACCATGTTTCATCCTTATGATGGCGAAGCAGGGTTTAATACTTTAGATACTTTCGCCAAGGTGAAAAGCTTTTTTGAGGAGCATTATCCCAGTTTATTACCTCACTTGATTGGTTTACAAGAAGATTATTTTGATAACCCGGTAGGTACCCTGGGTACAATCAAGTGTTACCCCTGGCAGGCCTATGGCAAGACGCTCGTTATGGGAGATGCCGCTCACGCTATTGTTCCTTTCTACGGGCAGGGCATGAATGCCGCTTTTGAAGATGTTAGAATTTTCATCGAGACCTTGGAGCAGCACGGAGAAGATTGGGCGGCTACTCTTGAGGCTTTCTCAGAAGAGCGACCTGCCAATACCGATGCTATTGCAGACTTGGCTATTGACAATTTTTACGAGATGCAGGATAAGGTAGACGATACCGACTTTATCAAAAAGCGTAGCTTGGAAATGGCGCTGGAAGATCAATTCCCTGATTACTATTCAAAGTATTCGCTGGTAACCTTCAAGCCGGAATTGTCTTATGCAGAAGCGATGGTGAAAGGCCGGCAGCAAGATGAGTTTTTGCTAAAGCTGGTTGCGGATAAGGAGGTGGAGGATTTGGATTTGGAGGAGGTTTTGAGGGAGGTGAAGGAAAACAAATAAAAACATGTCAAGCAAAGTACTAAAAAACAAAGCACAACCCCTAGGAAATTATCCTCATGTAAAACGGGCAGGAGACTTTATTTACGTATCCGGCACCAGTAGCCGTCGCCAAGACAACACCCATGCGGGGGTCATTATCCATCCTGATGGTCGGGTGGAAAAAGATATTCGGGAGCAAACCCAGGCCGTAATCGAAAACATCGGGGCACTACTCAGTAGTATGGATGCTGGCNTGGAGCACCTTATCGATATGACCACTTTTTTGGTAAATATGGAGGATTTTAAAGGGTACAATGAAGTGTATGGTACCTTTTTTGATCACGCTACTGGACCCACGCGGACAACCGTTGCCGTACATCAATTACCCCACCCAAATCTATTGATTGAGATCAAAGCGGTGGCTTATAAACCACTTTTTTGAAAAAAAAGACGACATCTACTTACCTTTGATCGTTTTCATGCCATAAACAAGCATTCACTTATGCCTTTTAAGAGGTGGGTTTCTACGAATCGGGGTTGTGAAAAGTTCAAAAGCCATCAGCAATTGTATGAAGGACTGGTGGCTATGGACAATAAAGCAATTCTATGTTTGCAGACTAAAGCGTTACCAATGTTACGCAAAGTAGGTAGTAACATGGGCCTTGGTAAGGACGAAATGGAGGATGTCTTAAATCAGAGCACGCTCATTTTTTTACAAAAAATTGAGGATGGGGCTTATGAATTTAAGGGTCATGCTCCTACGACCTATTTGGTAGAGGTAGCAAAAAGGCTGGCAATGGCGAAAATCCGCCGAAAAAAGCCTAGTACTGAATTGCTGGAGAGCCACCATGTAAAGCATTTAAGTGAATATGAAGCGCTGGAACGCCAAAGTGATTCAGCAGCTTTAGTTACCCAATTTTTAAGCCAGTTAGGGAAGGCTTGTGAAAAGGTTGTTCGCTTACACCATATTGATGGTTACAGTGACGAAGAAGTGATAAAGGGGAAATTAACCCCCTATTCGACGATCAACTCTTTGAAAATGAAGCGAAGCACCTGCATGAAGAAACTGATCGAAATTGCGACGAAATGGAAGACATCAATAAATACTTAAACGACGACGCCAGCGAGGAAGAACGCGCGGCCGTTGATCGTTTGAGTGAAGGCTTTACTGCGCTTCGAATAAAAGGCAAGGTGAAGGCTGCTGCCGCTGCCCGCGCGAAGCGGCAACAGAGAAATAATATTATTGGTCTCGTTCTTTTGTTATTGACCCTTTTTTTAGCTGTTTGGCTATGGTTTGCAAAGGGGGAAACCGTAACGCCTCCTTTGACGACAGAAGATGTTTTTGAGCAAGAAAGCACCTCGCCACCGGTTCCTGGTCCAATTGAAGAAGAACCTGTTATAGATGTTGAAGAGGAAGTATTGCCAGAAGCACCTCGGGAAGAAGCGCCCGCCCCTCCTGTAAGGGAGATTCCTATTGCCAGTGCCGAGCTACCACCACCACCGCCTTACGGTGCTCCTGACACTTATTTACGTGGACAAAGCGAGCAAAAGGAAGGCAAGGAGTTGTTGGATCAACTTTGGTACACGGGCTACCCCCTTACAGGGCTCAAGCCTACCGAAGCATACCTTGCTGTTGATGAACTTTTGCGGGAGCGCACGTTTACGACTGCTTATGTCCGGCTGCAACGTTTAGACCGGCAGCTTCCGCCCAATGATACGTTGCGTTATTTGCAAGCTTACACCTTGTTGGAAATGGGGCAGGGCCCAGAAGCCTTGACCTTACTGGACCAGCTGGAGACGCCTCCTTTTGAGTGGCTGCCACAGGTGGAATGGTACCGAGGTTTGGCAAGCTTATTGGCAGGTGAAGAAGCTAAGGCGTTGGCTATTTTTGAAAAAATTACAAAGAAGATAAATCACCCATATAAGTTACAAGCCAAAAAGGCTTTGAGTTTGTACCAATAGGTTCCTATTTGGCCCTTCCCCGTTTTTTTGTTTTCTTGTGGATAGGTGCACAATAGCACCCGCATTTACCCGTATGAAACCCGTTTCGTCCCCCATTTTGCACCTGTGCTTGCAGGTGTTCTTTTCTTGTATACTGTTTTCTCAACAGGAGTCAGCAGTTATTCCTGCTACATTTGACAGCCTTATCCAGGTTTCCCGAGATTATACGGCAGCTACCGAATTTGAGCTGGCTTTTACTACTTCTGCTGCGGCTGGAAAGATAGCTGTGGACTGCTGTGGTGAGCAATCTGTAGCTTACGCTAGTTTCTGCTTTAATGAAGGCCGGATTTATTACTTTATGGGGCGTAATGAAGAGGCCATCCCTTGGTACATTAATGCCAAAGAGTTGAGAGCCGAACTTTTGGGAACCATGCATATTGATTATGGCAAAAGCTTGAATAACCTGGCAGTTCTTTATGAAGAAATTGGCCGGTTTTCGGATGCTGAACCTTTGTACTTGGAAGTTCTTAACCTGAGAGAGCAAGTAGCTGGTAGGGAAAGCACCAGTTATGCCAATGTGCTACATAATCTAACGGGCTTATACAATGATTTAGGGGATTATGAGAAAGCAGAAATGTATGGCTTGCAAGCACTGTCACTTAGAGAACAACTATTGGGGGAAAACCATGTAGCCTATGCTAACAGCCTTGTTGCTTTGGCCAATGTTTATTACCAAACGAATAACTTTTCCCGAGCGTTACAACTTTATCTTCAAGCCAAAAGCATTCATGAGCAGCAGGAGGAGCTCACTTTTTATACCTACGTATTTATTCTCGATAATCTAGGGGCCTCGTATCAACAGCTTTCTGACTGGGAACAAGCCGAAACGTATTACGCTGAAGCTGCTGATTTCAGACTTCAGGTATTAGGAGAAAATACAGAAGATTATGCCTTGAGTTTAAATCACCTGGCAGCTGTTTTTAAAGGCACAGACCGTTATGAAGAGGCAGAGCAAGCATTGATTGAAAGTCTCGCTATCTTAAAAAAGCTGGGGCAGGAGAATGACAATGACTATGCTTATTCATTACAGGATTTGAGTAGTATCTATCTTATTCAGGAGGAAGTAACTAAAGCCATACCGCTGCAAGAAGAAGCTTTAAGGATTATTGAAAAACAATTCCAACCTCATCACCCTCGCTACCTTAGAGGCTTACGGGATTTGGCAAGTATGAATCAGGCGTTGGGAAAAGATTCGGTAGCTGCCCGGATGCTGCGCACATTGTCTGGTCTGGAAGAAAAACCACTAGCGAGTGCTGTACGGCATTTGTCTGAAGAAGAGCTTGCCAATTTTACGATAGATTTTAAAAGGAATCACACGCGATATTTTGCTTTAGCGGAAACGCACCCCGCAATAGCGGATGTTTGTTACGATAATATTCTGTTTTATAAAGGGTTTTTACAAAATAAAGCGGTTCAACTACGGCAGATAGCCCTCGCGGATTCAAAGGTCAGCGAGAATTACCGTGAATTGAGTCGGCTCCACCGGCGACTTGCAGCCAAATACACTTCTTCGGCAGCTACAGCATTAGAAATCCAAGAACTGGAAGCAGATGCTTATGCTATTGAAAAACAAATCGTCCGTGAAAGTGCAGACATCGACGATGCACTTCTCCGCGTCAATTGGCAATCGGTAAGAGATCACTTAAAGCCTGGAAGTGCGGCCCTCGAATTTGCTGAGTACACGCGTGAGTCCCCTGGGCTTGAAATGGAGGAACGCTACGGTGCATTGTTGCTGTTGCCACAGTCCAACCTTCCAATATTTATTCCCTTGGGGAACTCGGAAGTGTTGGATAGTTTCTTGAATAATACTAATCAACCGACAGCTACTTTTATCAATACGTTGTATTCCTTAAATGGGCCAGCGATTTATCAAATGTTATGGGCACCAGTGGCGGAATACCTTGAAAAACATCCGAATATCAATAAAATTTACTATTCGGCAGCAGGTTTGATTCACCGTTTGAACCTAGAGGCGCTCCCAACTCCAGAGGGCAAAGTATTGGCACAAAAGTACCAGTTGTTAGCCTTGGGAAGCACGCGGCAGTTGGTGAACTTCAATTCTGAAGTTTCACAAGAAGCGGGTGCTAAAAAGACCGCTTTTTTGTTTGGCGGCATTGATTATGGAACAACAGAAGAATTGACAAATATTACTTCTACTGATGCACAAAATGCAGCCCCTCCGACTTACCAAACAGACCAATATCCGGCCCACCGGGGATACGATTCAGAAAATGGATATTGGCAATCATTACCCTGGACAGAAGTAGAGATAATGACCGCCAACGACCTTTTGGTAGATGCAGCATATACTTCGGTGCTAAAAACAAAAAATGAAGCTACGGAAGGTGCGCTCAAAGCACTGGGCAGTAGTGGTAAATCTCCAGAGCTGCTACACCTGGCAACTCACGGCTTTTTCTTTCCTGATCCCGAAGAAATAGCAGGAGAAGACCAGCTGGCTTTTCGGGCCTCAGACCGATCAATGATCCGTTCGGGGCTGGTGCTGGCAGACGGTAATTACGCCTGGGCCTTCGGACAGCCCCGAGCATCCGTAACGGAAGATGGTATTCTTACCGCCTACGAGGTCAGTAAAATGGACTTGCGAGAAACGGAATTAGTCATCCTTTCTGCATGCGAAACGGGCCTTGGAGATATTAAGGGCACAGAAGGGGTGTATGGTTTGCAACGGGCGTTTAAAATTGCAGGAGCTCGCTATCTGATAATGACGCTTTGGCAAGTACCGGATTTTCAGGCGCAAGCCTTTATGACTACCTTTTACTTGGCTTGGTTGGAAGAAGGCAAAAGTATTCCCGAAGCGTTTCGGGCAGCGCAAACCTATATGCGTGCTCGCTATAAAGAGGCTTTTGATTGGGCCGGTTTTATTCTTATTGAATAAAACCCTTCTCTGACAATTTTTGTGGTCAAGCTAAAGCAAAAATCGTAAGCGACTGATCAGGAGCGTGATTTCTGCTTTAGCTTGACTCTGAACACAAAATTTGTCAGAGAATCAATAAAATAAGCGACAAGACTTACCTTAGAGGAGGTAGTCGACATTAACAATTGAATTATTTTTCAAATTATCTAATACCGAAAAAAATGGCTAACGATCCAGTACAAACTAATGCAGACGCAGCAAATACGGCTATCCCTCCCGAAAAGGTGAAGGTTGAATCAGGAAAAGCTGTTGACCCACAGTATATTGTGAAATTGGTGACCACGGATGGAGGGAATTTTAATGCAAAAATCAGCATTGATTTAACCGTTCGTAATGTAGACGATAAGCGAGTTTATGGACATGCCGAAACAATAGATATCGTAAGGAAATCAGAAATCACAATTCCCATCAATTTTAATGACGCCATCGAAGACTGGAATAGGGTTTGTGAAATGGAGGGAGCACAACTGGGGTATGGATTTAGCCTCACATTGATTAGTGAAAATGGCACCTCTCAAAGTAGATGGGTTAGTGGTTATATGTCTCCTACAAACGATCCACCAATGACATCTGATGAGGTTGTTAACCATTACCAAAATGATCCTGCTCCGGCGGTTGCTCGCAGTTTAGAAGAGCCAGTGTTAGCGGAAGCTAGCAGTACAGGGTCCTCGTTTCAAAAAGCGATGCCTCATTTCATGAATGGCTTCAAAGCACTTTTTGGCCAGGGATAATGATCAGATAAATAGAGGTCTTATTAGGCTTTTGGGGGCGCTTTTCATTATAGAAAAAATGGAAAGCGCCTTGTTCTTTTTGTTAATCAGAGAGTTTGAAGCCTAAGAATTACGCAGAGACACTTATCAGCTTCTTTTCTATATTGTTTTCGTGTTTCCTATTTTTTTGGTTTCTTACATTCAGGCGCCCAAAAGTGCCAGTATTGACCCGTATGAACCCTTTTTCGTCCCCAGTTTTGCTCCTGTGCCTACAGGTGCTCTTTCCGCTATTGGTGCATGCCCAAAAGGGTATGCCTCCTAATCCTGTCGAATTTGATAGCCTTATTCAGGTTTCCCGAGCTTATACCGCTGAGGCTGCCTTTGATTTGGCGCTTACAGCTTCCGCAGCTGCTGGCGAGATTGCAGTAGACTGCTGTGGAGAGCACTCCGTAGCTTATGCGAGTTATTGTTTTAATGAAGGTCGAATTCGATACTTCATGGGGCAAAACAGAGAGGCTATCCCCTGGTACATCAACTCAAAAGAGTTGCGTGCTGAATTATTGGGGACGATGCATCCGGATTATGGGAAAAGCCTCAATAATTTGGCCATCGTATATGATGTGATGGGGGAGTATGGAGAGGCAGAGCCTATTTACCAGGAAGTGCTAAATATTCGTGAGCAAAGTGCAGGCCGCGAAAGTGTAACTTTTGCCAACACATTGGTCAATTTGTCGGGACTTTATTTGAATTTAGGGAATTATGAGCAAGCCGAAGCTTACGGACTGGAGGCCAAAGGAATAAGAGAACGCCTGTTAGGGAACACGCATCCTGATTATGGAATGAGTTTGATCAGCTTGGGGAACTTATATTACCTGACCAGTAATAACGCCAGAGCCAAAAACCTATACTTAGAAGCCAAAGCCATCTATGAAGCACAAGAAGAGTTGGATTTGTATACTTACGTCGATCTACTCCTTAATCTAGGAGCCTTGTATTTTCAATTCAATGAGCTTGAACTTGCTGAACAGTATTACAACGAAGCAGCTAGTTTGGAAAGCGAATATATCGGTACTGATCATCAGGATTATGCGATAATACTCAACAGCCTGGCGGTAATATATGAATATACAGGACGATTAAGCAAAGCGGAGAAAAACCTGAATCAAGCTTTAGCAATTTTGATAGATAACGGCCAAGCAAATGGTGTTGATTATGGCTATTATTTGCAAAATTTAGGGGATGTTTATTTTTCTCAAAACAAAATTCAGTTAAGTAAGGATATTCAACAGCAGGCGCTAGAGATATTGGCCGCTCACTTGAGCAAAAATCATCCCCGCTATTTACGAGGTTTAAGAGCAATGGCAGAAAGTGAGCAGTATTTGCAGAATTATCAAGCTGCTGCTGCTGCGCTTAGAGCATTAGGTGAACTGGAAGAAAAAGGGCTTACCAGTGCTACGCGGCATTTCTCAGAAGAGGAATTGGCCAATTACACCGAAGATTATAAAAAGAACTTATACTATTACTTTGCTTTCGCAGAAAAGCACCCGCCGCTGGCAGACTTGGCCTATGACAAAATTATGGTTTACAAGGGCTTCTTATTGCAAGCAGCTCTCCAGTTAAACCAATTGGCAACATTGGATACGACCACGAATTCAATGTATAAGGCGTTGCGGGATATTAACCGGGAATTGGCAGCGCAGTATGCCTCACCATTAGAAGTCCAGGAGAACGTAGAGCGCCTGGAAATGGAGGCCGGTTTGCTTGAAAAAGCATTAATCAGGCGTACGGCAGACTTTGGGAATGCAGTACAGCAAGTCACCTGGAAAGAGGTGCAAAGTCAACTCCAATCAGCGGAAGTTGCTATAGAATTTATCCAGTATCCGAGCGGATCAGGTACTACTCGTAAATCTATGAAATATGCGGCTTTACTGTTGGCAAAGGGTACGCAAAAACCGGTGTTTATTCCGCTGTTTTCAGAATCCTCTTTAGATAGTTTGCTTTACAACAAGGTGGAATCCACCCCCGTAATGATTAATTCACTGTATAGTAAGGAGGCTCCTGAAAATGTCCTTCATCAATTAATTTGGGAACCTATATCGAAAGAGTTAAACAAACTTGAAGGAATAGAGCGTATTTATTATTCTCCCTCAGGCTTGTTGCATAGAATTAATTTGGGGGCTATCCCCACACCTGATGGCAAAACCTTATCCCGGAAATATGAATTGTATGTCTTGGGTAGTACGCGCCAGTTGGTGGTGCCTGGGAGTTCTAAAAATGGCAAAGATACCCTGTCAGCCGCGGCCCTTTATGGGGGGATTAGTTATGGAAATATAAAAGCAGAGGGGCTAACTACAGCGGAAACAACAGAAACAAGTAGGCGTGGAGACGATTGGAAAACAAATAAGGAGTCCGGAAATGCTGACGGATACTGGAAGGGACTTCCCTGGACGGAGGTGGAAATAACCACAGCTAAAGACCTACTTGTTGAAGCAGGGTACAGCACCCAGGTGCTAATGAAAGAGGAAGCGACAGAGGCTTCACTAAAGACTTTTGGTGAAGCCAGCCCATCGCCAGGGATACTTCATTTAGCGACCCACGGTTTCTTTTTTCCTGATCCCGAAGAAATTGCCGGGGAGGATGAGTTGGCGTTCCGCGCCTCGGAACGTTCTATGATACGTTCTGGGTTGGTGCTCGCCGATGGGAACTATGCCTGGGAAACTGGCCGCCCAAGGAATCAAGGCGGAGAAGATGGAATATTGACGGCCTATGAGGTCAGTAAAATGAACCTTAAAGAAACGGAATTGGTAATTCTCTCGGCTTGTGAAACAGGCCTGGGGGATATCAAAGGAACAGAAGGTGTTTATGGCCTCCAACGAGCATTTAAAATCGCTGGTGCCAGGTACCTGATTATGACGCTTTGGCAAATTCCTGATTTTCAAGCGCAAGCTTTTATGACGACTTTTTACTTGGCTTGGCTTGAGGAGGGAAAAACAATTCCCGAAGCATTTCGGGCAGCTCAGGCTTATATGCAAGCACGTTATCAGGACCCTTTTCTGTGGGCGGGTTTTGTTTTGTTGGAATAAACTCGTTTTCAGGGCTTTTACAAAAAGCCTGAATTAGCTCTTGGCGTAGCTGGTCGTCGCAAGTTCGACTGAATTGTTTTCCCTTCTCCAAGTTGGGACTGTTTCATCATGGAAATCAAGGGCCAAAACGTATTCTTAATTATAAGAAGCAAATAAAAACATTTACGGTACTTACCTTTTAGAGGCCTAAGTACATAAACAGTCAGATTATTCAATAAAACTCTTAAAGAGATGAGCACTTCAAAACTAGATGGTGGAGATAAAAAGAAGATAAAGATCGTTCAGCCTAAAGCAGCTGATCCAGGTTTTGGCTTTTTCTTGGAAACGGAGGATGGAACTCCTTTTGATAGTAGCTTGGCAATAACGATTACTATTAAAGATACTACCGTTAACCCTGTGGTAATTTACAAAACGGAAATACAGGTTACCAACGAAGTGTTTGAATCAAGATTACCGATCATTGCGCCATTTGGCGACCAGAATTGGTTGAACCCCTCTATTGAAATGAAAGAGCTTCCTTACGAAGTGAAAGTAGAGTTTCTTGATGCCGTAGTACCATACACCAGTGAAGCAACAGGAAATGTGTGGGTGACACAGGGTGAATTCGATATTTCTGTTGAAGTAACAGCAGGCCCACAAACAGCATTGGCCCATATTATTAAGGGTTTTAGAATGTTATTTGGCTTGGATTAATCTTTGTGATAAATAACCAGTTCAGCCGCCTCAAGGGACCACTAAAGGTTGTTGCAAATCCTGGTGATAAGGGTACGTTGACCTTTTGGGCGCGGATGATGCCTCAGGGATAATACCAAGGTCTTTAAAACATCAATTCAAAATGGTATTTTGTAGCAATGTTCACCTAATCTTATATTAAAAAAATAATTATGAAGATTTTTACTTTTTTAAACTCCTTTATCCACCGGAGCCATGCGCTGTTGGTGGTTTTCTTCTTTATCGGGACGCTGATTCTTCAAGCTCAGGCCCCCAAGGTAGCTTTTGTGGGAATTACCCGAACGGGTAGCCTAGATGGCTTCTCCTTTGTGGCCGGTGAGGACATAGCCGGCAGTGAGGTGATCTACTTCACGGATGAGGAGTACCGCACAGCTTGTGGTGCTTTTCACTTCGATAATGAATGTGAGGTAATAGACGACGGTGAACCCTACGTCACCTATACTGCACCAATGGATGGCCTCAGCGCCGGAGAAGTGGTATTCATTAGTGAAACCAGCACAAATGTACTGACCGTGACCGGCGGTGGTGGTACGGCTGTCTTAGAAGGTAATGGTGGATTCAGTATCTCTGGTTCTGACAAGTACCATGCTTTTGCAACCTCCAATCCTTCCGATCCTCTTGACAATGTTACCGAAATATACGCTGCCATTTCACTGGGTGACCCCTTTGATGGCACGGTATTATTAGGTGATGATCCCCGTGATGACTATCCCAATGCTGTAGTTACGCTCCTCGGTGATGTTAGTGATGCGGAGTACAACCCCAGCCTACGCGGTAACCCCGCAGATGCCATGGCCATTATGAATTTGGCCAACTGGAACATTGAAAACCCACCAGCCAACCTAGCTTTGTCTACGGTTCCTTTTACGGGAGGGATTGATTTGAGTAGTGCTTGTATGCCGGTGATTAATGGAGTGATAGCCATCACTTGCCCAGATACCCCGACTGGCTTTTTAACCTTTGGTGTAGACGGTGAATTGAATGGAGCGGATTCTTGGTATGTTGAGCTGGTACAGGTGGGTGAAGTATGTGGGAATTTCACAGGGCAAGATGGCCTCAGTTTTACGGAATCAATCACCTTGGCTTTTACGATGCCTGATGCAGAATATGTTGTTTATGCAGTTGGGGATTGTGTAACGGAGCAAGTGTGCTTTAGTTTCACTCCAAATGGAGTTTTTGGAATTCCTTCTTTCAGTCTAACCACTACTTCTTATAACGAATTGGATGGCATCCAAACAGGTTTGGGCGGAGCGACCCCTGTCGGTGGTACCTACAGTGGCCCCGGTGTAACGGACGACGGCAATGGTATGACCTTTTCCTTCGATCCGGCTGTGGCGGGTGTAGGAGTAAGTAGTGTTACTTACAATACAGGAACGGGTAATGGCGCTTGTAGTAACCTTAGTACCTCCGTATCCGTAACCGTAGTAGCACCTTCTATCACTTTTCCTGGCCTAGGAACCGTTTGTGAAGATGCTGGTGTACAAACCATTACTGGTGGTGCTACCCCTGTCGGTGGTGTTTACAGCGGCAGCGGTGTCACGGATAGTGGCAATGGTACCTCTTTTTCCTTTGACCCTAGTATTGCAGGTGTAGGATCAACGAGCGTAAACTATGCGATAGGTAGCTCCACGGCTAGTAGCACGCTTACAGTGGCTGCACTACCCACCGTCACCTTCACCAACAGCATTAGCACCGTCAGTGCAGATGCTGGCGTACAAACCGGCGTGAGCGGTGGCGCCCCTGGTGGTGGTGTCTATAGTGGTAACGGCGTCACGGATGACGGCAATGGCAACACTTTTACTTTTGACCCGGCTGCTGCTGGCATAGGGGAGAATGTCATCACCTACACTTATACCGACGGTAATGGCTGTACCTCATCACAAGGTGCAATTATCACCGTCACTCCAGCAGTTGCTTTGACACTCTCATTGAGTTCAATATGCAACAACGCAGGGACACAAACAGGCTTGGGAGGTGGAACACCAACAGGTGGTGTCTACAGTGGTGTTGGCGTCACGGATGATGGTAATGGTACTTCTTTCAGTTTTGATCCTGCTGCCTCTGGCACCGGAGAAATCTCTATATTTTATACCATTGGTACTAGTGCAGCTTTTTCTATTATTACCGTCAACGCATCGCCAACAGTCACCTTCACCAGTAGCTTAAGTACTATCGGGGTAGACGCTGGCCTGCAAACGAGCCTATCAGGCGGTAGCCCAACAGGTGGTATCTATAGCGGCCCTGGTGTCACTGATGATGGCAACGGCATGAGCTTCTCTTTTGATCCTGCTGCTGCGGGAACAGGCGAAGTCATCGTTACTTATACCTTTACAGATGGCAATGGTTGTTCAGATAATCAGAGCGATGTGATTACGGTGGAAGACGCCCAACTCCCCGGCGATATTTGTCCGGATGCAATTGATATTAATGTTCTGTTTACCGGACCCCTAAATGAAGCAGTAGTATCTACCATCCAGGACAATACCGGCTACAACGCCGAAAACGATCCCGGCACTGGTTACGAGTGCTGGTTTGGCGATGCCCCTGTATTGAACAATACCATCTGGTATGCCTTTACGGGCGATGGGGAGAAGTACGGCATCCGCTCTATTCAGTGTGATACCATCAACCCCATGGCCAATACCGATACGCAGTTTGCGCTGTACAGCGGTGATTGTACTACGCCTGTAGCGGTAGCGTGTAATGACGATGAAGATTTTGATAACGCTATTTACAACTCCTACATGGAAATCGTTACGGAGCCTGGTGTTGAATATCTCCTCATGGTAGATGGTTATGTAGCCGCAGCAGATTACGCCGCCATTGGCACTTTCTGCCTGGAAGTGACCCTGTTGGAGTCAGTAGGTGTCACAGACTTGGCAAATACAGACTTAAAAGTGTATCCTAATCCAACAAACGGCGAGGTACAGCTACCTCAACTAGCTATGGAACGGGTAGAAGTTTATAATACTACCGGGCAATTGGTCTTAAACCGTACCACCGTAGAAAGTACCATTGACCTTACAGCACAACCTGCCGGATTATACCTACTGAAAATCTATGCTGATGGCGTAGTTTATTCCACTAAAGTGGTAAAAAAGTAATGGTTTTTACTTTGTGAAAAAAAGTAGGAAGATGAGTCATCCCGAATTTTGATTGTCATCAAAATCCGTGCTGACCAACGGCAAAACCTATCATTAAAGACGAAGCCCCATGATTTCTATTAGTGAAATCATGGGGCTTTCTATAAATAGTCGGATAAATGGCTGAGGCCAAAATTCGGGATGGTTGATGTTTTGTTTTACAGTAAGGTTCTTTTTGAAAAAAAATGCCATTTATCACTTACCTCTAGAGGTTGTTTCGACATTTAATAAGGTAGACTGGATCTTGCATCTGTTTATGGTCAGTTTTCGTGTAAATCTAACTACTCATGAAAAATACGCTCTTCATCGGCTTTTTTATATTAAGCTGTTCTTTTATAGTGAATGGACAAAATGCCAGTTTGGTAACCAATGGAGCCTTTAACGGCAACCCCGCTTTTACGGCTTGGGAAATCCAAGAGGTTGAGTCTGCTACTGTCAGCCAACGACAGGGGGGGAATCCTGGTGGCTATATTTGGTTAAATGACCAAGGAGGGGACACAGACCCTTCGGTGGAACAAGAAATCTACGGATTAACGATTGGTAAACAATACACCATTATTGGCGATTACCGTGCGGGCAAAGACGCTGTAAATAATTGCCAGTGCCCAGGAACCCAAGTATTGGCAATCGATATTGATGGTAAGGAAATAGCGACGCTTCCAATGCCAGAGCACCCCAGTGGGTGGGTGCAATTTACGGCTGTGTTCACTGCCACTAGCACAAGTCAACGAATCCGCTTCCGCGCTGAAATTAATGGAACAGATGGAGATGTTGCGTTAGATAATATCAGCGTCATGCCTAAAATGGCAGACTGGTATCAATTAAAAAAAGTGGTAGACGATAGAGGTAGGTAGGATTGTTTTTTTGGTGCTATATGAAATCGTTTGGTTGGAAAAGGGTAGGCTGGACTTCAGTCCGGCCACAATCGCAATATCTTCCCGCTCGGACTGAAGTCCAAGCTACGCCTTAAGTATTCAACCCGAAACGATTTCATCTAGCGCCGTTTTTTTCTACTTTTGAAAAAAAATGCCTTTAGAGCTTGTTTTGGACGGTTTCGTAGCGAGAATCAAGGAATTAGGGTTCTGGCGAAGCTGCAAAATTCGAGTTTAGCGGGCTAAATGAGTATTTCGCAGCGAAGTCAGGTTCGTAAAGCCTTAATTCGCAGCAGGAACAAGTCCTAAACATGCTCTTATGATTCGCCCATTCCAGATTGCCGATACAGCATCGCTTCTTCAACTTTTTCAGTGGAATACGCCCAAATACTTTGGGGAAGAAGAAGTGGCTCACTTTGAAACTTTTTTAGCGAGTAACCCATCCGACTTTTTCGTAATGGAGCAAGATGGAATTATTGTTGGCTGTGCAGGCTATGGTTATAAGCCAGATAGCTGTATGGGGCAGGTTTCTTGGTTTGTTTTTCACCCCGACTATCAGGGGCAGGGCTTGGGCAGAAAAATCCTGGATTTTTGCCTGACACAGTTACAAGTACATAAGGATATTGAAAAAGTTATTGTTCGTACATCACAATTAGTGGATGGCTTTTTTAGTAAGGCTGGCTTTAAGACAATCTATATAAAAAAGGACTATTGGGCACCTGGCTATGATTTGTATACCATGGAGCTTGTTTATTAGCGCTGGATGTAGGAAATGAGAAATGTTCATTGAAAAGATACCCCATCAGCTAAGCAGGATCGGTAACTAAAAATTATGCCTACCGTTTTTTAAGTAGCAATTAGACCTATATTTGCGCCCCTACAGAAAACAACTTTCTTTTGTATTGTATGTTTCGTAGACGTATTACCTAACTGACGAAATTCTTAATCAATGGATATCAAACAAGAAGCATTACACTATCACGCAAAAGGAAGACCAGGAAAAATAGAAGTCATTCCTACCAAAGAAACGGCCAATCAACGGGACTTGTCTTTGGCCTATTCTCCTGGGGTAGCCGAGCCTTGTCTGGCGATTGAAAAGGATGTCAATGATGTTTACAAATACACTGCTAAGGGCAACCTCGTAGCTGTCATTAGTAATGGCACAGCCGTTCTGGGCTTGGGGGACATTGGTCCTGAAGCAAGTAAACCCGTCATGGAAGGTAAAGGACTTCTATTTAAGATTTATGCCGATATCGATTGTTTTGACTTGGAACTGGATACCAAAAACGTTGACGAATTTATCCGTACGGTAAAGCTGCTGGAGCCGACCTTCGGCGGGGTAAACCTTGAAGATATTTCTGCACCTGATTGTTTTGAGATCGAAGAACGCCTCAAAGAGGAGCTGAATATTCCAGTAATGCACGATGATCAGCATGGTACTGCTATCATCAGTGGGGCTGCATTACTAAACGCACTGGAAATTGTAGAGAAAGACATTAGTGAGGCACGCATTGTCGTAAATGGTGCTGGTGCTTCCGCAATCTCCTGTACCCGTATTTATGTTTCCTTAGGTGCCAAGAAGGAGAATATTTTCATGTACGACAGCAAGGGACTCATCCATCCGGATCGGGATAATCTTGATGGTAAAAAGCCAGAGTTCGTCAATGACTCTATGCCTGCAGATACCTCTTTGACTGATATCCTTAATGGTGCAGATGTCTTTATCGGGTTGTCTCGTGGTAATGTCTTGAACAAGGAGATGATCAAGGATATGGCGGCTGATCCCATTATTTTTGCGATGGCCAATCCTACACCGGAAATTAGTTACGAAGATGCTACTTCTGCCCGCCCAGATTGTATCATGGCTACAGGTCGTTCTGATTATCCTAACCAGGTGAATAACGTTCTTGGTTTTCCCTTCATCTTTAGGGGAGCACTGGATGTTCGCGCTTCAGAAATTAACGAAGAAATGAAGCTTGGTGCCGTCAGGGCCTTGGCCGATTTGGCAAAGAAGCCGGTGCCGGAAATTGTCAATCTGGCGTACAGTAGTACAAACTTGACTTTTGGTAGGGATTATATCATCCCTAAACCTGTTGACCCTCGTTTGATTACTACCGTTGCACCTGCAGTAGCCCGAGCGGCAATGGATTCAGGTGTTGCAAAATATCCCATTTCTGATTGGGAGGATTATGAGCTGGAATTAGCTAAACGCTTAGGTAACGATAACACCTTATCGAAAATCATTGAAACCAAAGCTCGCCAGGATCGCAAACGGGTTGTTTTCGCCGATGCGGAAAACGTTTCGGTATTGAAGGCCGCTCAGGTGGTCATTGAAGATAAAATTGCAGAGCCTATCCTGTTGGGTAACCGGGAAGTAATAAGAGCCATTACGCTTGAGCACAGTATCGAAATTCCGGAAACGATCCGCATTGTTGATCCTCGGAACCCTATTTCTGAAGCAGAAAAGATTACGCTCAACACTTACATTGATAAGATGTATGAGAAACGCAAGCGTAAAGGGGTGACCATGCTGGAGGCCAAAGAACAGATGCTGGATAAAAACTACTATGGTGCCATGATGGTGGAAGCGGGAGAAGCCGATGCCATGATCAGCGGACTGAGCAGAAAGTATCCCAACACCCTGCGCCCTGCGTTGCAGATTATTGGGCCTAGGGAAGGGGTGAAAAAAGTGGCTAGTACCCACATCTTACAAACGCGTTTTGGGCCACTTTTCCTTGCGGACACAACCGTTAATCATTTCTTGAGTGCGGAAGATATTGCTGGTATTACGGAATTGGTTGCAGAGCAAGTTGAAACCTTTAATATTACACCTAAGATAGGATTGGTAACTTACTCGAATTTTGGATCTGTTCCCAACGGAGAGTCGGCTACTCTAATGAGGGAAGCCACTGCAATCATCCACGAACGCCATCCTGATTGGAAGGTTGATGGGGAAATGCAGGCACACATGGCATTGGACCCAAAGCTGCGGCAGAAGTATTACCCCTTCTCGAAATTGGGTGACGAACGAGCGAATACCCTTATTTTTCCAAGCCTTTCGGCTGCTAATATTGCTTATAACTTGTTGGGTAATGCTGCTGGTATGGATATTATAGGCCCTGTTATGTTGGGGCTTAAAAAGCCGGTACATATTCTTCAGATTGGTGCCAGCGTTCGGCAGATTGTCGATATGGTAGGAATTGCTGCGATTCATGCGCAAATGATCGATTAATAGAGGTAAAAGTGGACAGCTTAGGTTAATCCATGATTGTCATAAGGCTTAAAAAGGAGTGTAAAAAGCATGTTGCTTTTTACACTCCTTTTTCACAAAATCACTTCTGGTGACAAATGTCCTTTTTCCTATCGAGCTTAGTTTTTAACTTTGTGGGCAATAACAGCAGAAATGCCCATGATTAGTTTTGCCGAAGCCTACCAAGTTGTTCAGGATAGTACTCGCCATTTTGGTATTGAAACGATTCCATTGGCACAGGGTATTGGCCGAGTTTTACAAGAAGATTGGCACGGAGATAGGGAGCTGCCTCCTTATGACCGAATTACAATGGATGGTATCGCCATTCATTATGATACCGCTATCCAATCAGATCGTTTTCCTGTCGCGGGCATTGTTGCTGCCGGTGATCCGCAATCAGAGCTTTTCGATGCTACTCAATGTCTGGAGGTAATGACTGGAGCAGTGTTGCCACGTGGTTGTGATACCATCATTCGTTATGAAGATGTTGACATTGTTGATGGTGTTGCGCGTATTAATGCGTCCTACAGGAAAGGCCAAAATATTCACTACCAGGGAGAAGATAGAGCCAAAGGTGAATTGTTGGTGACCAAAGGCACGTTACTTTCTGCCAGTGAAATTGGTGTTGGGGCCAGTATAGGAAAAGCACACATCAAAGTTTCTCGATTGCCTAAAACTATCATCATTTCAACGGGCAACGAGCTGGTTGAGGTTGATCAACAACCGGAAGCTCATCAGATTAGGCGTAGTAACGTTTATCGGTTACAAGCAGGTTTGCAAAGTTTAAATGTTCCTGTAAGTACAGCGCATTTAATTGATAACGAGGAGGTTGTTTTTGAAAAAATACAAAAATACTTGCGAGATTTTGATGTACTTATACTGAGCGGTGGAGTGTCTAAAGGCAAGTTTGATTTTTTGCCAACAGCGCTTGATCGCTTGGGGGCTACCAAATTATTCCACCGGGTAGCACAGCGGCCAGGGAAACCTTTTTGGTTTGGTCATCATAGTGAATTGGAAGCAACGATTTTTGCTTTACCTGGCAATCCGGTTTCCTCTTTTATGTGTTCCCAGGTGTATTTACTGGATTGGATGCGCACATCATTGGGGGAACGTATCCCTGATCGTCCTTGTGGAATTCTCCAAAGCGATGTAGAATTCAAACCTGATCTGACCTATTTTTTAGAAGTAAAAATCAGCTACGATAAGAACGGCCGCATTCTTGCCCATCCTAAAAAAGGGCATGGATCGGGTGATTTGGCTAACCTTTTACATGGTGATGCTTTTATTCGCCTGGAAAGGGGGCAGACTCAATTTGCTGCCGGTACTGTTCATGAATTATTCTTTTATCGATAATTATTGACTAATATTTAGAATGGCCAATAGCATAAAAATGCGGCCATTTATTTTAACCACCTTGAATTATGAAAAATTATTTTTTTCTACTTGTGATGCTCTTGGGACTATTGGTTTCCTGTAGTAATTCCGAGGCAGAAGGTACAGATGGGGCTGCTGATACAATGGAGGAGCCAAAAGGGGCAGAAAATGTCGCTTACAAATGGAGTCAGATGGCGATTTTGGGAACGGCCAATGACACCGATAGATTCAAGCCTAGACCAACAATCACGTCTCGTTACTTGGGTTTGATTTTTGTTTCTATTTTTGATGCATGGTCGTGTTATGATGAAAAGGCAACCCCTGTTTATCTCAGTGGAGTAGAACGCCGCCCTGATGCAGAGCAGAATTTGAAAAACAAGGAAATCGCTATCAGCTATGCTGCTTATGGAACATTAAGTGAGTATTATTTCACGGACAAAGAAATTTTCGCTGATTACATGCGGGAATTAGGCCTTGATCCAGATGATATGTCTACCGACCCAACAACACCTGTGGGCATAGGTAACCTTGCTGCAAAAGCGGTTATCGAAGCTCGTAAAGGTGACGGTTCTAATCAGTATGGTGAAGAAGAAGGCTCTAATGGCCAGCCTTATTTCAACTACGTAGGTTATGCTCCTGTAAATTCAGCTGATGAAAATGTTGACCCTAACCGTTGGCAGCCTAAGTATTTTGCAGATGGCAAAGGAGGTCGCTTTGCACCGGAATGTTTGACTCCTTACTGGGACAAAGTACAGCCAATAGCCTTGAAGTCTGGCGACCAATTCCGCCCAGGTCCTCCTCCGATGATTGGTTCTGAACAATTGGAGGCAGAAGTAAAAGAAGTAATGGAACTTCAGGCTAACCTCACCGATAAGGACAAAGCCCTTGTTGAGTTTATGCGCGACGGGCCTCAATCTGTACAGCAGGCTGGTCACTGGCTGAAGTTTGCCCAGGAAGTGTCTGTTCGTGACAACCACACCCTTGACGAAGACGTGAAAATGTTCTTCTACAACCAAGTGGTAGCGATGGACGCCTTCATCGCTTCTTGGGATTCCAAGATGTTCTACGATTACGCACGTCCGTATGCATTGGTACACAAGTACTATGAAGATCAGAAAATCAAAGCATGGGGTGGTGAAGGAAAAGGATTGGTAGAGATGGACGGCCAGCAGTGGCGCCCTTATTCTCCTGAGACTTTCTTGTGTCCTCCTTTCCCTAGTTATACTTCTGGTCATAGTACCATCAGTGGTGGCTGTGCTGAGGCCCTTAAGCGCTGGACAGGTAGCGAGGAGTTTGGTAGCAGTGTGACTCTGGTTGCAGGTGCTCTGACAGAACCGGATAATCTTGGTGATACCGTGGTAATCGAATTTCCTACGTTTACGGAAACAGCTGAAATGGCTGGTTGGTCGCGTGTAATGGGCGGCTACCACATTCAGGCAGATAACGTTGCTGGCCTTCAGTTAGGCCGTGATGTTGCTGATGAAGTATGGAAATTCTACCTCAAGCATATTGGAGAAGAAGAAACAAAGGAAATGTAACAAGGAACGCAAAATAAACAAAACAGGCTCCAAGGGTTTTACCTGCGGAGCCTGTTCTGTTTAACGAAACACCATTTTATACTTTTCAAAGTTGGAGGTTGGAAGTCAGAAGTATTTGATGCAATAGGGGCGGAACCCAACCAACAATCAAACCGAACATGTGATAGTAGGCGTCGGTACAACCGACGCCGAACAGGGCCTGTTGTATTTTGGTGACGGAAGCGCTCATCCTAAAATGATAAAGTCCATCAACCATCAACCATCAAACCATCAACCATCAACCATCAAACCATCAACCATCAACCATCAACCATCAAACCATCAAACAATTAACCCGTGCCCCTTTACCTCACCTTCACCATTCTCACCGTCTTTTGCCCTTGTTTGGTTTGAACACGACAGTAGTAAGAACCAACAGGCAACTGGTGTGTCTCGATACTAATACGATGGTTACCTGCGGGAAAGAGACGGTTGCTGACAACTCGTAGCTCGTGGCCAATGACATCGTAGATACTTATTTTAACCCACTCGTTGCCCGTAGTCAACTCCAAGGAAGTATAGTCACGGAAAGGGTTGGGGTAAATATTTAGCTTCAGTGATTCTCCTAGGGCGTTGGTGGTGTCGGTGACAGAACAGTCGCGTAAGATGGGAAGATGTTGAAAGTCCTCGAAGAGCAAGTTGCGAACATCATCTTCTGGCACAGAAAACCAGTCCATTAACACGGAACCGTATACCGAACGAAAATCGTATTGCATGGGCACGCCTTCTTGATTATCAACATCAGGCGAAATTTCGGGATTATCACCAATAACACCGGCATTGACACAAGAACCAAAGACAACTAAGGGAGCAGCTGTGCCGTGGTCTGTACCAAAACTGGCATTAGAGCGAATCCGGCGACCAAATTCGGAATAAGTCATACCGATTACGCGTTCTTCCAACCCTTGCAATTTCAGGTCGTCCTGAAAAGCGCAGATCGCATCACCAAGTGTTTTTAATAAAGCCGCGTGCGCGCCACTGGTAGGATCACCATCGACCGTTTGGTCTGCGTGGGTATCAAAGCCACCGAGACTGACGACATATATTTTGGTGCCTAAACCACCGGAAATGAGGCGGGCTACGGTACGTAATTTAACGGCTAATCCATTGTCATCAGCGTATTTTGAAGACAGGTTGACCCCACTCATATTAGCTGCTTCGATAACTTCATTGTAAGCATTAGTTTGCTCAATGGTATTGATCAGGAAAGCTAGGCGGTTGCCATAGCAGCCTTCGGCGAGCTCATTATTGGTAGGGGTTGCTAAAGCACTGAGGTTTTCAGGGTCGACAACAGCAAGGCTAAAGTTGCTACTAATGCCTTGACAGGTTTCTGTAACGACGGAACCAACCGTCATGGCTAGTGGGTCGGGACAGTTTTCGTTGGGGTAGCCCTCGGGAAACCCCGGAAACTGGGTGTCAAGGTAGCGTCCTAGCCAACCCGTATCCAGGAAGTCATCCGCATCTGATGCCGTGTGCCAGATGTCTAAGGAACGAAAGTGGGAGCGATTCTGGTTAGGGTATCCAACGCTTTGGATGATATTGGCCTTACCGTCATTGAAGACCTCCTCCAAGCCCGTTAGGGCGGGATTGAGGGCAACGGTATCGGTAATATTGAGTAAGCTGTTCTCTGGGATCATGATATTACTTCGCACAGCAGCAAAGCCATCTTGTTGATCACGAGGAATCACCGTATTTAGGCCATCATTGCCGCCATTCAATTGAATGAGCACAAGTACCCGGTCATCATCGCCATTGAGGAGATTGAGGAAAGACTTGTCGGAAATGGCAGAAACAGGTACACCGCCCAACAGCAAAGGAGCAGAAAGCAAGGAGCTTTTTTGGAGGAAAGATCTTCTTTTCATAACGTCTATGTATTTTCGTGCTGTCCCTATAGTTGGGGGATTAAATAAGGTGAAATTCCGGCATCTTGAACAAGGTGCCAAAGAGCGATTCTAACTTGGTGAAAATGGCATCTCGTAGATCAGGATCATCAGGGTTTTGTAGAAAATCAGCGTATTCAACCGTCCACTCGAAATCAGGTAGGCCAGGAATTAAGACTTCTTTGAGGAAATCTCGCTGATTATCGGAGATAGGATAGGCAAACAGATACAAAGCAATCTGCTCCAACATACTATTGGGATCGAGGTTGTTGTCCATCTCTGCAATGAAATCCAACAGGTTTACTCGCCACTGAACACCGCCGGAATTTATTCCATTAAGCAATGTGTTCCCTACGGTCTGACGAATGGGAAGGCTTACTGAATTGATCCAAGTATTATAGAATTGTGGCGACTGATAGAAGGCTTTCCAGCCAGCAACGGATGGCAAAGCCATGTACTTCATCTCTAGGCTTTCTGCAAGTCGCCTCAATTGATTCCATAAAAAGTAATGTTGAAGTGGTGCAGCCTCGGCACCCATATCAAGGGTGTTCACGATTTTGAACATAAAATCGAGAGGGTGGCTGGTCATACAGCCCCGATGAGTTTCTTCAAAGAAGTAGTTACTACCAAGTAATGCCTCAACGGCTGGTTGTATCTCGTAATTATTATCAATGATCATCTGTGCCATAGGCTCGATAATGTTGGCCTCAACCACACCGTCGATATCTGTGCCAACAAACCAAATATGAAGCTGCCTGCTCAGGAAACGAGCGACTTCTGTTTTTTGCAAAATATGGTCGATAACCACTTTGTATTCCTGATCACCACCATCAGAAATTATAGCATTGTCGAAGCGGTGGGAGAGTTGTTTCTCTCCTGTATCATGACGATTGGCAACGAAAACACCAAGAGGAAGGCCATTGTCTGGGGTGGTGAAACGCCAGCCAGTAAGGGCTCTGGCCATTTGTACAACATCGTCTTCTGTATAGTTGGTGTAGTCACCGGGTGCTGCCACATCGCCACGACCAATGGTGAAAAGCTCTAGCAGCTCCCTGGCATAATTCTCGTTAGGGGCTTGCCTGCTATTTTGGTGGCCGTTTAAATACCTGAGCATCGCAGGAGCTACGGTGATTTCTTCTGTCATTGTTCGGAAGTTGCCAAGGGCATTTCTACGAAGAACATCGAGATATTGATAACCAAACTGGGCATTGTTATCATCAAGGGCAAAGTGATTATGCCAAAAGAGTACCATTTTTTCACGGATAGAAACGCCACCATTGATGAGAAGGCCCATCTGCGAACCAATTAGGGAGCGATAGCGGCCTCCAAAAATACCCTGGGGGCTCGGAGTGGGTATAGGTGTATTTACCCAGGTTTCACCTAGCCCAGCATTTGGGTCGTCTTCGTAGTCATAATAGACCGGCGGGTCGGGCAATGGCTGGTTAGCAAACAGTTGTCCAATAGTGGCACTAAGCCCATCCGCAACGGCTTGCTTAATTTGTGTAGGCTTAGGCCCAAAAGTGGTTCTACGCAGCAGAAAAGCAGCTTCAACGGTACTCCATTGGCCAGTGTATGGTTCTAGGTCGGTGGTTGTAAGAGTGGTATTTGCTGTGGCAACATTCCCCGTTTGGGTTTGCTGCCCGAATTGCAGGAAGGATCTACGTTTCATCTTAGAGCATTTTTTCGTCTGTCCATTGTCTAAATTTTCAGGAGTGAGACAAGGAGCTTGAGTTTGGGTTTAATTGGATAAAGAAAATTGTTCCTTTATTAATTATCCAATTTGCAATCTCAAAATACATATTTACTTAAAAATTAGGAGCGTTTAAACGGAGAATGGATGGATACGGAGAATGATGAAACCTTTTTGCATTCCATCGTGCTGAAGCAAGGTAGGAGATTAAGAGCGACTGTTGTATCTTGCGCGCCTAACAACCTACTATGATGAAGGCTCCTGAGGTCTCACCGAAACAACCTAGGTCTTTTTCTTTTTCAAAAGAGACCGTTAATGTTATCCGTACCACGCTACGGAACAACATAGAATTGACTGCCATTGCCGACAATAAAGCCAATGTATTGCTGAGTTTAAACGCAGTGATGATCGCTTTTGTGGTCCCCTTGGCCATGTCAAATTTAGACGTAGTGTTTGCGTATACACTATTTGTGCCGCTCTTCTTTTTGGCCGTCACCTGCTTTGCGACCATCTACATTTCGACGCTGGTACTGGCTCCTTTTAACTTTGATACCTTCAATGAAGAATTGCCCGAGGGTATGGAAGCTAGTCCCTTTTTCTTTGGTACCGCTTATCATACTGATCTTACTGCGTATTACGATAATCTTCTTCGTACAACGGAAAAGAAAAATAGTGTGCGTCAGTTTTTAGCCCAAGACCTGTTTTTTATTGGTCGCCGCCTTGGCCAAAAAATGCTCCTGATTCGGCGAAGTTTTCAAATATTTCGGATTGGCATTTTCTTGACGCTATTATCTACAGCACTGGTGTTGATATTGTGATGTTTCTTACCGTTTTAGCTCAAATTTGCCATCCTTTAATTCAAACGCATTACTGTCTAAGGTGCAAGCTTTTAGTATCGCACTGTTTTCTGCGAGGCTAAGTCTTTTATCCAAGTGAATACCGGCAAATTTGCAATTTCTAATTTTAGTTTCAAAGGTGTATTTGAATTCATTATCGCCTGAATAAAATAAGGCTATATTTCCACGCCATTCTATATTAAAGGTGGAATTATTGTATTGTTTAGTAAATGAAATGTGGTGGTTGGCGCATTTATCATGACCAAGCAAATAAATGTCTAAAGCAAATACATGTGGATGGTAGTCGTTGGCGTCAGGTAAAGGATCAATAGTTAAAGTCCTGTCTAACAGGTTACTAAAGTCAAGTGGCGAGTCTTTTGTACCTATTACGGCTCCATTCCCATTCCAGAAGGTAGAAGACATGGTACATTGGTGAAAATTAGCCCACGCCATTTTTGCTTCCCAGTCGGAGTTGGCTTCTTCCTCTTCCTCATCGGAGTCATCTTCTTCGTAGTAATTCTCCGTTACTAAATGAAAATCAAATACGAGTCCGCGCCCTTTTATCAATCGTCCACTCCAGCAGAATTCTTGTATTCGGTGGCCGTTTGGGTATGGGTTATTTTTGAAGAATATTCTATCCATTGTTTTAGGGGCTTTTTTTCAAGGTGTTTTCGATGATTAAATAGGACTAGAATAAATATTGTAATATAGAAAAAAGCATAAGTTTTGTAAAAATACCCTGTTCCATTTGTATTGGGAGTAAACCAAATGAAAGAAATTGTAAAACTGAAAAGAAGTGTTGTCAAGAGCTTTGATATCCCTAAATGCTTAATCTCTTGGGGGATGCGGATAAGTGTTTTTTTAAACTCATTTTGAACAAAGGGAATGATAAATACCAAGGGCAAAAAGAGTAATCTAGCCTCTCTTATTAGGGCCGAAAAAGAGACTACTGCAACATTGATTATGATAAAGAAAATAGAGAAAAGACACCAGTATTTCAATGTTTTAGAAGAGGTGCCTTTTTTAATCAATAACATATAGGTGTATGCACCTGTCATGATGAATAGAATGGTTAGGCTTTCTCTAAATCGGTTAAAACCAAGGAAATTGTTTTGCCAATGAAGAAACCTTACATCTGATAAATATTCTTGAGCTTCGCTAATGATTTCCACAGGGAGATACCATCTTAAGTAGAGATAATACAGGAAAATTGCGGATGACCATCCTCCTATAATAAGGATGCTTTGTTTTGTGAATCCATATCTATTGACAAAGAAGGGAATGATTAAAAGAAAGTACATAAAGCTAGTCTCCCTGCAAATACAAGAAAGTAGGAAAAACAGGAAGGCAATAAAGTAATATTGACTCCAGAGGTTGATCAAGAAGATGATAATTAAGAGATATTGGAGGACATCATCATAGGTGCACATGTTTCCGAAAAACACGAATAGTATCGGTAAAGAAAAGAAAAAACAGCATTTGACTATAAATACCATCATCTCTATGACCTCCCAGTTTATTAGCTAGAAGAGGAAGCAAAAGAAAAACTAGAAATAGAAAACTGTAATTAAGGATGTTAAAGGAAAATTGGGTAGGTACGTTATGTTTTTCAAGGAAACATTTCTGTAATTCTAAGATGAAAGGTCGCCTCCTGAACTCAGAATTGCCATATCTGGATAAGAAAAGGGCTGTTGAATTTTCGTTTTGATAAATACTTTCCAAAGACGTATTAAACCCGCCGATAGGAAACCCATTAGATTGGCTGGGTACGGAAAAATTAATTAAGAAAATCACCGATGTCAAAAAAAAGCTAAGCAATAAGTTTTTAAAACTCAGAATAAATTTCATTGTGATTCAAAGTTGAACTAACCTTTCTTCGCCATCTCCCTCAATACAATCCAGCGCGCCAGAAACTCAGGGCTGAACTTGGCGACCCAATAATTGATGCGAAAAGCCAAGCCTGTGCGAATAATGGTTTTGTTTTTTTGCAAACCCCGATAGGCATCGCGGGCGACTTCTTCTACGGTCGTGCTGGCCATGATACTTTTGAAGGTACGTACGCCCATCATTCCGGCTTGTTGTTGAAATTTGGTGTCAGCTAGCGGGCCGGGGCAGACGGCGTATACTTTTACCAGAGAGTTTCGATCATGTAACTCCCAGGCCAGTGACTCGGTCATTTGCCTTACGAAAGCTTTGGTGCCGGCGTAGATGCTAGAGTAGGGCATGGGGACGTAAGAAGCAGCAGAGCTGATATTTACGATTTTACCATGGCCGTGAGTTTCCATTTCGCGAAGAAACAAGTGGGTCAGTTCGTAGACGGTAGCTGCGTTGAGTTGGATCATAGATAGTTCCGTGGCGAGAGGCATTTTTTCGAAATGCCCATAGGTGCCGAACCCAGCATTGTTGACCAGAATATTGACAGGTATGTCTAGTTCTTTCGTCCATTCGAGAACGGCCTGTGCTGCATTTGGCACGGCCAAGTCAAGGGCCAGGTAATGTAACGCAACGTAAGGAAACTCTTTTTTGAGCTCAATACTTGCCATTTCCAGTTCGTCCGCTGGCTTGGATACCCATAAAATCCGGTAACCATCCCGCGCAAACCAGCGGGTGAGGGCATAGCCAATACCACTGCTTCCACCCGTAATGAGGACGGTTTTTAAAGACGTGCCGCTTTGGTCATCCATTCGAAAATCGTGGTTTTGTAAGGAGGAAATAGCATTTTAAAATCAAGGAACCGTCGTTTCATAACGCCTCGTTCGTTGGAAAACTCTATGAAGCTGTGTTTTCCATTGGATTTGCCGATGCCACTGTTGTTGACACCACCAAAAGGTAATTCTGGATTCAAGGTTGTAATCATCAATTCGTTGATAGCCGTGCCTCCAGCCGTGGTATTACTTAAGAGGTACTCCTGATTTTTGCGACTTTTGCTCATGATGTAGAGCGCCAAGGGCTTGGGAAGCTGATGGATAAAAGCAGGGACTTCAGACAAGTCGCGATAGGTAATAACAGGAAGTACCGGGCCAAAGATTTCCTCCTGCATGACGGTCATTTCAGTAGTCACTTGATCAAGTAAACAAGGAGCGATAAACTTATCATCAGCATCGGTTTCTCCACTACCAATAAGTTGGGCACCTTTAGCTACGGCATCGTCGATGAGATTTTTTACCCGATGGAAATTCTTCTCATTGATAATTCGAGTATAGTAAGGCGAAGCCTGAATGCCTTTCTGGTCAGAATTGTAGGACTTTTCTACCCAGGCTTGATATGCATTGAGGAAGCCAGTTTTTTGGCTTTCATGAACCAATACATAATCAGGTGCAATACACGTTTGGCCATTATTGAGCAGCTTACCCCAGGCAATTCGTTCGGCGGCGACGTTTACATTGGCGGTCTCGTCGATGATGCAAGGTGATTTTCCGCCCAGCTCCAAGGTGACAGAGGTAAGGTGTTTTGATGCTGCTTTCATCACAATCTTGCCTACAGCAGGGCTACCGGTAAAGAAGATATGGTGGAAAGGTTTGTCGAGCAAGGCCTGTGACACAGGCACGTCGCCCTCAATCACGGCTACCTCGTTTTCGTCAAAAAGGTCTTGTACCATGTTTTTGATAAAGCTGGAGGTTGCCGCTGATATTTCAGAAGGCTTGACGATACAAACATTGCCAGCCGCGATAGCATGCAGAAGGGGATTAATCGCCAGTTGGAAAGGGTAGTTCCAAGGGGCAATAAGGAGCACCTGCCCTTTAGGCTCGTAGCGAACATAAGAAGAGATACCCAACATGGCCAACGGAGCACCTGCCCGTTGAGGCCGCATCCAGGCCTTCAGTTGCCGCTTGATATGAACAAGAATCGTAAGGATAGGGATAATCTCAGTAGCGAGCATCTCCTCGCGGGATTTGCGCAAATCATACCACATGGCTTTTGCCAACCGAGTTTGGTTCTCCTCGTTGAGGATATATTTTTCGATTTTAGCAATGTGCTCCAAGCGTTCCGCAGCGGTGGTGTTCTTCATCCGCTGGAGGTTTTCTGTCCGCCGCTGCAGATCAAAAATTCGGTCTACTTCCTTGATGTCGTATTGTTGCTCTATCATGCTTTAATTGCTTATCTAAGTTCATTGTCTAACCCTAAGGTACAGAGATTGAAACCAAAAAAATGTGTAAAATGTTGCTGTTTCCAATGAGAGTATTGAACAGATATTAGGTTTTCTACCACCAAAAAATCAAACCAACAAACCCTCAAACCTTTATTTCCAAACCACTACCTCCTTCGCTGAATGCCATTGTTCATACTCGTCTCCATATGATTGGTCCAATGCTGCTCGACGGACTTTCATAGTAGGGGTGAGCAAACGATTAGCTTCTGACCAATTGACTTTATCAACGACGATGGTGGAAATACGGTGGTAGTTGGCCAGTTGTTGATTAATATCAGCTAGAGTTTCCTGTAGGGAATCCTGGACTGTTTTTCTTGAGCTGTTCCAGCCGCCGGGCGATAAATTTACGAGTGCGATGGGCTGGGAGCACCCCAGGCCTACGACACATACTTGTTCAAGGTATTCATTTTTCGCCAGGTACTCTTCTAGTGGATTGGGGATAATAAACTGGCCTTTAGAGGTTTTGAAAGCGTCTTTTACACGGCCTATTACGCGAACATAGCCTTGGTCGTCAATAGTTCCTCTGTCGCCGCTATGAATCCAACCGTTTTGTATGACTTCAGCTGTTTTTTCGGGAGAGCGGTAGTAGCCCGTCATTTGGTAAGGCGCCCGCATGAGTATTTCTTCGCTGCCTTCCATAATTTTGACTTCGCAAAAGGGAACAGCTACGCCCACTGCGTCTGAGGGGGCATCTGCTTGAGGGCCATTGCAGATAGAGCCACAGACCTCGGTCATACCGTAGGCTTCTACCAAATGAATACCTAGTTCTTGGTACCAACGCTTGAGGTAAGCAGGAGTGATGGCTGCGCCGGTACCTGCTATCTCGATATGGTTAAGCCCCATTGCTTTGCGCAAATAATTTTTCAGCATATTCCCCAGCAATGGGATGCGAAAGAGTACGTTTAATACCGGTGCTGGGATTTTAGCAGTGACGGCTTGGTAAAATTTGGTCCAAATGCGCGGCACGGCGAAAATGAAAGAAGGTTGTACGCTTTGCAGGTTACTGGCGAAAGTATCGATAGATTCTGCAAAGGAAACACTTCCCCCGTTGGCCAGGCAGTTGGCTTCTACAGCTATCCGTTCTGCCACATGATTGAGGGGGAGGAAGGAAAACCATTTTTTGCGTTTCAGCTGTAGCGCACCTGTGAAATTTGTCAACTCCTCGATACGTAACACGAGGGCAGGGTTGCGATAAGTGTGCATCACACCTTTGGGCGTGCCTGTGGTGCCAGAGGTGAAAAGAATCGTCCATAAGTCATCCAGCGCCGGAAGAGGATTGCCAACTAGTGGTTCAGATTTATTGACCAATGCATCCCATTCGTGGCCTGTTTCGATCAGCGCATTGCCCGCGTAATGAGGGAATCTTATGACTTCTAATGTACCTGGTAGCGCCTGTGCTTTTTCGCCCCATTCGTCGAGCTTACCTACGAAGAGTGCTTTTATATCGCTGAGCTCAATAACCTCCTTGAGTTGTCCGGCGGGTAAGCTGGCATAGAAAGGGACGGATACAAAATTACCCATCATCAAGGCCAGGTCAGTAATGATCCAATGGTAGCAATTTTTGGAAAGTATGCCTACATGGTCTCCGGGCTTCAAGCCAAGTTCTTGTAGGGCTGTGCATAAGCAACGTGCTTGTTGGCCTACTTCGGCATAGGTTAGTTCTTTCCATTCCTTGCCGTAGGGCTGGCGAAGGAATACGGTATCAGCTTGCTCTTCTTCCCAGTGATAGAAAAATGCTAGTAATGGCTGGAGGTTTTCTGTTAATTTACTTTTATCCATTGTAGGTCGCTCATGTTTACCGCCACAGCAATACATCTGCGGGTCGGGTGCTTTACAATGGTCTCTAGGGGTGATTCACAATTTACGAAGCTTTTTACAAATAAGACTTCAGCAAATTGGCCAATCCCATATTATCGAAATTGAGGTGTTGGGCACCATCCACGTGGAGAGCGACGCCAGATATATACGCAGACAGTGGACTTGCCAGAAAACAAACGGCATTGGCGATGTCTTCGACCTGACCGAAACGTTGTAGGGGGATAGCTTTCTGAGCTTCCGCAAACATCTCTTGTACTGGTTGCGGGTAGGTTTCCAGGCCAGATGACTCGATGATGCCGGGTGCAACACAGTTGATACGAATACCCGAGGCCGCCCATTCTTGCGCGAGCGACTTGGTAAGGTTTTCTACACCGGCGCGTGCAGCAGCAGTATGCGCCATGGCCGGGAAACCACGATTGATGCTGGCGATGATATTGACGATGATGCCTTGTGATTGCGGAAGGAAAAAGGCGTTGGCCATTTCACGAATCGCAAAGAAGGTGCCGTTGAGGTTGTTGTCGATAACGGCTTTCCAGCCTTTGTCGTTGATGTATTCCGACAAGGAAGGGAATTGGCCACCAGCATTATTTACCAATATATCGAGCCGGCCGTGTTTGGTTTTGATGAATTCGGCGAGTGCTTGGAGCTCCTCACTTTTGCGAATGTCGCAGGGCAGAGAGGAACAGTTGCCGTATTGCTGAAGCTCTTGGGTTGCTTTATTAAGTAGGTCTTCCTTACGTGAACAGATAACTACAGTGGCGCCGAGTTGGAGCATTTGTTTAGCAATGGCAAAGCCAATACCTGATCGTCCACCAGTGACGAGGGCTACCTTGTCGGCAAAAAGTTGGGCATGGAACATAGTCGTAAATGATTTTATAAATGTGGGATAGTAAGCGACATCGGATAAATAACTGTCGGGTTTTAATAGGCCAGTGATTTTAGTTTTAACCAAGGCGAAGGTTCCCGACCTTAGCCATAGCTAAGGGAGGTGGTTCTTTAACGCTGGGTAAAGCTCACTCCCAGAGAATCTGACAGTTATTAATCCGACGTCGCTAAGTTCGTTTATCACTAATCTTTAAGTAAGACCTTCCTGTTTTTCATGTCATATTGATCTCCTTTACGGAGAAAGTAAAAGCTACGCTCTGCTGATGGCAATTGTTTTAAACTACTGCCTTCGCCTGACCAAAAACCTTTGTCGTAGATCAAAACGTAGCTTGGTCCCATGACCTCAAAGTTATTCCCCTGCACAATGATAGCGGTTCCTTCATCGAGGCCAATGCCGAGTAATTCCGGACGTTTATCCAAAATGGTAAATAAATCAAACTGGCGATTACGGGCCAGTACGTGCTGGTCGATAGCGATGTTTTTTATAAAACCAAAGCCCTCTTCGTGATCACCCATCATGATTTGATTGTTTTTGGTGTCACCCCGAGCCAGATAAGAGCCCTGTATGGTAGCACCGGCAGAAGAGCCACCAATAGCTCCGCCACGACTGAGGACGGCCCGGAAAAGTTCTTCCGAACGGGTACCTTCGTAAGCGTCGACTAAGCGCCATTGTCGGCCTCCTCCAAACCATACGCCTCCGGCATTTTCCAATGGCTGGGTAAAAGTGGCACTGTTTGCAATGTCAGGATCATCTGTATGTATAACCTGGACATTTTGGGCACCCAAGCGGCGAAAATCCGAGGCTACCCCCGCATCTTGGTTATAAGAGAAATTTCCCGCAGCGGTAGGTATGACAATCAATGGGGCGTGCATGCCACCAGCTAATTCAATAAATTTAAGCAGTATATCGTCACCAAGGCGCCCACCTCCAGCTACGACAAGTGAACCTGTTTCGGGACCAGTGGTAAGGGGCGTTGGTTGAGCAAGAAGTGGATAGTTTTGGCAAGAAAAAAGTATAAAGAAGAGGGGTAAAACAAAGAAGGAGAAGATGGATCTCATAAGATTTTTGTTTATTGTGAAATTCGAAAAGGAGAATCAGTTCACGAAATTCCCCAATAAGCTCTAAAGTGCGAATCTGCAGGCTGTAAGTTGTACTTTTAGTTAGAAAAAATAAAAAAATGAAGGCAATCATCTGTGATTCTTATGGTCCACCCTCTAATTTGCGCTATGGTGATTTACCTACACCTAGTATAAGGCCCGATGAAATACTTGTAGAGGTTCATGCTTGTTCGGTTAACTTCCCGGATACGCTGATCATTCAGGGCTTGTATCAGGTGAAACCCGAATTGCCATTTTCACCGGGTAGTGATATTGCTGGTACGATCAAAGCGTTAGGAGCAGACGTAAAAGGTTTTAAGGTAGGCGATGAGGTTGTTGGTTTTGCACCTTACGGAGGCTTTGCCGAAGAAGCGGTTTTACCAGCCAAGGCCTGCTTTCCAAAGCCACCAGGCATGGATATGACCCAAGCAGCAGCCTTTTTACTGGCTTATGGAACTTCGTATCATGCACTAAATGATCGGGCGAAACTCAAGGAAGGAGAAACCCTACTGGTGTTGGGAGCCGCAGGAGGAGTAGGGCTGACGGCAGTAGAGTTGGGCAAAAAAATGGGCGCTAAAGTAATTGCAGCAGCATCTACTGATGAAAAACTAGCAATTTGCCGGGAGTATGGAGCTGATGAAGTGATTAACTATACCAAGGAAGATTTAAAAACTCGTACGAAAGAACTGACAGGAGGCAAAGGTGTTGATGTTATTTACGACCCTGTTGGCGGCGATTATACAGAAGCAGCCTTGAGGGCCATTGCTTGGGAAGGCCGTTACTTGGTTGTTGGCTTTGCAGCCGGCAATATTCCTAAAATTCCGCTGAATTTGCCCTTGCTCAAAGGGTGTCAGATTATAGGCGTCTTTTGGGGAGCTTTTGCACAAAAGAGTCCTGGAAAAAACATACAAGCAACTATGGAGTTGATTCAGTGGTTTTTTGAAGGGAGTTTGAAGCCTCGGATACACGCTACTTATCCATTGCCATTGGCAGCCAAAGCCCTTGAGGCACTGCTCAATCGTGAAGTAAAAGGTAAGGTGGTAATTACGATGAAGTGAATTTTAACGTAGATCGAAGGTGAAAAGGACTTTGATATGCCCAAATGTAAGGGTATACTATGTACCTAAAACCCAAGTCTCGCATTAAAAATAATTATTATCATGAAATCAATAGCTATAGGGAGTAAAGGTGGTCTTGACCATTTGCAGCTAATAGAACAAAATGATCCAGAACCGGCTGCTGGTGAAGTATTGGTACGTTGGCACGCAACTTCTTTGAATTACCATGATTACCTTGTTGGCGTTGGAGGAATTCCGGTGCCGGAAGGTCGTGTGCCTATGTCGGACGGAGCAGGGGAGATAACTGCAATAGGAGAGGGGGTGACCGCTTGGAAGACAGGAGATAAAGTTATGTCACTCTTCTTTCCTAATTGGCTGGATGGCAAACCTACTTCTGCAAAGACTAGTGCCATTTCTGGCGAAACAGTGGATGGTTACTTGACGGAAATGTCGTGTTTGCCTGCACAATCACTTACCCGTATTCCAAAAGGTTTTTCTTACGCTGAAGCGGCAACCTTGCCTTGCGCTGCCCTGACGGCCTGGCGGGCGCTGGTGGTTGAAGGCCAGTTGAAGATGGGAGATAAGGTGTTAGTTGAGGGTACCGGCGGTATGTCGATTTTTGCGTTACAGTTTGCCTTGGCCGCTGGTGCAGAAGTTTACGCCACAACGTCCTCTTCCGAAAAAGCAGACCGCCTCAAAAGCATGGGCGTAAAAGAAGTGGTGAACTACCGAGAAAAAGAACGCTGGGGTCGAGCCATTTTCAAGATCAGTGGTGGTGGCGTAGATCATGTGCTCGATGTTGGTGGAGGTTCTACGATGCAGCAGTCTATTGAAGCGGCAGCTATGGGAGGGCATATTTCTTCTATTGGAATATTGGGGAATGGTCGCAAGGGGGAGATCACTTTCCCTAAACTGTTCTTTAAGCATTTGCGTATGACGGGCCTTGCTGTAGGTAGCCGAATGATGCAGGAAGACATGGTTTGTGCGATTGAGCTATCAAATTGGCGGCCAATTATTGATCGTAGCTTTGGTTTTACGGAATTGGCAGAGGCATTTCGTTATCAAGCCAGTGGTGCTCACTTTGGGAAGATCGTTTTGGCGTATTAAGGGGAACTGTTTTTGGGCGCAACTACGCTAATCGGAAAGAAGGGCTATTCTGTGATGTGGCTGGATGATTGGGAGAAAACTGGGCATAAGAGCCCCAAGTGGAGGGCCCACCCTCAGCCAGATCGCCAAAAACGCCCTTGGTCAAAACGACCCTACGGGGCGTGCGTCTATCTCTGCTGCCAGAGCGGCAGCAGCCAAGCAATACGCAAAAATAAACCGCTGAATTTCCTAGTGACTGCTAGGGGTAGTACCGATGATTACCTTTGTGGTTGTCAGCCCACTAAAGTGAGAGACGAAGATAGAAAAGATAAGTAATAAAACAAAAAAAATGCTATTTTTTTATATAGTACAAAATGTTTTTCTTTCTAGGGCTACCCCGCGCAAGCTGCCTGGAAGGTGGGAACGAAGTGAGCAGTGCCGGCTGCCTGCTACGACCATCGGAAGGAGCCGGTGGCCGGGGCGGAGCAAAGCGAACCCTGTAAGGGAGCGACCCCGTCAGGGGATGCGCCCAAATCATTTGATGCTAACTTCAGCTCAATCACTAACGATAACCCTCTTCCAAATTTTGTAGTGTAAAGCGCCCCACCTTCTGGAAAATGGGATCGCCACCCAAACCTATATCCAATAAGATGGTTCCGAAAAAAACGGCCCAACCCTTCGCTCGTGCCAAGAGTGCCGGGTGTGTGCCATAATCAGAAAGGCCAATGTTGCGTGCATTTTGATCGCTAAACAGCATCCAGAAGCTGGCCAAATCGGTGGCTGGATCGCCAGCGGTTATATCTCCCCAGTCGATAATAGCCGAAAATTTGCCCTGGTGGGTAATGATGTTTTTGGGGTGGAGGTCACCATGAATGAGGTGCTTGGGGGCTTGCTCATCAAGTGCAAGGAGCGCTTCCTCCCAAATTTCAGAAATGTTGGCAGAAATGAGTCCTTCGCTGATGAAGCGTTCAATGCGCGCTTCGGTTTTATCAGCCCGCGAGTTGAGGGTACACCCCCGGGAAGCGTTGTGTGGAGCATTGGCAGGTGCTGGCGGATGATGGAGTTTTTTCAGGAAATGGGCAAAACGAGGGGCTTCTTTTGCTTCAGGCAAAGCTTCTGCTGCTGGCCGTCCGGGAAACCAGGGCGTAATGCTCCAAGGCCACGGATACTCACCCTGGGCCTGACCAAAACGTATAGGGGAAGGTATAGGAATGGGCAGGCTTGGAGCCAATTGAGGGAGCCATTCTTGCTCACGAATAATATAAGGAAGTGCCTGCTGGCGCCGAGGTAGACGAATAAGAAAATCTTGACCCAATTTGTATATTTTATTGTCCCAGCCCTCTGCCACGTACTTAAGATCAAGCTGGGCGAGGTCTGGATGTTGCTCTTTTAATAAGGAGCGGACGAGCTTCTCGTCAATAATAATTTCTGCTGCGGGAGTTTCCATAGTTGTAAATATAATCGTGAAAAGGGAAAATCTTCTCCTGATTTGACGAATCAGGAGATAAAAAAGAGATACTTCTTATTGGAAAAAAGGAAGAGGGCCTTACTTCGCAGGGAATTTAGGACTGTTAAAAAAAAGAAATCATGCGTACTGTTGTTTTAGTTTTGTTCAGCCTCATGCTGACTTATAGCACACTTTATGGCCAGTTCCATACATTGAAAATTCCTCAGGCTAGTAATTATGTCGTTGAGATGCAACGACTTGCTGTCACAGACATTACGGTTACCTACCATAGTCCTACCGTAAGAGACCGTGATGTTTGGAACGACCCAGGAATTATACCTCAGAATGGCGACCCTATAGCTTGGAGAGCAGGAGCGAATATGAATACAACGATTGAATTTTCTACTGATGTTTTGATCGAGGGGCAACCGTTGGCTGCTGGGGTTTATGGATTTCATGTAATTCCACATGATGACCAGTTTAGACTGTTATTTGCCCATAACAGCCAGCAATGGGGTAGCTATTATTTGGATGTGGATCAGGATGTAAGCTTGCAGGTAGAGGTCAATGCGGTAGACTGTGCTTTTTCTGAAAAGCTAGATTACGAGTTTTATCCTGTGAGTGAAAATGAGATGATCTTAGGGTTGGAATGGGCTGATAAGCGTATTCCTTTTTCTGTCTCAGTAGATTTAGAAAAGACAGTATTGGCTTCTTTTCGAAAAGAACTCCGTGGTATAAATACCTACCGCTGGGAAGCTTGGAACGATGCAGCCAATTGGTGCCTGAATCACGACACCAACTTGGAGGAAGCACTGGAATGGGCTGAGCGGTCAATCAATGGAGGGTATTATGGTTTTGCTGCTAATAAGAATAGTACAAACCTAACAACTAAGGCACGGCTTAATCATAAGTTAGGTCAAGATGAAGCTTTGGAGCTTACAATTGGTGAGGTTCAAAATATTGAATATACGGCATATGAAGCAAATAGCTTTTCTCGGTTTTTGTTAGATATAGAGCAGTATAAACAGGCGAAATCTTTTTGTGAAACAGCTTTAGAGAAGTTTCCAAACACATGGTTTATTCAGCTTAATTTGGGGATCAGTGATTATTTCTTAGGAGATACGGCTAGTGCATTACTAACCATTAAGGATGCTAAGGTAGTAGCACCAGAGCGTTTTCATAATCGGATTGAAGAAATAGTGGAAGAGATGACGAATGGCGAATACAAATTACCTGGACGGTAATTTATGCTATGTGATTATTAGTTCTTGTACTCGAGGCTATCGGTTTTGAAGTGAGTTTGGGGTCTGCCTAAACTCACTTTGTTGATATATAATTGCTGTTATAGCGAGGGACGGAAATAAGATTAGCAATTAGCCTCTTTCTTAGCAGCGGATTTCTGAAATTGTTTTGGAGTCATAGCTGTTTCTTTTTTGAATGCGGTGTAAAAAGAAGAAGTAGAACGGAAACCAACGTCAAAAGAGAGGGTTGTTATTTTTTGCTGGGCAGTCTTTGGCGAGAGCAGCAGTTGTTGTGCTTTTTTTACTCGGAAATAGTTTACAGTCTCCGGAAAAGACCTGTTGTAAAGCTGTTGAACCGCTTTGGTAATTAAATAAGCAGGAAGGTCTGCTGTTTTTGCAAATTGATTGAGGGTTAAGTGGTGTTGTGTGAATATTTCTTTTTCCTCAAAGAATTGTTTTACAGAGGTCATAAGTGATTCCGACAATTGGAGATCTTGTTGCTTGTTGGAAAAAACGAGCAGGGTACGGGTTGCTTTAATAAACAGATAGTAAATAGGCATTGCTGCTATTCCGGCACCAATTGCATAGTCAAGTAAAGAACCTGTAAGGTGCTGGTAAACGAAAGCAGCCCATATGATTGTGATAGTAATAATCACATTTCGATTCCATATTTTTAAGTCTGTATATTGAATTGGTTTGGTAAAATAGTTACGCCAAGAGAAAAGAAGGTAAATAGATAATATTACGGTCGCTAGCTGGTATAAATACGTGGCTACTTGCATCGTGTTGAGCCAACAGATAAAGGTGCCGAGCACAGGGAAAACGAAATGTAATAATTCACTTTTCTTTACTTGATGCCGGTCGTGCTGGTTATTGTGAATATAAAGAAATAGCAATGGCCCTATACTCGCTAAACCCAAAAAACCAACCCCTAGACCAAAAGGAGCTGCTCCGAAAAAGATGAAGAACCAGATAGATTTACCTATTCGTAGTGCTACCGCAATTAACAGTAACCCTAGTAAAATGGAATTTAAACGGTTTCCTTTTTTATTGGAAAAAAGATACTTGGCAAAGAAAAGGCAAATAGCAACCGCTATACCTGCTAAAATACCTAGAAGTCCAGTGATATCCATATAGTATAGTTATACATTGAGAATAGCCACGTTAAAACGATGCTTAGTGGGGATTTACTTGCTTTATAACGAGAACATTTAATCTTTTTGTGCAAATTCTATTGCATCGATAGGATGCCGGAAAAAATGATCCGGCCCTATTAGCGATCGTAGATCTGCGCGAGCAAGGCTATCTCGAACGGGGCCCATGGTACCAGATAGGTAAAGGGTAATATTTTGATCGGTACACCAACGGTGGAGGTCACGCAAGGCACTAAGCCCACTGGAGTCGACATTGATAATACTGGAAGTATCCAGAATTAGCACTTCGAGGTTGCCAGAATAGTGGTTTACTCTTTTCTGAATTTTATCTTTAAAGTAAGCGGCATTGAGGAAAAAAAGCGGGGCGTCAAAGCGGATAATGAGTACTCCTTCGTGCTGAATAGCCTCTGGATAGCGCTTGATATTCCGGAAATAATCACTGTTGGGCAGTTGGCCAAGTATGGCAATGTGTGGGCGCGATGATTGAAAAAGAACTGATAACAGCGAGAGGGCTACCCCTGTAAATACCCCTTCTGCAATGCCCAGTCCAATTGTTGCAATAAAAGTGATGACCGCCATGTAAAAATCTCTGCGGTCAATATTCCATAATTGAGCAATGCCTTTGATCTCAAACAAGCCCCTAATGGCTACTAAAACAATAGCAGCAAGGATGGCTTCGGGCAGGTAATAAAACAATGGTGTGAAGAAAACCAGCACAAGACTGGTTGCCAAAGCAGCAATGATGGAAGCCAATCCAGTGTTAGCACCACTGTCATTGTTGACGGCCGACCGCGTAAAGCTGGCCGAAGAGGGGATGGCCTGAAACAGTGCACCAAGCATTTTGGAGACCCCCAAGGCAAATAGCTCCTGGTTGGGGCGGATACCTGATTGCTTATTTTTGATCTCCAGGGCTTTGCCTATACTGATCGTTTCTACTACACTCATGATCGTCACCGTGAGGATGGTAGGTCCCAGTAGTTGAACTTTGCTCCAGGTGATTTCCGGGAATTGGAACGGAGGAAAACCTGCCGGGATATCACCTACAATGATAAGGCCGCGGCTTTCCAGCATAAAGTAAGTTGAAAGGACAATGCCAATGATCGTGACCAATAAAGCTCCTGGTACAGCTGGTGCCCATTTTTTCAGGGCAAGCATGATAAGAATAGCGCCACTACAGATGGCAAAACTGAGCCAGTGGGTCTCTTGAAGGTGAGAAAAGACATAGTAGACGGTCTCATAAAGCTGTTCGAAACGAGGTACTTTGATGCCGAAAAGATACTTTAACTGACTGACTCCAATGATGATAGCTGCCGCCGAAGTGAAGCCCATGATCACGGGGTTGGAAAGAAGGTTGACCAAGAAGCCAAGCCGAAATAAGCCCATCGTAAATTGGGCAATACCAATGAGTAAGCCAGCCAGAATGACCAATGTGATATATTCAGGACTGCCGGGAATGGCTATTTGGCTTACGCCGGCCAAAACAAGTAAAGCCGATACCGCTACCGGGCCGATAGAAACCTGGCGAGTAGAGCTCATTAAACCATAAATAAATAAAGGAACTACACCAGCATAGAGCCCATAAATAGGAGGCACACCTGCCAGTAACGCATAAGCCATACCTTGGGGTACAAGCATAATGCAAACGGTAAGTCCGGCAATGAGATCGAAGCGAAAGCGATTTTTGCTGTAATCTTTAAGTTGTTCCGCCAGGGGGAAGTATTTTCGCCAACGCATGCTGAAAAGGGGTGGTTGTTCCGCAAAGATATAGATTATGATTAAGCACAGAAAATTGTCAGTGCATCAAAAAATATTGTGATACGCTCTCCTTTCTTATGTTTGTGCAATCAAGGGGTACACTAACTGATTTGACGCAATCAGTTACTCTTTGATAACAACTCATTATTAATCTTGAATTCCTGTTTATGAAAGCGCTACTCACTTTGTTTTTTAGCCTCTTCTCTTTCTTCGTTTTTGGCCAATGGGCAACACCCGTCGTTACGACATCTGAAGCCGATGTATTTATCCCCGCGCCAAAAGAAAGTCTATATCTCCAACGGTATCGCAGTGCCTTTTTGGGCATCGGGCCACGGTATTTGAATACTGATCCGGGAACCATCGAAACGACTTTTGTGGACGATAGCCCCTCGATGGATAGCTTCAACTCTACCTTTGAGGTAAAAGATGGTTATACCCAATTTGCATTGAATATCGGCTACAAAGCTGGGAATTACCGAGGTACTTCTCATGATTATCTGCTGGATGTAACACTAGGGAAGAATTACACAGCCAAGTTTGCTTACTCTTGGGGGTGGAATTTTTTGACTAAATTAAATGGGAACGACTTTGTCATTCGCCCTGCTATCCAAGGTTTGTTGGCAGGCAGTGGTTTTCGAATCGGGCAAATTCAAAACAACGCTGCCTATATTCAAATTGGCGAAACGCAGTACTACGAAAACGAGCTAGATATTCGCTTGCAAGCAACGAGTGTGACCTTTGCTCCACGACTGGATTTTACCTATATCATTGCTGATAGGGTGGACGTTTTCTTAAAAGCAGCTTATGATGTTCCTGCGGGAAACAGTGATGCTATCCTTCAGTTCAGTGTGCCAGATGGGATCGGAACGGATAGTGGAAATACGACTACTTCCACCGTCAAAGTGGATGATGACAACCTCACTATCACGTACAATGGTGATCCTCTTGAATCTTTACCGTTTACAACGGGAGGCCTGCGGGTAACTTTTGGGATTAGTTATTTGTGGAATCGTTAAACGACAATCACTTGTTGGAGAATCAATAATGTTATGACTAAAATTTCACTAGATCAATTTAAAGTCAGGATAGAATACGCTGTACAATGGGGGGATATGGATGCTGCCAGGCATGTCAATAACCTGGTGTACTTGCGTTGGGCCGAGTCTTCACGATTGGCTTATTTTGAACACATGGGTATCAATAGCAACTTCAGTGAAGGCGTAGACCCTATTCTAGGCTGGCAAGACTGCAAATACATTTTTCCAATGGTGTATCCAGATACCGCGATAATAGGGGTGAGGGCCATTGAAATAAAAGAAGACCGCTTTATGCTGGAATCTGCCATTTTTTCGAAGGCGCATCAGCGGATAGCAGCCATCTCTCGACAGTCGATAGTGCCTTATGATTATGTTGCTTTGCGCAAAGCGGCTTTGCCCGAGGAGTGGTTGACAAAGATCAAAGGGGTTGATCAATTGAATACTTGAGGTAAATTAAGGTAAGTTGTTGGTTATTATTGATTTGTGTGTTTTATTATCCGTCCATCTTCCATGGTGATAATACGGTCGGTTTGATGGGCGAAATCCAGGTCGTGGGTGACAATTAAAAGGGTAAGCCCTTTTTCAACAGCCAGCTCTCTGAAGATAGCCAGTACATTATCAGAGTTTTTGCTGTCGAGATTGCCAGTGGGTTCATCACCCATGATGATGCTTGGTTCGTTAATCAATGCGCGGGCGATGGCGACTCTCTGTTTTTCTCCACCGGAGATACGGTAAGATTTACTACGAGCGACATGATCAATATCTAACATTTTTAGGACTTTGATGGCGTCGTGTTCGATCTCCTCCGCGCTTTTTTTGCCTAGCTTTTTGGCGGGCAGCATGACATTTTCTAGTACAGAGAATTCTGGTAATAAGTAATGGAATTGAAAGACAAATCCAATGTGTTCATTACGCACTGCGGCAAGTTGTTCCGGTGTATTACCGGTAATGAGGCGGTTGTTGAGATACAATTCCCCGCTGTAGTCGGTATCCATCGTAGAGAGGATGTAGAGTAGGGTAGATTTTCCGCAACCAGATTTTCCCATGATGGACACAAATTCTCCTCGGTTTACCGTGAAGGAGATGTCCTTCAGGACATGGAAATCCACGGGTTCATGGAAAACCTTATTGATGTTTTTTGCCCGTATGACGGCTTGGTTATCTTTCATTACTGGCCTCTTAAAATGGTGACAGGATCAATACCTTTGGCTTTCTTGGCAGGCAAATAACCAGCTAAAAAAGTAGAGACCAAAGCAAAAGTGATCCCGATGATATAGAACGATGAGTCGAAGTTGACAGGGTAGGTCGTAATGGTGGGTAAAGCATCCGTCTCAAAAGGAAGGTGACTGATGAGAACAGAACAACTCCAGCCAATAACCAAGCCCAAAATACCGCCAAGGGTGCCAATGATCAGCGCTTGACTGATAAAAATATACATGACATCGTTGCCCGAAAAACCTGTTGCTTTCAGGATGGCAATGTCGTTCATCTTTTCGTAGATAAACATGTTGAGGATGTTGTAAATTCCAAAGCCAGCAACGATCAACAAAGTAATAGAAACCGCATAAGTGATGATGTTTCGGATGGTTGTCCCCGTATCAAACTGAGCATTAGCAGTACCTATGTCTATGGCTGTGACATCATAAAGCCGGGCAAACTGTTGGGCCATCGGTGCGGCTTTTTCCAAGTCGTGCAGTTTGATATTAATATCGGTAATAAAATTAGCCTTCTCGCCCATCAGTCGCTGAGCCGTCTTGATATTGGTATAACTTTGAATGTTATCAATCTCTGCCAATCCACTCTGATAAATCCCCGTGATTTTCAAAGTAATTCGATTACCCTGGGCACTCACCAGTTGAATCCGATCACCAATGCCGATACTCAGTTTTTGGGCGATACCTGCCCCGATAATGATGGCGTTTTCATTTTGATAAAGGTCTTTGATATCTCCTTCAATGATGTAATCATCGATATTGAAAAGACGAGCTTCTTCGAGGATGTTTACACCGTTTACCAGACCATTGAGCTCTAGCGCACCGGCGGTGTAAAAAGCCTGGCTGCTTACTTGGGCGGTGGCGCCAAGGATATCGGGATTGTCTTTCAGTAGCTTTAGGAGTGGGAGGGCATTGTGAATTCTGCTGGGCCGCTGGCGGGGTTTTATCGACCGTACAATGTTCCAATCGCCAAGGGTTGGAGTTGCTAAATCAAGGGGCTGTTTTTTAGAAGGGGCAACCTCATTGTACAGGTGGATGTGAGGCGTTCTATCTAGCATCAGGCCATCTAGCAACCCATTGAGCCCCGTCATAAACGACACCAGAATGATAAAAGTGGCAATACCAAAGGTTACGCCCAAGGCCGCAATAGCCGATTGTTTGAGGCGGGTCGTGATGTGGGTTTTCGCAATTTGTAGGAGAAGCTTGTATTCCATCTTATTCGGCTTGGTAAACAACGGTAGAAGTATCAATACCGCTAAGGATTTCAGTAAAGGCCAGATTCTTTAGCCCAGTGGTGACTTTGACGTAACCTTGGGGCGTATTGACTTCATTGTTCTCATTGATCAGTTGACTGGATAAGCACAGTACCCGGTCCTTTTCTGCAATAATGATGTTGGCTTCTCCACTAAGGCCGTTAAATAGCCTGTCGGGCTGTGCTTTGAAGGTGGCTTCTATTTTGAATGTCTGGGAACGCTCGTCTTTGGTAGGGTATATGCGCGTTATTTCAGCTTCAAAAACCTGCTCTCCAAAAGCATCAAGGTTGACCAGTGTTTTCTGTCCGGGGAATACATGAGTGATGTCCACTTCATCAATCAATAGCTGGACGACAAACTTGTCTGTACTCCCTACTACGGCCACGGCTGATTGAGGACTTACAAATTCTCCTTCTTCCTTCAGTACTTCGTAAATGGTTCCGGTAAGCCTACTGGTAATCGTAAATTCTTCATTGTTGGCGGCGCTGATCTGTAGGCTGTTTTGTGCCAATTCGAGCTTGCGGGCGAGTTCTTTTTGCGTGCGCAGATAATTGCTGCGAAGGCTGCTTAGGTCGTTCTGTGATAGCTCGTAGGCCAATTTTTGTGCATCATAACTTTGTTGCGAACCGATATTCTGTGACCATAGTTTCGCCTGACGTTCATAATTGAGTGAATCATTGGTGACCCGTATTTGTGCGGAACGAATACGCTCTTCCAGCTCTCTCAAGAGGGCACTTTCGCCTAGATAACTATCCTGTGCCAGCTGTACATTCAAGGCTGCATTGGCCTGGTTGAGGTTGCCCTGGCGGTTGTTGACCTGAAAGAGCAAAGCCCCTTGTTCAACGAGCTGTCCCTCTTCAAGAAAGCTTTTTTCTATAATACCGTTTACGGGAGAATACACCGTGTAAATTTCCGCCGGCACTACGGTAGCCGTACTGTATACCGCTTCCGTAAGTGATTGATATTGCGCTTTGAATTCTTGCGGCGGGGAGCTACAGTTGTTTAATAATAAACCTATCGTTACAAAAATAAAACCTGTTGGAAATAGACGCATTTGCTTCCTCTGTTTAATAAAATACCACCTTAAAGTTCCAGTGAAAAACTGCTGGTTTTAGTGATAATTCTCATCTTGATTACTGATCCTAATCAGTACATTTTTTCTCGTTTTAATTGATTATTACGGGTGAGAGGGGGAGCATACCCAAAGTCATTTGGACGCGAGAATTACCCTCCACATTGTTCATTTAAATCTTACACTAATGGAAAATGCAATAATCGAAAGAATCAAGAACGAAGCACGTAACCTTCAGGCTTTATCGGATGAGTTGCAAGTGCAAATGGCATTAGGAAAGGCCGAAGCCAGGGATTTGATCGAACGGGAACGCAAAATGCTTGCGGATTTCATAAATAAGGAAAGAGCGGAATTGAAAAAATCAGCCGCTTATACTGCTGATGATCGTCGTGACTTCCTGACGAACATTGAAAACCTGGAATCGAGTTTGTTCCAAGAAGTGCCTACTGATGTGAAGGCTTATGACGCCTACAAGAAAGAGGTTCTTGAGAAAGTTTACAAACTCGAAGAAGTGGTGCGCGTAAGTTATCCGGATATGAGTACGCAAATGCAGGAGACACTCGATGCTTTCAAAGCCAAGATGGATGCTTTCCGCGTCAATTTAGCGCTGCATGATAAAGATGATCCTGCTCGCGTAGCTAGTATTCGCCGCGAATTTACAGAGAAGTTGATCGAAGTTCGCGAGCTCCTCGGTCGTCGCGAAACGGAACAAACAAAATTGGACCATTTCGTAGAGGATATTTCCGAATCTTTCAACTACTTGAAACGAGCGATTTCTAATTTGTCAAACTAATGTCGATGAAGGGAGGAGCCCTAAATATTACCACCACTTCTACCTTGATGAGATATGAGAAGGTTTTTGGAACCTTTGTGAAATACGGGTTCGAAGACCTTCTCGCTCATCCACCACTCAATAAGCTGGTACCGCAGGCTAATCGGTTTGTGCCCAGTCGAGCGGGGCGAAAGGTGAGTGAGTTTACCCGCTACGAGCGTATCCGCCTCGTGTGTGAAGAATTGGGGACGACCTTCATCAAGTTTGCTCAAATTGCGAGTAATCGACCGGACTTACTGCCCGATGAGTTGATTACGGAGCTGGCCAAATTGCAGGATCAAGTACCTCCCGTAGCGCTAGAAGAGATTTATGCAACCCTGGAGCAGGAATTTTCCCGCCCCTGGCAAGAAATGGTCGAGTATTTCGATCCCCAGCCCTTGGCATCTGCCTCTATGGCGCAAGTGCATAGGGCACGTTTGGTAGGAGGAAGAGAGGTTGTTTTGAAAGTGCAGCGGCCAGGCATCCGCGAGGTCGTTGCTGCGGATATTACGATCCTCAATCAATTGGTGGGCATTATTGAAAGCTACTTTCCCGCTTTGTTGGTTTATCAACCCAGTGAGCTGGTCAAGATGTTTGAACAAAGCATTACCGAGGAATTGAGCTTCCGGAGAGAAGCGGCCAATTTGCTGCATTTTCAGCAAATGTTTCGCGACCATTCGAAAGTGTTGATTCCTGCTGTGTACCGGGAATTGTCTACCGACAAGGTGCTGTGTATGGAGTACGTGTCTGGTTATAAAATCACGGATCTCGACCAATTATCTCAATTTAATATCACGGGAGAAGAATTGGCCTTGCGAGGCATCGGGTTGTATTTTGAGCAGGTGTTTGAACACGGCTTCTTTCACGCCGACCCTCACCCTGGTAACATTTTCGTGCTGGAGGATGGCCGCATCGCCTTCCTCGATTATGGCATGGTGGGTACTGTGAGTGATCGGGACAAGTTATTATTTGCTCAATTGCTCCTCGCTATTTATGATCAGGATGTACAGGGATTAAAAAAGGCGATCCTCAAATTCTCTACGGGCCTGAGCAAAGACAAAGAGCGCGAGCTGGAATATGATATCATCTACGTCTTACGGCAATATGCCAGTATCGCTTTGGAAGATATTGATGGGATGGAGGTCATGCAGGGTCTTAATGCCTTGTTTTTTGATTATAAAATCAAACTGCCGGCCAATTTACTGTTGTTGCTGAAAGCTTTGGTCATTATGGAAGGCGTAGGTTTACAGCTCGACCCCAACTACGATATCATTGCCAATATTGGCCCCTATGTTCAACGCTTGTTGTCAAAGAGATACAGCCCCCTCCGGCTCCGGCGTGAGCTAATGCGATCAGCCGAAGATACTACCAACCTTTTGCGTGAACTTCCTGAAGATTTGCGCGAAATTTTACGGAAAGTAAAAGAAGGAAAACTCCATATTGAGTTTGAACACAAAGGCTTGCAACCTACTGCCGATAAACTGAGCGATAGTATCAAGCTCCTTTCCTATACCCTGCTGGTAGTGGCTGTCATTATTGCTTCCTCGTTGATTGTTGTAGCCAAAATACCGCCTTTGGTCAATGGTTTCGCTTTGTGGGGAATCGTGGGTTTTGGGATAGCGGCGCTGCTCGCATTGAGAACAATTTTTTCTTTGAGAAAGAAGAAATAACCTTTTAAAATTAAGAAAATGAAAAATAATCTGCTGCGTCAATTATTGGTGTTGTTTCTATTTGCAGGTTGTTCGTCATTTTTGCTACAAGGGCAAACCGATCAAGATTTTTTTGCCCAATTGCAGGAAGAGGAACAAGTAGCTATCGAAGCGTTGGTACTGTATCCAGCCACTACACGGACAATTATTCTGGAAGCTGTTCTTTATCCTGAGGTACTCGTGAAATTGCAGCGAATTCAGGAAAAAATCAGTACCACCTTTCAGGATTTAATGAACAACCAGTCACGTGAGGTACAGGAGGTCATCTGGGATTTATCCCGTTATCCGGATTTAATCCACCAATTGGCTACCCTTACAAATGCGAATGACCGCACTGTTCGCGAAGCACTCAAAACTTATCCCGAAGCAATTCAGGAAAAGGCACTTCAGGCATTGCTTAACTATCCAAGATTATTGGCCGATGCGGATGATTTACAGGAGGCTGCCGCAAACGCTTTTCAACAAGTATTGACGGTTTATCCCGATGTGGTCAAGGATCAAATGCAAGCGCTATTGGCCCTACCTGAGGTGTTGGATTTGCTAACGGAAAATATTAGTCTGACGCTGCTAGTGGGAGAACAGTACCGTAGTGATCCCGACTGGCTGATGGCACAAATGGATAGTCTCAATCTTGTAGTTGCTAGAAAAAATGCCCAAGAGTTGGAAGACTGGAAACAAGAGCTGGAAGCTAATCCAGAACTAGCAGAGGAATTAGAAGTTGCGGCATCTGCTTATGCAGAAACGTATGCTTACGATGATAGTTATTACGATGAGGGTGATGATGTGTATTACCAAACGGAAGAACCACAGCGGGTAGATGTTCATTATTATTACCATTATCCTTATTGGTTAGGATATCCGAGTTGGTACGATTACCCTTGCTGGCGACCTTATCCGCTTTGGTATGATTGGGGTTTCTCTTCCTGGAATAGTCAGGTGCTGGTGATCGTAGGTCTCCCTTCTTATCACTTCACTTACTGGTATTTTAACAGAGCAGAACATCACATTTGGTGGCCACACTTGTCTAGTCATTTTGTTAACCATTATTATCATCATCCAAATCATCACAGTGGTGTTGTAGGAGGGGTGAAAGTTTGGCGAGACAACCGAAGGACGGTCATTTCTGACGAATGGATAGAAGGGACTACGCGCAATCCTTCCAATTTCAAGGAATACGGTGAATTTGAATATGACCTCCAACGGTACAATCAACGTAATCCTGGTAAAGAATTGACGGCAGATAAGTACTTGGCTCACAATACCCGTTCTTACAAAACGCTTAGGGAGACAGCTCCTTCAAAATCTCCGATTGGGAATGAGCAAGTAAGGCCTGTGCCAACGACTCAACGCCCTGGGAATGTAGACGCGAAGACCAATCTACCGACATCAGATCGCTCTATTCCGGCTAGAACGGCCCCTACAAGGCAAGCCGAAGAATACCACCGGAACACCTGGGAACAACCCAAGAAGGAAGCACCACGGCCAAGTCAACCCCCAGCAGAGCGTGTCGAAAGACGGCCAAGTCCCGTTCCTTCTGCACCGCGCACGACCAAACAAGCGCCAGCCAGACCCACGAAGCAATCACCCGCTCCGGTGCGTAAGCCGACGACAACGGATAAGCCCAGAAAATCAGGTGGTGGTGGATAATTTGACTAACTTGGTATTGTCTCCGTGGATCGTAAAAGTCAAAGTGACTCTAAAGAAGAAAGACAAACAATAGATAGAAAATGGCAGCTTTCATAGATTATTACCAAATATTGGGAATTAGCAAGGATGCTGACGAAAAAGCGATAAAAAAGGCTTACCGCAAACTCGCTCGGAAATATCATCCCGACCTTAATCCTGGCGACCAGGAAGCAGAGAAGAAATTCAAAGAAGTCAATGAGGCCAATGAGGTTTTGGGTAATGCCGAAAACCGTAAAAAATACGATAAGTACGGCAAAGACTGGGAACACGCGGATGAAATTGAAAAGCAGCGGAGAGCACAGCAGCAATATCAATCCTCCAGCCGTGGTCATAGGAGCAACGGAGGAGGGAATGCTGATTTTTCTGACTTCTTTGAGTCCATGTTTGGCGGGCAATCCTTTACCGGTGGTGCCGATAATTTTGGCAGAAGAAGCCCTCGTTTTCGCGGACAAGATTTTCGGGCATCTCTTGGCTTAAAGCTTTCTGATGTTTACCAAACGCAAAAGCAAACCGTGATGGTCAACGGAAAGAACCTGCGCTTTACCATCCCGGCGGGTATAAAAGATCAACAGGAAATTAAAATCAAAGGGCAGGGCGGTTCAGGAGCCAATGGCGGCCCCGCTGGCGATTTGTACATCCGCTTCGATATTGTCAATGACACACCGTTTCACCGGGAGGGAGATGACCTATATTTGGAGGTGCCGCTCGATTTGTACACCGCCCTTCTTGGCGGAGAAATCACTATTGATACAATGGACGGCAAGGTTCGCCTAAAAGTAAAGCCGGAAACCGATAACGGTGCAAAAGTGAAGCTGAAAGGCAAGGGGTTCCCTGTTTATAAAAAAGAAGGAAGCTTCGGCGATCTTTATCTAACTTATCAGGTAGTACTTCCGAAGAACCTCTCCGAAGAAGACAAAGAATTATTCCGTCAACTTGCTAAAGGAACAGCGCAATAAAAGACCTAAGTAATGGACGAAAAAAAATACCTCAGCATCCAGCAAATTTGCCACTCCTACCAAGTCAGCCCATCTTTATTGGTAGCACTGGAAGAGTATGAACTGATCGAAATAGAATACACCAATCAAGAGGGGTATCTCGGCATTGATGAACTGGCCAAACTGGAACGCCTACTCCGCCTCAACCAGGATTTGGACATCAATGTAGCCGGCCTCTGCGTCGTACATGAACTCCTGGAAGAACGCAAAAGACTGCGCGAAGAACTGAACCGCTTGCAGCGACAGATGAACAGGTTATCTATATTCTGAAAAGCACCCATAAACGCTAAAGCATGGCACGGCCAAAATCTAAATCGGAATTACTGGACCTGGGCAAGGCGAATTTTGAGAAGCTAAAGGGCTTCATTGAAAAGATGGATGCCCTGGAACAAAACAAGGATTTTCCTCCAGGAACAATGAATCGAAATATTCGCGATGTTTTAATGCACCTCCACCACTGGCACCTCATGATGATGGATTGGTATAGAAAAGGATCAGCAGGAGAAAAGCCGGAAATGCCCGCCAAAGGATACACCTGGAAAACGACTCCTGACCTTAATAGATGGATTCTGGAAAACTACCAGCAGGTCAGTCTTGAAGGCGCCAAGAAGCATTTAAACACAAGCTATTACCAAGTAAGAGAAATAATCGATAGCCATTCCGACGAGGAGCTTTTCGAAAAGAAACGATACAAGTGGACCGGCACCACTTCGATGGGAGCTTACTTCATATCCGCAACTTCAAGCCACTACGATTGGGCCTTTAAGCTGATTAGGAAGGCGAAAAAGTGATTTCTGATTTCTGACTCTACAGACTATAAAACTTGGTGCAGAGCACCTTCCTATCTATAGCTAATGAAGTCGTCTCATGAAAAAGGTGCAGCGCACCGTGTGATTTAACAAAAAAAATCCGCGTAAACCCGTTCAATCCGTCTAATCCGCGTTCCATCCTATATAGCCACACCTTACTAATCTCACAATAAGCTCCTCCAGTTCCGCCGTTCCTCGTACCTTTGTATTACGCGGTTGAATCTATGACCAAACAATTTTACCTGACGTTTCTTAAAAAGGAGATCAGAAAAATAAAATATGAATTTCAATAAGCGACTTGAATCATTAAAAGCAGAGTTGCTTGAAGCTACCTATTTTCCGAAAAACCTAATGCTTAAGTGCGTTTCAAATTTGCTTGAAAAAAATGTAACGCACCTTGAGGGCGAAATCCCTGTCTTATGGATTGAAGCAATGAACACCAGTGATCTGCAAGAGATTCCAACGACTAAGTATGGTGTAAGCGAAGTAAGAGTATTGTTACAATCACTTGAGCCAACACGAAATAACATTCAGAAGATAATTCCCAGAGTTGTAGAATTGTTAATAACCTTCCTTGTTGAAGATGATTTATGTGATAGGCAGGGACAATTTTATTACTACTTCGACCAACATTCAGGACAAGTATTTGCGGAGAGTGAAATGGGGATTGTTAGGCCGCCGATTATTGGAATAAGAAGCAGTAATGTAAGGCCAGCGTATATTTCTGAGCTAATCAGGGAAAGAATCCTTGTAGACACAGAAGATGACAGGTTATGTTGAGTCATCCAAAAAATCCGCGTAAACCCGTCTAATCCGCGTTCCATCCTATATAGCCACACCTTACTAATCTCACAATAAGCTCCTCCAGTTCCGCCGTTCCTCGTACCTTTGCAAAAATCGTTTACTACTATATGTCATTTTCTCCGCTAGGTTTACCCGCTTATTTACTTGATACGCTTGAAAAGCAGAAATTTACGAAAGCTTATCCTATTCAGGAGATGGCCATTCCTGCTGTCCTGGAGGGGAAAGACCTCTTGGGAATCGCGCAGACAGGCTCAGGGAAAACAGCCAGTTACGTGTTGCCTATTTTGGCCAACCTAGAGAAGGTGACCACCCGTGTGGCCAGGCACGTAGAGGTGCTGGTGCTGGTGCCTACCAGAGAGCTGGCCGTGCAGGTAGAAGGCGTATTTAAGTTATATGGCAAATCATTGCCTTTCCGATTCAAGTCGCTGGCCGTTTATGGAGGTGCTTCCATCAATGTACAAATGCAAGCGCTGCCCAAAGTCAATGTTTTGGTGGCTACACCAGGCCGATTGCTTGACTTGATAAGTGTTAACGCCGTTCAGCTATCTGCCGTAAAAACCTTGGTGCTCGATGAAGCAGATAAGATGCTCAACCTGGGTTTTAAGGACGAAATGGATAAAATCCTGACCTTCCTTCCGGAGAAAAGACAGAACCTCCTGTTTTCGGCCACCTTGAGCCCCAACGTTGAAAACGTAAGAAATGTCCTGCTAGAAGATCCATTGGTGATCAATATAGCCCCGGAAGAAAAGACCGTCGACCTGATTAACCAATCAGCCTACTCGGTTACGCTGGCGCAAAAAGGCCCATTGTTGCGTCATTTGATCAAGGCTAAAAAGATGAGACAGGTACTTGTTTTTACCTCTTCAGTCTATCAAGCCGATCAGGTAGCTTCTAAATTGAGTAAAAACAGGTTTTCTTCAGCAGCCATTCATGGCAAAAAAAGCCAGGGAGCCAGATCGCAAGCCTTAAGCGATTTTAAAACCGGTAAAGTAAGGGTGCTCGTGGCCACCGATTTGCTGGCCAGAGGTATCGATATCGAATTTCTCCCTTTTGTGATCAACTACGAACTGCCTCGCTCTCCTAAAGATTTCGTACACCGCATCGGCAGAACAGGGCGGGCCGAAAACCCTGGCGAAGCCATCTCCTTTGTTACCGAAGAAGATCGCCACCACTTCAAAGTCATCCAAAAGAAAATGAAAAAATGGGTAGACCTTGTTGACGGGGAAGAGACCACCAGATTGCTGGAAGGGTAGAAGGGCTAAAATCCTTTTTGATGCTTCCAAAGAACTGCATGGCGATTTAACTTCACTACTATAGCTTTTGGGGGAGAAAAGAAAGCCCATTGTATAGTTCTAACAAAATAGCTATTGAAACATGCGAGATTGGGATTTAGAAGTATTTGCTGCTCTTTTGAAAAGGCCAGGACTTTACATGGGAGCAAATGATTGGAGTCAGGTAGAAAGTTTTATAAGAGCTTATGAACTGGGGGCACATTGGGAATGCAATTTCATGAACCTGCTTACCAGTCAAATTAAAGATAAATATGGGGTTTCAATGCCATCAACAGGGTTAATTGAGCAATTGAAAATAGTATCAAAAACAACAGACCAGACTTGGGAAGAATTGTTCGTCAAAGAGACGAAAGAAATCTTAATACTTGAATCAGATAGAAACAATCAGAATCGATTTCAAAAAATAATAAGAAATAAAATCCTGGCCTATTTCAAAGATGTATCAGAGTTGATTGATTCTGCTTACTTTATGAATTTAAACCAGATAAATAGCCAGATTGATGATTGGTACGGGGAAAATTTATCGCCAGAGGAAATCAGGCTATTTAAAGAAATTCGAGAAGAACTTAGTAGCTAAATCTCAACTCATCTAACTGAAAAATTTAAGCTTAGTGAAATGCTTAAAGTGAAGATTTCAGCATTGAAGAAATTAGTTAGAAAAGGAAACGAGAGCTGATACAACGCAAAGTCCATCATCCGCAACCCAAGGATTGTATCCAGTGCGCAGGCCAACAGGCCGAAGCTCGGGGCGCGGAGCGACCAAGGACAATGGGATGGTAACTGCTCCGTAGTGGCGGGTTTCAGACCCGCCCGAGGAGCAGTGGACAGCCCGGTGCCGATCCCGTCCCGACTTTTCTAGTCGGGACGGGAGATGGCATGGCCCCAAAACAACCACATTCAGCCTGAATCCTCTTTGGTGCCTTAAGTGGTTCAAATCCCCCTATATCAGTTAACCCGGCGAGTTCAATCTTGTATTCCCCCTGTTCGGCGTAGGTTGTACCTCCGCCGGTGTTCGTTGCCGAAACAGCCCCTCGTATGCTTCAAGGCAAATTCATGAATTTGCCCTCGGGTGCCCTTTGGTGGTTCAAAGCACCCTCCCAAAAAAAAACTCCCCCAAAAGGTAACGCCCGTTCATCGCCAGGTATAAAGCAGTATCAATTGCGAACAATCGCTTTTTCACCTAAAACTAAAACCTTTAAAAGATGAACACTTCAAAACATCTGACCCTATTTTACTTATTAAGTTTTATTTTGATTTTCAGTATTGGCAACCTTGGCGCCCAAGCGGAAGATGCTAGTACCTCCAAACCTGCTCCTAAAGATTGCCCCGGCCCGTGCCCTTGTGTAGGGAACTTTGTAGAAATGCAGGTCTACTACTTCGGCGACGATAACGTGACCATCGAAGTATACCGTAACAATAGTCTGAGTATCCTTATTCAGACCTTTAATAATGTAACTTCCGGCCAGTTGCTGACTATCGACGGTTCAACGACCATCAACGGAACATTGGGCAACACCACTTACTTTGTGATCACCAATGGAGGAAACAGTTGTGTAGAGTCTATCTATACCCGCTGCCCGAGCAATGCTTGGCCTGGAGCTACCGACGACCTTGATGTTGTTGGCAAAACCTTCGGCGACCTCACCGTTTTCTCCCGTACCGACCTTGGCAATAACTTTGTTTGTGATCTATCCAGTGCTGCACAAGATTGGCACGTGGGCGGCAATGTCGTTAGTGCTGACAAAAACACACTGGGCACACGCAACAACGAAAGCGTGGTCTTCCTCACCAACGATGAAGAGCGCGGAACGATCACGAATACCGGCGATTTTGGTATCAATACCTTGGCACCAACGGCTCGCCTTGATGTACGTGGCGATGCCATCATTGACGAAACCCTGGATGTGAATGGCGTGACCACCATCCACGATGGAACCAGCTCTGCATCACCTGTTTCTGGTGCTTTGGTCGTTGCTGGTGGTGCCGGAATTGGCGAAAATCTAAATGTGGCAGACAATACCCGCACTGGCAATGATTTGGCAGTAGGCCGTGATGCTGTTATAGGCCGAAACCTGGATGTAACCAACAGTGCTACCATTGGTGATGACGCCTCCGTAGGTGGCAACCTCACGGTAGGTGTTGATGCACAAATTGGTAACGATATGAATGTCTTGCGCGATACCCGCACCGGTCGTGACCTTACCGCAAACCGTCATGCGACTGTTGGCGAAAATCTTTCTGTAGGTGGTGATGCCGGAATCGGCCAAAACCTGGAAGTGAATGGCCAGACGACCCTCAATGGCTTTACTCGTGTAAACAGCAACGCTCGTATTACCAATGACCTCGACCTGGACGGCGAACTCATCATGGGCGTAGGCAACAGCAAAAGAGTGGCGGACCTTGCAGGCGATTTACTCATCGAAAACCAAAGCGGTAACGTCATCATCGAAGCTGATAATGAAGAGATGATGGTGATTTCCAGCACACAAGTTGAAGTGAGAAGACGTCTGATCGTAACCGGTGGTGCGGATTTGGCCGAACGCTTTAATGTAAATACTTCAGAGGAGGTAGATGCTCCTGCTATCCTGCCCGGAATGGTACTCTCGATCGACCGTACCCAGGCCGGCGAGCTGACCCTGAGCAATAGTGCAAACGACCGTGCAGTAGCAGGTATCGTCAGTGGTGCAGGCGACGTAGAGACTGCGATGGTCTTTGGCCAAACGGGCACCATAGCCGACGGTGATGTAGCCGTAGCCATTACAGGCCGCGTGTACGCTTACGTAGATGCCAGCTATGGCGCTATCGAGCCCGGAGACTTATTAACGACTTCCCCAACCACAGGTCACGCCATGAAAGTGACCGATTATACCCAAGCGCAAGGCGCCATCATTGGCAAAGCAATGACCAGCCTCGATGCAGGGAAAGGATTAGTGTTGGTACTCATCAGTTTGCAGTAAGCCAGCTATTTATCAACGTTAAATCCTTTGATTATGAAAAACTTATGGCTCGTCCTGGCATTCTTGTGTGCGGTTTGCACCTTGGGCTTCGGGCAAGATTTAATTACCAATACCCTTGAGGACAAGCGCTATCCCAAGGTCGAAATGGACCTCAAGCCGACGGTCCAGCTTATTCAAGAGCGCAAAGCACTGCAAGGCAAACTGACGGAAGTAGACTTGTTTCGGTTGTCCAACAACAGAAGCAATGCCAGCCTCCAGGATTGGGTGCTTGATCCAGTTTTACTGGATTTGAATGCCGATGGACTGATGAATACCCTTCGGGAAGGTCCACGCGATATCAGCTTTGCCATACCAGTAGGTGCAGGCAAGAATATTGTTCTGGAATTGACCCAGTTCGAAGTAGCTTCGGAAGGATTTCAGGTGCATACCGCCTCAGGTCAGGAAACGATTACTGGCCCCACCGGCTTGTTTTACACCGGCATGGTAGAGGGAGATCCGAATTCCATTGCTACGCTTAGCCTTTTTGGGAACCAATTGCGAATGATTATCGGCGACCGCGCCAGTACTTACGTGCTGGGTAAGATGCAGGATGATTCTGGGCAATACGTACTCTTTGACGAACGCAAGTTATTGCGCGAAGAAGCCAATTGGGATTGTCATACCGTGGATACGCCACTACCACCAGCAACTGAGAAACCTAAAACTTCTGATAACAGAATGATAGAAGGCGGCGGCTGTGTGAAGGTGTATGTAGAAACAGAATTTCAGGTATACACGGATCATAGCAACAGCCTGCTAGCGGTGACCAATTACATCATGGGCATCATGGCTGAGTCTATTATTGCTTACCGCAATATAGAAGTGAACATGGAAGTATCAGAGATCTTCGTATGGGATGTTGCCGATCCTTACAGTGATGAAGATGATGAAGACGGAACAGGCGCCGTATTGGATGAGTTTATAGCGACGCGACCAGCCTTTAATGGCGACTTGGCTCACTTGATTACTACGCGTAATATTGGTGGCGGACTAGCTGATGGTATCGGCAGCATTTGCGGAGGTTCACCCGGACCACACTGTGTGAGTGGTAGCTTGACTGCTTCTTTTGATGTGAGCAGTTTGCCATCTACCTCCAGTACTTTTGTTCGTGCAGCGCACGAGATGGGCCACATTTTGGGAGCCCGTCACACGCAGGCTTGTGTTTGGGGCCCTGGCAATAATCAACAGATTGACGATTGTGGCAACAGCTGGGTACTTACCAATGGAGGTGATGACGATGGCGATTGCCCCGGTGATACCAACATGGATGGTTGTGAATGCTGCGCTGGTGATGACAACGTAGATGAGGCCGACGAAGCAAGTGCTGCTGAAGGCGGTGCCTGTTTTGATCCCATGAACCCGGTAACTCCCAATACCGCCAATGGCCGCGGAACGATTATGAGTTATTGCCACACCCAGGCCATTGGTCGTGATATCCTGAACGGCTTCCACGCAGAAGTCGGAGCAGTGATCAACGACCTGTTCCTAACGGCTGATTGCCTCACAGATGAAGATTGTGGCTGCGAAGAATTTACCGATCGCACCATCAATGGCGCACCGATTCCCGATGGTATTTACTATGCCAATAGCACGATCACGTCCACTGGCGTAGCTACTGGTGCCGCACCACAAGTCGTAGTCTTTCAGGCGGGCAACCAAATCATTTTAGAGCCAGGCTTTGAAGCCACAGAACTTTTTATCGCCCAAATTCTCGATGATTTGTGTGCCAACCCGGCAGAAATGAACATGATCGTTTACGATAATGACAATGCCCAGGGAACGAGAATCTCAAACAACGAGGCCAGTCCCCAGGGCAATGAACTCACTGCTTACCCGAACCCTACCCACGACTTACTCTACCTCAATATGACTATTGAAAAAGAGGTGGATACAGCAGGACTACGCATCATCAATCAGCTGGGCCAAACAGTTTACACCTTGCCCCAAGATCAAAAAATCGAGCAGGGCCAACTGAACATGGAAGTCAATGTAACTTCTTGGGCACCAGGAATGTATTATGTCGTCCTCCAAACCGGTAGCGAGACCATTGTGCGGCCTGTGATGAAAGAATAGGGCCTCTGCAAAGTCGGAAATTGGAAGTGGGAGTTCGGAAGTTACCCCGCACAAAGCACTTCGCACCCCGCACCCAAAAAGTGTAAAGGATGGAAAAGTGTAAGGGTGTAAAAGTTAGGTTCAGCTAACCCTGCATCCTCGCACCCCGCACCAAAAAACGCACCTCGCACCCAAAAGGTGTAAAGGATGGAAAAGTGTAAGGGTGTAAAAGTTAGGCGTTTTGCACCCTCGCACTCCGCACTCGCACTTTTCGCACCCTGAAATAAATCCCCTGAAAAGAGCTGTCCCGATCTTTGGTCTTACCCAGAGGTTGGGATTTGCTTTTGGGGCCATGCCATCTCCCGTCCCGACTAGAAAAGTCGGGGCGGGATCGGCACCGGGCTGTCCACTAGTGTTACCATCCCATTGTCCTTGCCCCGTCCCGGCCCCGAGCTTCGGCCTGCTGGCCTACGCACTGGATGTAACTCCACGGGCCACGGCCCGCCCATGTCCTCTGCTCGGGCGGAGGTGGCCCGCAGGGTCGGAGGTGGGATACCCACTCGGACGGAAGTAAAATCTGCCCCGTCGGAATGCCTTGGACAAGTTTCGGAAGTATTCATCGCACCTTGCACCAAAAACCGCACTCCGCACCAAAAAACATCAATACCAAGTGAAACCAACACCCACCGAGAATGCCGCCCCGTCGCGGTATTCATCACCATCGAGGAATACTCGGCCCAGGTGGATTTTACTCTGGAGGTCAATCGCAAAATTGTCGGTTTGGCGTATCTCATAGCCGCTACTCAAGGTGACCGCACAGCCAAAATTGAAGGTCTCGTCCTTGATTTTTTTTATTTCATAAAGCGCAGGAGCATCAATGGCCAGCCCTACACCGCCACTGACCCACCACCGATTGTCGACCCAATATTGAATCGCAGGCACAAAACCTTCAAAGCTGCGGTCTTTGCAATGATTAGAATTGGTCTTTAATAAAATTAGTGATGCGCTCGTAGCCTTGAGTCGTAGTAGTTACTGCTGTCGTTTCGAGCAACAGGGTTTCTTGTAGGGAAGGGAAGATAGTTCTGGCGTAAGCCAATAACTTCCTTCCTGAAAAATCAGGATATGCCTCCCCGGCAATGATGTACAGAGGAGTAGCAATACAATTCGCCTCCTCAGCGGTAATCAATGGGTAATCTTCTTCTTTCGGCGAATCTTCTCTAGCAATGATCCAGGTAGGATCAATAAGAAAAGCACGTACGATTCGGTTTTTTAGAAAACTCAGCGATTTCCACGCGATGAATCCTCCTTCCCCAAGGCCCACTAAAGTGCCTTTTTCGATGTTCATCCGAGTCAGTAACTCAAACATCCATTGGGCGTAGGATTCATCTGTTTTACGGAGGGAAAACTGGGCACTCAAATTGGCTTCTCCCAATAGGTCGATGGCATAGATCTGAAAATCTTGTAACAGGCCTTTAAAGGCTTCAATCATCAATGCTGCATTACTTTGCGCCTCGTGGAGTAGCACCAAGGGTGGCTTATCACTGGGCCCAATCAATACGATGTGTGTATCGCCAAAACTGGTTTCTATACTCATCGATTGGTAAGGGGTAGCCAGATCATCCAGTTTGTTGAAGTAGGAGTTTACTAACGGCCAGCGGTCCTTTTTATGTTGGTTGGATAATTTCATGCTACTGTTTTTACACCTTTGATTAATAACCATACGCAGAGAGAAAATTCTCCAATTACGGTGGGCAAAGTCACCAGCGAGGAAGTAGCTGCGCTGTAGTCTGTCAAAAGAAAGAACAGGAAGAAATCGACCAGAAAACTAAGACCAGCCACCAATAGCATTATGCCAAGAACCTTAGGAAAGTAGCCTGATTGACAAACCAAATACCCCAAGGGGAACAACCAAATGCCAAAGAATATCTGCGCAATCCGATAGCCGTATTTGTGAAGCTCAAGAAAAAAAGCAACCATGCCTGTGAGTTGTTCATTACTAAAAGCATGGAGATACCCACCTTCATCGAGCAATAAAATCACGGCAAAGTGATGGAGCATATTCAAGCACATGATTGCTACTCCAATGGCCACATTCAGGAGCATAGACAAGGCGAAACGGCGATTTACGGATTCGAACAGGCGGTATAAGGTCAAGGCCAGATAGAAAAAAGCAACTTGCATCAGGAGATCGCTGAGAAAAGCCAGCCGGAACGACAGTTGGTGATTGAGAATATTACTCACGGTTGCTTGTGAATGACCGGGCACCACCAGTGCTGCACGTACATGCAGTTCCGCAAACGTACCAAATAGGATCACGATCAAATACAACAGTCCGGCTCTTCTGGCGATGTTCTTCTTGTTTGTCATAAAGTCGGGGATTAAACTTGTTCTGCTGGGTCAGCTTGGTACGATTTGCCCCCGAGATGATCCTGGCAGAACAAGTCTATTAATAAAAAAGTCTGTTTTTATAGGTTTCGCTAACGCTTAATTCGCATCAGAAAATTCGTTGATCGCCGTTAGAATGGCGGTAGCTACCTCGGTAAATGCCTCCTCGTGCTCATCGGTAGAGGCATCCATGTTTGTCATTATGATAGACCCCACTGTGCCCTCTTCATTAAAGCGCAGGTCGCAGGCCGTTCCGGGGTCGCTGCCGTCGTGGAGAATAAAACCATTGCCCAAAAACCAGAATACACCTTGATTTTCGCCAACATAAGTGGGCAAAACTCCACTGGGCAACAAGGCAGATAATAGCATCTCGTAAGACGCCTGCGAGAATAGGGTAGTAGACTGTCCCTGTGCGCCTTTCATCATGTCTGTCAGGTATTTGCCCAGGTCTTCGTTGCTGGTGTGTATGCCTCCATCGGGGTAAGAATCATTGGTGTATTTTGGAAAAGACGTCTGTTCATCCCAATAAAGTTGGGCCACGTGTTGGGCATCCAAATCTGCCAAATCATAAGCCGTATCATCCATGCCCAAGGGCTGGAAAACATTTTCCTGGACGTATACTTTGAAGTCTTTGCCAGTAGCTACTTCTACGAGGTACGCTGCGAGCGAAGAAGCAATGTTTGAATAATTCCAGGTATTCCCCGGTGCTGTATTGGCAAAATTATCAGGGCTATAGCCTTCGCCGTCAGGCAGGTAATAGGCCGCCAGGAAATCGCCCAAAGCAATTGTCTGCCGTTGTTCAGCACCAATCTCCGTGAGGATTTGCGCGCCGAGCCCAGTGAGGTCCTCTCCGGGGAGAATGTGGTAAGCGGCGAGGTAATAATCAGGGGCATCCAACAGGCCCGAGGTGTGGGTCACCAGGTGTTTTACCTTGATGGCCGTGTTCGGTTGTTTGGGGTTGTTTACCTCAAAAGGCAAAAGATCATTGATGTTGGTCTCCAGCGTGAAGTAGCCCTCCTCAATCGCTTTTACCACAGCCGCAGCAATAAAGGTTTTGCTAATGGAACCAATCGGTAGCAAAGTCTGATTGGTGAAATCCTTTCCGGCAGCAATGTCCGCCTTGCCGAAAGCTTCCTGGTAGATAATCGCGTCATTTTTGACCACAGAAACAGCAAAGCCCGGTGCTTCAGCCGACGCGTAAATATTGTCTAAGGCTGTCGTCAATTCCTCCGCCGTCTCGATAGTCGTGGTTACAGGTGGGGCGTCATCATCCTTGTCACAGGAAGAAACAAAAAGGGTCGTCAATAAAAGCGTAATGGAAAAAAGAAAAATGTTTTTCATCGTTTGATTTTTTGAATTGAATATTTGATTTTTTGGGGCCATGCCGTCTCCCGTCCCGATTAGAAAAGTCGGGACGGGATCGGCACCAGGCTGTCTGTCGCTCTATTAGGGCACTCGCCTTGCAATCTTGCGAATTGATCTACTAGAAATAAACCCGGTACATCATGTTGGGCAGCAGCCCAAACTGGGTAGTATTTCCAATTCCGCCGGGGGCATTCTGATCGTAGTATTCGGTGAGCTTACCTTTGTTGTTGGTAATGTTTTCGAGATTGAGGAAGAGTTCGTGGGTAGCTGATTTACGGGCAATCTTATAACTCACCGAAAGCGTTATCTGATAGATATCTTCGATGTCATTTTCGTAAGCTTTGGCATAATCCCAGTACTGGTTGTTAGCGGTGTCCACGGCTGCATTGCCTTGGGCATCTCGTAAGATGGGAAGCACTTTTTGGCCACCACCCATAAAGAAGCGGGCATTGATACCGAGGGTTTTGTTATGTTTCTTGCCCAGCTGCGTGAATTCTTTACCACCCACCAGGTTGACCAGGTAGTTGGTGTTGAAGCGGGTGTTGCGGGTGATTCCCTCCAGCGTCTTGTACTCTGATTCGTAAATAGAAGTATTGGCGAGCAAGTAGTACCCATCAGAGAAGTACCGCTGTAGCGAAAGCTCAATGCCGTAATTTCGCCCGGTTCCTTCGTTCACGAGATCTACATATTTGATCTCGGCACCCTCGTTGATAGTCGCGTAGTAACTGGTGTCGTTATTCTCCACCGGCAAGTCATAAAGATGCTGGTAGTAAGCTTCGACTTTGCCGATCAGGCCGGGAGCAAATTGGTGTTCGTAACCCAAAACAAAATGATGAGCTTTCAGTAGGTCCAGGTCTTTGTTGGGTTGGGTGGTATTACCCGCGCTGTCTTCAATTTTAGCAAAATAATGGTGAACGCTTTCCATCGTGCTGTGCAGCCCGTAGCCAAAACTCATAGTGTTGCGATCATTGACTTGCCAGCGAGCCGATAGGCGGGGCTCCAGCGTGTGCTTTTGGTTGAAAAACACATTGGTATTGTGCAAGCCACCCACCAGGCTTATGTCGTCGTTCATGCGATACTTCCAGCTAACGTAGCTGCGGAGGTTGCCCAGTTGCTTGTCAAAGTCGACCAAGTGGCTCAGCGGCGAATCAATAGCTGGCCGCATCCGCTGGTCGATAAACTGGTCAAACAAAGTGTAGATCACACCCGCCTGTAAAGTATGTTTTGGATTGATCTCCCGGTGATAGGTGCTACTAGCACGGTAGGTATTTTTCCGCAATTCGCTGGCGTAACTATTGATACCTGTACCCAGGGAGTCTGTTTTTTGGTAAACGTCGTCATCAATACCTTCCAGTGAATACGACAAGGAGCTTTTGAGGTAGCCCTGCTTTCCTAAGCTGATCGTGTGATTTAGTCCCGTATTGAAGAGGTAAGAAGCTTTTTCGTAATCTTCAAAAATTAAGCCACTCATGATCTCATCACCGGGCGTAGTCCAGTCTTCGGGCGTCGCGTTGACAATCGAAAAGTCACTCATGCCGCCTAGGCCAAAGAGAGAGAAAGTCCCCGCTTTTTGCGTAGGCATATTCAGTTTGAAGGCCGCATCCTGAAACCTTGGATTACCATCCACTTCTACTAAGCCAGCATCGTTGAGGATACTTGCGGTAGAGTAGCGGTAGTTGACCAAAAAAGAACCTCCGTAACCCTGTTTCAGCGGCCCCTCAACGGTCAGGTCGGTACCTAATAGGCCGATCCCGAAAGTATACTCCCGCTTTTCATTGTTACCGTTTCTCAGTTTTACATCGTAAACACCAGACAAGGCATTGCCAAAAGTGGCAGGAAAGGCACCCATGTAGAAATCTGAAGTTGCCAGCAGGTTAGTATTCAGGGTACTGGTGGAGCCGAGCACTGCATTTTGGTCAGCAAAGTGATTGGGGTTGGTAATGGGCACGCCCTCCAGGGTCCACTGCATGTATTTGGGGGAATTACCGCGAACAATGATGTCATTGCCACCAGTTCCTGAATTTGCTACCCCAGCGTAATTGGCGGTAATAATAGCGGGGTCATTAAAACTGCCGGTCATTCGGCTGATCTCTTCGGTAGAAATGGAACGGGCGCTGATCAAGGCCATTGAGCTGGTCGGAGTGCCATTGCCTTGAAAAGCTTTCACTACGACCTCTTCCATATCAATAGCAGCCTGTTCCATCGTGAGCTCCAGAACGACTTCCTTGCCGGAATTAACGACAATGTTAGGAACGAGTGTATTGTCGTAACCGAGGTAAGCCAAGCGTAAATCAATGCGACCCAGCGGTACTTTCGTGAGCTTAAATTTACCATCAATATCAGTGACATCCCCTTTTAGCGGTTCACTGTTGACGATGATAACTTCGGCTCCAATAATAGGTTGGCGAGTATTGGCATCAATGATGGTGCCACGGACGGTCTGCGAAAGTTCCTGCCCCAAACCACTAAGGGCAAAGAACAGGATCAGCAGCGGTGTTAGAATTAAGTTTTGCATATCAACAAATTTTAGTGCTCAGTGCATTTTTGTTGACGCAAAGATGGGGGCTGTAACCGCCGCCATCGTCCGGTATTACATTTGTGAACTAGTTATGAGATTCCGTACTTTTAAAGCTTGATTGCTTTTGAGCGATTTTATGGATGGCAGACATGAGTCATTATGGTAATGAGCATGGCCAATATCACCAGCCCATCCAGCAAGGAAAACCGCTGAATGAATCCATCCGTAAATTAGGAAGGAAGATTGTGAGCTATAATAAGAGGTCTCGTCGAGATTACTGTTGTGATTTCACCCACTTCCGCGGAGTCATACCCTCCGTCTTTTTGAAAAAGGCATTAAAAACGGTCTTGGAATTGAAACCACTTTCATAAGCGAGCCCTAGCAGCGTCAGGTGACTATTGGCAGGGTCTAGTGCCTTGGTCTTAAAGACTTTTACCCGAAAAGCATTGATGAATTCATTAAAGTTTTTGCCTACCTGCTCGTTCAGTAACCACGATAATTTATTGGGGTGTAGATCAACGTGTTCCGCTAGTTGCCGCAAGGACAAAGAAGCATCTAGAAACAACTGTTCCTCCGTCATACTTTGATGCAGCGGCACCAGGTATTGTTCGATCTCTTCCGGTGTCATCAAAGCCGTACTAGTAGCCGGTTTTTCTGGAACAACGATGGTCTTGATAGGAGAGGGACGGTAATTGCTTTGATCAGCAAAGTTCATCCGGTCGTAAATGGCCTGAAAGCGTTTGTCTGACCTAATATTGTCCCATATCCAGTGATGTTTCAGGGTCACCAACATCACGGAACGTTCTTGATAGCCGCGTTCGAGCCAAGCGATGGCCTCGTCGGGCATCTTCAGCATGGTGTACAGCATTGCCGGGTCCATAGGGTCGATGTAGTCTGTTTGTTCGATCTCCGCAAGGGCTTCTTTTTTCTGCCCCATCAAAATCTTTACCATCAAGAGGTCCAGTTTTGCCAAGCCTTCCCCTTCAGAGATGTCCAGTGCTTTTTGGATGGATAATTGAGCATCGTCGAATTTACCGAGATAACCCAAAACCAAGCCCCGCCATCGTTGCGCTTCGCCAAAATCGGCATCAATTTTCAGCGCATTATCAAAGGCTTGAAGCGCTTCTTCAAACCGTTGGGCAAAGAAAAAACACAGGCCTAGTTGCCAATGGCCAATGACGTGCAGCGGGTCGGTATCCAACAATTGCTGAGCAACATGAATCGCCCGATCATAGTCTTTTTGGATAAAGACGTAATAGTAGGAGATAAACTCATTCTGATTGGGTAGGCCGTTTTCAATCGCTTTGTTGTACTGAAACAAGGCGGCATCCCAATCCCAATCGAAGAAAAAGTGAATATAAGCCAGCACCTTATGCGCCAAAGGTTCTTTTTCATTGATGCTGAGGGCCTTTTTGGCAGCGATTCGTGCCTTACCATGCGCCTCGGTGTTGGAAATAATGCCAAAACCAGCCTGATGCAGGTATGTCTCGCCGATATAAGCATAAGCTTGTGCATAGTGAGGGTCAAGGGTTACGGCCTGTTGGAAGTAGTCGAGTGCCTTTTTGATATCCTCAAAATCCTTCCGCTTGAGGTAGTAGCTTCCTTGCAGCAATGCTTCGTAGGCGGCCGTGTTTTTAGTAGGCGCCTCTTTGGTGATGGTTCGGATATTGAAGTGCCCGAAGTTCTCCCGTATCTGGTCAGCAATGAGCAAGCTGATTTCATCCTGGAGGGCAAAAATATTATCCATCTCCCGGTCGAAATTCTGTGACCAGATGTGCGCCCCATCACTGGTGTCAATCAGCTGTGCCGTGATCCTTACCCAGTTGTTGGCTTTGCGAATACTTCCTTCCAAAATAGTACTTACCCCCAGCTGCTGGCCGACGGTCCGAATATCAATATTCTTGTTTTTGAAAGCAAAAGAAGAAGTGCGAGCGATCACCTTCAGCTCCTCAACGGTAGTGAGCGCATTAATGATTTCCTCCGTGATCCCGTCACTAAAGTACTCATTATCAGGATCAGCACTCATGTTGACAAAAGGAAGGACCGCAATGGATTTGTTCTCGGGTAGAACGCTCATGCTTTAAGGAAGTAAGTTGTGGGTTTGTGTGGCGGGCTAAGATAGGGAAAACTTTTTGAGGATTTGAGCTTTCCCAATGGCATCAACATAGAAACAATATACTATCTTGGAGGAGTAGAATGGGTAGATAATATACCCGTTACCTACTTTTTGGGTGATGGGAGAATTGTCTGGGAGAAATCAGGTTGCGGGGGCAGTTTGCTTGGGTGAGTCCGTTTAATTATGCAGCAAGCGGTGAGCTACTTGGGATACATGGAAATTCAAGTCAAATTAGAATAATTTCTCACAAGGGAATGATAAATGAGGCACGAGCTGCATTTGCAAATTCTGGAGGTGCAGACCCCATTGTGTTTAGCTCTATACTTTCCTGATTCAGTTTAAGGATTTCAGAATCTGCAGCTGCAAGTGAAGCAGGTAACGAGGTAGCAAAACAAGTCCTTTTTAGCATTTACAATTGCTTTCTTTTATGAAAAAACTTATCCAGCTATTTGGCTTTATTATCTTCTTTCTTCTATTTATACAAATAGCGTCTAAGCTACTAAGTCAACAAAAATGTAATGGTCAAGTGACGAGTACAACTATTCATCTAAATACAGGTGAGAATTACTGTGATTTGGAGATATGGCATACTGTTTAACGAGTATGATAGAAATTTAGAAATAATTGAGAGTATCTAAAGAAGAGTTTCTTTAATGACTCTCACCTTTTAATCTAAAATATGCAAATCGTTGACTATCAGTAGTGAAATTTCAATTTTAGTAGCCCCACCGAGACTCGAACTCGGATCTAGCGTTTAGGAAACGCTTGTTCTATCCCTTGAACTATGGGGCCATCGAAAGAGTAGGGAGGCAAATATAAGAGCTTGTTTGGAAATTTTGCGAACTGATTTCCAACGAATTATGGTTCTGGCTAAGAAATTAAAGCCGAGCTTAGCGGGCTAAGTGAGGGTTTCATTTCGACGACAGGTTCGGAATTCCTTGAAAATCAGGAAGCATTAACTTTATTTCTTGCTTTAATTTGGGGTATTTGTTTTTCAATAAATGAAATTTCCAAACAAGCTCTAGGATGTTTAGTCTTATTCCATCTTCCTCACATGGTAAAAGCTTGTATCTTTCCGAAAATTTGTATTTCGGTATGCACAAAGCTTTTTCTTTCGTAAATCCTATTGCTGTCAAGGGGCTCAAAATGCCATCGCTTTCGCCTCAGATGATGTACCTGATGACAACAGATGTTGAGCAATATGGCAAAGCAGCTATCTTGCGCCAATTGGCTCGCTTATTTGAGATTGACCTGGAAGAACTCTTACACCCTGTTTTAGAGCAGAAGCCAGAAACCCTTATGCATTATGATCCAGAAGCAGATGAATGGGAATTCCTGGGCGACCGTTCGAATAATGCCTTGTTGTTACGGACCTATCAGTTGGCACAATCCATGAAAACGGGCGAAATAGATGATGAGATTGCTGATTTTATGCAGCAGCAAGGATGGTCGAGTTTCGCCGATTTGAAAGAAGAGATAGACAAGATGCTACAGCTGATCACCGACTATCCTTTTTTTGGCCGCGCGATCAAATACCAAGGCCAAGATGAGCTAAAACCGTATTTTGAACAAGCTATTCCTGAACACTCTAGTGAAGACAAAATCATTACGGCTTTCTACCAGGATGTACAAGCTTTAGCTGGTTTTTGTGCAGAAGCTAGTCAGCAAAAACTGCTATGGTTCGCTAAACATTTTTAGAACTTTAAAACCACCAAATACAATGACGCTGGAAACCTTCCACTCATACTGCATGGCCAAACCAGGCGTTGAAGAAACCTTCCCATTCAATGAATCCACACTTGTTTTTAAAGTGATGGGCAAAATGTTCGCCCTCTGCGGACTCGACAGAGAAGCGTTTGAAATAAACCTAAAATGTGACCCGGAATGGGGCGTAGAATTACGTGAGCGATACCCCGATATTCAACCCGGCTATCACATGAGCAAAATACACTGGAATACCGTCTTGGTAGAAGGCGATGTCCCCGAAAAGCTCCTACTCCAGTTAATTGATCACAGCTACGACCTGGTTGTCAAAGGCCTCACCAAAAAACTGAAGCTGGAACTAGAAGAATTGCGCAACCAGAATTAATGTGTAAAAAAAAGTGTAAAAGTTATAAGCAGGTGTAAAGGTGTAAAGGTTGTTTTTTTCCATCAACCATCAACCATCAACCATCAACCATCAACCATCAACCATCAACCATCAACCATCAACCATCAACAAACCAACTCTCGAACCATCAAACGATCCAACCAAAGAAAAACCATCTAACCATCAACCATCAACCATCAACCAAAAAAAACCTCATCATCGGCCACGGTATCGCCGGTGCTTTGTTTGGTTACTTCCTGGAACAAGCCGGTGAGGAGTGTATTTACCTCGATGCGCCCGACCAAAAGGCAGCTACCCAGGTTGCCGCAGGGATTATCAATCCGATTACGGGGCGCCGTTTTGTGAAGTCGTGGCGTATTGATGACTTGGTACCTTTTGCCCAGCAGCTATATCGCAAGCTGGAGCAAGAACTGGATATCCAGTTTTATCACGAACGCCCTTTAGTCAGAACGCTCTTCAATCGAGGCGACGAAAACAATTGGCAAGCCAGGATATTGGAAGATGCTTACCAGGATTATTTCCACGAACCGCCCCGTTTGGGGAATATTCCCACGCTTACAGACCCCGCTTTCTCTTACCTCGAAGTAACCCAAACCGCACAGGTGACCATCGGTGTTTTGGTAGATGCTTTAAAGGCAAAACGAAAGGAAGAAGGCCGTTTTTATGAAGAAGCCTTTGCGCCAGAGCAGCTGGTTATTCGTGAAAATGATGTTCAGTATGGTGATTTGGTAGCGGATCGTGTCTTGTTTTGCGAAGGCTGGCGGGCCCGCTTCAATCCCTGGTTTGGCAACTTGCCTTACGGCGGAAACAAAGGCGAAGTCCTCCTCATTCGGCTACCCAATGCCCAGTTGGAACAGATGTTTAAGCACCGTATTTTTATTGTTCCTTTTACAGACGACCTCTACTGGGTAGGTTCTACTTCCGAAAACCAGTTCACCAGTGAAGATCCCACACCGGAAGGGAAAGCCTACCTGCAGGCTCGACTGGAAGAGGTGCTTACGACGCCTTATGAATTGGTCGATCACCGGGCTGCTATTCGCCCAACGGTCAAAGATCGCCGGCCCTTTTTGGGGATGCACCCACAGTATCCGCAGCTTGGGATCTTCAATGGCCTGGGGACGAAAGGTGCTTCGTTGGCTCCTTTCTGGGCCAAACATTTTGCGGATTATTTAGCTTTTAATAAAGAACTAGACTTTGCTGTGGACATTCAGCGTTTCAAATAAAAATACACACCATGCTGCTGCCTAATCGCCTATTTATTCCCTTGTGCAGACATTGCATTGCAATGTTTCTACTGCTATTTTTGACAACCACCTCCCTTATGGCCCAGGATATCCTCTCTAACGAACCATTCACCAAAGAATGGAACAATATCGATTCCCTTTACCAGCAAGGATTACCGGAATCGGCAGGCGACGCACTGCTTGAATTGAAGGGGGAACTAGATGGAATGAATAGCGATGACCCTTTGCGGCAAGCACATGAAATCAAGGTTTTGTTATACCAGCTGGTGCTGGAAGCGCGGCAAGAACAGGGCGAATGGAATGCCCTGCAAATGCTGGAAGAGCTGACGGCTTACGCTGATCAGCCCACTAAAGCCATTTATCAGTCTTATCTGGCCGAAAAGTACCTCAACTACTGGCAAAACAACCGCTGGCAAATTGATCAGCGAACCGAACTTGCTGATACCAGCCCTACCACCGATGAAACGACCTGGAGTTCCCAAAGCTTCGTTAATCGTATCACCGAATTGTACCTCTCCTCTCTCGAAGCAACGGAACTGAGAGATAAGGACTTGGCTGCTTACGGCCCATTGGTCGTTCCCGGTGAAAATGCAGAAGATTTGCGGCCCAGCATCTACGATTTGCTACTGCACCGAGCGCTTCAATATTTCCAAAATAATGATGCTTTCTTGGGAGAGCCTGGTTATGAACCATTACTCGATAATGTGGCCTGGTTAGGGCCGGTTAAGGATTTTATCACTGTTGAACTGCCAAGCAGCGAAAAAGCGACCAGCTACCACCGTACCTTGGAAATTCTGCAAGAAGCACTCCGTTGGTCCTTGCGTTTTCGAACAGATAGCAAAGCACAGCTTGATCTCGATCTTACTCGCCTCAAGCTGATTTACGAGCAGCTGAATACCGAAGATCGCCATGATGCTTACCGCAAAAGTTTAGAAGGTCTTCAAAAACAGCATCAGAATACACCCAAAGAGGCCATGGTGCTCAAAGCGCTAATGACCTTTCACGAGCAGCAAGGGTATAACTACAACCCAGAAGGTCCTGGAAAAGAAGAACTCCGCTGGGAATTCAAAAAAGCCATAGCAGTAGCTCGTGATGTTCGTGCTCGTTTTCCCAAAGAGCAAGCTGCAAGTGAGGCAACAAAATTACTCAATCGCTTATTACGCCCAGCGTTAAATACCTTTATCGAAGCGGTACAGTTGCCACAGACACCTGCCTTGGTTTCATTGTCTTACAATAATGTGGAGAAAGTCTACCTGAAAGCCATCCCAATCACGGTAGCGGAGTATCATGACCAAGATAAAACGACTACAAAGCTGGAAGCTATTTTAGGCAAAAAAGCGAGCCTGGAATGGTCCGAAAACCTACCCCAACCCGGAGACTTTCGAGATCATCAGGTGGAAACGGCCTTGCCGGGCCTTCCCAACGGCGTGTATTGTCTGGCCGTCTCCACAAAGGCTGACTTTTCTTTGGAAGAAGGTGGCACGGTACTGACCTATTTTTGGGTGTCAGAATTGGCGATGGTCCAAAATGTTGATAATGAAGGGCAGTATCAAATTAGGGTTGTAAATCGACGAAGTGGCTCGCCTGTTCCCGACGCTACGGTAAAGATTTGGGCGGACAATCGCCGTAGTCGCGATAATCAACCCATGAAGCAGCAAGCGGTTTATCAGACAGATGAAGAAGGTAAGGTCACTTTTCCGGGCGTTTCCCAAGGGCGGGTAGCGATTGAACTCATTAAAGGAGAGGATCGGTTGTATCCTTCTGAGTATTTGTGGCTTCGTAGTAACAACTATAACCGCCAGCAAAAGTCGCCACCATATAATGCCTTCTTTACTGATCGCGGAATCTACCGGCCTGGACAGATCGTGTACTTTAAAACGCTGGCGCTGCAAAAAGAAAAAGAAGTAGCAACGATTGTTCCAAATACAAAATTCTCGGTTAGCCTGTTGGATGCCAATAGCCAGGAAGTAGCTACAGTGGCTTTGCAAACCAATGAATTTGGCTCTGCACATGGTCAGTTTACCTTGCCGCAAGGTGGCCTGTTGGGTACTATGTATTTGCGTTCTAACCTGGGCAACGGTACCACCCAATATTTACGTGTTGAAGAATATAAACGCCCTCGGTTTGAAGTAGAATTGGCAGATTTGAAAGAAGAACCCCGCTTACGAGATTCGGTCACGGTAGAAGGTACTGCCGCTGCTTATGCAGGGCCTGCCATCGCCGATGCAAAAGTGAAATATACAGTGGTCAGAGAAACAGCTTTTCCTTGGTATCGTAGAGGGTATGGTCGCTATCTTCCTTCCTATCAGCAACCGAAAACGCTGGTGACAGGTACGACCACTACGGATGAGTCCGGGAAGTTTTCTTTCCGCTTTTTTGCTGACCCCGACGCAGCAGTAGAGAGCAATCGTTTTCCTACCTACTATTTCAAAGTGAATGTGGAAGTTGTAGATGGTACGGGAGAAACCAGGATGGCCAATAAAAGTGTTACCCTGACGGAATACCCATTCAGCTTAGATATACAAGCACCAGCATCTTTTGACCGCGAAGAAGGCCTCATTTTTGGACTAAGCTGCAAAAACCTGGATGGGCAACCACTTGAAAAGGACGTTTCTGTACAGGTTGTACAGCTTGACGCTCCGGCGAAGAATTATCATGGCCGCTATTGGAGTCGTCCTGATTTACAGCTGTTAAACGAGAAGGATTTTCGCGAATATTTCCCCTTGTTTACCTATAACAAAGAAGAGGAAAAAGAGCACTGGCCAGAAGGCGATCAGGTGTATAGTACTTCATTGACGCTAGCTGGAAGTGATAGTCTTTCTATCGCTGCCAAAGATTGGAAGGTAGGCCATTATCGCGCCACCTTACTCACGGTTACGCCAGAAGGAGATACCTTGAAAACAAAACAGGATTTTCAGGTGCATGATTGGTCAAAAGGTGATTTTGCTGTAGGGGAGTGGCTGTACACGCGGAAAAGCGAAGCGCCTCTTCAGCCCGGCGATGTAGCAGCATTAGGATTGGGGGAGCAATCCGTCGACCTTCATGTTTTTTCTGTTTTACAAAATCGTCAAACGACGCATTGGGAGCAGTGGCTTGAAGGAGAAACGGGCTTCGGTTATGAATTATCGGAAGCTGATCGCGGTGGACTGAGCTGGAATGGATTCTACATCACTAATAATCGTTATTACCAAACCTCGGCTTATTGGTCGGTTCCGTGGAAAAACAAGGAGCTCGATATTACTTTTGAAACCTTCCGTTCCAAGCTGTATCCTGATGCCGAAGAAGAGTTTATCCTGCGGGTGGATGGGCCAGATAAAGACAAGGTTGCTACGGAATTACTGGCCAGTATGTATGATGCCAGTTTGGATCAAATTAGGCCATTCGACTGGAAATTCCCAGCGTATCCAACCGGGAAGGTAAGACCCCAGTGGCAGGCGATGGGCTTCCGGCAGTTGCAAAACTATGCCGATTTCAATAGCCCGCCTGTGCCTTATGAGAAAGAGACCAACTTGGTTTATCCACGCCTTTGGTCAAGTGCCGGCTACGGTGCCCCGGCTCCCTATATGCTGATGAGTAGAGCTCAATCTGGTGGGATAATGCGCAGTGAAATGGCCTTTAGTGAAGAAGAACCTGACATTACCATGTCGAAGATGAGAGCAGGTAATGCTCCACCGCCGCCACCACCAAACAGTTATGCTGCTGAAACTAGTACCGGAGATGGAGAATCAGCCACCGCTGCCCCTCCACCAACAAAAATACGGACGAACCTGGGCGAAACAGCTTTCTTCTTTCCTCAGCTGGCTACAGATGCCGAGGGTAGGGTAGTGCTCAAATTTCGCGCACCGGAATCCCTCACCCGTTGGAAATTGCAACTTTTTGGCCATACTAAAGACTTGGCCTATGGCCTCTCCACGGAGGAGTTGGTTACACAGAAAGAGTTGATGATTCTGCCCAATGCTCCTCGCTTTTTGCGGGAAGGTGATCAAATAACTTTCACCGCTAAGGTGAGTAACCTCTCTGATAAAACACTCAGCGGCGAAGCTATTCTGGAGTTGTTTGATGTGCAAACAAATGAAAGCATAGCCAGTGTGTACAGCTTGGAAGGGAAAAATACTGCTTTCAACTTGACTGCGGATGCTTCCCAAGCAGTCAGTTGGTCGTTGATGGTGCCGAAAAAAGGAGCAGGTGTTTTGGGCTACCGCGTCATTGCCCGGGCAGGCGACTTTTCTGATGGCGAGGAAGCTGCTATTCAGGTGCTGACCAACCGGGTGTTGATCACAGAAGCTCAGCCTTTGTTTGTGCGTCCCAAACAAACGAAAACGTTCACTTTGGAGCGTTTGCAAAACGCCGATGCGACCACAGATCAGCATGCTTTTCGCCTGGATATTACCAGCAATCCTGCTTGGGAGGCGATCAAGGCACTGCCTTACCTGCAAGAGTATCCGTATGATTGCACAGAGCAGATCGTCAATCGAATGTTTGCCAACAGCTTGGCCAGTAAGGTGGTCAAAGATTATCCAAAAATCAGAGAGGTTTTTGCCGATTGGCGAAGCAACAAAGAAGCGCTGAAAAGCCCGCTTTACCAAAACGAAGAACTGAAAACAGCGCTGCTAGAGGAAACACCATGGGTAATGGAAGCCCAAAGTGAAAGCCTGCAAAGAGAACGCATCGCATTGTTGTTCGATTTGGACCGCCTGGCTAACGAGCAGGCTGTTGCCCAACGTAAGTTGTTAGACCGACAGTCACCGAATGGCGCTTTTAGTTGGTTTCCCGGTGGGCCGGAACAGTGGTATATGACCCAATACGTGGTCGAACAGCTCTCACACCTACGGCAGCTCACGGGAGAAGAGATGAACTATGAGCTGAAAAATGCACTGGAAAACGCCATGCGTTACTGTGATCAGCAGGCTTATAAGTGGTACCTCGAATTGGGCGAAGAGCAGAAAAAGGATAAAGTATATGCTGCCAGTCCTCAAATTATCCACTATCTCTATACCCGCAACCTGAATTTAGATATCGACCTACTGCCGGAGCAAATGGCGATGTACGAATATTGCTGGTCGATGGTGACGGAACATTGGCTGGATGCTAGCCTTTTTGAGCAGGCTATGATTGCGCTTGCCGCAAAGTACAGCAGCCGGGACGAACTGGCCAATAAAATCTATGCTTCTCTCAAGGAGCGTTCTTTGCATTCCGAAGAACTGGGCCGCTACTGGATGCAGCTCAATGGTTACTATTGGTATCAAAATAATGTGGAAACCCACGTAAAGCTGACGGAGCTTTTTGCTGCCATGAGTGCGGATGAAGCGACCCTCTCTGAGTTGAAAATCTGGCTCCTGCGCAACAAAGAAACCAACCGCTGGGAAACCACTAAAGCCACCGCAGCGGCCATCTTTGCCCTCGTAAGTACAGGCGACAACTGGCTGGGCGAGACCACACCACTAGAGGTGAGCTTCCCCAATTGGTCGAAAGATGCCTATGAGGCAAAAGTGGCCACGGCGCAAGAGAACGCCGAAGCAGGCACCGGCGCCTATCAGGTGAAATGGACAGAAGAAGAAGTGCAGCCAGCGATGGCAACGATACGCTTGCGCAACCGCTCAAAAGCCCCAGGGTGGGGCGCCTTGTACTGGCAGTATTTCACCAGTATTGATGCCGTTACCAGAGACGGTGACAATCCGCTACTTATAGAGCGCACCCTGTATCAACGTGTCAATAATGGTGAGGGTGAAGTTTTGGAACCTTTGACCAGAGCCCCTCAAGCAGGCGACCGGATCACCGTCCGCTTGGTGGTGCGCAATGACCGGGCGTTGGAGTATGTTCATCTCAAAGACCTCCGTGCTAGTGGCTTGGAGCCTATAGACCAACTGAGTAGCTACCGTTACCAGGGAGGCTTGGGCTATTACCAGCAAACCACCGATCTGGGTACTCATTTCTTCTTTCATTGGTTACCTGCCGGACAATACGTGTTGGAATATGACCTGGTTGTTTTCCACCAAGGTGATTTTTCTGGTGGTTTGTCTACCATCCAGTGTATGTATGCGCCAAAATTTGTTAGCCACAGCGAGGGTAGAAGGTTGCAGATAGGGGAGTAGCGAAGGGACTGTTTACCGTAGCTTGGGCTTCAGCCCGAGCGTGAGTTTTACTCGAAGGCTATAGGTTCTGGGTGTTTTAGCGCGCTAAAACACCCAGAACCTAGCGCAAGGCGTAGCCTAAAGCTCGGCGCACGGAGGAGCAGGCCAAAGGATAATAGGAAGCGATAGCGACCGGATAGCCTGGTGCCGCAGTAGCGTTTGCGTGGCAACGCTACTGACGGCATGGCCCCAAAAAGACATGATGAAAATGGTTGCGTTTTAGGACTGCTTATCTTAAAAAGACGCTCCATCGTCGATAATTCTGGCATCACAAAGCGGAAAGGTGCATATTTGTAGAGAATTAATTACCCGAATTTATGCGCAAGCAAATCAAGAAGTTTGCTACCAAGAAGATAAAAGAATCATTTATGAGCACAGGAAAGAGTGATCGTGCCAAGCACGCGGATACCGTAGTACGTAATCATGTTATTTGGTCGATGGGGGCCAGTTTTTTGATCCCTATTCCGATTGCGGATGTTTTTGCCGTCAGTGCTTTACAGTTGGATATGATCCGACAGTTGAGCCGGGTCTATGATATTGATTTTGCGGAAACGCAAGGGAAAGCCATTATTACATCTCTTACGAGTAGTACGCTGGCTCGCGCCGGAGCCCGAAGCTTGATAAAGCTAGTGCCTGGTATTGGGACACTCATCGGTGGTGTGACGGTATCTATTTTCAACGGTGCTTCGACCTATGCCCTTGGTGAAGTTTTCAAACGGCATTTTGATTCTGGTGGTACCATACTTGATTTTGATACGGAGCGACTGAAAAAAGTCTACAAAGAGAAGTTTGAGAAAGGGAAGAAAGTAGCTAAAGAATGGCAGGCAGAGGAGGCACAAGCCCCTGCGGAACCTACTCCGAAAGAAGCAACACCCGAACCAGCTGCTACTGCTGATGCAGTCGTTGAAGAAACGATTATGGATAAACTTAAAGGCCTGGCCCAAATGAGAGATGATGGCGTAATTACTGACGAAGAGTTTTCGGAAATGAAACGCAAATTGATTGCGGGGATGTAATGTGATTACAGCAAGTAAAAAGGCCGCAATATTGCGGCCTTTTTACTTGCTGTTCCTATTAAAGTATGGTGTAACCAAAAATTAAAGAGAGAGCAGTGTAATCTGATTCAGGTTTTCCAACAAGTTGGAAGACATTTTTATTCAATCGCTGTCTTATTTCAATGCTTACTTTGTTTGCAAAACAATATCCACCACCAAAGGCCAATGTGGTGCTTGAAGCCAAAGGTAAGCGACCTAAGTTAGGCGTTTTTACCTCACTCTTACTGAGAGTTGTTTGTTCTTCCCAGTAGAGGTCAAAAAAATTAGAAGAGATAAAGGTGTTGGTGATAGAAATAGAAGAATGTTGCAAACCAGGTCGAATGCTAAGGTGAAAGTTTTTACCTTCTTTCTTCGGGGTGTAAAGTTTAGAGCCTTTTCCGTTAAGTTTGTTGTAATCCGTAAATAATCTAACCAGAGATTTTTGCTCATAAGTGAGTTTGTCAATCCTGTCAATTCCTATATTACCTCCACTCATAGCGGTATTTAATTGAACTTTATATTGATTATTAGTCCTTATGAGATGGTCTCCTACATTGTATCTTTTATAAAGTAATTGCTCAATATCATTGTTGTCCAAACGATAAAAAAAACGTTTCGTGGTTCTCTTTTCAAAATAATAGAGTGTTGCTTTACCCTCTAGTATTGGAAATATTCAAGCTATTCATTAGTTTTTTCCTTCTTCCACCAAAAAACATTTTCTGTGCATCTTATGCTTTGAAGCAATAGCTTCAGGTCAAGTTCAGTAACTGTCCTCGGAAAAAATCCGTTAAAAATTACACTAATGTGCCAAGATATTAACATCTTAGCAGCTGGTCAGTAAGCGGATGTGGGAAAGCTACCCGAGATTGACTTAAAAAACGTATAATTGCATCAAAACAAAACCGGAAAATGAGATTGGTATTAAACGTCATTCTTCTAGTCATCGCTGCGGCACTTGCCTATATGCTGTATATGAGTATCGAAGAACCCATCGCTTTTGACGCTGAGAAAGAGCGCCGCAAAGAAATTGTTGTGGAGAAGTTAGAGCTCATTCGTGATGCTCAGGAAATGTACCGGGATATCACCGGAACATTTGCTCCTAACTTTGATACTTTGGTAGATGTACTGACCAACGGTCGCTTTACGCGTATTGCAGTCATTGGTGACCCTGATGATCCTAACTTTACCGGAGAGATCACTTACGACACCAGCTACACGAATGCGATTGATTCGATTCGAACCTTGGGTATGGATTTACAGTCATTGAAATTTGTACCTGTATTTAAAGATACAGAGCAAGCTACCTTCCAAATTGCTGCGGATACCATTGACTATCAGTCAACAACGGTAGCTGTTGTTGAGGTAGGTACGCCCTATGGAACGTTTATGGGAAAATATTCCGATTTACGTTTTGCGAAGTATGATCAGAACTATAGTCCCAAAAAGATTATCAAGTTTGGTGATCTGAACAAACCAAACCTTTCTGGTAATTGGGAGTAATTCGTTATGATATTACAGAGGAGGCTTTTCGAGAACAAAGCTTGCCTCAATCAGAACTGTCCATCCTTACCGGGATGGACAGTTCCAGTTATTTGGTTACTGACCCTGAGAAAAAGGCACTGGCTATCAGGGCTTTTAGCCATCCTACGTCAGAGGCTTGGTGGCAAATGGATGAACGGCTAGGCGCTAGTTTTAAGAAAATTCGCTTGGCTTGGTTAGGGCCTCGTTTTACGCTCGTACCTGCCAGGCTTTACAATGGCGATGCCCGCCAAACCATGCTGGCTGATCTTACGGATTTGAACGCTTCGGACACGATTCTGGCAGATCCTATACCAGAACTTGGCGCTTATTTGTTGTATGCGCTAGATCAGGAAAAACTGAGTGAGTGGCGGCGAGCTTTTGTTGGGTGCCGTTTTTATCATGGCCTGACGCCCATGCTCCATGAATTGGCGCAGTATACCCGCAGGTTGGGGAGGGCTCAGATGTACGCTTACCTGCGGGATGGTTTTATCTATTTGATTGCTATTGAGCGCGATCGGTTGCTTTTTTGTAATGCTTTTTCTTGTCACTCGGCCAAAGATTACCTCTATTACGTTTTATTAGCTTACGAGCAATGTGGCTGGAAACCGGCTCAAGTACCACTGAGAATTTTTGGCGAGATATTGCCAGCAACGGAAGTCTTTAATCTTTTCTATCGCTACGTGCGTGATCTGGCTTTCCTTCAATTGAAAGAAACCTCTATGATGGGCCCACAAGCTAAGCAACATGAGGTTCATCTCTTTTATGATTTACTGAGTCTTCAACATTACCATTAATTTTTTTTTGCATGCGTATCATCGGAGGAAAATTTAAAGGGCGGCGCTTCAATCCACCAGCAAAGAATTGGCCTACCCGCCCTACGACGGATTATGCCAAAGAAGGTTTGTTTAACATCCTGTATAATACCTTTGATTTTAGTGAGCTCAGGGTACTCGATTTATTTGGAGGAACGGGTAATCACAGTTACGAGTTTATCTCACGAGGATGCCGTGATGTAACTTATGTAGATAAATTTCCAGGCTGCGTAGCTTTTGCAAAACGTACGGCAAAAGAGCTTGGTATCGAAGATTTTATGCGTATCAACAGAGCAGATGTCTTTCGGTTTATCCAGCAGCGGCAAGCTCCTTACGATTATATTTTTGCTGGTCCACCTTATCCTTTACCTAATATTCCGGAAATCCCGGACCTTGTGCTACAGCAGCAATTGCTGAAACCCGGAGGTTGGCTGGTATTAGAGCATAACCCACGGCACAATTTTGAAAAACACCCCAATTTGCTGCAAGTCCGTAATTATGGGACCACCATTTTTAGTATTTTTACTGTTCCGGTAACGGAGGAAGAAGAGTAAACTACACACCCACATTTTTTAGTTATTTCCATCTGATCAACTTATTAGCAGTTTTTTACAACTGGTGATAGGCTTTAATGTTGACGTATGTTGCAGCGTTGTGTAGTTGCTTTGGTAATTTCCTTGATAGGTATATTACCCCTTCGTGCTCAGTCTTCGAATGCTCCCCGAACCGGACAGTGGTTGGGGAAGCTTACTCAAGAACAGGGTGGCTATCGGCAAGAATACGATTTTGAAATTTATCTCATTGAGGTTAATGATAATAGTTATACTGGCCGTACTTACGTTTATGCACCGAATGTATTAGGAATATTATCGTTTAAAGCGCAAGAACAGGGCGCTGTTTTGTACTTGAAAGAAGAAGAATTGTTGGAGAGCCGTAAACCAAGCGATTTATCCTGGTGTTTCAAAACCATGCAGCTGAGGAAGGTGAAAAGGGCAGGAGAGTGGTACTTGGAAGGACCCTGGCAAGGTGTTTCTGGATATGGTATATGCATACCAGGCTGGCTGAGTCTGAAATATATTCCGCCACAAGTTTAGTCATTTTATTGTTCCTTTGTGACTCCAAGGCGATAGCATTCGTCCCAAAAAAGCTCTAAGAGATAATAAAAAAACAAGACTTTCGAAAAATTACTTCATACCGTTACGACTAAGGACAAAGAGGGTTTGTCTGGTTTACGCCGCCAGCTCAACCAGTGGGGGAGTACCAGGGAACCTTTTTTATTATTAGCTGATTTTGAACTTCAGCAGTTACGGGCCATTCGTTTGGCAGATATTGATCCGGCGGAACTTCGCTTTCAGTTTCATCAACGTTCTAACGATTTTATTTCTACAGAAAGTTCGGCCCCACAGCTGATGTGGAATCCTACTTTTGTTAGCCCAGAGCGATACTTGAAGGCTTTTCAGCGTGTACAGGAAGGTTTGAAAAGGGGAGACAGTTTTTTGACCAACCTCACTTTCCCGACTCCAGTTGATACCAACTGGAGCCTTGAAGATATCTATCAACAAACCCAGGCGCGCTATAAGTTGTGGTGGAAAGATCATTTTACAGTCTTCTCGCCGGAAATTTTTGTTCAAATTAAGGACAACCGTATTTTTTCTTACCCTATGAAGGGCACCTTGCCTGCTTACCTGAAAGGGGAGCAATTACTTGCTGACCCTAAGGAAAGTGCAGAGCATGCTACGATTGTTGACTTGATTCGTAATGATCTGAGTCAGGTGGCCAATAAAGTTCGGGTAGAGGATTATCGCTACCTGGAGCATCTATCTACTCCTCGGGGAGGTTTATGGCAAACCAGTACGCGTATCGGGGGGACGTTGCCTGTTGATTTCCATCATCAGCTTGGAGATGTTCTTTTACGTTTGTTACCTGCGGGGAGTATTAGTGGTGCCCCAAAGGTAGAGACCGTCAAGATTATTCAGGAAGCAGAAGGACAGGAGCGAGGGTTTTATACAGGTATTGCTGCACTTTGGGATGGCTACGAACTAGACAGTTGTGTACTCATTCGTTTTGTGGAAAAACACAAAGAAGGGATGCGTTATTGGTCTGGTGGCGGAATTACCGCTTACAGTAATTGGGAGGAAGAGTACCAAGAATTAAAGGAAAAGGTATATCTACCTTTGAGAACGGCAGTAAAAGTAGATTTGTCCTTGTCATAATCCTGGCTTATATTTGGTAAAATTTCAAAACTACACCCAATCCCTTTTACACCTTGTCTGATCAGCTGGTTCAACTAATAGAGTCGATATGTTTGCGCGAAGGCAGTTTGGATCTCCTCCCTTTTCATCAGGAGCGGGTAAATCACTCTCGTCGCCAGCTTTTTGGGATTAAGCAGCAGCTGAATTTAAAGACCTTTCTAGAACAGCAAACACTTCCTGATACGGGTTATCACAAAATCAGGATCGTTTACGATAAAGTCATCCATTCTTTTTCATGTGAAGTTTATACTCCTCGGCGTGTGAAAACACTACGGGTTGTTAAGTTGGAGCCTTTTGATTACCGGCATAAATACCTAGATCGTAAACCTCTTGACGAAGCCTTTACCTACCGTGATGGCTGTGATGACATCATCATGAGTTGGCATGACTTTATCACAGACACTTATTACGGCAACTTGGCTTTGTATGATGGTCAAAAATGGTGGACACCGGTACATCCTCTACTCAAAGGCACACGCCGTGCCAAATTGTGCAGAGAAGGGCGAATACACCCTACCGTTATCCGAGTTCCCGACCTGAAATACTTTAAAGAGGTACGGATTATTAATGCCATGATACCATTGGCAGAAAGTAGGTCGATTAAGGTAGACCAAATCTTCTTGCCGGGGGAGTAGAGTTTTCTTAGGGCTTTTCTGTGTCCTGCACCTGTGTGGGTCTTGCTGTCTCAATTACTTCATGGGGTTGTTTGCAAAATTATTGGAGTTGTTTTAGGTGAGTAGTTACCTTCCTACATGATCAATCTGATCTTCTTCCAGCAACGGTGCCAGTTGAAAGCGAAGGAATAGCTGAGCGGTAGCTAAAACATCTTTTTCACAATAATGAGCGATCCTGTCGATGTCGTCGTCGTCCCAGAAAACACGGCCTACCATGCTGCCGTCGATATCATCTTTAGGAGAGGGGAAACCCAATGTGGCCGCCAATAATTTGAGGGAAGTGTAAGATTTTCGGTCCCCAAATTTCCACAGCTCCATCGTATCTAACAGGTGCTTGGTTTCCCAAGGCTTCTTTCCTGCAATATCCAGCATTTTAGGAAAGCTCATGCTGTTGACAATCATCCTGCGGCAAACGTAGGGGATATCGAATTCTTTGATGTTATGCCCACAAAGAAAGTATTTCGAAGGGTTGTTGTAGTACTGTCCCAGGAGTTCAGAAAAACCTTTCAGTACTTCCCCTTCATCAGCGCTGGCAAATGATTTCAGGCGTACTTTCAGGCGTTTGTCCTTGTCGCGGTGTATGGCCCCGACGGAAATGCAGACGATTTTACCAAATTCTGCAAAAATCGCAGCCCGATCCAGGTAGGAAGCAGCAAGGTCTTCTTCACTTATCTCTTCCGTAGTTCTTAAGACAGAGCGTGCTTTGTGTGCCCAGAGTGCTTGTACGTCTTCGTTGAGGTTATCAAAAGCGGCTTGTCCGCTAACGGTTTCAATATCCAGGAAAAGCACGTTGGCTATATCAATTTGTTCGAGCATAAGTAGAGCAATGTTTTGATGGTGAACGGGCTCTAAAGTAGCAAAAAAAAGCCGATTTTAAGGACACAATTAAAATCGATGATGGGCGTTATAAGCACGAGAATCTATACACATCTGAATTTATAAAAGGTCTAGTTATGACAACCAACACATCTTCACCAACGCCCACACCCACTCCACTTCCTCCTAAGCAAGATAGTTCTAAACAGCGATTGATTGCCATTGCAGCAGTGGTGATTGTGGTATTACTGGCAGTTAATGCCTGGCTTTTATTCAAATATACCCAAGCTGATAAAGCTCAGGAGACATTGACTACCCAGCTGGACGAATCCACCAAGCTTCAGGAAGAACTTAATGATCAGTACTACGAAGCCAAAGCAGAACTGGAGTCTATGCGTTCAAATAATGAAGAACTGAACGCTATGATTGAGCAACAGCAACAAGAACTATTGGCATCAAAAGATCGGATCGCCAGCATGATACGCAAAGGAGGTGATGGCAGTGCCGCTCGTGCGGAGATTAACCAGTTGAAGCAGCAGCTGAACGGCTATGTAGCCGAACTCAATCAACTCAGAGAACAGAATGCATTATTGACGGATGAAAACCAGCAATTGGCGGAACAGCGTGATAACCTGCAAACAGACCTGAGTTCTACTCGACAGACAAATGAGAGCCTTAACCAGGAGCGTGCACTGCTCGTAAGTGAAAAACAACAATTGGCTTCTACTAATAGTAGTTTATCGCGTAAAGTGAGCCAGGCATCTACGATTAAGGTTGCAGGACTCGAAGCAGTGGGCCAGAAAATTCGCCGCAGTGGCAAGCCTGTCACTCGTCAGGATGCGAATAACGTGGAGCGTATTTCTGTTTCTTTTGTGACGACGGTTAATGAAATAACAGAGCCGGGAACAGAAGAGTTTGTGGTTCGTATCATCAACCCGCAAGGGGAGACTTTAGCGATGGAGCAGATGGGGTCAGGGGTCTTTACTAATCAGGGTACAGGAGAAGCAATGCGCTATACACTTAAGGATGATATCAGCTATGATCGTAACGAAAATGCATTGCAGTTTATCTGGAATCCTGGCCAGCAATTTGCGTCAGGCAACTATAAGATTGAAATCTATAATAAAGGCTTTCTTGCAGGAAGTACGACGATGAGATTGAAATAATAAGTGTGATGCTTTTATCTAAATAGCGCGATTATCCGATTAGGGTGGTCGCGCTGTTTTGTATATAATATGAGGCAGCGATTTTTTCATACGAAGAATTGTTGATCTTGTTGAACCTCCCTTCTTACCTGCTGTTCTTTAGGAGTACTATGTTAGCATATCCAGAACACCCTTAGCTTTAAGATTTACAATGTCTAAAGAACAAGAAAAGAAAAAAACAGTGCAGGAAGAAAATTGGGTGAACCCTATCGATCCTGAGAAAATTGCAGAAAATCCTCATTTGTTGCCTTACGCGCATACTGTAGGCGGAGCGGTGATCAAACCCATTGACAAAGGTCGGGTGAAAGGCCGCGCAGTAGCTGCTATGTATGAACAGACAGATCTACAACTAGCGCAAATTAAGGAACAGATTGATCTACTGGCTCAGCAAGCCCGAAAGCTTCAGGATCGTGTAAGCATTTCTGAAGAAATTTATCAGACAGACATGAATTTTGAACCACTTATTGGCCGTAATTACTATTTATATCGGAAGGGTTCAGGAAAGACAATTCTTTCGATGGTTAGTCCAAATGAATGGGGCAAAAAGCCGCCTTATACTTTTGTTGCTGAAGTAAAGATGTTGGCCGACCATACCTGGGATGTTCTGCGTACCAACGAAGATGAGGCTTCCAAACAATAAAAAGCCGTTTAAATCATTTCTATTAGCATGAAATTTGCACTCTTAAGTATTGTCCTTAGCAGCTTGGTCTTCTCCTGGCAATTTCCTGATGCTCCTGTCGTTTGGCAAGTGCCGACGACGCACGATTTTGGCGATCTGGAGCGCGGCGTACCTACCACTACGACTTTTACTTTTCGTAATGTTAGTGCCGATTCCTTATATATTGATAATGTACGGCCTGCCTGTGGTTGTACCAGCCCCGAATGGGAGGATGTAATGGTGCCACCTGATTCATTGGGGCACATCCTTATTGAATATGATGCCGATGACGCTGGCTACTTCAATAAAGGCGTTAAAGTTTACTTTAATGGCTACCGCAAAGCCGAACGACTCTGGATAGAAGGCTGGGTAGAGGAGTAGGCGCGACTTTGGTACGAGGTGCGATGTTTTTATCACATAGCCACATAGTTTTTTTGACACATAGTCACATAGAGGTATGGGGTGCGAACTTTTACACCTTTACACTTTTCCAACATTTACACCTTAATTACACCTACTTCTAACTATTTACCCTAAAAACAGCCCCTAGGTTCCAGCGGGTAGACTGACCAATGTTTTTACCTCCTAAAATGATGGCTCCTCCTGTGAAAACGCCAACCCAAGGGGCAACGGGAACATAGAAAGTCCCTCCGGCGCGTGTCCAGGTACTACCTGCCCCACTAGCTGAATTTTGATTGTCGCTTGCTCCTTGTAGCGATTGATAATGTTCCAGCCAAACATCAGCATAAAAACGGGAAGTGCCAATGCCCCCTCGTACCAAGATTGGTAAAGCAGCTAATGCCTCCGGGGCAAACTGAAAATCAATGCCTGATTGTGCGCTAACAAACCAGCCGTATTTAGCATCATACTGCCAAAGAAATCTTCCTTGAAAGGTGGTGGCCCGTCGTCCGATCGCAAAAAGATTGTCATTGGGATAACTACTGAGTGGAAACCCCAGGCCAATAGAAGTTATAAAGTTGTGGTAGCCTTTTTCTTGTTCTACCCTTTCATTGCGGTATTTGAGCCAAATACTACCATCCTGCCAGCCCTTGTTGTCGGGGGTGTTTTCGATATATGGAGCTGTTGCGATTAGGGCTGTTTTGGGGTCTAGGCCGTATTCGAAGAATAAGTTATAGCTTGTAGCATCTATATTACGGGGAATAAGATCACCGTTTTCATTATAGAATTCTGAAAATGTCTCACCACTGTAGGTGAATGCTGCATCCAATTGACCTGGCTTGGGCATGAACCCATTGATAGGCCCCTGGCTGTATAAAGTGCTGGTAGAAAGAATAATAAAGAACAGCAGGTAGGGGGGGTGTTGCATCGGTGGAAATGTTTTTTGTCGTAAACAGAATTCATTATTCAATGGTGTAAAGATCAGTTTCACAACTAAATTAAACTGTCTTACTAATTACGATAAGACTAGCTGCGGCATTTGTCATAGAATCATTTATCTTTACCCATCTAAACTGAATCAATTATCTTGAGCGACTGCCTCGTAATCATTCCGACCTACAACGAGAAAGAGAATATTGTGAAAATGATTCACACTGTATTCTCTCTGCCCCATGATTTTCACATCTTGATTGTCGATGACGGCTCTCCTGATGGGACAGCAACTCTGGTCAAAGATCAACAAAAAGAATTTGCTGGTCGTTTACACATTCTTGAACGTAAAGGAAAATTGGGATTGGGCACTGCCTATATCGCAGGCTTCCGCTGGGGGCTGGAACGTCCGCAATACAAATATTTTTTCGAGATGGATGCCGATTTTAGCCATAATCCCAACGATTTGGTCCGGCTTTATCAAGCCTGTGCAGAACAGGGAGGAGATATGTCGGTAGGCTCACGATATGTCAAAGGTGGCCAGTTGCAGGATTGGCCCTGGGATCGAGTGCTCCTCAGTTACGGCGCATCCCTCTATGTGCGCTTGATTACCTTTATGCCGGTCATGGACCCAACGGCAGGTTTCGTCTGCTATACTCGCCGGGTATTGGAAGCCATTGATTTTGATAAGATTCGCTTTGTAGGGTATGCTTTTCAGATAGAAATGAAATTTGCGACCCGCCAATTGGGATATAAAATTGTCGAAGTCCCCATCACTTTCACTGACCGGGTTGAAGGGATTTCAAAAATGTCGAACGGAATCATCAAAGAAGCAGTCTTTGGCGTCATGCAGATGCGCTGGCGATCTTTCTTTTCTAGTTACGGTATCTCATAATTGGAGGTTTCGCTCTAGCTTTTAGTCGTATGAGTGATATTCCTTTTCTGAGTGCAGAACACCTGGAGGCCATTCATAGCTATCCGGCACTCATAGCTGTTTTACGTAATGCTTTCGCTAACAAGAAGGTAGCTGTTCCGCTGCGAAGTCATCATCATTATGGAGAGGTAAATACTTTACTGATGATGCCTTCCTGGCAAGAGGGGCTGGATATGGGCGTTAAGTTGGTGACTGTAACGCCAGAAAATCGCCTCAAAAACCTGCCTAGTATCCAGGGATTAATGATTTACCTGGATATAATTACCGGACTTCCCTTAGCAATCATGGATGCTGCTACACTTACCAAGAAGCGTACGGCTGCGGCTTCCGCACTAGCGAGTAGCTACTTGTCCCAAGAATCATCGTCCTCTTTATTGCAGATAGGCACTGGTGTACTTGCTCCTGAGCTTATTTGTGCTCACTGCAGTGTACGACCTATTCGCGAAGTTTATATATGGGGAAGAGACCCTCGTAAGGCGGAGGAGCTAGCGAAGAGCATGGTCATTAATAATGTGCAGATTAATAGTGTTGATAGGTTAGAAGAGATTACCCCTTATTGCGATATCATTTCTTGTGCGACAATGGCTCAAGAACCGATATTGAAAAGACAGCACTTACGGCCAGGTCATCACCTTGATTTGGTAGGTTCGTATAAGCCAGCCATGCGCGAAGTTGATGACGAGGTTATTAAAGCTTCTTCGGTCTTTGTAGATACCTTGGCTGGCGCAACCCAGGAAAGTGGTGACCTCCTTCAACCACTACGGCGTGGTGTAATTGACCTTCAGGATATAAAAGGAGAACTATGGGAGCTGTGTGCTGACCAAATAAAAGGGCGGACATCTAATACAGAAATAACCTTATTTAAATCAGTGGGCTACGCACTAGAGGATTTGGTAGCTGCTCGGTTTTATTTTGAGAATAGACAGATAGATTAAAGATTCACTTTTTCTACAAAGCTGCTTTTGTTACGCTAGAAAATACGGGTATTAAAATACCTGAAGTTTTTTAAAAACAAGCGAAGGATTTAAGCAGATCTTTTGTCAAACCAGTAGATAAGGGATTTTACTTTTAAAGATGCGAACTATTGGATAGACCGCGAGTATTACTTAAGTCGATAGAAAAGGGCGATCAGGCTGCTTTTCGAGAATTGTATGACTTGTACAGCAAGCAAGTATACAATACTGCCTTGAGTTATGCTCAAAATCCAGATGATGCTAAAGAGATTGCCCAGGATGTGTTTACAAACGTTTTTCGCAAAGCGGATACTTTTAGGTCAGAAGCAAAAGTGAGCACATGGATTTATCGAATCACGATCAACACTTCCCTCAATTTTCTGAAACGAAAAAAAAGGGTTTTGTTTCTAAGTATTGACGAACAACATAATGACCAACCAGACTTCGATCACCCAGGTGTTTTACTGGAGAATAGAGAAGCCGCCCGGTCTTTGTTTCGAACGATAAACACCCTTGCCGAACAGCAAAAGACAGCTTTTATTTTGAGTTATGTAGATGATTTACCTCGTCAGGAGGTAGCCGACATTATGGGCGTATCGTTGAAAGCAGTAGAATCCTTGCTTCATCGAGCTAAGAAAAACTTGAGAACTCGCTTGGCAAGCGAATACCCGAATCGTAAAAAACGCTAAAGAAAAAAATAAATATGATGGAAAACGAACAAGAAAAATGGGTGAATGAGGTGATGGACAGTCTACAAGGAATGCAACGCGCTGCGCCCCCTGTTGACCTGTTCGAAGCTATCGAGGCACGGATTACCAAGCCGAAAGGAAAAGGTAAGATCATTCCTATGCGGCAGATTCGGTGGAGCATTGCTATTGCTGCGGTATTGCTTCTACTGAACGTGGTTGCTATCCGTAGCTATACCGTCAACAATAATAATGGATATGCCTCAGTAGATTTCACAGGAAATACACAACTGGTATCCGATTTTAAAATTTATGAATAATGAAAACAGCCCAGTTTTATAAATACGCTACCTGGTTATTGCTTTCATTGAACCTGTTGTTGGTCGCTTTCTTCTTTTTGGGGCGACCGGGGCCTCCTAATGGTCCCGGCAGACAAAATTTCAGGGAGGAAGCAGTCAGTGTACTACAGCTGAGTAGTGAGCAAGAAGCAGCTTTTGTTGAGTCGGCCATGAAGCATAGCGAAGCAATGACTAAGCTAGGTAAACAGGAGGATAGTATGTTGAAAAACTATTTTGAACCCTTGTTGGGTTATCCGAAATCGGAAGACCCCGACAGTCTTATGGCGGAAATATTGGGAATAGAGAGAGCAAAAATTGAAGGAACATTTCAGCATTTTGCTGAAGTAAAGGCTTTGTTAGATGATTCACAAGGTGCTAATTTTGATGAGTTTATGAGACGTGCGTTACGAATGTTGTTGCTTGACGAACAACAGAAAGCACCACCTCCGAAGGATTGATGGTAAGACGGTGGAAAATAATAATAGCACCACCTTGGTTGTTCAAGTACCGCTATTTTATATGATTGATATAAAAGAGGATCAACAACAGGCGGTCTGGGGTAGTTTAGTTTGCTGTGTGTAAGTTCATTGAATATTGACAATTGTGTATTTGCCATTCTGCACATTTTATTAAAGGATTAAAATCCACTGGTTGAGAGCGGGGAGGGTTTTAATTATTTTTTTTGATAAGGTTTAATTTTTAATTTGTATCTTTTGCTTGGATAGATTATGCATTTCCTAAAACCCATTAATGAATGAAAGTCAGATACAAGATAACGGCTATGCCGTCTATTTATGATGAGAGGGAAGAAGTTTCCTGGAGCCTTAGTGAAGGCGAGCAAATTAGATTTAAAGCAAAGGGTGCTGTTGACAGGGAACATTTCGCTATTGAAAATAGAGAGGACGATTTTTGGAGACATATTCGAGCACAAATTAGTTTGATTATACGTCCTTTCACAAACGTAGTTGCGCTTGGATATTTTGGAATAATTGCATTTATTAGTATCGTACTCAGTTTTCTTTGGAAGTTAAATGAACCTTTGGTTCGTGGATGGCGACTTCAGGTTGTAAAAAACGTAGCATTAAAAAAGCCTCAACTCATTCCTTCTCCTAGGCCTGATTTACTTCTTAAATATTACTGGAAAGGCTTAGTTCTTATTTTTTCAAGGACAGTATATTTCTTGCCACTTGTTATTGTTGTATTTCTGTCAGGTGCAAAAATGCTTGGCATAGCCAAAGAAGTCGCTTTTTTTTTATGGGATAAAGCAATGAATTCCGACAATTTGGGCATGGGCGCGTTTTTTATCAAAAAGGTATTACCCCAATTTGGTGTTGAAGTAATTATTCAATTGGTCGTTCTTGCGCTCTATGTCATTTTAGTTTGGCCGGTTTATAGGATTATTATGGTTAGTTATGCATTAGGAAAGAGTAGAGGGTGGGGCTTTTTTTCAATGACACAAATAAAAAAAGCAATTGCAATATTTAAAACTCACTCAGCACTAGTGTACGGTGTATATGGCTTTGTCTTATCTGTCGATGTTTTTGTGACCTGGTTCAGCTGGACTGTTGGCTGGTTATTCTTTTTCATTATGCCTCTGTTTGTATTATTCGCTCGGCATTGGGTAAAAGGGTATGCCTATGGTATTTTAGGAAGGAAGCTAATTGCACTTTCTGTTTTTGAACAAAATGAGTCAACCTATCAAAACATTCTCGATGAAAACTTATGAGTTGTTTGTTGACCTTAGTAATGAAAGAGCTAAGGAATTAGAAGGAAAAAGAATAATTGTAACCAATCCGCCAGGTGGAGCAGAAGCACTAGCGTTAGATATTCAGGAGGTAGAAGAAATTCCTTTGCAAGGATTTAAAATTCCATTAAATGAGATATCTAAGCTTAAAAATGCCCTAATAGTACCTTTATCTGATAGTGCCTCCAGAAGGAGGGTTTGGCAGACTCTGCTAGTGTATGTTTTTCTGTCACCATCTAGAATTTCCACATTTTTTATACGAGGTTGGCGGCTTGATATTATTAGAAATATGATTCTTTCTACTCAAAAAGTAACGGGCATCGCGCCTACAGTTAATCGCTTGTCAAACATAGGTGGAAACATCAAGCAAGGAGCTGTACTTATTGGTTTGAAGCTAGTATATGATCTGCCGAAAATATTAATTCTGACAGCTGTTGGTTATCATTATATTGAATTTATTCTTGATTGGCTAACATTTATTTTTGGTAATGCTATTGGTAGTTCAAGCGCCACTTTCGATTCAATGATTGATGACACCCAGTTCAAAGTCTCACTTGCCTTTTCCTTTCAGGTGTTGTTTATTCTTATCTATTCTTTCTTTGTTACTCCAATGTTTAAGATAAACGAGATAAAATATGCAAAGGGCAATATTGAATTAAAAGATTTCTTTAAGGCAGAAGAGATAATAGACAGTTATAAGAAATACAAAAAATATAAAATGAGCACTTTGCAAGTGTATATTTGGGATTTATTAGTTACTGGGGCTAGTTGGTTTTTTGGATTCTTTCTTGTGATTTTCTTCCCCTGGTTATATTTTATTATTAACCCATTGTACAAGTTGCTTTTCAAGCATTGGCCAAAAGCCTATGGGTATGGTTTGTTAGGAAAAAAAATGGAAGCGAATGGCGATATCTAAAGGGGAGGTTCATATTTTACCTACCCCAACCACTCATTCGCACAGTTAAAACATCGCTTGCCCCTACGCTTGTCAAAGCTGACGTCGATCCTACCTAGCAGGATACCTGCCCAACCAACTTGGTGTACAAGCACGCCTTGCTGGTCTCTGTTGTTTACAACAACGGGCTCGTCTAGGAAGGTGTGGGTATGCCCTCCAAGGATGAGGTCAATATTACGACTTTGGGCAGCTAAAACCAGGTCACTTACCTTTTCTTCACGATAACGGTAACCAAGATGGGAGAGACAGATGACCAAATCACACTTCTCCTCCATCTTTAGGTGCATGGCTGTTTTGTTGGCAGCAGCAATAGGGTCGGTATAAACAGTTTCTCCGATCAAAGAAGCAGGTACAAGCCCATCTAATTCGATACCTACCCCCAAGATGCCAATGCGTAAGGAGCCTTTCTCAATGATTTGATAGGGCTTTACTTTACCAGCTAAAGGAGTGTTCTCCATGCGGTAATTACTATTGACCAAACCAAAAGAGGCGTGCTGATCAAATTGGTTAGCCAGGTTTTCGATGCCACCATCAAAGTCATGGTTACCAATAGTGGCGACGTCATAACCCATCTCAGTCATGAGTTTGAATTCGAGTTCTCCGCTGTAGAGATTGAAATAGGGCGTTCCCTGGAAAATATCTCCGGCATCCAGCAACAAGACGTGCTCCAACTCTTTGCGTAGTGCGGCGATCTTCTGTGCTCTGCGCACGGCACCGCCCATACCTGCGTTGCGGCCACCATCCATAGGGAACGGTTCAATTCGGCTGTGCCAGTCATTAGTATGCAAAATAGTTAGAGAGACAGTATCAGAAGTACCAAGCGCTAAGGCTGGGCTCAGGCCACTACCAATCATGAGGCCGGTAGCACTAATTTGACGGAGGAACGTTCTTCTACGCATGATTTACTTATTTTTTAAGGCCAGAACGGCACGGAGACTCGGATAGAGATACTGAAAACGGAACTAATCGCCCCAAATAATTCGCTGTCCATTGGAAATAGCGGAAACAGGTAGGCCCTGTTCTGTCAACCTTTGTACATGACGAATAAGGAGATCACGGACAAACTGCCCGGTGTTTTCTCTAGGAAGGTCGATCAGGAAATCGGCATCACCGCCTCCATTGGCAATATAGTCAGGCAAAGCAATTCGATAGGTTGCCTGTGGGTCAATGGGCTTGCCGCTGATGGTAAGGCGATCGGCACGTTTCCCTTTGAGGACAAATTGAACCTCTTTACTAACGGGCCAGCCACCGTCTGCTGCAATAAGGTCAAAGAAACGCTGTGTTATACTACCTGACATTTCTACAATGACCTGCATGTTGTCAAAAGGCATCAATTCATAGATTTTCCCCAGTGTAATAGGCCCTGCAGGTAGTTCAGGAATACGCAAGCCGCCATAGTTTTGCACACTAGCATCTATGGCCCCTTTACTGATCGCCTGTGTTTCTGTTTGTAAAGCATCAGCGACCCAATTGCCTAACGGAGATTCAGGTTTTTCTTTGAATAACCTTCCTGATACTTCTCCGATGACGCTGTTCATCTTCCTGTCAAGGGCTGTTTTGTAAGGCGCAATGATTGCATGCAACGGGTCAGTGTCAGCCGGCTCCTCTGCTACCGTCATTCGGTAATTGGTAGGTTCGGCATCGCTAGGTAGGAAATATTTGCTACAGCTAGGTAGCATCACCATTAACAGAACAGCGTATAGAGGTAGAGTTCGGAGTTGCACTACTTGGTCGTTTTAGCAGAAAATCGGGTAATAGACGCAGCTTTGGCAAGCAATCCTTCACTGGAAATCAATAGATTGTCCGCAGTATCAAAGGTCATACCCTCTGGCTGAGGAAACACAGATTCATCCAATAACTGAACGTGCATCACCTGATTACTTACAGGGTCAACAACAATTAAAACCTTCCCTACAGAAGCCAATACGTAGATGTGCCCCGTCTTGGGGTGTACCGCTATTGCTGATGGTTTGAAGGAGTAAGGTTTGCCACCGTTACCTATGATGCGGCCAATTTCTTTTTCGGCAATTGTGATAACGGGTTCTTGGCTTACCCGTTTGGTAATCAAGTCAAAAGCATAAATGCCTTTTACGTTTTTAGGCAATTCTACGGTATCATCCGGTGCACCGTCCTTTGGGGCGATGAGTAAGCGGTTGCGCGATGCATCAAAACATAGGCTCTCCGTGTCATTACGATAACTAAAGGAGGTCTCAAACTTCTGGACGGTATCAGTAGCAGCCAGGTTAAACTGATAGAGATCACCATCTCGCTCAAGGATAAAGACATGATCGCCCACTAGGCAAAGGTCTTCGTAGTCACGGTCTTTATCAAAAGGGGTCTGACTTACAATATTTCCGGTGTTAAGGTCTAGGGTAAAGAGGATACCCTTCTCATCCTGAATAGCCATAACCTGATCTTGGTTAATGGAGGTGATTCCCGAAATCTCTTTGAGAATGGGATTCAGTTCTGTACGAAATCCTTTTTTATCAATTTTATAGGGAAAGGTATAGTCATCAGCAACAGTAAATGCCATTTGTGGCGGCTTGTTGTTGATCGCAAAGACAGAATAGCCTACCGCAATAAATAGTATTACCAGCACAATAAGCCAGGTAACGGTAGTAGAGTTTTGTAAGTCCATTTTCATAGTATGCGGTTCAGTGCTCAAGGCCTGTTTTCTCCTCGTGAAGGAACGAAAAATTAGGCGGTTAGGCAAGCTAGGGTTAAGAATTCGAGTATTGCTGCTTTATTTTTTGTTCATTTCCTTTATTTGTTCTAACAACCATTGGCGTGCATTGATGTTTTTGGTTTTGATGATTTCATTTTCAATTTTCTGGAGGTGATCTTTTCCGTTGTCTTTCACTCGGTAGGTTTTTTCTAGTAATCGCACAAAATTTTTGTAAGCGCTTAATATACTTCCAGAAAGTTCTTTTTCTCTGATTAACATGAGTTTATAAGAGCCTGAGAGGCTTAATAATGCTTCTGTTTCACGTTTTTCAAAGTAGATTTTTAAGAGCATTATCTTGGTTCCATGCTTGTAGAAAAGGTCTGAGAAATCTACCTTGTTTAAAAGCGCCAACGCTTCATCATATTGTTTTTGATGGTATCTTAAGTCAGATAAATTAAAATATAAGGCATCATCGCGATAAGCAGAAGGCAGCTTTTTAGTATAGTTAAGAATGAAATTTTCTGTCCATTCAAACTGCTTTAACCCTAGACCTAATTTGATGATATTTTTGTAAATCCATGGCGAAAGTTCTTCATTTACAAGCAAGTATTCTTTGGAAAGCCCTGTCTGGTAGAGCTGTAAAAGCTTGTTCGCATATTGTCTTTCTCCTTTGTTGATCGCATTCAGGCAATAATTAATGGCATAGTAATACATATCAATAAGTTCTTGCTTGCCTACCATATTAGCTACGGTATCAAGAAAAGAGTCGTATAAATGGAAGAACGCTTCGTTTGGCTCCTTTTTTAATAAGAGTTCAAAAAGGCATTGATAGGTTTTAGTGACATAATTGTCGTAATCGTCTATTTTTCTTGCTTGTGGATCTTGTGGCCAGGTGATTTGATAGTCGGTTCTGATGACTTCTGCATGATTAAGGATGTTACAGTACAATTTTAACTTGGTTTGGATAAAGTACTGATCCAAGGCATTGTTCTGTTCCTGTAAGTGTGGGTTTTCCTGTCTTAGATTTTGAGCATTAAAGGTGATGTCTTCTATAGTCGCAATAGTGTGAAGTAGCTTGTAACTCTGGGCGTCTCTCCTTCCTCCATCTTGTACTTCCTTCTTTAGTTTCCTTAACCGATAGGTGTAACTCTTTTTTAGTTTTCGTTGAGCCAAAGCTTTCAATACGAAGGTTTCCTTTTGCTGTGGGTTATCTTCTAACTCTTTTTGCCCTAAAAAGTCCTCGATTAATTTGAGAAGGCTACTCATAAGGTAGGCCATTTCTTTGTTTGAGAAGTTCGTTTCGGGAAAGAGGGTGGTCCAGATTGCTTGTCTATTTAAAAGATGACCTGGGAATTTTTTCTTGGATAACTCTCGCAGGTGAGAGCATAGTTTTGTTACAGCATCCTGCTTGTTAAAATAGGGAGAACTAACATAATCAAATAATTGTCGCCATTCTTCTGATTGGAGTACTTGGCAAATGTCTAATAGCTTACTTTTTTTCACCGTCTTTGTTACTTGACAAGGTCAATTAATTTGATAAATAAATGTGTTAAATTGCTGTAAATCATGTTTTTATGATAAATTGAATAGCTGTAATTTACGAAAAAAGACCAATATTGTTGTTGCTGTGCTAAGGAATTGCACCTATTTTTATTTTATGAAATTGAATTTGATATGAATACAAGGCTCCTTTTTATAGTATTGGCAGGTGTTTTTGCCAATTGCGTATTTGCTCAATCAACGGTTTTTCCTGGTGATGCAAATGCAAATGGGAAAGTTGATGAATACGATGTACCCCTTATCGGATACGCAATGGGTGCTACTGGGCCGGCACGTATCCAAAATGAAGATGCTTCTATGGCACAGGCGATTCCTCAGTTCTGGGGAGCGTCTTTTCCAATAGGGTTAAATTATATACATGCTGATGTAGATGGGAATGGTGCGGTAAACCTTTTTGACTTTTTCATCTGGGATGAAAATTTTGGCATCATCCACGATATTGTTACCCCCGTAGAGTTGTCTCCGAATGAAATAGAAGCCCCAGCAGCTATTCGATGGAATAATGAAACCGTTTTACTACCACTGACAAGTAATGAAACGGCTGAGATTCCTATTGATTTTATTATTAACAATTTTCAAGAAGTAAATGGGGCTGCATTTCGAATAAAATACGAAAGCGCTCATTTTTCAACAGTTAATTTTTCGTCTACCGGCAACTGGCTCAAAGAAGACGGCCAAGGTATTAGCCTGCAAAACACCTCTCCTGGAGAGATTAATATAGGAATGACACGTTTGGGGAATAACCCTGTAACGGGAGGCGGAACTGGCGGAACCCTGAGTATTATCATCATAAGTGATATGGTTGATCTCCTTGAAGTTGCACCCGATACACTTTCTTCTTGGCTGAAAATAGAGGGCATGCAATTGGTAGACGGCGAGCTTTCGCCAATTCCAGTAACGGTAGATTCTTTTGAGGTGAAACTTTACCGCCCAGGAGTTATTGCTGCTACTGCAGACCCCATTAATGCTTTGAAAGCAAAACTTTATCCTAATCCTAGTACCGGTCCTTGTACGATTAGTACGGCTTTACCTTTTGCAAAATTAACCTTGGTAGATGGTCTTGGAAGAAGGGTCTGTACTTATGAATTTAGCCCACGACGAAGCTGGAATTTGCCAGACTTAAACTTAGAACCTGGCTGTTACCATCTTAAAATCGAAGGCTCCCAAGGTATTTCCTGGCTAAAAATGCTACAACAATAATTTTATTAGGGAATCTAATAAAAAAGGCCAGGACAAGAGCCTGACCCTCTGGTTTCCTGAAAAACCTTTAATAACTATAACTCAAAATTACCTAATTATGCTTAAACAATTCCTATTTGGACTGAGTTTCTTGCTCTTATGCAGCTTACTCAGTGCTCAGGTAACGATCTTCGGACAAGTTACTTTTGGACAAGAAGACGGCCCCGGGGTTCCTGGTTGGCCCATCGAGGTATTCTTCTCTGATGGCACTCAAGTTGGTGCGATTATTACGAATGATGACGGCTCCTATGAGCAATTGATTGAAACCTCACTCGGCGATCCTGGGGGGATAGAAGTAAGAACACAGGATATCTGTACTGGGGATTTTATTTCGGTCTTTTTTGATGCTGTTCCTGATCAAGTGACGTACGAAATCAACCTGACTATTTGTGGAGGGATTGATCCTCCTCCACCTACTGAATGTGCTCCTTATTTTTATTATGAGCAAGTACCTTCTGACGAAGGTTTCGCGGTTCATTTCTTTGATGTTTCCTACCCTGGAGAGGAAGGTATCGATTCATGGTCTTGGAGCTTCGGAGATGGAGGTGTCAGTGATGAGCAAAATCCTGTACACGTATATTCAGAAGCTGGAGAATACGAGGTCCTTTTAACCATCACTGGAGAGGATTGTGAAGCTACGGTCGTTCAGTTGGTAACGGTTTATGATGATGAAAACTGTGATTGTCCTACCGATGAATATGACCCAGTTTGCGTCTTTACACCTAGCGGGGCTATTTTAGAATTTGTTAGCCCTTGTTTTGCTGAATGCGCCGGCTATGGTCCCGATGTTTACACTTCTTGTGAAGGTAATCAATGCGGCTGTCCAGAATTTTATGCACCTGTATGTGTCACAACCCCTGATGGGGTTACCATCGAATTTCAAAACCACTGCTTCGCCGAATGTGAAGGCTATGGCCCCGATCAATGGATGGATTGTGAATCGGAATGCAATTGTCCTACCGATGAATATGACCCGGTTTGTGTTATTACACCGTTTGGTGAAGTTATCGAATTTACCAATGCTTGCTTTGCAGAATGTGCAGGGTTTGAGCCAGGTCAGTACCAGCCTTGTGATGGTGGTTGTGTATGCCCGGAATTTTACGACCCGGTTTGCGTGACGCTTGATGATGGTACTGTTTTAACCTTCAGTAACTTCTGTTTTGCTCAATGTGAAGGTTATGGCCCTGACCAATGGGAAGACTGTGAAAATGAATGTGAGTGCCCACAAGACCTCTTTGATCCGGTTTGTGTAGCTACGCCTGGTGGTGGTATTATCCTGACCTTCATAAACCCATGTGAGGCAGAATGTGAGGGCTATGGCCCAGATGTTTACTATCACTGTAATGGTAATGAATGTAACTGCCCGGAATACCTCGATCCGGTTTGTGTGCTAGATGATTTAGGTAACGTAATCACGTTTGATAACCCTTGCTTTGCAGAATGTGCCGGCTACAGCCCAGATCAATTCCTTGACTGTGAGAACGAGTGTGGTTGTGAAGACGGAGGAACTCCTGTATGCGTAGGTACGCCCTTTGGTGTAATCAATTTCCCTAATACTTGCTTCGCCGAATGTGCCGGCTACGGCCCGGCAACTTGGCTGGATGGCTGTGGCGAGTCCTGTTTCTGTGACGATGTATGGGACCCCGTTTGTGTCGTTACAGACGAGGGATACAATTTTACTTTTGCTAATCCATGCGAAGCAGCTTGTTACGGCTTTGATGTATTTGTGGATTGTGAAGAAGAGTGCGTTTGCCCTCAGGTTTACGAACCCGTTTGTGTCACGGATCCAGCTACCGGAGAAAGCATAGAGTTTATCAATGCTTGTTATGCAGAATGTGAAGGTTATGGTCCTGATCAATACGAAGATTGTAACGAAACCTGTAATTGCCCTGCCGTATGGGATCCTGTTTGTGTAAATGGATTTGCAGGTATTATTACCTTCCCCAACGCCTGTTATGCAGAATGCGAAGGCTTCGGCCCTGAGTATTATGTTGATTGTGAAGAGGACTGCGTTTGTGATACCGTTTGGGATCCCGTCTGTGTTGCCACTCCTGATGGCGTAATCATCACCTTCTCTAATGCCTGTATGGCCGAGTGTGAAGGCTTCACGCCTGATCAGTTTGTTGATTGTGGTGACTGCACCTGCGATGATTACTACTTGCCTGTTTGTGTCATTGACCCTGCCACAGGTGATTTCATAGAGTTTATCAATCCTTGCTATGCTATTTGTGCAGGCTACGGGGCCGATGATATCTTCCCTTGTGATAATGGAAACGAGTGCTACGCCGATTTTAGCTACCTATTTTATGATGATGCAGAGCTAGGTCATAGGGTAACCTTTACCGATGAATCCTTCACGATAGGTGGTATTACTTCTTGGTTCTGGGACTTTGGTGATGGTGCGACCTCTACCGAGCAGAATCCAGAGCATATTTACGAAGAAGCAGGAGTGTATGATGTCACGCTGGTGATTGAAGGCCCTGAATGCGGCACTTTGTCGACTACTTATCACTTGTGTGTAGGCGATGGTGGCGGTGTTGGCGGCCCTGCTTGTCAAGGGTTCTTCTTTTTCGAGCAACCGAATGCAGATGATCTCTTAAGCTACCAGTTTATTGATTTCTCCCTGGGTGATATCAATGCCTGGATTTGGGACTTTGGTGATGGCACGACTTCCACAGAGCAGAACCCTACGCATACTTATGCTACCGAAGGCGTTTATGTGGTGAGCCTAACAGTCATTAGTGATGATTGTGAAAGTAGTATACAAATAGCGCTTACTGCGGGGACAAACGTCTGGTACGGTGATTTAGAATGCCGGGCTTGGTTCCTACCCATTATCAATCCAACAACCCTGGAGGTTTATTTCATCAACTTGTCTAGCCCTGATGCGGTGCAATTCGAGTGGGACTTTGGTGATGGTACCGTTAGTATGGATCCGTTAGCATTCCACACCTATACTGAACCAGGCACTTATACGGTTACACTCACCACGACGTCTATTGATGGTTGTACAAATACCTTCTCGGTAACGATCAACCTTAGCGGTGAAGATGATGGATTTACCAGTAACCCTGTATTCTCATTAATAAGTAGTACACAAGAAGTAGTAGCACTCAAAAACTTAAGTGCAGCGCCAAACCCTACTTCAAGCACAGTGCAGTTGAATTGGGAATCAATAAAGGCAGGAGATTACAATTGGCAGTTGTTTGACCTCAATGGTAAGCTCCTTCAGCAACAGACCCTTAGATCAAATGGTGGGGTGAATAACCTGGAAATTGATCTTTCAAGGCAGCCAGCAGGTATTTACCTCTTCCGCCTTCAAACTTCGGAAGGACAAAAAACCTTGCGATTAAGTAAATTATAAGCTGAAAAAGGCTTTTAAGAAAAAGAGCTTTTCATTTTTTTGGCAGGAGCGGCAAATAGGTGCTGTTCCTGCCTTTTTATTTCTACAGGAATTCCCTTAGTTTTAAGCAGACAGAAAAAAGGAGCTTTATTGCCTCTTATAGTACTACCTTAGTAATAATAACAATTGATGCATTGGTGAGGAATATAATATCAGTATTAGGAATTGCTTTTTTTTTACAAATGTCCAATGAGGCAATTGCTGCACCCTACCCCCTGGATAGTTTGCGCAGGGAAGCAGAGACCAATGACTCCTGGGAGTTAAGAAAGGACGCTTTGATTTCTCTAACGGATCACTACCAAATGTATAACAGTGACAGCATGTTCTATTTTACAGCGATGTTGCGTAAGATAGGCGAGGAGCATGATGATCCGACCTCGCTCATGCATGTTAGCTTGACCATTGGGCGGAGCTATAGCTCAAAAGGAGAATTAATAGAAGCAAGAGATTATTATTACAAGGCACTGTACTTAGCCCAAAAGCACAATATTGAGAAAGGTTCTGCCTGGGTAAACCTTAATTTAGGCCTTAGTCATGGCAGGGGCTTTGAATTGGATTCGGCCTTCTTTTATACCCAAGAAGCAGAAAAAGGCTTTATCAAAACGGGCATGGAAGATGAGCTCTGGCGTTGTTATTTAAGCTTTGCTACAATTAATAGAGAGCGGCGTGATCTTCCTGCAGCCGATGCGGAGTTTCGTAAATCTATAGCACTTTATCCAGACAATGGCCCATCTGCCAATCGGGGGTTCTTACTTTACCGGGCTTTTGCTTATGCAGCTCAATTTCGCCGCTTCGATTTGCTTCGTGACGTACGGCTTATGTGGAATGAATATAAGGGGGCCAATAGCTTCAGTGCTTCATTACTTGAAAAACCTGAGCATATTGCACTTTATTCGATGGTTGCCGGTGAAGATATTGACATGGTAAAGGTCATTTATGACGCTATTGATTATTTTAGAGATTCTGGTAGGCCTCATCGTATTGCCTGGTGTTATCATGACCTTGGTGAAATTTATTACAATGATCGCAATTATACTCTGGCGAGAGAAGCTTACGAAAAATCAGACATATTATATACCAATGCTGGCTACTCCTCTTACATTGGATTTATCAGGAAGCGCTTGGCGGAGCTGTATCAGCGCGAGGGCAATTACCTTAAAGCGCTTGAATATACCAATGCTAGTTATCAGGTATTGGATAGTTTGAAAAATGAAGAATCTGAGCGCAATCTGCGGCAGTTCGAAGTGCAGTATGAGACAGAAAAGAAAGAACAGGCGTTGAAAATCAATCAGTTGGAGCTCAAGCAAAAGACCCAGGAGCGAAATATTTGGTTGGGAAGCTCCGTTTTTTTAGTTTTATTAGGTGTACTTGTTTTTGGTGGTCTTCGGCAAAGAATGCACCAAAGGGAACTATTAGTTAACCAGGAGGCCGCCCTCCAGGAGCAACGGATTCAGCAACTGGAACAGGAAAAAACGCTGTTGGCAATGTCCTCCATGATTGAAGGACAAGAACAAGAACGACAGCGTATTGCAAAAGATTTGCACGATGGAATGGGAGGCTTACTTACCACAATCAAGGCGCATTATAGTACCTTGGTCAGCCATTTCCCTATTGAAGAAGCTACAGAAAAAATAGCTCCTATGACGGGGGAGCTGATTGACCGGGCTTGCACGGAAGTACGCCGGATTTCTCAGAATATGATGCCCGCTGCACTACTGTATTCCGGCCTGAGAGGGGCCTTGGAAGACTTGGCTGTTCAGGTTAGGACCAATGGCTTGGAGTGTACCTTGGAGGTAGTGGGGGCTATTGAAAAAATTGATGAAATTAGGACAATTGCCCTTTACAGGGTTATGCAGGAAGCCGTAAATAATATTTTAAAACATGCAAAAGCTAAGCATGTATTGATTCAAGTTATTGTTCATCAGGAAGTTGTAAATGCTACTATCGAAGACGATGGCTCAGGTTTTGAGGTGGATAAAGGATTGCAAAAACAATCAATAGGCTTGAAAAGTATGGATTCTCGGGTTCGTTATCTAAAGGGAACTTGCGATGTTGACAGCGTCACAGGGGAAGGAACTACTATTTCCTTACAATTTCCATTAACATAAACCTATATGAATTCCAGTAGTTTTGTTTTTTCTGAATTCTTACTCCTTTTATCGTAGAGTGTACTTTATTTTGTAATTAAAGTTATTGTGAAGAAAGATACCTGGTAAACTCCTTCGTAAAACTTTGTTTCTGGTTTGATCCCAAAATTGTACCAGCAAAACCCTATGATGTTAGCAGCTACAGTGTCTTCCGGTGAGCTTTTTCGCCGGAAGACAAAAACCCTATTCTAAATAAAACATGCCATGATTAAACTCCTTATCGCCGACGATCATCAGTTGGTAATCGATGGTATTAAACTAATGCTTTCCAGTGAGGCTGATATTGAATGCGCAGGCGAAGCCAATGATGGCCAGTCAGCCCTCGATCTGCTAACGAAGGGAGCTTTTGATTTGGTTTTACTAGATATCAATATGCCAGGCATGAATGGGCTGGAAGCCTGTAAGCATATCAGTAAAAACTATCCAGGTGTCAAAATTCTGGTACTGTCCATGCTAAAGGAAGCTAGCCTCATTAAGATGATGCTCAAGAATGGAGCTAACGGATACCTATTAAAAAACGCCGGTAAAGCAGAAGTATTAAGGGCTATCAGAGCCGTCACCGCCGGGCAAAAGTACTATAGCCCTGAAGTTGCCGACATCGTGATGGCAAGTTTAGGAAGCAGAGTCGAAAAAATAAACAAATCTCCTTTCCCACAATTATCGAGAAGAGAAAAGCAGGTTTTACAACTCATTGTTGATGAATTTACCACCGGTGAAATCGCCGAAAAGCTGACCATCAGCTTCGGTACCGTTGAAACTCACCGGCGGAATCTTCTCATTAAATTAGGCGCAAGGAATACAGCTGGCCTCGTGCGTATTGGCCTCGAATACGGATTGTTAGAATGAACCAGTTCCTAGAATCCTTCTACCCCTTGTACCGTTGTATACTTAAAACTCTTCTTCTGGTCGGGGTAAACAATACTAAAAGCAGTTTGTACCATAAGTGTTGCTTCGTGAAAACCACAAAGAATTAGCTTCAGTTTTCCAGGGTAAGTATTCACATCACCAATAGCAAAAATGCCGTCGATGTTGGTACGGTAATCAAAAGTATCTACGACAATGGCATTTTTTTCAATCTCTAACCCCCAGTTGCCGATAGGGCCGAGTTTAGGCGATAAGCCAAATAAGGGGAGATAGTAATCTGTCGCCTTTTCGTATTCTCCCAAATTCTTATGTTTAATGGTCACTTCCTGCAGGTGATCACCTCCTTTCAAGCCAGTTACCTGGGCTTCTGTGATAAGTTTGATCTTACCTTCCATGTCCAACTGTTGGACTTTTTCTGCACTGTCAATGGCGCCCCGGAAACTATTGCGCCGGTGTACCAGCGTTACTTCGGAAGCTACATCTGCGAGGAAGATGGCCCAATCAAGGGCAGAATCTCCACCACCAGCGATGACTACTCGCTTATCCCGGTATATCTCCGGATCTTTGACGAAGTAGTTGACGCCTTTCTTCTCAAAGTCATCGATATTGGCAATAGGAGGTTTCCGTGGTTCAAAGCTCCCCAAGCCTCCGGCAATAGCAATCACTGGTGCCAGGTGTTGAGTACCTTCATTGGTGGTTACCAGCCACTGGCCATCTTCCTGCTTCTCCAAAGTTTCGGCACGTTCACCCAGGGTAAAGCCAGGTTTGAAGGGGGCAATCTGCTCCAATAGATTATCCACCAGCTCTCCCGCCAATACGGAAGGATAACCAGGAATATCGTAAATTGGTTTTTTGGGGTAAATCTCGGTCAATTGGCCCCCAGGCTGTGGCAACGCATCAATGATGTGGCAACGGAGTTTGAGTAAGCCCGCTTCGAATACAGTAAAAAGGCCTACCGGGCCAGCACCAATAATGAGAATGTCTGTCTTAATCATCGCTTTTTATTAATTCTTGCGTTAAAGCATTCATACGATCCACTTTCTGTTCAAACGATAGCTTTAGCGTACTACGATAACGGTGTAGGTTTTGTAAGAGTTTATCCATATCCTCAGGGAAGATATTTTCAAATAACTGCCGCAGACGTTTTGCTACCGTAGGCGATTTTCCATTGGTAGAAATGGCAATTTTCAGGTTGCCTTTCGTGACGATTCCGCCCAAATACAAATCACAAAGCTCAGGGGTATCGGCAACATTCACCAATAGCTGCTTTGCTCTTGCATCTTCATAAACCTGACGATTTACGACAGGGTTATCTGTCGTCGCTATAACGATGTGCCTGCCTTCCAGGTACTCAGGATTGTAGGTGTTTTCTACCAGTTCTACAGCATAGTCGTCAGCCAACGCGCGAACTTCTTCACGGATAAAAGGAGCCACTACCGTCGCTTTGGTCTGCGGACTGGATTTGAGAATAAAAAATAGCTTTTCGTAGGCTACATTTCCACCTCCAATAATGAGAAAATCCAGCTGCTCTGTCTTCAGGAAGATAGGGTAGAGGGTGTTCATCTTTCGGTGGTTTTAATAGCAGCTATTTCTTTCTGAACAGCATCCATGTTCCGGGCTGCAGCCCCAAACAGCAACAAACCAGGACTACCCAGCTGAGCGATGGTGTTAAGTGCGACAATATTATCAAGCTGGCCACTCAAGCTGCGAGTGTCGGGCCGGGTTGCATTTTGTACAATACTCACCGGATAATCTGCTGGCTTATGCTGGCTGAACAAGTCTACAATTTCTGTCAACTTACTCATTCCCATAAGTACAATGACGGTCGCCGATGACTGAGCAGCGAGCTGTAGATCTTTGGAGAGTTCACCGTTTTTATTCGTACCCGTAACGACCCAGAAACTACGGCTAACACCTCGTTCTGTAATCGGAATTTGCTGATAGGCTGCGGCACCGGAATAAGAAGAAATGCCAGGAATAACCTCCACCGGGATATTGTGTGCATGGGCAGTTGCGATCTCCTCCATCGCGCGTCCGAAAACCATCGGATCACCTCCTTTTAGGCGTACGATATGGTAGGGGAACTTGGCAAAATCTACTAAAAGGCCATTGATTTGATCTTGCGAAAACTTCTGCCATCCCTTGCGTTTGCCTACAAAAACCTTGTGGGCGTGAGGGGCGTGATCCAGTAACTCTGGATTAGCAAGGCTATCATAAAGGATAACGTCGGCGGTTTGAATAGCGCGTAATCCTTTGATCGTTAATAGCTCTGGGTCACCAGGCCCTGCACCTACGAGGGTTATTTTCGCTTTCTGATTGAAAGATTTCATCGTGTAAAGTAGTTTAGGATACTTGAGGCTCAAGTTGTTGTTGGCGAATGGATTCAATTTTTCCTACCACCAGTTGGGCACCTTGCAAATACTGAGTGGCAAACTCGGCTGTAGGAGCTTCTTTCTTCATCCTTAGGATGATTTCACTGAAAGGAATATCAAGGTCAAAGGATTGATTCTCCACAAAGTGCGTGTCAAATGCTTTAATAATCGACCGCTGCGAGTTTAGTTTGGCGTCTGTTGGCGTAAGTAATCCTTTTGCAGCATACAACATCGCTGTATAGGCCCAGTAAATAGCATCTGGATAGCGCTCGCTGATTAAAGCTGATTGCGCATTGTCTAGTTTATCGTTGGCTTCGATCAAGAGCGTGGCAACGAGATCTACCGTAACGCCAGCACATTCTCCCACGCCAATGGCCCGAACGTACTGTTCTTTATTTCCCCAGTCAACAAAATCTTCCGGTTGCAGTTGGTCGGTAACCGAAAGATCTTTAAGCATTTGATAGAAGTAATCCTGCCCCTGGCGATCATAGTATTCATGATACAGTTCACCTGTTTCTTTCTTCGACAAATAGTCTTTGAGTAACCTTCTTAAAGCTTCCGTGCTTCGGCGTGCAGGCATTTTCAACACCTTATCAGCAAAGCGCCCCTGCCCATTGCCCAAGTTGCCTCCGCCTAAAAGCAACTGAGATGCTGGTGCTATGAGTTTCCCCGCTTTTATGGTCATCCCCTGAAATCCAATACTAGCCAAAGTATGTTGGGCACAAGCGTTCATACAACCGCTTATTTTTATAACAAGGTCTTTGTCTTTAGCAAGTTCAGGGTATTCTTCTGTCATTAATTGCTCCAACGCTCGTGCCAAACCCATACTGCTGGAAATTCCAAGGTTACACGTGTCAGTACCAGGGCATGCAACAATGTCCAACGGTGATTTGTATCCAGGATCAGCTAAGTCCAAACCTTTAAGAGCTTGGTAGAGAGCAGGAAGGTTACTTTGGGGCACAAATCGGAGTAGGATGTTTTGTTCAATAGTAAGACGTAATTCGGGGCCAGCCAATTCATCAATCACCTTCGCAAGTGCTCTTGTATGATCGCTGCTAATATCGCCATTCGTTAACTTTATTCCCACTGCATAAAACCCATCTTGCTTCTGTGGCAATACATTGGTGCTCTTCCAGAATAGAAAATCAGTGTTTTCTACTAGTGATAGATCATGCTTTATTGCCGATTTCTTTATAGTAGGAACAACCGTTGGCTTCATCTCAATAGGGTAGGAGTGGTAAGGCAAACTCAATTGTTGCTCAGTAACTAGTTTTTTAAACCCCTCCAGGCCTACCTCTTGTAGCAAGTACTTCATTCGAGCCTTGTGCCTGCGGTTGCGCTCCCCGTAGTGGTCAAATACCCTCAATACACTTTCGGTTAAGGGAATAAGTTGGTCTACAGGCAAGAACTCAAAGATGATTTCTGCATGCTTTGGTTGCGACCCTATTCCACCTCCCAACATCACTTTAAATCCGCGTTTACCATTTTTTACCTTAGGGATAAAACCCAAGTCATGGACAAAAGAATAACTGTCATCTTGATCAGAAGAAGAAAAAGAAATCTTAAACTTTCTTCCCATATCCTGACAAATAGGATTGCGTAGGAAGTATTGAAAAACGGCTTCAGCGTAGGGAGCAATGTCAAAGGGCTCAGCAGGGTCTATCCCCGCTAATGGAGAACCAGTGATGTTGCGAACAGTATTGCCACAAGCCTCGCGCAGTGTAATCTTATCTTGCTCTAATTCTGCCCATAACTCAGGGGTTCTGTCCAGGCTCACGTAGTGAATCTGTACATCCTGCCGGGTCGTCAAGTGCAAATTTCCGGTAGCGTATTTATCAGAAATATCTGCAATGCGACGCAGCTGGCGAGTATCAACTTTTCCAAAAGGAATTTTTATTCTAACCATCTGAACGCCTTCCTGCCGCTGCCCATAAACACCACGAGCTAAGCGCAAACTGCGAAATTGTTCTTCATCAATTTTGCCATTGCGGAAAGCAAATATCTTCCGTTCCAGTTCAAGGATGTCCTTTTCTACTATAGGGTCTTCTAATTCTGTTCTAAAACTTTTCATGTTAGCCAAGAGTCTTTTGGAGTACTAGGAGCTTGTTTTCGTGCGGCAAGATAAGGGCAAATTTGATTTAAACCAATTAATTTGATAAAATCTATAGAATTGATAGGAATTAAAGACATTAACACTGTTGTACAAATGCTTATCTTTGCTTAACAGACTAATTATTGATGGTATCTAAAAAATGTAAATACGCGATAAAAGCAATTCTCTACATCGCTCGTAATGAGGCCGATGATCGATCTATTTTTGCCTCAGAGATTGCCAAGAATGAAAATATCCCTCAGAAATTTTTAGAAAGTATCCTGCGGGAACTTTGTAACCAACGTATTCTCGTTAGTAAACGAGGGCGCTACGGCGGTTATCGATTGCTCAAGCAGCCGTCAGAAATTTCCTTCACGGAAGTGATGCGTATTATGGATGGCCCTATTGCATTGATGCCGTGTGTATCCCTCAATTACTATACGCCCTGTGAGGAATGCAACCAGGAAGAGGACTGTGTAATTCGCGCTGTTTTCCTTAAGGTTCGCGATGTAACCCTCGATATATTCAATGCTGCTACGATAGATAAACTAGCCTAGTTACTTTTTATTGACTTCTTCTTGGGGCCGCGCCGGTAGTAGCGTTGCTGCGCCGCCGCCACTACGGCACCAGGCTGTTCGCTCTCATGCATTGCTGCGCATTGCATACCGCTGCCATCCCTCGGCCTTGCGCCCTCCGGGCCCCGCGCTCCGGCCTCACGGCCTGCGCGGCTATTGCTGTTCTAGCGATTGGGGCTCGTTAATAGCACGAGTTCAAGGCAAATTTCAAGGCAAATTTCAAGGCAAATTCATGAATTTGCCTCAGGTGCCTCAGGTGGTGCAAAAAATAATGATCCATCAAGTAAAAAACATAAAGACCAGTTAACCAGTCTTTTGGTTTACCGCCCACTTATATGCCCCGTTCGGCGTAGATTTCATCTACGTCGTGTCATGTTTGCCTCCCCCCTTAAATGCCCTTATAATCCCTCATATGGCTCAAAAACCTTTGCTGCCTTTGGTGGTTCAATGCATCTGGGGGTGCAAATAAAAAACGGCGGCACCCCGAAGGATACCGCCGCCTGTTGTCTATATATCGTGAGGAATTAATCCACCACGATCATCTGCTTCGTCGCGCGATGTTCGCCGGCCTCTATCGTGTAGCTCAGTACACCAGTAGCGCCTTGGAGATCTTGCTTCGTCACATTGATCGTATTGTAACCTGCTGCGTAATCACCTTTGATTACCCGGAGTACTCGACCGCTAGCGTCATTGATCGTTACCGTTGCCGCTGCATCCTCGGGCAGATTGAACCCGATCAGGGTTGCTGCTGCAAAAGGGTTAGGCGTGTTCTGGTACAATGCAAATTCCCCAGCTACATTCCAACCATTGGTAAATTCAATACCCAGGTCGGTCATTTCGCCATTGCGGTAGGCTTCTGCGGCCGTGTAACGGCTTGAGATGCTTAGCGCCTC
>NZ_KB903586.1 GCF_000379805.1 Lewinella cohaerens DSM 23179 | reverse complement strand
AGGGGAAGATCGTTACACGTCAGGTCTACATCAGCTGGTGCGTAGCAGTAAGGGTTCAGTTTATCTTCAGGGGTAATCACCATCCAGCAGATGTTCTCATTGCCAGACTCGTCNGTTACCCGTAGTTCAATNGTAATTTCATTGGCGATATCACAGCAGTAGAAGTCGATGTACTCACCCCATGGGCTCCAGCGGTTAGCGCTANNGTCACAGGTCTCGTTGCGCCAGTAGTTACGGCGTACTTCCAGGGTTACTGCNCCACAGTTGTCNGAAGAACCTTCGTCAACAGCNGTNGCAAANATCCGTGCGATACCTTCNATGCCGTTGAGGACATCTCCACCACCGATCGATACATTGAGATCATCATCACAGCTTGCTGTAGGTTCGATCTCATCGCGGATGATTACGGTGTATTCTTCACAGGTCTCATTGCCACAATCATCTTCGGCACACAAGATCATCGTGTGCGTTCCAATTGGTAGCTGTACGATATCGTTGTCGGCGATATTACCGCCGGCGAAGAAGGTTGTTCCGTTAGCAAGGATCGTGTAGATCGTCGTGTGTACTTCGGAACAGCCGTTGCCATCCGTGATACTTGGTGTCGGGATCGCTACATTCGCTACACAGCTCAGTGGAGAGGTAGAGATCGTAAGCGTTTCCGCTACACCTGTTAGTACAGGGCCGGTGAAGTCACCGACTTTCACATACTGATCCCAGATCACATTGTCTGCTGGTGAACACCAGTCGATGATGTTCCATTCGCGACGGAAGGAGTAAGTGCCTTCACATACATCAATGCGTGGCTCGTCTGAGTAAGAAGCACCCAGATTACAGTAGTTCTGTGATAGATCAACATAACCAGAAGCCGTCAGTAGGAACGGATAGCCTGTTACACTAGCGTGAGGGTTCTCATCAGGCCCACCTGTTTCTCCATCGGTTGGGAACTCTTCGTCACATTCGATCGTCGCAGTGTAAGGAGGCAAGGTCAAATCGAGGACAGTTGGACGATTCAGCGTGATCACTTGCTCACACTCATCCGTACGTGGGTCACCGATACATACGCCATCAGCGCGATCAGATACGATAAACGTTCTCGTGATGGTGATTTCGCCACAGTCACCTGCGTTGCTCACTACATCACTTACCGTTACCAGTACAGGGCCACAGTTATCCGTTACCTCAGGGTAGCCCGTCAGGTCCAGGATAGCTCGTAGTTCATCAGACAGGGTACCATCAATGATACTTCCATCAGCATTCACCATGTAGGTTTCCTCGTCGATCACTTCTACCAATGGTAGATCTTCACACCACAGGGGCAGCGTTACCGCTACTGGCTGAGGAGCGGAGAAGCCGCCGCCGATGAACTGACCACCGTTGTCGCTTACGATACCGATAACGTAGTCACCCGTCGTACCAAAGCTCGTATTAGCAGCCATGATCGTATAGGTCTGACCTGGTTGTAGTGCCAGCTCGATGCGGAAATCTTGCGCAAAGAATGCGTTAACTCCGAATGGATCGACAAAGTAGGCGCCTTCGCTGCCGCCAAGAATATTCTGACAAGGGTTGTCCTCGTTGAAATCACCCTGGAACAGTGCGATATTCAAGCCAGGAATGTTCGAAGCCGTCTGGATGTTGTACACATCAGTAGCTGGCAGATCAGGATCAACCGTGAAGGTGATCAAGTCGTAATTATATTCAACACCAGCTGCAGGCTCAAAGAAGCTCTGGAAACAAGTGTAATCATCAAGAACAATCGTTGGCTCAGTGCCGTCGATGCTACCTTCCAGGGTCTGGAGAGCAAAATCTACCGTTACTTCGTCCGTATTGTCAGGACAGTCAACTACAGGATCCGTCTTGTCTTCTGCCAGGATCGTACCCCAACAGGTGTAGACAATCTCGCCATCTTCCACGATCTCGATCATGTAGGTATGTTCGCCACAACCGTACAGTACATTGCTATCGGTACCGTCAACCGTGATGATGAACTCATCAACACAGCCGTAAAGGCCAGTGAGAATCATGTCTTCGGTAATCGTAGCGCTACAGTTTTCACCCAGCGTTACATTCAGATTAGCGATACAGCCCAATTCGATTGGAGGTTCAACAAAACCACCATCAACCGTTTCGATATCATCACCAGAGAACAGATCGTAGAATGGGGTCACAAAACCAGCATTCTGATCAGAGTCCGTCGTATCATCTCCGTTTGGAGAGTTAGGAACAACTGCTAATAAGATCGGTCCACACTCATCGAGGGCCGTACTAGCATCAAAGATTACTTTGTAGCTACCAGGAGCCAGGTCTTCGAACTTGTAGTAACCGTTCTCGTCGGTCGTTAATACCAGCATTACTGGCTGACCAACATTGTTCGTACCCATCAGGGTAACGGTAACATTCTCTATCGGTAAATCAGGTACTACACCCGTGCTTACCTGTGTATTATCATTATTTTCATAGCTTTCATCAAGCCATACATAATCACCTAGTTCTGCAGGAATGTAAGCTCCGAAGTCGAAGCTCAGATCATCCTGCATATCAGGGAAGCCGTTGATGCCGCCAGGATTATCGCCCGTGCCATTTTCGCCTTCCGGTAGGCCCATTGGGTCTACTATCGTAAATTCAACACCTGCATGGTCATCACTGTCGATAACATCATCGCCAGGAATATCAGACCAGGTAGGTACATAATCACCAGGTAGGGTTGGAATACTGATACTGTAAGTACCAGGATTCAAGCCACAGAAGTTATAAACACCATCAGTGGTGCCGTCATTAGCTGTCGTTACCGTATAGGTACGGTTATCATCGGTAGTATTTACATCACCATCAGGGCCGAACCATAACAGTTCTACATCTACACCATTAAGACCTAGGTCACCAGCTTCATCTTGTTCGCCGTTACCGTTGTAGTCTTCCCATACCAGGCTACCTACTTTGCTAAGCTTGACTTTGTAATCTTCAATCTCACCAAAAGGTACTGCACCCGTTTGGCTGTCAGGAGCAAGGCCACCATCCGAACTCAAACGAGCACGAACAAATAGAGATCCTTCGCTGTAACCAACGATTGCAGGTACAGGGAAACAGTATTCTGCATCTGCAACACCACCATCAGGTATTATTCCATCAGCAAATACCAGTTCTTCACCAGCACCAAACATACCGTCGCCGTTCCAGTCAATCCATACTTGTAGTACCGCATCCTCACCCGTCATGTTCATCGCAGTCACGGTGATACATGACTCATTGCCAGGAATTAATGGATGGCTGAATACAATACCGTCTTCATCGCTGCCATCGGTACAAGTACCGAAAGTAAACAAACCAGGATCAGCATCATCACCACCTTCCATCATACCAGCCATTGGCTCAGGTAAGCCTGCCAATTCCGTATCTACACATGATCCGAGCTTAAGCACCTCAGAGATAATGTGACGTGGAGCATCAGGCCCAGTGGTCGTATACGTATCAGGTAAATCACCGAAATCAAAACCGATGATTTGGATCATGTAATCTTCTACTTCACCGCTATTCGCAATACCTGTAGAAGTCATTACTTCACCCATGTCATTGGCCAGGCGAATACGCAGACCTACATCTTGGCCTACTACTGCATCCGCAGGAATAGGACCAACACTTACCGTTACACTGGTAGCGTCATCAGCTACAGGGGCAGTAAATTTCTCCGTTGCCGGATCAAGGAAACCATCCTTGTTGAAATCTACATAAACAGCTATTGTCGCTTCAGCTCCTGTCATGTTCATAACAGGAATCTCCAGATCTGTTGTTTGCGTTACGATGAACAATGGAATGTTATCTAAATCTAAACCATCTTCATCATCAATTTCGCTGTTATCATCACCTCCGGTGATACCGGCATCAGCACTTGGCTGACCGTCCGCTTCATCTTCTTCAGATGCACCGATTTTCAAGGTGACCATGTCCTCCTCATTCGTAAGGACTTTGTGCGCAGCACCTCCATCAGCAATGGTAGTCTGGTAATCAGCAGGGGTATCAGGATCAGTATTATCACCATCAGTACCAACTGCAGGGTCATTAAGATCACCGTAATCAAAGCCCATTACAACTACTTCGTAGTCTTCCACTTCACCATCAGGCGCAGGGCCCGTAGGGCTCATACTTGCTGCCATATCAGAACTCAGACGAATACGGAAACCGATGTCATCATTCAATGTTGCAGTAAGTGGTGGTACGATATCTGCAATCGTTACCGTAGTTGCTTGGTCAGCAACATCTACAAAGTACATCTCACCTGCGTCGTTAAAGTCACCATTGTTGTTCCAATCAATAAAGATGGTCAACTTGGCAGGAGCACCCGTCATGTTCATCACTGGGATGTCTAGGCTAACAGCTTGGCCTGTTACGAACATCACATTCGCAGGGTCAAAGCCATCTTCATCGTCGATGCCATCCGCATCATCACCATCAGCGTCATCGCTGACTTGGCCATCTGCGTCAGGATCAGCACTAGCGCCAATCTTCAAGGTAACCTCATCGTTTTCGTTCGTACTAATCTTGTGGCTTGGCCCGCCGTTTGCGGTTAGTGTTTCATAGTCTTGTTCGTCCAAGCCAGCATTAGGATCGATTAAGTCACCATAGTCGAAGCCCATTACTACAATCTCGTAATCTTCCACTTCTCCGTCAGGTGCAGGGCCGTTGGGGCTCATTGCAGTTGCTGTCGTCAAGCGAATACGGAATCCAATGTCATCATTCAATGTTGCGGTCAATGGAGGCGTAATACCTGTAATCGTCGCACTCGTAGCTGTATTTCCTACAGTTGTG
>NZ_KB903585.1 GCF_000379805.1 Lewinella cohaerens DSM 23179 | reverse complement strand
AGCAGACCGTTAGTTCATGATCTTCTTGAAGAATAACCCGCTGAAAGCCTGCTGGGCTACCATCATCGGAAGCACGCAAACGACGCTGCCAATAATAAAAGGTCGCTGGGTTGAGGCCGCGTTGCTCGCAAAAAGCCTTCTTGGTCAGACCGGAACGGGACTGCTCGCTTAGGATCGCGTCCCATCTTTGGCGGAGTGCTGTATTGCTCATATCTTCCTTTTGGAACAAAGGTCAGGCCACCAAAAGAACTAGGCAAGATGGGGTTGCTCGGACGCTTACATTTGACTAACAACATTTTTTTACTGAGATACTATTTTTTGAACTCGATATATGGTAATCTATTCTGGATTGCACACAACTCAAGCCTAGGCGACGTACGTAGCGAAGCGGAGTATGTAAGTCCTAGGCAAAGTTGTGTGCATTTTTTTATTAAAATGGCAGATCATCTTCATCGACTATATATCTTTTAATCGCATCAATTCTATTCCATAAGTTATTTATTATTACACGTTTTCTTATTAGGTCAGAAGATTTCAACAATTCTAAAAAACTCTTAAGTGAATCAACAAGCATTGGTTCTCCGCTATTAGAGTAATAATAATTTCCTTGAATGAAAGTCTTAAAAATCTTTTTTGAATCCTGGATGTAATCCTCTAAAATAGAGTGCCTGTAAATTTCCTTTAGATCTCTTTCTATTTGATCCACATCTCTTCTGTAAGTTGCATCCTCATGGATCTTACTTATTTTCCAACTAAAAAAGTGTGCAAAGTTAGCATAAGCTTCTTTTTCTTTCTCCGTAAACTCCAATTCTATAAGCTTCCCATGAGAAGATAATTTTCTTGATACTTCAAAAAAAGATTGGATGCGTTGAGTTGGATCAATATCTATCATATTCGACAATATAGACGTATAACCAAAATTACTCAAATCATTTTCAAGAATTATCTCTTCGAAAAGCTTTCCAACAAAATATACTTCTGTTTTTTGATCGTACTTTTTTTCTTTAAAATCATTTGGTACTGAATACCTCCAATTTATAGAAATACTCTTATCAGAGACTGAATTAAAATTTATCTTTTTTCCAAATCCAAAATCAATTATTTTTACAATTCCACTTTGGGAAACAAGAATATTATCAGGTCGTATATCTCTATGCAAGATTTCATTCTCTTCTAAATGTTTAAACCCTTCAACTACTTGTCTAAAAATATCATTTATTTCTTCAGGTTTCCTCTGCAAATATTTGTTAATACTCTCACCTTTTACAAACTCCATAAGAATATACCCTGTCTGGAATTCCGGGTATAAATAATAATTAAATACTCTAACTACGTTTTGGTGATATAGAAGATGTAAAAGCTTTATCTCTTCCACAAAATTTTTATAATAAATCGCTTTATGTTCCTCGTAAAGTGGTGAATATTTCTTGCAGATAAATCGTTGATTAATATAGGTGTCTTCAATTAAAACTGTCTTTCCAGTTCCTCCTTGGCCTATATCTTTTATTTTTTTATAATCCTTTTTGCGAAGGAACCTTATTTCTTCCATATTCTAAGACTATTTAATAGTTTTCATAAATTTACTGGTTGCACACAACTCAAGCTTGTGCGATGTACCTGCCCCTCTGCACCAATGCCCGAGTAGAAAACACCTACCAAAGTTCTTTCCCACATATATGACCAAGTGGAAAACACCTCCGGGCAGGTATAGTCGCACAAGCAAAGTTATGCTCTCGCTATTTATTTATTGCTTCCTGTATTTCTTTAAACGTCTTTCCTTTTCTAGTCACCCATTCAGTATATCCGTTTGAATTTCTTCCTAAAACCATATTTGATGCAGCACTTGGACTATTAAACACTGCGTCTTCAGCAAATATTAATCCATTTTTATCTTCTATCATTATATTGGTTTCTAAAAGTTTCCTTCTCATATTCCTATAAGTTTCGGTGCAAGATGGTGAAAGTTCTCTTTTTGCTTCACTTCCTTTCAGAACAATATATCCTTGATCTGTTTCTTGCATTGTAGCTTTAAATGTCTTTGTTTTTATATAGTATGTCTGATGAATTGGATTTATAGGCTCTTTATTCGAGTTTATAGAAGTTGACACAGTTGATGCAATTAGAAAATTAAACCCCATTACAGGTAGGATTAATTTCATTTGTTCTAGGAAGTACTCCATATCAGAAATGTCAGCCTCATGTAGTGTCGGTAAGCTTGGAGAATTTCCATTATCTATTTGAGCTGTCTTAGCTTCAATTGCTATTTGAACTAATCGAGATTCTAAATACCTAATTTGTGTTTTAGTTAGAAGTTCGTCTTTACTTATGAAGAAGATGAGTTCTTTGAAGTCTTTATTTGGATCACTTAAATGTTGTTTTAATCTGACCTTAATATTTTCGGCTTCACCAATATATATTCTTTCAGAAAATGCTTCATCAGTTGGATCACCTTTTAGGCAATATATTCCTGGATTGTCAAACTCATCTCTTGAGATTATTTTATTGATAGTTGCTCTTGGACTGTAAACTGCTTTACCTACCCAATTACCGATTTCACTGAACCTTGGGCCATATTCAGTACCATCTATCATATAAACTGTCAATTTCTTACCCATATAGCTTTTCTGTTTTTTTTAGTGGAGCATAACTCATGCCTACCCGCCGTGCGACCGAAGGGAGCATGGACGGGTAGGTAAAGTTCTACTCAGTTTTATTACTCACCGCGCTTTGAAAATCTTCTATATAATCATCATACTTACCACTTAGATACTCCACTAATCTCGGGTATTTTCCAGTCATTTCTTCAAACTCTTGGGACCCTATTTCAATAGGGGTAGTAGAAATCTCATCAATATACTTATTTTTCACCTTAATCATTAAGCACCTTCCTGCTCGTGGTTCTTTGCCGCGATAACTAATACTTGAATACGTACCACTATAAAACTTATATTTTCGATAAGTACCTTTTGATGTATTTAGATAAACACGAAATTCAGCAAAAACCTTCTCGTCTTTGTGATTAAGATACACATTTATAGTAATCGTATTTTGATCAATTACATGTACAATTCCTTCTAAATTACTTAGTTCTTTAGGTTCACGATGAGAGATTAGTATTCCGGTCTTAGTAATTTCTAAAGCGAATGGAATCAAAGACTTTCTACGATTAGAAACGATTATAGCTTTATAAATTCCTGCAAATGTCCCAATCACATTTTCCGAATCAATTCTATTTCTTAGTTCTCTTTCATTAAATACTCCTTTTAAGCTGTTATGTATACCAAGAACTGGTCTATGCAGTATAAAGTGCTCAATAAGTATCGTGTTCTTATTTTCATTCTCCTTTGTAGTTCCTTTCCTCAATACTGCTGATGAAGAACACGCTACACCATCAATACCAATTAAGTTTACTATCCCTAATGAAATTTCATGATCGTCATTAGGAAAAAACGTTCCTGAATAAAAAATAATATTTATAAAATAATTAGTATTGTTTTCAACAGTGATACATGTATGGTTAGAATACAAATAGTACTTACCCTTATATTCTGATTTTGACCTTGTATTATCAATAACAACTTTTCTCGATTCTTTATCAAAAATAACTTGAAATGATGAGACATTTCTCCTATCTGTTGAGTAATACAGAGTATATGGTAATGCGGATTCTTTGGCTATAAATTCACTTGTTGATACAAACATTTTATCAACAATTTCGATAAGACCAATTGTTATCCTATTAATACTGCTTTCATAGTCTTCTTTGTTTATTATCTCTTTTAAATGCTGTATTTGGTTTCTACTGTATCGACTTTGAAGCAGATAAATTTCATATGTGATATTTCCGAAATTAGCTGTAGTCGAATAATCTACCATCATGTTGATTGCCTTTTCTATTTCCCCCTTCCTTATCAGGTTGAGTATTTCAAGTTTCATATTCATTTTGCTCTTATTTAGTATACGGCCAACATGTTCCAAGAAGATAAAACTACGCTGATTCTATTTATTATACAAATCTAAAGATCATTCGCTATTCCAATTTTATTATTTGAGTTACTTCATGATCATTATTCAAATTGAGTAGAACTCAGGCTAGTGCGCCGGCACGTAGCGAAGCGAAGGGCTGGACGTACTAGCAAAGTTGGCTACAGTGTTATTCATCTTTATCGTAGTGAAAAATTATTATTTCTAGAAACACCTCTTTGTTTTGATCTTTTGGTAGATTAAAAATATAACTAAAAGAACTTTCTCCCCGTTCTCCATTTGACCGAACATAACATTGATGCGATTTCACAGTAGATCGAATTTTACTCAGAACATCAGAAAATTGTTTGTTTTTCACAAAGATTATGATCGCAACTTTAGAATCTCTCCATGTCAAATATCTAGAAAACAATTGTGTAATTGCTTTTAAAAATTCAGAAGCTCCATGCCAAAACTTACATTCCGCAACAAACAAATTACTATTGTCATCTGAATACCTTAGTAAGATATCTGTCCTGCCCGATCTATTGAAAGTTTCTCCTGTAGCAGAAACACTATCGTATCTCGTTTCTAAAAATAAGAGTATTTGATCTCTTAAAGTCTCTTCATCCTTGCCTACATACAGAGAAGGTTTCTTTTCAATACTTTTCCCGATCAAATAGATTATTTCTAAGATATCCTCATATATATACCCGTCACTAAGTGTTTTGGGATAAATTCGTATTTTTTGGCGTGAAAATCAAGCTAAGTCAATCCGAGTACGATCAATTACGACAAATTCAGAAGCATCCGAATTTGCCACCTCGCCAATTCCGTAAGGTTACGGTCTTGATTATGTTGCATCAGGGACATAAGATTAAGGTCATTGAGGCTGCACTGGGGTTAGATGATAATACCATCAGGCGTTACGCGAAAGCCTTTTATGAAAAAGGTTTTACGGCTTACCTATTGGATGGCTTCA
>NZ_KB903584.1 GCF_000379805.1 Lewinella cohaerens DSM 23179 | reverse complement strand
GACGGCGATGGTTACAACGACGGCGAAGAAGTCACCGGTATCGATGACCCAACTACCCCTGCGGTAGCGACGGGTACGAGCGACGGTAACGATCCATGTGATCCTGCACAAGCCGCTGGTTATACCGGCTACGATGCTGGTAATGCCATTTGGGCAGCAGCGGATTGTGATTCGGACAACGTAACCAATGGTGACGAAGTAACGAATACCAGCGATCCTTATAATCCTGATTCGGATGGCGACGGCTTAACGGATGGCGACGAAGTAATCTACGGCACCGACCCTAACAACGGAGATACCGATGGTGGTGGTGTTAATGACGGAGACGAAATAGCAAACGGTACCGATCCTACGCTTGGAAATGGAGCCGATGATTATGTGATCACCCTCAACGTGAAGGTCCTACTCCAAGGTGCACTTTTCGGTACTACGGATAATCTGATGCGTGACGATTTGCGTCAGCAGGACTTTATTCCACTGAGTCAGCCTTACAGTTCAGGAATGAATACGCGTTTTTCTCACATAGGGGATGGCGGAACAGAGGTGACAACCACTGGAATATTAGCTGCTAATGCCGGAACTCCTGACGCTATTGTCGACTGGGTATTCATCGAAGTAAGGGACGCTACTGACCCAACGATTGTATTGCAAACTAAGTCAGCCTTGGTGCAACGTGATGGTGATGTGGTTGATGGGCTGACTGGAGGTGCATTACAGGTTGATGCACAGGCTAGTAGCTTCTACATTAGTGTAAAGCACCGCAATCACCTTGGTGTGATGACAGGGCAAGCTTTGAGTCCGGTGACCGGCACGCTTACTGTTGATTTCACAACAATGAGTGCAGCCAACACCTACAATGCTCCTGGCTATGAAGGAGTAGAAATGGTTACGTTGTCAAACGGTCAGCGTGCCCTTTGGGGCGGAAATGCCAACCTGGATGGCAAAGTGAAATACGATGGTGGTGGTAATGATCGGACTGCTGTATTAGCAAATGTCATTTCTCATCCGAACAATACAGGACTGCTCTTCAATTATGACTTTGGCTTTGGTTACTATGTTGGTGATATCAACATGGATGGAAAAGTCAAATATAATGGTGCTGGAAATGACCAGGTTTTGATTCAGGCCATTGGTGTAATCCTCTATCCTCTAAATACCTCTAATTTCTTCAACTATGATTTATTCCTAGAGCAATTGCCTTAGGAATAGGCACTTTCCATCTGTAGAGTTGCCCCCTTGGTTAATATTTGACCGGGGGGCAATCATTACACATTTGAAAATCATTTTTAGAGGCTGTGCTACCGCCTCTCGATCCTGTGAAAACAAGAAAAACAAAATAATAATCATGAAAAATTTGATACAAACATTGTTGTTGTTTGTCAGTTTTATACTGATAAGTGTACAGCTTCATGCACAGTCTGCTGTAGATTATACGATCTTGTATAATTTTGATGACGCGGCGTATGAAGTTTATGTAAGACCTAACTTTAGCGAAACAGCCTTCATCCTCGGAGGAGGCAGCCAGGTCTCGATTGTATTACCGGAAAGTGTGGTTGACGCCCCTTTAGCGGTTACGCCAGTAAATGGTGGTTTTTGGTCTGATCAAAGTCAGGTTTTTGCTCCTGCAATTACACCTTCATTAGATTACCACTCTATTACTACAGGTGGATCTATGATGGTTTTGATGCCTAGTGTGGAAATTCACCTCTTTTCTTTTACGATTCCGGGAGGAGCTTGTGTAGAAGGAGTGAGATTATTTAACAATACAACGGACCCTGACTCGTCAGAACCTTCTATGGGAGGTGCTGATTTCCTCAATGCATTCTTTGATGTGTTTGGTACACCTTATTATCAAAGTAATTACGGAGAAGTAATCGTCAGTTGTGTTGCCCCCGATATTGATGGTGATGGTTTTACCGGCACTGATGATCCCGATGAAGGAGACCCTTGTAACCCAAGTGTAAATGCTGGCCCCTGTGATCAGGATACAGATGGCCTGACCAATGACGAGGAAATTATTGCAGGTACTGATCCTACTGATCCTGACAGTGATGACGATGGTCTCAACGATGGCGAGGAAGTGACGGGTGTTGACGATCCGACAACCCCTGCTGTACCCACAGGAACCTCTGATCCTAATAACTCTTGTGACCCTCTTGGCCTGTTAACGGTTGATACTGATAACGATGGTTTGACGGATTGTGAAGAAACCACCGGTATTGATGATCCAACCACTCCTGCTGATCCTAACGGTAACACTTCTGACCCTAATGATCCCGACAGCGATGACGACGGTTTGATTGATGGCGATGAGGCCATTAATGGGACCGATCCAATGGATGCGGATACCGACGATGATGGCTTGACCGATGGCGAAGAAGTAACTGGTATTGATGATCCAACCACTCCTGCTGATCCTAACGGTAACACTTCTGACCCTAATGATCCCGACAGTGATGACGACGGTTTGATTGATGGCGATGAAGCCATTAATGGTACCGACCCCAATGATAGTGATACCGATGATGATGGTGTAAACGATGGCGAAGAAGTAAGCGGTGTTGATGATCCAAATACGCCGTTTGTAGTAGTAGGTACATCTAACCCTCTTGACCCTTGTGATCCTGATGAAAATTCTCCGTTCTGTCCAAATGATTGTGATGGCCCCTTGGAGGTTGCTAGTATCGGCGATATCAATGTCACTTTAGGAGCTTCTTGTGCAGTTGAAGTTACACCAGCGATGGTGATGACAGGAAATTGGGCATGTGCTGATGAAGCGATTGTTGCCATTGATGGAGGAACTACTTCTGAAGTGAATGGTTGTGGATCACATACCTATATGGTGCAGTTGTTTATTGATGGAGAACTGGTGTATACCGCCTGGGGTAACCTCTTCGCAGAAGACAAAACCGACCCAACGGTTACTTGCCCAGCGAACACAAGCACAGTAACCCAAGACTACGAAGCTGACCAAGTAAGTGGTACTTTGAGTGCTGCTGATGCATCGTTGAACTTCAACAACTACAGCTGTTTGAACCAAGGCCAGCTGCTTGACGGTGTACACAACTACGACGTAGTGACTTTCACTACGCCTGATTTTGCTACTCCTGTTGATGTATACACGATCTTGATGGACTCTGATTGGGGTGACGGAAGCTTGTTCCTGTTCCAGGGCGGTTTCGATCCTGCGTCTCCATGTGAAAACCTCGTTGGTTCTTCTGACGATGCGTTTGTACCTGGTGGCAACATCTTCGATCCAGCGATCCGTTTGAGCCTTCCGTTACAGGCCAACACGAGCTATACCTTGGTTATCACTAACTGGGTGACGACTCAGTTTGGTAACTGGGACATCAACATTTATTCTGATAACAACACAGGTGTTACTGGCCCAGGATTTACTTCTGTAGAAATCACTGACACCCGTGATTTGATCTGTGAAGACATCAACTTCATCCGTTTCCAGACGCCTCAGTCTTGGATTGCGAATGCAGCAGGTGTACTTGATTTCACTGCAACGCGTAACACCTTCTTCGGAGGTAGCACAGCTGCATTGAACGCCTTCATTGCAAAAGTTAACCTTACCGGTTTCCCTGTAGTTGGCGACAACTGTGGCCCTGTAAAAGTTACTTTGTCTGATGCTGTTGCCAGCGATGGCGACTGTGGCGATGAGCGCATCACGCGTACATTCACGGTATCTGACCGCTACGACGGTGCCTGTGTAGGTGCTCCACGCGTAGTATCTTGTGATCAGATCATTACTTTCCGCAAGCCAACAATTGGCGATTTGGTATTCCCACCATTTGTAGCACCATTGGAGTGTGACGAGAACTTTGCACTTGATGCTAACGGTAATCCTCACCCATCAGCCTCTGGCTACCCATGGTTGCGTACTGCATTTGGTTTCTACGACCTTGACCAGGTATACTGTAACATCGGAGCTTCGTACTCAGATGAGCCACGTATCACGGTATGTGAAGGTACTTACAAGCTCCGTCGTGAGTGGAACATCATCGATTGGTGTAACCCAGGCGGATCTGGTACTCTTCAGCAGTTGATCAAAGTATTTGATGCTACTGGTCCAGTTATCAGCGGTATTCCTGCTGTAATCAACGTATCTACCTCACCATTCAGCTGTTTGGCTAACGTAGCGATTCCTTGTCCTACCCTTACCGACGGTAACGGTTGTTCAAGTGTAGCTGCAACGACTTACACCGTACTTGCAAACGGCGTTTCTTTCTTCGCCGGCGGTGACTTGTGTACTGGCGCAGTAGTACAGGCACCAATTGGTCAGCACATCCTTATCGTATGTGCAGAAGATGACTGTGGTAACGAAACTTGTGTTGAATACCCAGTAAACGTAACCGACGAGATCGAGCCAAGTGCAGCTTGTGATGATGAGTTGAACGTATCTATCGGCGGTGGCGATGTAGCTAACGGCATCGAAGGTATCGCTCGCATTTTTGCTACTGATGTAAACGAAGGATCTAACGACAACTGTGGACCAGTAACGTTGGAAGTACGCCGTAACTACTGGCGTAACAACACTTGTGATGCAAGTGCTAACCGTTGGAGCGCATGGGGCCCTCATGTAGACTTCTACTGTTGTGATATCGACAACGAAATCACGATTGAACTACGTGTAACTGATCAGTCAGGTAACCAGAATATCTGCTGGATGGTCATTACTCCTGAAGATAAATTGAATCCTTACTGTTATGCACCAGCACCAGTAACAATGACTTGTTCTGATTTGCCATTGTCATTCCCTGGTGATATTGCTACTGCTTACGACGAAGACTTCGCAGCAACATCAATTATGATGAGCTCTATCTTCGGCGGTGCAACGGGAACAGACAACTGTGCTGTTGACACTATCGTAGAGCGTACACCAAACATNCAGGTTAACGATTGTGGTTGGGGATCAATCACTCGTCGTTTTGAAGCTTGGCAATTGATGCCAGCAGGTGATGCTAACGGCAACGGCGCTATTGATATCAACGAAGTATTCCGTTCAACGAACAGCTGTAGCCAGCTGATCACGATCACGGAAGTACACGATTTCGTTATCGACTTCCCAGAAGATGCTGATGCTGACTGTACTGATCCTGATGTACCAACGATTATCACCACCACTGATGGTTGTGATGTCTTGAGCATCAACATCGGTGCACCAGTAATTTACTCTGCTACGGGTGATGAGTGTTACAAGTACTCTATCACTTATGATGTAATCAACTGGTGTTTGTGGGATGGTGAGTACACCGGCTACGTNCTTCCTCGTATGACGGAAGATGACGGTGAGCCATTACCTGTAGA
>NZ_KB903583.1 GCF_000379805.1 Lewinella cohaerens DSM 23179 | reverse complement strand
AAGCAAGCAATTTCTCCTCCAAATTAATTCCTTTTACAACTAGAGTCGGGCGGCTTTATCAAAGCTTCCATTTTTGTTGGTATGGCACACAACTCCGGCTACAACGCAGTGCCGACGCAGGAGGCATTGTCGGGGTAGCAAAGTTCTGCGCTTTCACTTCAATGCATCAAATAATTCTTCACTATACTCTAGCACGACATAAATATATACCACTAAATGACACGTAAAAATGTCTTGAAAGTCTTTTTCTCTCCAATCTTTTGCAGAATGCGCCTCTCGATTTCGGGTGTCATATACTTTCCACAACTCTCTTGCAAAATCTCTTTTAGGTAAAGAGCGCGGATTCTCCTTGAATCTATTCTTTTTAGTATCTAGTCTCCCTAGTAAATCAATAACCTTCGATAGTCCTTGTTTACCTTTAGGTTCATCCAATAAGTCATAATACTTTTCCTCATCAACTAATAATAAAACCTTCTTCAAATATGGTTCGAAAGACTGTGACATCTGCTTAACCATATTAAGTCGGTCGTGCCTATCATTTCGGGTAAAATACTTCGATATTGCTGGGTATAACCTCCCTTCAATATCATTTAACCCTCTTTCAGACAATTTGACTTGTACGACCTCTCCAAACAGATCAATAGCCTGATCCAATGTTACCTTATATTTCTTTTGAGCAGGATCATTAATTGTTTCTTCAATCTCTTTCTTGATTTTTTCTTTTACCTCTTGATTTAATCCGCTTACTGGATTACTTATCATACTTTCTCTACTAAAACTCTGTTTAAGGAGTCTTTTCATTTTTACCTTATTATTCAACGACTCTAACGTATTGATAATCAGATTAAAGTACTCATTTGCACTTTTAACAAGGCTTGGGTAAGAGTTTTTAAGCGGAACACTATGATAGGGAATCATAAGCATTAATTCTAGTTCTTCTGAACTTACCTGCTCAAAACGAATGTGAATAATTCTATCCATAAAGAGCAGGGTTTTGTTGACATCTGTCTTGATTAATCTTATTTCGGTCTTTACATCTTCGACTAGTCTATCACTAAAATCAAGTGGTACATTTTCTACGAAATCCTTATTATCTATGAATTCTTTAACAAATTTTTCCTCGATAACTGATGAAAGACCGTTCAAATGAACTTTGAATGAATCAATATCAGAGAATTTATTAAATGTTTCAAAGGTCCTTAGCTCTATATACTTATATACTGGATCGTCTCCAAAACACCAGCAATATCCAATTTCGATATCACTTACAAATTCTAAAATTTCGCTATACAGATACTTCGCAATCGAGTCGTAATCTAAGGCCATTTAATCGCTTTTATATTCATTAAATCAATACGTATTCATATTTTATTTGTTGCGCAGAACTCAAGCCTACACGCCGTGCGACCGCAGGGAGCATGGACGGGTAGGCAAAGTTAGGCACAGGCTTTACTTTTTAAAATATAATTGATAGTAAAGGCTGCTCATTTATCTTTCTAGATATTTCTTAGCTTCTACATTTAAGCTATCTGGATAATCATCTATTTCAGCCGGCAAATTCAAGGAAATATATTTCCGCAGTTCCTGATTTTTTGTCTTAAAATATTCTTCTAAGAGCATTGATAGCTTTTTCTCATATAGTTCACTTGTCTTATCGAATGAAACCCAATAAAATAATCGAAATATTCCTCGCTTGTCATTCATGCTTGAACCTGGAAAGCGCTCTATTAAATACTCGCTTACCTTGGCTTTATATAGTTCTTTAGCTGATATTACGAAAAGGTTGTTGTAACTAGGATCAATGATTTTTATTCCTGCATCTACCACTGTTTTCATGAATTCATATGAGTAATCATTAATTTCTTTCAGAAAATGAGGAATGAACCATTTACTTATACTTCCTTTTAAAAAATTACTCAAATATCTTTCTTCTTCTAAATTTAATCTTCTTGGATTTACCTGAAAATATTCTGTAAAGATTCCTTCATTTTGTGATTCGCTAAAAAATCTTCCATACCTTATACTCTGAGGAAAAATCTCTCTGAGTAGCACTTTCTCTAAATACTTCTCATACAATTCATCGATAGACCTAAACTTGCTATTAAGACTATTTGGAGTAAGGTTCTTTCTCAGTCTGACCTTGAATAGTTCAAGACGATAGAGAACCCTTTCTGCTTTTGAATATAATTTACTCGTAATATTTTGATATGGTCTTTCTATTTCCTTAGATTTTTATTGATTTTTCTCTGCTTGTGCCTAACTCCGGCTACCCCGCAGGCTGACCGAAGGGAGGCTTGACGGGGTAGCAAAGTTAGGTACCGTCTTTTTCTTTACTTATTCTATTCATCATAAATATTAAAGATCCACTTATGGCTCCGACTCTTAGAATACTTTCTACCCCTGTTATATAAGCAACGATCCCACTTGGTATCCCAAAAATTATTGCTCCAATAAAAGCATACCAAATATATTTCCATGAAGATCTTTTTGTCTTTTTTAATTCTTCCTTATTATCAAAAATATAGGATTCTCCTGTTTTCATCGTTTTTTGATAATTCAAGATAAAATTCTTCCATAATTCCTCTTCTTTCAGAGTAACTGCTTGGAAAATAGTGTTTACATAAACCTCTGTTATCACAAGTTTACTCTTAAACTCTATTTTTATAATACTCTTCCACTTGAGGGGATTAAAAGTCACCATATTTCTAATGACACTTCCTCTCTTAAAATGCATGAAGTTTGTACTATCCTCCGACAACTTGAAACCTTGATTCTGAAAATAGTTTAGGGTCTCTTCTCTGAGCTCATTTATTTTTCTTTCTGACGTGAATTCGATTCTCTTGTTCATTCCCTTTCTAGATTAGAATCTAAATTTATGATATAAATAATTGTCAACAAGGCGAATACTATTGCCTGTAATGAGTTTTTTCAAGATTGTTGGGCTCTAGCGTAATTCTTTTTATAAACTCTATTCCCCATAAGAAGATCGGACTTATAAATATAGCTAAAACATATAAATATAAACCTGAGAAATAACTCCACTGAAGCCAGATTGACAAGTCAGGAATTAACGAAGTTAGGTAAATCATATAAATCATCTTTTCTAAGCTTCTAGGGCGGCCTAACTCATCATAGCTAAATTTATAAGTCTTAACAACTTTGATTACTCTAAACATTAGAGTGCTTATGAGAACCAAATCAATAATAATTCTTATCCAATCGAATTCAGTGTTAAACCTTGGAGTTGAATTTGTTTCTTTATAAAAGCTGAGTATACCAGCGGCTATTAGTCCAATCACTAACAATTCTATAGCACCTAAGATTTTTTTTCGCATCTTCTTGATTTGATAATTTATTATTAGAATATCTTGGCTTTCATTCCTCTTTTACTAGCTATAGTATTCTAATCTATTTTTAATGGTACCTAACTCAGGCTAGAACGCAGTGGCGACGAAGGAGCCATTGACGGGCTAGCAAAGTTACATGCATTTATTACTTCATAAATAGACCTTGCCCATGAAAACGAATTATAAAAATATTATTCTCATAAATTCCGCCGTTAAAAGCTCTTGAGAAGTTTTGACTCTTTCTGACAATTTCGATACTAGCATCAATCATTTTCAACAGACTTACTATTAAATACATCCCAATACCTTGACCTTGTTTATCAACTTTCTTTGCTTCTATACCTGATACCCCTTCTTCATAGATTAGTTCTAATTCTGCATCATGTATTTTAAGGCTAATCATATCTATTTCTATTAAAAAATCTCCTAAATCATCTCGAAATCTGATTGACAAATCTTTATTAGGTAACATATACTTTGAGGCATTATCAAAAATATGGTAAAGACATACTTGAAAAGTCTCATAATCTAAATTTACTCGTTTGTTTGTAGCTCCAATCTTAACAGTAGTGCCCGAATCCATAAAATCTTGAAAAAACGTTTGCAACACATTTATTAGGACTTTACTGATTTTATAATCACGCTTAGATAAAACGATAGGTGATTCAAGTAATTTATCAAATACGTTTATTTCAACCTTTGTCTTCAAATTATTTTTCATTAACCTGAGAACACTTGCTGAAAATTTTTCTCTATTTTGATCAAATTGGGAATTAACAAAATCAATTTGATCAAATATATTATCAGTTATCCCGCTTTGTGGTATAATACTTTCTATTTCCTGAATGTTATGTGCATTTATTGATCGAACATTATGTAATAGTCTCCTAGTGTTTTTATTAAAACTTTCTCTAAACGATTCTCCTTTACCTAATAGTGATTGAAGAATAGAAGCATATATATCAAGGTATATTTTAAATATCCTAGTACTTGTAACCAAAGGCTTTTCTGATGAAATTATATATATTACTCCAGAATCAGTAGTGAGCTTTCCGTGCCGTTTCCGTTTCCCATCAAATTTACAAGTCTTAATAATATCATTCTTAGAATTCGAGTTTGCATAATACTCAAAGTGGTTCTGACTAAGTGATGAAATGATGATACTTCCGTCTAAACCAACTACATGATATTCGTGGTTATTTTTCATAAATTTCTCGACTAAATTCTTCTACAAGGTTTTGAAACTCAAATGGGTCTGCATCTTTACGAAGTGTATCATCAACAATTTTAAGTGCTTTGTGGAATCTATCACCTCTTTGTTCAGCAGAATAAATAACAACCTTTTTATCAGGATATTTCAGTTTTATATTTTTTGCTAACCCTAACCCTTCATCTGGACAACTTAATGCTTTTCCAACTCCGTGTATGTCAACAAAAATAATATCTGCCTCTACTACATTTCGTTCATCATATGATTTAACATCTTTGATTGTTTTTGTTTGCTTCCAACCAGCTGTTTTCAACATAGAAACATTTGAAAATTTGGTGTCATCATCAATAAATAATATTTTAATCCTATTTTTCAAACCATCTAAGATTATGTCTTCGTTATCGTTTCTATTATCACCAGGAATAAGATTAACAGCTTGTTTATAATCAGGCTTAGATGATTTTTTAGGTTTCTTGAAAAAGAAATTCACGATACCAGCAATGACAAATACACCTATTCCACTAAACAACCATTCTTTGTTCTCCGATAAAAAGTTTAAAATATTCTCCATAATAGTTTCTACGTAACTAGTTTGTAATAAGTTTCAATTTTTGATCTTGCATGTAACTCAGGCTTGTGCGATGTACACGCCCCTCTTCACCAATGACCGTCAAGTACACCGCAGATCAAGTACAGCACCAACTATATGATCGAGTGGAACCAAGCTCCGGGCGGGTATAGTCGCACAAGCTAAGTTAGTGCCAGTATTAAATTTTTCTAAACAACTCCTCTATTTCTTTCGTCGTGAAAGAGGGAAAATCCGATCATCTAATAGAATTAATGTCATTAACTAGCCCTTATTAACCTTGTAAAAACTGCATTAATAATGATATTGCCGCCAAAATTAAGGCTATCCATATTGTCCAAACTTGTTCTTTATTTTTTTGAATTGAAGTCTTCCAGAATTCACTTTGCTGTCTAATCTGATCCTCTAAAATTTCAACTTTCTTCTGCATTTCTATTAATTGTAATTCTTTCATTTTTGTATCCCTTTTTTCTTCCTTTTTTTTATTTTCATAACCTTCGATGTGATCAATACCAGTTTGATATAAAGTGATATACAGATCATCATTTGGCATTCCTAGTGCATCCACATAGTTACTAGATAGAAAGAATTTTCTAAACTCTGGTATATCACTGTCTTTGTAGTCGATATTGCTTTCACCTAAAACTTGTCTTAAAGAACCTTTTCGGCCTTCAAGCTTACTAAGACTTTTCAGTACTTCTACTATTTTATCATCAAACGTCATCACATTTATTTCATTAAGAAGTTGAATAAAATTGGCACTAACTCAAGCTACAACGCAGGCTGACCGAAGGGAAGCTTGACGGGGTAGCAAAGTTCTACACAGCCCGGAGTTGATCAAGAATATAAACATCCTAA
>NZ_KB903582.1 GCF_000379805.1 Lewinella cohaerens DSM 23179 | reverse complement strand
GGTACGGTATTAGATTGTAGCACTGGTCCATCGACGACGTTACCTTGTGACGATGGTGATCCCAATACGATCAATGACGTGATAATTACCCTTGATTGTGATGGTAGCATCTGTGTGCCCTGTATGGGAGAACCCGTCGATTGTAGTAATGGCGCTACGACAGTTCAAGCCTGTGATGATAATGACCCTTGTACCGTCAATGACCAAGAAACGATCCTCAATAGCGATGGTACGGTCTGTATTCCTTGTACTGGAACCCCTGCGCCATGCGGCACGGACGGTAGCTGTGAACAAGTTTTACCTTGTGATGATGGTGATCCTTGTACCATTAATGATGTAGAGACCATTCTATTATCGGACGGTAGTATTTGCGTGCCTTGCGCCGGGACCGTTATTGATTGTAGCAATGGCCCAACCACGGCGCAAGCTTGTGATGACGGTGATCCCAATACCTTTAATGACCAGGAAACGATCCTTAACTGTGATGGCTCTATTTGTATTCCTTGTATGGGGACACCATGTAACCTTGATCTGGCGCCGGTAGTCAATACGACCAACGAAAGCTGCTTTGGTAACAACGATGGCAGTATTGGCATCGAATCTGTAACTGGCGGGCAGGAACCCTATCTGTTTTCGCTCAACGATGGAGCTTTCGTTACGGATGTACTATTTGCTGGCCTTTCACCAGGAGCATATAGCTTGACTGTTCAGGATGCCGAAGGTTGTGAGTCTACTACGAATATTAGCATTTTAGCAGCAGATGACCTCTTCCTGGATTTAGGCGCAGNTGATGAAGTTGTACTGGGGGATAGTGTTCAATTATCCTTTACGACTAACGCCGTAGTTGACACGGTGATCTGGACTTTTGACCAGAGTCTTAGTTGTACAGATTGTCTGGAACCTTTTGCCCAACCTGAAGAACAAACCATTTATACCGTTACGGTGATTGACGAAAATGGCTGTATTGTCAGCGATCAAATTAGGTTATTCGTTGATAGAACAGAAAGAATCTATATCCCGAATATCTTTTCACCGAATGAAGATGGTGTCAATGATGACTTTGTGATTTATACGGGGGCTAATGTGAAGATGATTCGCAACTTCCAAATATTTGATCGCTGGGGAGGCGCCATTCTCTCACGAGAGGATGTGCCGGCCAATGACAGCCAGTTTGGTTGGGATGGAACTTATCGTGGAGAGCAAGTAAACCCGGGCGTATATCTCTACGTAATTGAGATTGAATTAATAGACGGCACCCTCCTGACCAAAACTGGTGAGGTGGTAGTGCTGAAATAGGATAAAACAGATAGAATTTGGTCTAAAACACCAAGCTCTATCTGTTTTATTAGCTGGCGATCAAGGAAATGTGACTATCTTTGTCGCTGATGCGAAGTTTTATTTTTTGACGACCTGACTTTAAGAAATTTTATTTTAAATGTATAGGGCACTTGTGCCTTGTACATTGATCATATTTGAAACGACCTTAATTTTTTTATAACAAATTGTAATCTTATGCGAAAAGCGAACTTTACGCTAAAAAAAGCATGGCAATACAGCCTCGTCTGTTTGCTCATGCTGGCAATTCCCTTAATGGGGACCGCCCAAACCTTTACAGGAACGGGCAATCCACAGGGTTTAGGAACCACTGATGGTGGTGTTACGACTCCTGCTAATATTACCTCCACTTCCACGGGTACCGCTATGATTGCGGGTGGTGCGGTGATCGGAACCGATGTTGAATTAACTTCGGTAGCTATAAATGCAGAGCACACCTTCGCAAACGACTTAGAAATAGTGCTGGTATCACCCGCCGGGACACGAGTGACATTGTCAAGTGATAATGGCAGTTTCACGGGTTTAGATGCTGCTGCAACGCTTACTTTTACCGATGCTTCAGCTAATGATGTCAATGGTTGGGATGGTAATGCCCCCCTCGCTGACTATCGAGCAGAAGGAGGAGCAAACATTTTTCCCATTTTAAATACGGAAGATGGTCCTGGTGTTGATCTTAATACCATATTGGCTGGTGAAAATGCCAACGGTGATTGGATACTGGAAGTTTTTGATGATGCTAGTGGAGACTCTGGTACACTCAATAGCTTTGAGATTACCTTTACTGCTATTATTGCTACTGGACCATCCGTAGCCGCCCCCGATCCAATCTGTGATCAATCCGATGTGATTTCCATGTTCAGCAACGCCTATACGGATGTACCCGTTGATACTTGGTTGACCCCGTGGTCGCCAGGAGCTACTGTCTATACTGAACTACAGATCGCTGGGAATGATACTAAGCTGTATGAGAACGTTGACTTTCTCGGCATCGAAATGTTTGGTACTCCGATCGATGCATCTGGAATGACCTATTTCAATGTTGATATTTGGACGCCAGATATGACCACCTTTAGAGTGAAGTTGGTCGATTTTGACGGTGGGGCTTTTTCGAGTGAGGGTGAAATCGCATTTACACCAACTCAATCGGGCTGGAATACTTTTTCTATTCCCATGGCCGACTTTGCCAATCCAGCTCTTGTAACCGGTCTGACGCTGAATAACGCTGATGAGCTTTCTCAGCTGATTTTTTCTGGTTTACCGACGGGTAGTGGATCATTTTACGTTGATAATATCTACTTCTCTACGAGTGCTTGTCCTACGGCAGCACCAGAGCCTACTTGTGATGCTGCTAACGTGATCTCCATGTTCAGCAATGCTTACACGGATGTACCCGTTGATACTTGGTTGACCCCGTGGTCGCCAGGAGGTACTGTCTATACCGAGCTACAGATCGGTGGGAATGATACAAAGTTGTACGAGAACGTTGACTTTCTCGGAATCGAAATGTTTGGCTCTCCTATTGATGCATCGGCAATGACAACCTTCAATGTTGATGTTTGGACGGCAGATATGACCACCTTTAGAGTGAAGTTGGTCGATTTTGACGGTGGGGCTTTTTCGAGTGAGGGTGAAATCGCATTTACACCAACTCAATTGGGCTGGAATACTTTTGCTATTCCCATGGCCGACTTTGCCAATCCAGCCCTTGTAACCGGTCCGACGCTGAATAACGCTGATGAGCTTTCTCAGCTGATTTTTTCTGGTTTACCGACGGGTAGTGGATCATTTTACGTTGATAATATCTACTTCTCTACTTGTGGTCCTCCTGTTCCAGACCCATGTTCAGGCAATGTAGCCATTGAAAATCTTGCCAATGGTATGGATTATACCATCGTAAGTGACGCTGATGGCAATGTTGATATAACACTTACCGTGGTAGACGCCCCAGCAGGTTTGGTTGGTTTTCTTGGAGGCCCAGGTGGGATTTTTCAAGTTGCAGGCCCAGGTGGAACCTTTAACTACAGCTTAACTGGTCAAAATGACCCGTATGTTTTAGATATGTTCTTTAACTGGGCAGCGGGTGGAGCAGGTAATTCCGAAACGGTAACGGCATCTTGCGTTGCTGTTGAACTAGACCCATGTTCAGGCAATGTAGCCATTGAAAACCTGGCAAATGGTATGGATTATACCATCGTAAGTGACAATGCTGGCAATGTTGATGTAACACTTACCGTGGTAGACAACCCAGCAGGTTTGGTTGGTTTTCTTGGAGGCCCAGGTGGGGTTTTTCAAGTTGCAGGCCCAGGTGGAACCTTTAACTACAGCTTAACTGGTCAAAATGACCCGTATGTTTTAGATATGTTCTTTAACTGGGCAGCTGGTGGAGCAGGTAATTCCGAAACGGTAACGGCATCTTGTGCTCCGGTTGCAGGGCCTGTAGCCATTGAGTTCTGTGTGGATCTTAGTTGTTATCCCGTATCAGATGCAGTTGCACTTGCAGGATCCTTCAACGGATTTAACCCTGGTACTGATTTCTTGATGCAGGATATGGGTAACCGTATCTATTGCAAAACATTGAATTTAGATCCTGGAGATTATGACTTCATGTTCTTCTTTGCGCAGGGACAGTTCGAAACCCTTGATATAACCGACGATTGTACGGTTAGCTCTCCTACTGCCCCTAACGGCGGTGTTGCTCGCCAGATTACCGTTGTAGATGGTATGCCAGCATCATATACTTACGGTTGGGAAAGCTGTGACGAAGTTTGTACACCTCCTCCGGGTGCGGATATCGAGTTTTGTGTAGACATCGGCTGTCTAGATGCTACTAATATCAATATCTTCGGCGGATTTAATAACTGGTGTGGTGTGTGTAACCCCTTGACTGATCCTGACGGAGACGGTATTTGGTGTACCACCATCTTCATGGCTCCTGGTGACCAAGAGTTTAAATTCTTGGTGAATGGCGTAGAAGAAAGCTTCACCCCTGGTGATGATTGTACTGTTTCTTGTTGTGACAATCAGTTTACTAACCGATTCATTACCGTTGTTGATGGAATGGATCAGGAAACAGAATACGTTTACAACGTTCCTTGTGAAAGTACTTTTGATGAACCAACCGTAGTATTCCCCGCACTCGCTACTGTATGTGGTGGAGATGTCACTATTACCCTTGGTGGAGCTACTCCAGCAGGTGGAGTGTACAGTGGTACAGGGGTTACCGATAATGGCGACGGCCTTACTTTTGATGTAGACTTGTCTGGCCTAGGTCCTGATGGCTATAGCATTACTTACACCCTTGCAGGTGAATTGGAATGTGAGTACACTGCTAGCTCTACTTTAGGTATAGAGGATTGTGGTTTCGCAATCACCGATCCTTGTAGTTGTAATGACGACGCATCACCGATCACTTTTGATGCGGAAGCTGGAACCTATACGAACCCTAACGATGGCACCTTTGGTGAAATCGTAGCGATTACTGGTGGCGGTGGTGGTACTCTACCCGCTGGCCTCGACTTCAGAGTCGTAGCGGTAGACGGAGCATTTGGTGTAGCTGTAGGTGATCCACTTACCTACGATGCCAACATGCACTACTCTATTGCTTTTGATCACGCAGATGATGTTGGTTATACCATCACGGTAGATCAGTTTATCGCCGGAAATGCGGTAGGCTTCAACTTCGCGATTGGTAATGCTTGTGCTTACCCAACTCCTGTATTTGATCCTGAATTAGATCCGATTTACTGTAATTTCGAAGGTGCTATCACACTTGGTGGCACTGATGATGATGACGTGAACGGACCAGCAATGCCTGATGGTGTAACCTTCACCATTAATGGAGTTGATGCTACTGTATTTAATCCAACGGCTTTGCCTTCTGGTCTTAATACCGTAGTGATGACCTACATTGGTGCCGATGATGGTAACGGAGGTATTTCTCCTGATGGAGGAACAACACCTGCTTACCGCGGATGTACCCAAACTGTAGAAACAGTTATCGAAGTAGAAAACTTCGGTCCTGCTTGTATCTCAGACGTAAACGTTACACTGAGTGAAAACTGTGATCGATTGATTACCCCTGGTATGGTTCTGACGGGCAACTACGCTTGTGCCGACGAGATCGTAATCACTGTTGATGGTGGTAATACCAATGTTATCTCTGGTTGTGGTGCTCACACTTACTCTGTAGACATCTTTGTTGCAGGAGAAATGGTTTACACCTGTTGGGGTAACCTCTTCGCTGAAGACAAAACCGACCCAGTAGTAGAGTGTCCTGCTGACACAGACGAAGTAACGGTTGATTTCGACCTTCAGACTTTGGAAGGTAGCATCGACGGCACAGAGCCAACGATTGCCCTGGACGACTATAGCTGTTTCCAAAGCTTCTTTGAGCCTGCAGCTGGTGTTGATTATAACTACGACCTGATCACCTTCACGGTTGATCCTGATCTACCTGCAACGGATGTGTACAACATTCAGACAGCTTCTAACATTCCTGGTTTGAATATCGCTTTGTTCCAGGGAGCGTTTAACGAAGACAATCCATGTGAGAATATCCTTGGTGGTTCTGAGGGTGCTTACTTTGTTGATCCATTCTTTGGTGTCAACGCGTTCTTTGATCAGGATTTCCGCATTGAAATGCCATTGGAGCCTGGTCAGACGTACACTTTGATGGTTGCTAACACGAGCTTCGGTACGACGGGTGACTACGTTATCGGTATTGTAAGTGATAACGGAGGTCAGTTCATCGGTGGTGGTTTCTCTGCACCTGCTCCGGTAGCGGTAAC
>NZ_KB903581.1 GCF_000379805.1 Lewinella cohaerens DSM 23179 | reverse complement strand
TAACGTTTTTCGGGACATGCGAAGTTCGGAAATTTTCGGCGCAGCCGAAAAAATTTTTGAATTTCCGCATGTCCCGTGTTGTACGAGGTTCGCAGCGCAGCGGAGAAGCTTGTGCCACACGGGCTTGCCCGAAAAACGTTGCCCAAGATGCGGAGCGCAGCGGAGTATCTTGGGCAACTCAGGCCTACCCGCAGTGCCGACGCAGGAGGCATTGTCGCGGTAGGTATTGTTGAACTAACCTGCTATCGCAGGAACCTCCTCCATGATTTACTCGTCAAGATAAAGCTTTTCCTTATCTTCTTGATTTTCCATTAAATCTAAATATTATGTCTAAAAAAAACCAAGGCATTTCAGGCCAGTAACCCGGAACTGCAAGGTCAACTAGATCGAATGGCCGATCATCTTACTGTGGCCGGACGGGCTGAGGCGACCATCGTCAACTACGTACGCGGACTGCGCGACCTGCAAGCGCATTACGACCTGCCCGCTGATAAGCTTAGCCGCGATCAACTTATTGCTTTTCTCGCTGGACGCAAGCCCCACATCAGTTCTTCCACGCTCAACACCCTCATTTGTAGTCTTAAGTACTACTACCGCGAGGTATTGCGATGCCAAGAACTCATCGTCGATCTGCCTAATCCTCGCTATTCTAAGCAACTCGGAGATTTACTCGATGCCGATGAGGTACGCACTTTGCTTCGGGCGACTCGCAGTTTGCGCCACCGCATCGTCCTCGAACTGATCTTTTCTCTCGGCTTGCGAGTGGCCGAAGTCGGACGCTTACGCCTCGGCGACTTCGACCGTACTCAGCGTACGCTCATCATCCGAACGTCTAAGGGTAATGTGACTCGGGTGTTGCCCTACGGCGAACGATTGAGAGGCACACTGATCGACTATTTTCGCCAGGAAAAACCTGTCGATTACCTCATTCCTGGCCGCGAACGTAGCAAGTCTATTGGCATTTCCGTGCGCGGCGTGCAGTATCTTCTCAGGATGACACTGCAACGTTCAGGCCTGAAAAAGCACGTTTGTCCCCACGCACTGCGTCATTCCTTCGCGGTGCATTATCTCAACAATGGAGGCAATATCCTGCGGTTACAGCAACTCCTCGGCCATGCTTATCTCAGTAGTACCCTGATCTACTTGCGCTATACTACTTTCACCCTGCGGGACATTGACAGTCCGCTCGATTTTCTCTACTGTGAACCGCGTAATTAAGCGGCCCGATTGGGAAGTGGCTCAGGTTGTGCGGCGTTTTGGTAATGCTTTTACTACACAGCACAAGATGCCCGCTCGTCATTGGCAGACCTTATGGGCTTTGCGCGATTGTCGCACTGCCCTACTGGGCGGACATATCGAGTACTGTGGCGAGTGCCGCAGCATTCAGCGTATCAGCTACAACTCCTGTCGCAACCGCCATTGCCCCAAATGTGGTGGATTGGAACGCGAGCTGTGGATTCAGGCCCGCGAGGAGGAGTTGCTGCCCGTGCCTTATCAGCATATTGTGTTCACCATCCCCCAAGAGCTGAACATGTGGTGCCGCTACAATGATGCTTTTTGTTACGATCTGCTCTTCAAAGCCGCCTGGCAGACGCTTAGGACTTTCGCAGCCGATCCGCGCTATCTGGGAGCACAACTGGGAGCGACGATGATGCTCCACAGCTGGGGACAAAACCTCAGCCTCCATCCTCATGTCCACTGCATCGTACCAGCCGGAGGGCTGACCGCTAAACAGGGCTGGAAGAAGCCGCGCCGCAAAGCCGGTTTCCTCTTTCCGGTCAAGGCCATGAGTAAGGTTTTCAAGGCCATCTATCTCAAAGATTTGATGCGTGCCTGGAACGGCAACAAACTCAAGGTTCCTCCTGATGCTCCCCTGACAAAAGCCGAGAAAACCGCCTGGCGAAGACAACGTTACAATCAAGCTTGGGTAGTATACGCCAAGGCTCCTTTTCGTACGCCCAAAACCGTAGTCGAGTACCTTGGCCGCTACACCCATAAAGTTGCCATCAGTAATCATCGCATTACGGACATCGGCGACCAGCACGTTCGTTTTCGCTACAAGGATTATCGCCAAAACGGGAAACAGAAAATAATGCAATTGAAAGGCACGGAGTTCCTGCGCCGATTTTGTTTGCACATTCTACCCCAAGGATTTCGGCGCATGAGACACTACGGAATACTGTCCAACGCTCGTAAAACCGAAGCCCTGGCGGCGGCTCGTCAATGCTTGGGAGTAGACTCACCTGAAAGGAGAACCAGAGCGGAGCGAAAAGCCCAGTTATTGGAGCAGTATTTTCCCGACCGACCCAAAACCTGCACCCATTGCGGTTGCATCGACAGCATCAGACAATTCCGATTCGCGCCCGGAGGTACCGCTCGCCCACCACCCTTAATCATTGGTGAGCGAGGAAAATAGAGCAGTTTAGCAACGATCCCACCGACGTGAGCCACTGCTATGCCCACAATCATCGAAAATCAACCTTTTTCTCGCTTATTTTACTCCAAAAGTAAATCAGCAATGCCCCTGAAAATCTACTGGAACTTAAAAAACGCTCTTCCAAGTGTCGCCCAAGCCCAGGCAAGTATCATTGAATACCCATAAGAGCGTGCATATTCGCAGGTTCGTCCAACTGACCCTCAACGCATGACCTCGCTACGCTCCGTCAGGCTTTGAGGCTTTTTTGTTCCGCACTCGCCTTTTTTTTAATTTACTTTGCTAATTTTAATATTCTTATTGCTCCTTGAATAACCAAAATAAAAACAATCGTTCCTATTACCAAATCTGGTTTGCTCGAATCTAACCAATTCACCAAAATCCCTGCTGTAATTACTCCTAAATTAATTATTACATCGTTAGAGGTGAAAATCATACTGGCTTGCATGTGCGCTTCTTTACTTTTAGATTTTTGCAATAGATACAAACAAATCCCATTCGCAATTAAAGCAAGAATCGAAACTATTATCATAGTTGAAAAATCGGGCATCTTTTCTACGCCAAAAAATCTTCTTATCACTTCAATAAATCCAATTACTGCTAATGTGATTTGAAAATAACCTGCAACTTTCGCTATTCTTTTCTTCCTTATCAAAGTACCGCCAACTGCAAAAAGGCTAATACCATAAACAAAAGCATCTGCCAACATATCTAAACTATCCGCCACCAATCCCATTGATTTAGAAATCAATCCTGTTGTCATTTCGATTAAAAAGAAAGCAAAATTGATAGCAAGTACTGTCCAAAGTAATTTCTTTTGATTTGCGTTTTCGCTAAATTCGACTTCTTTGGTTTCAATCGTTTTTACTTTCTTTCCTCCTAAATCTAAGTCAATTATGGATTGTTCGATTTGGTCACCTTGCCCATCGTGAAAAACAGTTAAAGTTCTGTTTGGGATGTCAAAATCGAGGTTTTTTATGCTCGGTATTCCGTCCAACTTCATACGGATTAGATTTTCCTCCGAAGGACAATCCATCTTAGGGATTTTATATATTGATTTTTCCATGATTATTTTTCTGATAATAAAAAAGTTAGAGAGCAAATTCAGTCATTACTCTCTAACGATTTGAGTCGCAATTTCTATTCTTCTTCTATTTCTCCGAATATCGTCCACTTTAATCCTGCGGTAAAAATGAACCCATCTGTCGGTGCCCAAATTTCAGGAAAGGAAGGATTTGTATGTGGTGGTATTACAGTATCTTGGAATTTGGAAAGTCGGGTGTCTGTGAAGTTTTCAAAATTCACAAACACGTTGAGCTTCTCAATTTGACGAGATACCAATAATCCCATAGTCCAGTAATCTTCGACAGGAGACAAGTCAAACAAGGTTTGTCCGCCTGTGAAGTACACTTCATAACCAAGTCTCCATTTTCCGCTTTCATACATCAATATTCCCCCTGCATTATGCTTTGGGGTAATTGGTTTTTGCCGATTGATACCGTCATAATCTAATTGGGCATCAATAAAGGCGTATTGCAAATAGAGTTTAAAATCATCGTAACTAAATTTAATATTCGTTTCCAATCCTTTGCTGTCCGTTTTCCCATCAGCGTTTACAAAAAGGAATTGGTTATTTGCATCTTGGGTCAGAATCAAGGGGTCAAACAATTGAGTGTAGAAAAATAGATTATTGATAGAAAAGCTGACCTCATCAAATAAGATAGTCTTGTAGTTTACATCCAAATTTATTCCTGCTGACTTTTCTGCTTTCGTGTCATTTATTCCGATAGGAAGTATGCTTTGAAAGGTTCGGCTTTCTGCTTCTTCGCTAAAAATGGTTGGTAGTTTGTAGCCCATTCCACCGCCAATTCGAGTTGTCCAATGCTCGTTAAGGTCTAATAAAAGATTGATGCGAGGCAGGACAAACCAATCATAATCGGTATTGTAATCAATTCTTAACCCTGATTCCAAAGCTGCTTTTTCTGAAAACGACCAAACATTCTGACCAAAAACCCCAAAGGTATTATTGCTGTAATCTCTTACAGGGTTTTGATTAAAAGGTGTTTCAGTAAATTCTTCCGTCCACATGTTTGCACCAAAAACCCAATCCGCTTTTTCGTTTGCTGTGGAATAAGATACCTCTGAAAAACTCGCTATTTGTTGACCATCAAAAGTGAAATCAGGAATCCCTATACTTCTATCAAAAAAGTTGACGCTATTTCTAATCGTTAAATTGGCATCTTCTGAAAACGCTTTTTGATAACTGATTTGAGAAGCCAATCGAGTAGATTTATTTTCCTCCGTAAAAGGATGCTCAGCACTTGGTGAGTTTTCAATAGCGGTTACATCACCACCCAATCTGTTTTCAAAAGAACTGTTGATACCAATTCTCAGACTACTGGTTTCGTCAAAATTGTAAAAGAAAGTTGGGTTGATAGCAATGTTTTTCACTTCGGGAAGTTCCGAGAAATCATCATCATTGACATCATAGACTTGTTGAAGATTACCTACGGCATAAAGAGAAAAACCAGCTTTTCCATACTCCTCAGCATAAAACCCATTTAAGGTAGAACCCAATGCCTGTGTTTGGGTAAACATGAATTCCAATTGTGGTTCTTCTTCAGGGCGTTTGCTAATCAAATTGACCAGTCCTGCAATTGCTCCACCACCATATAGTGTAGAAGCACTCCCTTTAATAATTTCCACTTGTTTCAAATCCAAAGGTGGTATTTGCATAATACTCAAACCTCCTGCAAAGCCCCCGAAAATTGGAAAACCGTCTTTGAGCAATTGGGTGTAGCGACCATCTAAGCCTTGAATACGAATACTTTGATTGGCAGAATTTGCAGAAGTTTGTTGCATTTGAATACCTGTACTTTCACGCAACAGCATGGAAATATTAGTAGAGTTCATAAATGCTTTTTCGCCTAATTCTTCTGCGGTGATTGCTTCCAATCGAGTCGGTAAATCTTGAATTAATCGGCTACTACGAGTTGTTGTAACCGTTACGGTTTCCAGTTCCTCACTTCCTGATTCCAATAAAATAGTTAGAGGTTCTTGTTGAGGTAAAGAAACCTCCAATTCTATGGTTTCATAGCTTACATAACTAACTCGAACTTCGTAATTGCCATTTGGCAAATTTTCAATGGCAACAGTTCCATCTAAGTCCGTTACACCACCTTTGTTAGGTTCTTCAAATAGGACATTTACTCCTATGAGTGGTTCATTTGAATCAGCATCTAAAATGGTGGCTTTGAATGTATTTTGGCAATAGACCACACTAAATGTAGCCATTGCCATGAATGACAATAATAATTTTTTCATTTTTTTAATATTAGATTAACCAAATAAATTTGTGGAAAGGGCATACCTGTCTATGCCAGATTGATTAACCTAATTGTGGCGGTTGCCAAATGGAATGATTGAAGTCGGAAGGGTGAAAATGTGCTATAAACAAAGGGGTGGTTTTTGGTAATGAAGTTAATACCTTTTCTGGAAGCCGAATTTCTTTAACGGTATCTAATGCAGTAAAGCAACTACTACAGATACAAAAAGGAGAGCAAGGCGAATCTTCGCAAGGGTCGGAATTTTGTTCCTTTTCTAAACTGTTTTGAATTTCAATATCAATAAGATGATTAGCAAATACCATAATGCCTCCACCACCATCACCACAAGGCACAAGTGATAATGCAAAAATGTAGATGGTTAGTATTCTAATCGCTATTTTCATCGGTGGCAAAGTTAATACTTTTCAATGATTTCTTGTTTTTGATTTGGCTTCTTGTTTTTTTTTCTTTTTGGTGGTGCGGAACGTTTTTCGGGACATGCGAAGTTCGGAAATTTTCGGCGCAGCCGAAAAAATTTTTGAATTTCCGCATGTCCCGTGTTGTACGAGGTTCGTAGCGCAGCGGAGAAGCTTGTGCAACACGGGCTTGCCCGAAAAACGTTGCCCAAGATGCGGAGCGCAGCGGAGTATCTTGGGCAACTCGGGCCTTGGCGCAGGCCGAGGCACGAGGCTTGTCGCAAAGGCTAAGTTCTACGCCGGCCTTAATTTCTCAATTACAGCATCAATAGTTGCCCTAAACGACCTCAAAAAGAAC
>NZ_KB903580.1 GCF_000379805.1 Lewinella cohaerens DSM 23179 | reverse complement strand
CCGAGACTTTGAAGTGGACTGTAATAGTGGACGTAAACGGGTAAATATCAACGGCGCAATCAACGCACTTAAGCCTGAACACTTGGTTTATGACATCACTGATTCTATCAATGCTCAGTCTACCCAACGGCTGTGTCGGCAATTATTGAAGAAACATCCGAAAAAGAAAATATATCTGATTTGTGATAATGCCCGGTATAATCGCAATAGAATGCTTCAGGATTGGGCCGCTGATCAGCGTATAGAATTTGTATTTCTCCCCCCGTATTCCCCTAATTTGAATTTAATCGAGCGGCTTTGGAAGTTTATGCGTAAAAAAGCCATCAGCTCTATTTACTACGATACGTATTCAAAATTCAAAGACGGAATAATTGATTTCCTCAATGACACTAAGTCATACAAGTCGGAGTTGCGCAGGCTACTAACGTTGAATTTTCGTTCAGTAGGTGGGGCTTCTGTGTACGCCCAAACCACTTAGGGACGGGTATAGCAACCGACAATTTAGGCTCTAAAGAAAAATCAGACTTTCCTGATAGTTTTGGTTGTGGAATATTTGTCTTTTTAACTGTTGGCGGAGAGAATACCTTTTTAGTTTTGTCATCAATCTTTACATTGATAGCTTGAAAAAATTTATTCTCGCGGAGAATTTTTTCTTTCCTTTTGGTAAAAAGAGTAGGTGTAGTTAGCTTTATTTTGTTATTGAATCGTTCTGCGTAGACAATTGAGTTATTTAGGTTAGCAAAAGTTCTTCTTATTAAACTTTCTTTTTCTTTTATAAAAGCTTTAGAATCAATGTCCGTCACTTCCATTTTTATTATGATGGTTTTTTCAAACATTTCTGTTCCTATATCTCCAAACGACATTACATAAGTACTCGGTCTCACTGAGAGTAATTCAGGAGAGCCTTCATAAGGAATTTTTATTTTAAAAATATAAGAATCGACCTGATACTTCTCATCATAAGCTCTAAAGTTATCAACCCACCTCTTTTTGACTTTAGGCTCCTCTATTAACTCTTGATCAAAGTGAATCACAAGTGGTTCAACAGAAAACTCATTGATCAAAAAACTAATATACTCTTCTTCGTTTACTCCAATCAAATAGTTTTTATCTTCCGATTCTATTTTTTTCGTTATTAAATCAATTTTTTCATTCTCAAAATCGATACTACTAATTTCATTAAAAGCTCTAATACTTGCCATGGTTAAATTATTAATCTTTAAGCAAAAGTCTTCATTTTAAAAATGGACTATACGTCCATTTTGGCGTGACTATAAAATTCCTGAGTTACAATGTAAATATATAACATTTAACAAAATGTCTAATTTCGTAATTGTAGCCAACTCCGGCTACTGCGACGTGCGCAGCGAAGCGGAGCATGGACGTAGTAGCAAAGTTGTGTGCTTCTATTTATTTAATAAATCCCTCTTCATTTTTAGAAGATTTTCTAGACTATTGCCATCATAATACCTGTGTAATAACTCATAAATCCGCTTATGATTTTCACAGACTTGATCAATACCCCATCTGTTATATGTAAGAAAAATGAAGTTTGTATTCGCTCGCGTTTCTATTGAGTTAGAATACTTGCTTTTTTTATCTTCATAAGATCTATTTGAAAAAGCAGCATTCTTCTTACGGTTAATCATTGCTAAGTTTCCTAACCTATGTAGCCATTCTTGATGTTCTGACTCTTCTATATCCCATCCCGTATCAGATATAGTTCTTGGCATAAGGTGTTCGATACTTGAACTCTTTCTATCAAAATAAATTTTATTATTTAAATCACCCAAGATTATATCGAGTTTAAGAAGAAGGTATCTTAGTTTATTAACTCTAGTCCCACTAAATGAACCAAAATTTTCTTTATTAATCAAGTCATATAAATCATGTATATCAATTTTTGTTGTAGCATTCTCGTCATCGTAATCATAATTAAGTAATTCACTTGCTAAGAATCTATCTGCTGCTTCAGCAGAAGTCTCATGTAAAGATCTGCTTTTAGAGAATTCTTCCATTTTTCTTAAGAGAATGAAAATACGAGTCTGTCCACCTCTTTTATTTATTAGCCAAGCTGCTGACAACAAATTGTCCAACTTCACTAAAAAGTCAACTATCTTGTATTCACCAAAGCATTCTCTGTAATACATTAATGGAGCCATATACGTATTTCCAAAAACAGATGTTAAAACATAATTTAAATTATAAAACAACTTTCCTGTTTTGCTATCTTCTATAGATCCATCAGTGATTGCCTGATAGTGCTCAATGTATTTACCAACATAATCGAATGTACCAACTCCTTTTCTTAATAAACCTGATTTCCACATGTTTTCAAAAGCCTTTTGTAAGCTTTTATTACTTAGTGACCGGTACTTCATTTTAATAAAAACTAAAGCCCAAAGGAAATCATCAAACTCCCTATACGGCGCACCAATTCCGTCCTCATAAGAGGACCATTTCTCAGCATATCTCTTCTTTTCTGAATCCTGTATTTCTCTTAGATTTTGAGCGCGTAATATATCGCTCACCTGTAATTGCAACCCTCTGCTATTCAATACGGTAAACAGATTATATGCGTCATCTAAATTATCAGGAGTAGCGAGATATAATACTAATACTTTAGACGATAAATATTTAAAGAAATCATTCATGTATTTTTGAATGTCTTCAATTTCATCTTCTTTTTCTATAGTCTTCCAATATTGGCGTATATCTAATATCGCCCTACTCATATTTTTTACTGAAATGGAACTATTTTTATGACTCTGAACTATGCTTATTTCATCAACTTTATTCGTACTTCCTTCTGGAATTAAATATTTATCTAAAAAGTCTTTATCATCTCTTATTTCAAATAAAATTCTATTTCTCTCAGGAATTTGATCAAATTGATCCTCTTCCTGTTGCATACGATCTTGAACCTTACTTTTTAACTTCTTACTACTTGATAGATCTCTTATTACTCCTTGAATAAGATAAAGAGTAATAAATCTCTGTTGCCCATCTAGTATATCTTGAGTTAAAAACTTTATATCATTATTCTCAACAGTTTTAGTATTCCATATCATGCAACCAAGGAAATATTCTTTCTCATTATCCCTACTCATCGCAGAGCAAATATCATCCAATAAAACATATACCTGTTCTTGCCCCCAAACATACGGCCTCTGATAAGCAGGAATACTATAAAAACTGTCGCTTGAAAAAATATCTTTAATATATTTCTTACCTGTGTCTAAATTGTAACCTTCCATATTCTATGTTTTCGATAATTTGAATTGTTTGTATTACGTTTTTATATACATTTTGTTGCACACAACTCAAGCCTAGGCGCAGGCTGACCGCAGGGAAGCTTGTCGTCCTAGGCTTGAGTTGTGTGCAGAATCATTTTCTATCATCAAGTAACTTTTTCAATCTTGGATTTACTTGGTAAGCATTTAAAGAGTCAACCATTTGAAGAAGAAGTGGCTCTTTTGATCGCACCTCCTCTTCGTCCATGTCAAACTCAATATAATCATTCTGCCCTATTCTAATGAGTTCTGAGTTCAGATAATAAAGCGTGTAAACATATCCATCGATAGGGTCATAAAGCATATCGTTTCTGTACATCCCTGCAACAGGAAATAAGGTCAATACCACCGTGTCTCCATGTAGTAACGAAAATTGTTCAGATTGAAATAACTCAAGATCCACACTCAAAAAATCGACAATATGACTTGGAAACGTTTTTATCATTTCCTGCTTATCGTAAATCATATCTCGATCCATAACCCATACTCCTCTTAGAGAGTCTTTTTTGTAAATCCTATTCTCAACAAATGTGTCAAATCGAAGTAGATATGAAGACTCTGAATGCCAGCCAATTGAATTCAGTATATGCCAATCAATAATGCTCTTATCATATAACGATTGCAAGTCATTATTTACGATGACCTCTGGATAATGTAGTGGTTGTTCTTGACACCCTAAAAACAGAGTACTAACTAACAATATGAATCCTATTCGCACCATCTTCGATTCAGAGTTTATCTTTCAAAAGACGATTTAAGGCACTAATCTCCGCTTCTTTTGAAACACCGACTGAAAGTCAATTGCTAGGTATATCTACAAAGCTAATGGTGCCAATGGCTACAGGGCCCCAAAGCAAAACCGGCAGCTTTGCATTCGATGATTAAACGAAGAATATCCAAGCTGTTCCCTCTTTTTATCACGCTAGCCGCATTACCTAATTTAGAAAATCACTTCCGGTCCCGCAGGGCCGTGTATTTAGTTGCGAGCTTAACGAGCGCCGCTTCATGTCACTCTTGAATACTTGAATCTAACTTGGTTTTTCACTCTCTTTGCGCCCATCTCAAGCTACTGCGACGTGCGACCGAAGGGAGCATGGACGTAGTAGCAAAGTTACACACAGTTTATCTATCTTTTCTCTGGTACTTTCCAAATAATTCACTAGTTGTCAAAACTCCGTCCAACCACTTCACAACATTATTATATCTCTCTTTGTACGCTTCCTCAGTAGACAGAATGGTTGAACCTACTATTTGCTGATCAGAAAGCCATTTGTCTTCATAAATATGTCCCATAAACTCCGTATCAATTTCATTCTCTAAATGCAAAAAGTAATCGTTATTAATACTTCGTGACGGAAGATCAACATCTAAAAAAGCAAATAATCTACTTAAGAAAAACGCACCTTCAGGATTTAAATTAAACTTTGACTTTAGTGACCTGATACCTGGCCTTAACTCCTTAGTACGATCTGGCAGAACATTTACATGGGAGCTATGCAGAAAGTATCTATTAGGTATACAAATAGAATCCAAGAGTTGAAAAGGGTATTCAATCCTATATCGCGTGAAACCTTCCTGCTCCCCTTGATTATGAAAATTTATAATCTTCTTTGCTATTCCATCTGCTGATTTATAATTCGTATCAAAGGCAAATATCCCTTTAAAAAATGGTATAACAGGCTGCACAAAACTAGTTATATCATACAATAATTCTAATGCATCATTCAGCTCTTTGGAATGCAAATTTGACTTAACTTCTATAACCGCCCGAACTGATTCTTTTCGAACAACAACAATATTATTCTCATTAAAAAGTGGTATAAAGTTTAATGAATCATAGATAACAATATCCAACTGCCTAGGAATTCCTTCAATAAACCCACTGGATATTGAAAATTTTGCTGGTAGATATTTTTCTAATGTGTTAATAAGTAGATTTTCTCTGTAAGAACCTACTGTACCTCCATGGTTGATAAGTAAATCTATCCTTCGACTTTTAGCTTCTAGCTCTTCAATGATTGTCGATAAAAATTTACGATGATCAAATTTTTTTTGAGCTTTCTTTGAAGGAGAGAAATAATATCGAGCACTTTTCTTTTGTACTTCGATATCCCCTGCTGCAGTAAGTACTTTAAGAAGAATTGCAGCATCTTTACTCTCTAAGTCTAAGTTTTCTTCAAGATTTCTGAGCAAGACCTTTTCTTCAGAATCCTCCGATGTTAGTCCATAGAGATAACGTAAAATGTATGATGCATACTCAGAATATCTAACACTAATTTTTACGTATTTTGTAGGTGTGTACTTTCGAAATAAACCAAGATAAAAGGGAATTAACTCTCCTTGATAATCATCAACATTTATCCATTTTGTTACATCGCCGCTGGAGAACTCTGGAACTACAAAAACATCACCAGTATCATGTCTTTTATGAATAGCTAGTTTCTTTACCTCTTCATAGTTTTTACTAACGTCAATAACTAGTGGTTCTTGCCTTAAGTCAAACTTCATAAAGTTGCTTTTATCTGATTGTGTGTAACTCAAGCTAGAACGCAGGCTGACCAAAGGGAAGCTTGTCGTGCTAGCAAAGTTGTAGCCAGTTTTATTTTCCTTTATATTTCTTCATCTCATTACCTATCACTTTAAGAAATCGCCATAATGAAATACTTCTTGTTTGAAAATTATTCTTTTATTCATACTTTTTGAAATACATTTTTAATCCTATTAAGTATTGATAGATTCGCAAAAAAAATCATTAACTCTTTGCTTACCAATTGATTTGTGCTGATCTTTTATTAGTTACGATTTTTCATCAAGTATTGGTTAAAAACATAAATTAAACTTATTCTTACCGTCAATAAAATCAGGTTTAAACGCATCATATATAAATTTACCATCATTCTTAATCTGATCTGTAGTGTATTGAATTTCTAAAACACCTCTTTCTGATGTTTTTCTAAATTCATACACAGTGTCTCTTTGCTCGATAAAATTTGTTTTATCAACAGATTTCAAGTAATAGTTGTAGTTAAAAAGTAGGTGGTATTCAATGTCCTTGTGGAATCTGTACATGTTTTTATTTTCTCTTAATAATGAATGAGTTATCATTATATTTTCTTCAATTTCTGTAACCAAGTAATCTAGTTCTGCTAAAGTTTTACCTCTAATTATTGCTAGATTGAATTCTACTGGTACTTCATCTGAATATCTGAGTGCGTAAGATTTAGACACAAATTCTATAAATTCAAAATTTATTCTTTCATATATAACTCCAAATTTATTCTTAATTGTATTTTTGAACCTATTAACAGTTATGTCATGATGTCTTGGTATCGATTCGTTTAATACCGCTTTCATTCCTTTAAAATATTTTTCAATGGCAGTATTTGCCATAATACAACCTTGTAATAATAAATCGTTGATTAATAGTTGCCTTGCTGATAAATAATCTTGGTAAGCAGCCCTGAAAAAGCTAGCAGCATATTGTCCTTGCTCATTATTGAGAACCATTTTTTTAAACTTTCTATTTTCTTCCATCAACATACTATTTATTATTATGAGAGATGTACATTTTGCCTTTATTAGTTCATTTTTCAATAATGATATTTCATGAGATAATTGGCTACAACTATCAAGCCTACCTGCAGGCCGGAGCCTTGCGGAGGCTTGACAGGTAGGCGGAGTTGTGTGCCGTTTAGTTTTTATATTTTTATCTAAATTATTTAAATGGTATTAAAAACCATTTTGAAATAATTATTGATCATAAATATACTCCGTTAGAAAGAAAATATGAGCGGATAAACGGGTTCATACGCCGTCTTTTCAACGGAGGTAAAACGTAGCCAATGTCCTATAGGCGATTTCTCTACTTGATTCCTTATTTATTTTAATAGCCTTTTAT
>NZ_KB903579.1 GCF_000379805.1 Lewinella cohaerens DSM 23179 | reverse complement strand
TGCCAATTGGCAGCTTGTTTTCCTCCTGCGGATTCTGTAGATATCACTTTTAATGTCAACATGGCTCCGGTAGCTACTTCACCAGAAGGAGTCTACTGGCTCAATAGCTTTGAGGCTCCTGGGGAGTTTCCTCTCACCGACATGAACCAGGATGATATTTACACCTTCACGATCCGCCGCCCCGAAGGTTTCTCTACCTATTATAGTATTGCAAATGGCACCTGCCCAGATCTCAGTTGTCTGGAAGATTTGGAAGGGCAAGCCTGTGCTGATCCTTTCGAACTCAATTATCGTTTGCTTGATCCCGTTTATAGTGATACGATATTGAACCTCTGCTTTGGCAGTTGTGACACCATCAATTGTATTATGCCCATTGATTCCGTAGATGTTCAGATTAACGTCAACATGGCTGCTGTCGACGTGGCCCCTGAAGGTGTCTATCTCATAGAGGGTGCTTTTGGTGCCCCTGGCATCAACCCAATGGAAGATGCTGATGGCGACGGCGTATACTCCATCAACCTGACGATCCCAGAAGGGTTCAATAGCTTCTATAGTTTCAGTAATGGATTGTGCCCAGATCTAAGTTGCAAAGAAGACCTTACAGGACAAGATTGCGGCCCACCAAACGCTAACAATAACCGTTGGTTATCCCCTGTAATGCAGGATACTATCATCAACACCTGTTTTGCGGAATGTATCCCTGATTTGGATTGCACGCTGCCGCCCCAAACAACTCCCGTTACTTTTGGTTTTCACGATCCACTTGGTGGAGAGGTAGCCATATTTTTGACGGGTGAATTTGGTTTAACAGATAATGATTTTGAGTTGACAGAATCTTCCGCTGGTAGCGGAGAATGGTTTGTTACTTTAGATCTTTTGCCTGGCACCTACTATTACCGCTTTGGGATTGGCACTCCCATGAACGGTACCCTAGAAGCTTTTCCTATCGGGCAGGCCGATACCTGCACGGTTGATTTATCAGGTGAGCGCTTCCGGGAAATTACGGTAGAAGATACCGCTTTAGAGTTGGAGCCCGTCTGCTTTGAACTATGCTACTACTGCGAGATCATTGATAACGTCACTACTCCTATATCTGAGGTCTGGAGGTTCAAAATCCAACCGAATCCAACAAGTGGACAAACAATACTCAGCTGGGAAGCTAATAGTGGTGATCATATTCGAATTCGACTAATGAACACCATTGGGCTGGTTACCAAACAATTTGAATTGCCTGCCGGAGAAGATAAGCTATTAATTCCTACAAATGATTTACCCGCTGGTATTTACTGGGTAACCCTTGAAACCGAAGGGGTATACCTGACTCAAAAACTAATTATTCAGTAAATTAAAAAGGATGTGAACTGTTCAAAAAACAGTTCACATCCTGACATAAAAAAAGCTCTTCCCTTGAGGGGAAGAGCCATCCCAAAAACCGATTTAAGAATACACTTGAAAACGGTTCTTGTGAATCACATACAATCCAATCGCCTTATCATTGGTCTTTTACGGAAGCCTTACATGAAGGTTACGTATATATAAGTTTTTTTATAATTATTTTTCTCTCAAAAAGCTTCGGCTAACTATTTCCATCTTTCTCAAACTTAATCTAGCTAACCGAAGCTTAGATTTCTGCTCATCAGAAACCCTCATTGAACACTATATAACCATTGTCTTGCCTGAGTGGGAAATATTCCTACTAGGCTCTTCCGCCAGAAAGATGCCCTTATTTGGGCGGCTTTGGCCAATAATGCTAATGCTATTAACTGTAAATCAATTACCATGCCAAAGTCGGCAAAGAAAAACCCGTTATCGCCAATGGAGGCAATAACGGGTTACAAATTGTTTTTCTCTTTATAGAGAATTCGTGGAATTAGTAATAGGCTCGGTGGTTATTACTGGTTCTTTTTCTTATCACGCTTTTTAAACGTCAAGGCTACTGTGATTTCATGCGAACCCGTGTTGTATTTCTGGAACCGCTGGAAAGAAACGTCGTAGGAATAGTAGAGATTAAAGTTAGTCAACCTTGTTCCCAGCAAAATCCCCATAGCACCAAGGCCAGCACGGTAAGAAAGGCCCGCGATCAATTGCTCATCCAGGAAGCCCGCTTTCAGGTTCAAATCCATCTGGAAAGGTGCATTTCTGATCTGACGCAAAAGAATCGATGGCTCTAGACTCACCTTCTGTTGTGTAAGCTCAAAGCGGTGACCTACGTTGAAAGTGTAATAGCTAAAAAAAGACTCGGAAGCACCTACTCCTGCAATCTCAGACAAGCGACTGCTAACCAAGTTATTGAAAGTTATTCCGCCATAAGTATTCTCACGGAAAGTACCGTAAATACCGAGTGCAGCATCAAACTGTCCTTTTCCGTTCAACAAGTCTTCTAGCAAAGCATCAGCTGGATCATAAAAAGGACTTGCCGTGATGTCGCCATCAATTCTCATCTGTTGGAACTCTGTAAAGAAACCAAACGCCAGTTTCCAGTCATCATTCACCGGATACCGGAAGGCATAATCCAATTGTAGCTTGCTACGGCTCATTTGTGCAGCTGTCTCCGAGAAGATGCCAATACCTAAACCGAAGGTACGCCCCAACGGGCCATTGTACCGGGCTGCAAAGGTTTTAGGAGCATCCTCAAACCCTGTCCACTGCATTCTCGCATTGAACTGTAGATTATACGTTTCATCAAAACCCGCTGCGGCCGGGTTAATCAGTATAGGGCTGATGTTATAATGCATGAAAAGTGCTTCGTCCTGTGCATGGACTAAAGTCTGTAACACGCTAACCAAACCCAGAAGGAGTATTAGTTTTTTCATGGTGGGAAGCTTAATCAGTTTTGGGAATTATAAGTATAGGGATACTGTTATTGCGCAGAAAATAAAACGCGATTTTTCTTAAGTTTTCCAAATAGTTAAAACACTTGAAATGAACCGTTTATTTAACTATTATGAAAAACAAAATCGCTTTTTATTTTCGTGCTGTTCTTAGGAGGGCTGAAAGCAGACGCGAAGTTTGCTTTCAGCCACCTTATTATTTATTAGTCACGAACGATAGTCAATGAACCACGTTTCTGTAGAGGTTCTCCACTTCCGGGGCTGCTATAATCAAGCACCCAGTAGTAAGGACCAGCAGGCAGTTCATCACCATTTTGGGAAGTACCTTCCCAATCGTTACTGTAGTTGTCTGTTTCAAAAACCAGTTGCCCCCAGCGGTTATAGATTTCCAGATGGTTATCCGTCAGCGCATCAGCACAGAAGATGATAAACTCATCATTAGAACCATTACCATCAGGTGTAATAACAACCCGATCTTCAAAACACTCAAATCTTTCATCAGCTACTTTTCCTTCTACTACCTCAGAGCTACAACCATTTGCATCAGTCACTTGCAACATGTAAGTACCTGCGCACAAGTTGGTAACTGTTCCTGTGTTCGGATTACCCGGAATATTTATCCAATCGTAAGTATAAGGAGGGTTTCCACCCAAAACAATTGCCATCACTGAACCATCACAGTTCTCAGCATCCGTATGAGGTTCTGTTTCAATAGTAACGATGATCGGAGAAGATTCAGCAATCGTGTAACTATCAATCACCTGACAATCATTCGCATCAGTAACCGTCAACGTGTAAGTACCAGGGGCTAAGTTTGTCAATTGTTGACCAGACTGTCCGGTTGACCATGCGTAACTATATGGAGCTGTTCCTCCAAAAGCCTCAACAAAAATCTCGCCATCTTCCCGGCCGTCACAGCTTACTGTCTTAACAGAAGAACTAACACTCATGGGTTGAGGGGCAGTCAACTCTATGGTTGTTTCTTGCTCACACATGAAGTTATCGATCACCAGAATCGTATATGTACCAGGGGCTGCATTCGTAAGGAGACCTGTATTATTGGTTCCTACCATAGCGCCTTCCAGTTCAAACTCGTAGGTAAAGCTGGTTGAAGCACCATTATTAGTGACAGAAGCTTGAATTTCACCATCTACAGAATCCGAACAATCCAGCATGCTTGAAATCACTGCCGAAGCAGTAAAATCTGACTGCGTTTCAATTTCGTAGTTACGAATAAGCGTAGCACCTGTACCGTCGGTAATAATAACAGTATAAGTATTTGGGGAAAGGTCAGTAATAGATGCATCCATAGAGATGGTATCATTACTTCCTTCTGCCATCCAAATAAAGGTATAAGGCTCCGTACCTCCCGCTGCTGTAACAGTGATAGCACCATCCGTACTATCCATACATCCCGCATCGGTAATGACTACTTCTTCTGTCATTTGCAAAACCTCATAACTGATCGGTAAAGAACAATTGTTTTCATCTCGGATAATGCCTGTCAATGTAGTAGGGCCAGTAACCCCAATTACTGCGGGGCCATTAGGATAGCCATCCCAGCTAATTGTCGGTGTTCCTGTTCCTCCACTCACCAGAACAGTAACGCTACCAGAGCCACCAGGGTCTTCTGTATCATTAACTACTGTCGCTAAGTCCACACTAAGTGGCATAGGCGATCCAATGGTGAAGGTTCCTGTAAGGTTATTTCCTCCAGCATCAATAATATCGAAATCATAATCACCCGCAGGTAAATTGGTGATCGTGCGCTCCCCAGTAGCATCCACTGTAAATGGACCGATATTCATCATCCCATTATTCAATGTGATATTTATTGGTTGCTGACCTCCTGCTATACCAAATAAAACAGAACCATCCGTATCACCAGGACAAGAAACAGGATAAGCAAACAACTGAACTATTGAAAGAGGTGCAGAATCAACATCAAAACATGCTGATTGAGTACACCCCGCGCCATCCGTCACCGTAACACAATAAGTACCAAAGGCTAAATTGGTAATATTCTGCATACTAGAGGTATACATACTCGGACCAGTCCAAGCGAATGTGTAACCGCTGCCACTGCCACCACTTACCGTGGTAAGGGTAATTGTGCCATCGTTGATTCCAGTAACATCAGTTACCGTTCCTTCTATCAGGATCGGATCACGTTCTTCAACCGTAAAGTCTGCAGAAATACTGGTTCCTTCACAGTCGGTTATAATCACTCTATAAGTACCCGCACAAGCGTTCATCAAGTCTTGCGTAAATGCGACATCAGAATTATCCGCAAGATTAATCCAGCGGTAAGTCTCCATACCGGGGCAACTGCCGCCAGCAATCGTAATATCAACCCCGCCATCGCAACTTCCAGGACAAGCATCTGTGAAATTGAAGAAAGTCAGTCGCAATACTTCATGAATGTCGAAGCAGGTTGAGGCCATACATCCGAAGGCATCAGTTACTGTTACACAGTATTCTCCTACAACCGTGATATCATTAGGGTCTTCTCCTGAGAAGATATAACCATCGGGGCCTGTCCAACTATAATCAAAGCTAGGACTTCCACCTGTTACCGTTAGGTCAATCCCACCTGGAGACCCACCGCCTGGAATTAAGGTCACAGCACCTGTCAAAACGATAGGTTGGGCCAACTCATTGACCTGCATATTACCCAATACCTGATCACAACCATTCTGATCAATGATCGTCACACTGTAAGAACCAGCGGGCAGGTTGTTTTGAGTTGTAACATTATCAGGTAAACTACCACTCCAATCATAAGTCAGCGGAGGTACGCCACCACTCGCACTAATCGTAATGGAGCCTGAACTATCACCAGCACAAAGAATATTGGTAATATCTACCACCGAAGCAGTAATCGCAGGTGGAGAGGTAATTTCATAGGTACCACTCACCATCATACCTGTAGAGGTATCAGTAACAGTAACCATAACAAGCTGTGCACCTTGGCCCGTTACACTTGAACCTGACTGTCCAGCGATTGACCACTGATAGGTATAATTTCCGGAACCATTCACCATACTAACGATGGTAACAGAACCGATTGGGTCATCAGCACAAGTTAGGTTTACAACATCAACTTGCCCGAACTCCAATGGTAGTACAGGATCACAAGTAATCTCTCCCGTTGTGCCACTGAAAGCGACCACATCTTCGTTACTGTCTGTAATTTCAATAGGAGTAGGACTTCCACCAATGGTTACAGTGGTATTATTATCGCTTAGTTTATTAAAACAAATCGAGAACAAAACAGCATCAGGGTCAAGACTCACGCCACTTCCTGTACTGCTTTCCCACTGGAAGTTAATCAATCCTGTAGAGGCGTTAAACGACGCTGTCGTTAACCCTGGCAAACCAGCATTGATGTTGTTTACCTGACTAAAGTTCAGATCAGTACTGTTATACGTAATACTGAACTGCATCCCCTGAATGTTGGTAAACATAGAGGCCGTAAAGTCCATACAGAAGTTTTCACCAACACAAGCTTCCTCTGTAGAAAGGCTGGCAGCAAATGTCCCTGGATCATCCTGGCCTATTGTGATCGTTCCTTTCACACCAGTAAAGGGAACTTCCATCTCGTCGCCATCGATAATTTCAATTGGGGTTGGCATACCAGAGAAGGTTACCATCGTCGTGGCCGTTCCAATAACATCAAAACACACTTCAAAAATCACCTCACCATCTGGTAAGGTTACGCCTGCCGCGAATGGGTCATTCCATGTAAACGTCAAATCACCGGGCATTGGGTTTCCTCCTGAAGCAGAAGTAAAGCCTACTAGTGCAGGATTGAAGTTCTGTGTTCCTGTGAACACCAATGCAGTTGGATCGTAATTTATACTAAACTGCATCCCCAGGATATTGTCAAAATCATTCACCGTTACCGGTAAACATACATTATCACCAGTGTTGGCTGTAGCATCTGCCAGGATTAGGGCAAAGCCCGATACAGGAGGGTTTATCGTTACCGTACCGCTGTTCACACTCGACGTGACCGCATCACCATCGCCATTCTGGATCATCCGAGGGGCAGGAATCGTTACATCTGAAGTCGTATTTCCTACCACATCAAAACAGATCCTTCCTAGTGAGCTATTATCAGCTAACGTTACTCCAATGGCATTGCTCCAATTTACCGTCAACACACCCGCAGATGGGTTTGTGATTGACGCGGCTCCCCAACCAGGCAGCATAATATTGAAGTTTTCTGCACCCGTATAACTTAGAATAGAAGCATCGTAGTTTATATTAAACTGCATGCTCGTGATATCTGTGAAGTTCGTTACTCTCAAAGGCAGACAAACATTGTCACCTTGATCGGCCGTTACATCCGTCAATGTAAGTGTAATCGGGAGCGGGCCACTCGTCGGAGGGCTGATTGTTCCAGATACACTGTTGAACTCAACCTCCATCTCATTGCCATCGATAATTTCTATCGGCGTTGGTGTTCCCGAGAAGACAACTGTGGTACTCACATCCGTCATAACGTCAAAACACAACTCAAACAAGACATCTCCGTCAGGTAAGGTAACGCCTGCTGCGAAGGGATCATTCCACGTGAACGTCAAGTTGCCCGGTGTAGGGTTACCCACTGACGCGGACGTAAAGCCAACCAATGCAGGGTTGAAGTTTTGAGAACCCGTAAACGTCAAGGCTGAAGCATCGTAGTTAATACTAAACTGCATCCCCAAAATATTCTCAAAATCATTCACCGTTACAGGTAAACATACATTGTCGCCGTTGTTTGCCGTAGCATCCGCAAGGATCAACGTGAAGCCATCAAGCACTGTGTTGATTGTAACTGTACCACTGTTCACATTCGACGTAACTGCATCGCCAT
>NZ_KB903578.1 GCF_000379805.1 Lewinella cohaerens DSM 23179 | reverse complement strand
TAAGTTGTTGTTGACCCAGGGCTAACTGTGATCGTGACTCCGCTCAAGTTTCCTGGCATCCAAGTAACGTTTACTGGTGCAGTACCTCCGTTAGTCGTTGCCGTTAGAGTTACGCTTTCGCCAAGACAAATCTCTTCGTCATCACCAGCGTCAACTGTTGGGCCACCAACATTGTCGATCGTTACACTGCCAACACCGAAACAGCCTTCGCTGTCCGTTGCAGTAACNGTGTAAGTACCTGGTGCAAGACCAGTGATCATTGCACCGCTGTCGCCGTTGCTCCATGCGTACGTGTAAGCAGCAGTTCCGCCAGAAGCAGATGCNGTTGCTGTTCCGTTGTCAAAGCCACAAGTGGCATCAACGCCAGATACNCTTACCGTAGGATTAGGATTAACTACCACTCGTACTACATCTGTAGCTTCACAGCCGTTCGCATCCGTAATGGTTACCGTGTAGTTGCGGGTCTGTGTAGGCGTGAAGGTTTGTGAAGCACCTGCTCCCAAACCTTGGCTCCATGCGTAAGTAAATGGTGCAGTTCCGCCATTCGCAACTGCTGTGATGGTCACTTCTGTGCCCATACATACTTCCTGGTCGTCGCCAGCGTCTGCTGTTGGGCCAGGAATATTTTCAATCGTTACACTGCCTTCGCCGTAACAGCCTTTACTGTCTGTTGCTGTAACTGTGTAAGTACCTGGGGCAAGACCGGTAACCATTGCACCGTTATCTCCATTACTCCAAGCGTAAGTATAAGGAGCCATACCACCGTTGCCGGTTGCTGTGGCTGTTCCGTTGTTTTCGTCACAAGTAGCATCAACTCCTGCTACACTTACGGTAGGATTAGGGTTAACTACTACTCTTACTACATCTGTATCTGTACAACCGTTCGCATCTGTAACGGTCACTCTGTAATTTGTTGTTGTTGCTGGTGTGAAGGTATGCGAAGCACCTGCTCCCAAACCTTGGTTCCAGTTGTAAGTATAAGGCGCAGTACCATCACTAGCAACTGCGGTGATGGTCACTTCTGTACCAACGCATACTTCCTGGTCAGCACCTGCATTAACCGTTGGGCCGCCGATATTATCGATGGTTACACTACCTTCTGCGATACAACCATTCGCATCCATGATGGTCACTGAATAAGTACCAGGAGCAAGGTTGTTGATGGTAGCTGTAGTTGCGTCATTGTTCCAGATGTAAGTATAAGGAGCAGTTCCTTCTGAAGCAGTAGCAGTAGCGGTACCATTATTTTCACCACAAGTGGCGTCGGTTCCAGTTACTGCAACTGCAGGATTAGGATTAACCGTCACTGTTACTTCATCCGAATCGGTACAACCATTACCTACAGTGATGGTTACACCATAGTCTATTGTTTGGTTAGGAGTAACCGTGATTGAAGCGGTGGTTTCTCCAGTGCTCCACAAGTAAGAAACGCCAGTACCCTCTACTACATTTGCAGTAAGGGTAGTTGACTCACCTAGACAGATGGTCAAACATTCAGGCGTAGTATTAAGAAGCGCAGTTCCTGAAAGGTTTACATTGAAGTCACCCGAGGTAGAACCACTGGCTAAACCAGGGCCATTTGTAGGCTGACTCAGGACATCTAGATCATTCCATCCTGAAGCACCAAAGGTAGCTGCATCATTCAGGTTGGCACCTGTACCTACTTGGAAAGACTCGCCACGACGTGTGATTTTCACTACTGCTCCGGCAAGGTCGCCGGCACCGTACATGAAACCTTCCATAACTGGGTAGTAATACCAGTCACTGTTATTGAGATCACCAATACACTGGGTATTTTCTTTCGGGCTACCAGCAGGAGCTGCAAAAGTACGGCCACGGAATACCACCTTCATATTGAAGATCAAGTCTGCGTCGCCTTGATTCACCACTTGCATAGATGCAACTGCTGTTCCGTTAGCAAACTCCTCGAACGAGCTACCAGAAATGGTCCAGTTGCGGTTAGAAGTATAGTTGTTTACCAAAGCGCTTGTGTAGAAACCATAAACGCTAGATCCACAAGTTTGAGAACTATTAGAAATTGTCCGCAAAGAAATTGGATCATCAGCACAAGCAATATTTACCAATGGGTTAGGACTAACACTTACGACAATTTCATTGGTATCTGTACAGCCATTGGCATCGGTAACTGTAACAACATAGGTAGTCGTTACATTAGGGCTTACCGTTTTATTAGCACCATTTCCTAAACCATTGTTCCAGCTAAAGGTATAAGGAGTTGTTCCTCCGGAAGCAGATGCAGAGAGGCTAACCGATTCACCTTCGCAAATTTCTTGGTCATCACTAACATCTACTTTAGGTGCATTAGGCTCTGTGATTGTAATATCTTCTGGCCAAATAGCAGAACAACCTGTCTCTACTCCAATAATTGTAAAATCAGAATAAACACCTGCACAAAGACCATTCAGTGTGAAACCAGCTGATGCAGTATAGGTACCTGGTACCTGAACCACCTGGCCATTGAATGTATATTCGATGCGGTACTCACCTGTTGAATTATAATTGGCATCTACGAAGATGGAACCGTCACAGTCTCCGTCACAATTAGAAACGTTGCTGTTTAAGCTTACGTCATCCCAATTTGCGTCGTTCACTGTTACAGTAACGTGATCTTCATCTGTACAGCCGTTGCCATCCGTTATGGTTACTCCGTAAGAAGTAGTAACTGTTGGGCTAACTGTGATAGAAGCGGAAGTAGCGCCAGTGCTCCATGCATAAGAGATATTTTCACCGTCTACGATATTTGCAGTCAATACTGTTGATTCTCCTACACAGATGGCTAGACATTCAGGCGTAGTGTTCAGCAGTGTTACACCACTAAGTCTGACGTTGAAGTCGCCACCAGAACCCTCACGTAGGCCAGGCCCTGTATTGGGTTGGCTCAAGATTTCCTGGTCGGTCCAACCAGAGGCTCCGAATGCATTAGCATCATTCAGGTTAGCACCTGTTCCTACCTGGAAAGATTCACCACGGCGAGAGAGTTTCACTACCGCACCTGCCAGATCACCAGCACCGATAAGGATACCGTCCGTAACAGGGTAGTAATACCAGTCGCTGTTATCAATATCGCCGATACACTGGATACCTTCTTTAGGGCTACCCACCGGTGGCGTATAAGTACGACCACGGAAGACTACTTTACCATTGAAGATAAGGTTAGCATCACCCAGGTTGACGATTTGATAAGATGCTACGGCCGTACCGTTAGCAAACTCCTCGAAGCTACTGGAAGTAACATTCCAGCGACGGTTACTATTATAATCTAGCGTTAGATTACCCGTATAGTATCCATAAATGTTCGAGTTACAAGTCGCTGTACTATTGGTGATACTTCGATTCTCGACAGGGTCATCCGCACAAGCGATATTGACCAATGGATTAGGATTAACAACTACAACTACCTCATCGGTATCAGTACAACCGTTGGCGTCCGTCACCGTTACCACATAAGTGGTCGTAGAGGTAGGGCTCACCGATTTGGTTGCTCCGTTTCCGAGGCCATTGTTCCAGCTAAAGGTATAAGGAGAAGCGCCACCATTCGACACAGCGACGAGGTTGACACTTTCGCCTGCACAGATGGTTTCATCTGCACCGGCATTCACCGTTACACCACCACTGCTACCGATGGTCACCGAGCCAATATCAAAACAACCATTCGCATCCAATATGGTGACACCGTAAGTGCCAGGAGCGAGATTGTTTTTAGTGGCACCTGTACCCAAGCCATTGCTCCACATAAAGGCGTAGGGAGCAGTTCCGCTATTGGCGCTAGCCGTGGCAGTACCGTTATTCTCACCACAAGAAGCATCGGTTTTTGAGATGGTAACATCTGGATTAGGATTAACCGTCACCACGATTTCGTCAACACCTGTACAACCAGCAGCATCGGTCACCGTCACACCATAAGTAGTGGTGGTGGTTGGAGAAACTACATGGCTGGCACCAGTGCCCAAACCGTTGTCCCAAGCATAAGTGTAAGGCGCAGTACCATTAGAAGCCGAAGCCTGAATGGTCACATTGCTACCTGCACAAATGGCAACGTCGGGGCCAGTAGTAATACTGATACCGCCGAGGAGGTTAACTTGGTAATCTTCCACTTCACCGTCTTGACCATCATCAAGTGTGCCACAGAAGTTGCCGGTAGGGCCACCTTCATTGACACTACTTTGGATCGTGAATCGGGCGAAAGAAGTACCACAGCTAACGCTGTTAGGAACATTAATCGTAAAAGTATGTGTGCCTGTTGAACGATTGTTATTAGAACCAACAACATAATTGTTAATAACACGCTCGGAAGGATTATCGAAATCACCGTCGCCGTTCCAATCAATCCAGCCATAAATATGGCCTTCCATGTCATTGGAGCTCCAGCTAAGGGTGATTTGCTTGGTTGTACCTCCCTGAAGGTCTGTACCACCAACGAAGGTTACACCATCTTCATCATCGCCATTGGCATCGTCGTCATCACCGTTGGCATCATCAGTATGCTGACTGTTGTCTTCGGTGTCAACCATATCGCCCAAGCGAGTAGGAGAGAAAGGATTACCATCATTATTATTAATGGTGTAGCAGATATCGCCATAAGAGTCAGGAGCATCGCCGTAGTCAGTGCCCAAATTAGGACATTCTACTTCGGCGTGAACCAAACCGGCAATAACCCATGATTGTCCACAACCACTACCATTAGGATTTTGAGAAGAACGCGTATCCACTTCAATGCTTACCTGGTTTGTACTTCCAAGAACGTCATTGAGGGTAATATCTACAACTGCTAAACAACAACCATCCTCTGGGCCATAAATGGTTTCGGTAGCTGTTACACCGCCGGCCGTAGCACGAACGGTAAGAAAACGTCCATCCGTTGTCATCTCTGAAATTGGTAGAGACACCGTAATGGTACGAGAAGTAACATCGGTAGGAATCGGAATGGTGAACGTCTTTAAATTACAATATCCACTAATGGCGGTAAAGGTGCCACTAGAGGATCTTTTTATTGTTGTATTCCGGAAAGGATAAACCACCAAAGATTGTAAGCCATTGTTACTGGCACAACTTCCAGTAGCTGAGTTATGGCCAATCCAAGAAGGGTTGTCGGTAATTAAACCACGATATACATAAACATTACTGCTTGCTCCAGAGATATCGACTTGCTGAATCCAATAGGTATTTCCATCATTATCAAAAACCTGAACACTGTTTCCAGGATACTGATTTTTGTAAACCACTTCTGCAACTACTTGGTAGACGTTAGAAGGGTTGGTAATATTTACTTGAGCGTTTGGAGTAGCGCTACAGTCGGTTCCCTCACCAGTAACACCTACCTCGATATAATCATCACAGGTAAAAGCGTAATCTGTAGGCCCGGTAGGAACTGGCGTATTAGAACAGTTTACATTACCAAAATCAAAGTTACCATTACAGTTTAGCCATTGTGTATCACCACAACCGGTTCTAGTAGCACTGGTTTCTGTTTGGTAAGTATTGTCACCAACTTCGATATAATCAACAAAAACATTTTTATCACAACCACTATTGCCATCATTAATGAAAGCAACCTGAATCTGATCTCCATCTGAAAAGCCAGAATAGGTATAGTTGGTTAATGATGTTGTCAACGTCCAGGTTTGTACAGCTACGCCATCAAGTTGTAACTGAATTTGCTCACCACCACAACTTCCCTTGGCGCGGACCACAACATCGCAATCGCCGGCAGGAGCTGACTCACACACATAATCAACGAATGGTTGAATATTACTTAGGCTTGGTAAAAAGAACACCATCTCATTCGCAACACCTGTTAGGTTACCACTATTAACAGCAGCTTCTGCGTCGTTAGCTAACTGGTTAGCCGAATCATAAGTATCGGTTACATACCAAATAGCTTGATTCACTTGAGACTGAGAATAACCTTCAGATTCACCATTACAAATGATCCAGTTGATACGTTCAGCAACAACATCTGAATAACCAGCATTTGATGCGCCTACAATTCTTGTAAAGGTCACATCACCATAATCGTAACCATTACCAGGCGTTGGTGCCGTTTTGTTATAATCAAGACACATTACCCGTTCTGACATTTCTACATCACAATCACTACTTACGTGCGCGATACATCCCAAATAATCATTATCAGTGTAGATGTAAGTGCTGGGAGAAATGTTGTTTTCGTAGATCGTCACCGTTTCGCCATCACAATTGGAATGGCTAATGGAACCAGAACCACAAAATGTTCTTCCTTCTGAAAAGTCACAAGCATGCTCAACTAAATAAGCACGCTCGAAAGTAGAAGAAGTACAGTTGTCTGTCTCTCTGACAAGTTGGAAGTTTGCGTAACGCGAGGGGTACAGCCCAGAAAGGGTCAGTTGTCCATCGGTTGTAGTCAGGCCTGTAACGGTCTTGACCTTGGTACCGAAGTCCATCTGTAGGGTGTACGTTTGCGTTGCAAAACCTGCTTGATCTGCTACTGTAAAGTACAGTTGCCCATCAGCCGCTTCACATTCCGACTCGTTTGCCCAACTTACGTTAAGGATCTCCAGGTCTTCACAAGCACCGTCTAGCGTTACGCTATTGAGTGGAGAAGCCGGAGCATTTTGCGCGAATCCCAAAAATGGGATCACCAAACAGAGTACCATAAGGTACCAATTTGGTGTTTTCGCCGTAGGCTTTGTGTAATAATTAACCATGGTTTAGCTTTGTGTTGTTGTGTTCTTTCTCTAAAACTTCTGGTGCCATTTATATGATGTACACCTATATCAAAATAGGCTATCATGGAATCACGAAGATTCCTCGATAGCAACTGAAATGCCAAAATTGTAGTCCTGCTTTAAAGGCAGGGACGTTTTTAACACACAACCTTAACTAGAGATACACTACGCGAATTGGTAGTATAAAAGAAAGGAAAATGTGTTGTTCAAAGTGTTTGTGTCGGTAGATCAATATGAACCAAGTGGTCATACTGATTTACTAATTCTGAAGAAAACTCAAGGGGGGGGAATGTAACAGATAAGATGTACTCTTTTCTTGTCACAGAACAAATTTAAGCGCAACTATCATATAAATAAAATCATAATTGCAAATAATTAATAATTTGTGACATTAAAAACATAAAACAATTGATAATTTAAACATTCATATATATATTCAAAAAACACAAACATAACTACTAACCAGCAACTTATGATGACACATAACCTGAACCTTGTGCTTCAAACAACAAAATAAGTGACAAAAATATACTTTAAATTATTGTCAATAATCACTATAAATATTAATCTTTTTTCAAAATAAGGAAGAAGGAAGCTCCTTTTTTTAAAAAACACCTTTAAAACACAAGCTACAACACCACAAACAACCAATAATTTGACTGTCACTTTTATCGCGACACATTATCCCGCAACGATACCTGCCTGCAAAATATTAACACACTAAAGAACAACAATGCTTGTTTTTTCTCTGACAGCCCTAACCATTCGTATTTAAGCATTCCTTTAATAAAAGGGGTTAAGCCAAAAAAGGATGGGCAGTAATAATTCCTATACTAAACGGGGCCGTGCCGGTAGTAGCGTTGCTGCGCCGCCGCCACTACGGCACCAGGCTGTTCGCTCTCATGCAGTGCTGCGCATTGCATACCGCTGCCATCCTTCGGCCTTGCGCCCTACCGGGCCCCGCGCTCCGGCCTCACGGCCTGCGCCTTTTCAATAAAATTGCGTTTGGTTGATTCCCCTACAGTCGGTTAAATTCACAAAAGCAAATTCATGAATTTGCCCTCGGTTGCCCTTCGTGGTTTAAACCTGGTGGCACAAACAAAAAACGGCGGCACCCCTAAGGATGCCGCCGCCTGTTGTCTATATATCGTGAGGATATTAATCCACCACAATCATCTGCTTGGTTGCGCGATGCTCGCCAGCTTCTACCGTGTAGCTTAGTACACCAGTAGCGCCTTGGATATCTTTCTTCGTTACATTGATCGTATTGTAGCCTGCTGCGTAATCACCTTTGATTACCCGGAGCACTCGGCCGCTAGCATCATTGATTGTTACCGTCACCGCCGCGTCCGTTGGCAAGTTGAACCCGATAAGGGTCGCTGCTGCAAAGGGGTTAGGCGTGTTCTGGTACAATGCAAATTCCGCAGCCACATTCCAACCGTTGGTAAATTCAATACCCAGGTCGGTCATTTCGCCCCCGCGGTAAGCTTCTGCAGCCGTGTAACGGCTTGAGATGCTCAGCGCCTCACGCAGTGGCTGGTCTTCAGTTGCTCTGAGTACCAAGCTGAACAGGTGGTCGGCAGTAGTTGCAGCACCTTCCCAATTCCAGCTCGTCGTAATCATGCCTTGGTCTGCAAAGCGTAGACCAAAGTTGCCTGCTTGTGCTTGTCCGTATTCAATGTCTACTAGTTCCACTCCACTTAGTTGTAGCGTAGCTTGATAGCCTTCGATTGTATTGAGCTCATCGGCACTCACGGCTACCGTGTAGGTATTACCTGCCTTCATGTCGATGTCTTCCGCCTTTAGGTGGAAGATACCGTTGAGGGTACGGTCGTCGCTGGCCATGGCATTGGCTTGAGCTGATCCATTCACATCACCGATCTTCACACCCACAAAGTCTGCATCCAGGATATCACCTGCCAGGTTGTTCTCATTGATCAACTCTGGGAAGGT
>NZ_KB903577.1 GCF_000379805.1 Lewinella cohaerens DSM 23179 | reverse complement strand
CCTGCCGGGCAGGGTGGTCCAAGTGGCGCAACCTACAGTTGGTCGCCCAACACTTTCTTGAATAATACAAACATTGCGCAACCAACATCTAGCGCACCNTTTACCTTCAATTATACCCTTACGGTAAGTGAAAACGGCTGTGTACGCACCGATGTAATGCGTGTAAACGTAAACCCATTACCTACACCTTCGATCACTGGCGATCTAGAAATTTGCCAAGGAGAAAGCACTACACTAACCGCTAGTGGTGGCACAAGTTACCTATGGAGTACAGGCGCTACGACAGAAAGTATCACTGTTAATCCTGCGAGTACCAGTACTTACACCGTTACCGCAACCAATGGTAATAATTGTACCAATACAGCTAGCGCAACGGTTATTGTCAACGACAACCCTGTGGCTGCCCTTAGCGGAAATCCATTGGTTTGTAATGGACAAAGCACAACGCTTACGGCAACAGGAGCAGGAGCTGATGGGGCTTACGCTTGGAGCACAGGCGCAACCACCGCAACGATTAGCGTTAGCCCAACGGGTATCGAAACCTATACGGTGACGGTGACCAACGCCAATGGCTGTACAGATGAAACAAGTATTACGGTTAACGAAGCACCCACGCCAACGGTAGTGGCAGCTTCTATTGAATTATGTGCCGGAGAATTCACAACATTGACGGCCAGTGGTGGGTCTACTTACCAGTGGGGCAGTAATGGAAACGATGCCACTACGGCAGCAATTACGGTCACGCCATTAGTGACCACTACTTATAATGTGACCGTCACCAACGCGGCAGGCTGTGCCAACGAAGCGAGCGTTACGATCACTGTTCTGGAGCAACCAGAAATTACAGACGTAGCAGTTGTGCAACCGACCTCTTGTAATGGTACCGAAAATGGCAGCTTGACAGTCAACGCAAGTGGCAATAGTGCTACACTACAGTACCGCATCAATGGAGGTGCTTGGCAGGCAAGCAATATTTTTGCTGGCCTGGGAGCAGGCACTTACAATGTAGAAGTAAGTTACACTGGTGCCCGTTGCATGGTGGGCCCAACCACCGTTACGCTTAACCCTGTAGTCCCCCCAGCGGTAAGCGTTAGCCCTGATGTAGCCACCTGTGCTGGAAATAGCACTACCCTTGTGGCTACCGGAAACGGCGGCACGGGCAACTTGACCTACACTTGGATGCCTGGCAACCAAACGGGAGCCAGTATTACAGTTACGCCTGCGGTCACGACGACCTTTACGGCAACTGTTCTAGACGAATTGGGTTGTAGCTCAACGGATGCTGTGACGATTACCGTCAACGAAAACCCAGTCGCCAGCCTCACCAAAACGGATGCTACCTGCGGACAAGATAATGGTACTGTTGCCGTAGGTGTAAGCGGCGGCGAAGCTGCTTATCAATACACTTGGTCACCAAATGTGAGTACTACAGCCACTGCGACGAATCTCGCTGTTGGCACGTACAACGTGACCGTTACGGATGCTAACAGCTGTTTTGGAACGGCTACCATTAATATCAACAATCTTTCCGCGCCAAGCGTAGTAGCTGCCGCTGACCAGACAATTTGTGAGGGTAGCAACGCTACACTTAGCGCAACAACTACAGGTGGTACAGCTCCTGTGACCTTAACTTGGATGCCAGGGAATTTATCTGGCAATGACCTAACGGTTGCTCCAATTACGACGACGACTTACACGGTTACAGCTACCGACGCTAACGGCTGTACAGCTACCGATCAAATGACGATCAATGTTGATCCAGCATTTGTCTCGGGTATCAACGCACCGGCTAGCATTTGTGCAGAAGAGGGTGTATTGTTCAGCGCGGCTCCGGCTGTAGCAGGAGCAACCTATAGCTGGACCTTTAACGGATCGGCCACGCCTACTTCTTCTACCCAAAGTAATGTAACCGTTTCTTACGCGACTCCTGGTAGTTACACCGCAACCTTGGTCGTAAGCCGTGGCTTGTGTACGGAAACTTATGTTCATAATATTGAAATCACTCAAGCAGTATTTGCTTCGGGAGGACCAGACCAGACCATGTGCCAGGGAGGTGAAGCCATCATCGGTTTACCAGAAGGGGAAGCTGGTCCTGTAGGCGCTCAGTACACTTGGACTCCTAATTTGTTCCTAGAGAATGACCGCGATCCGCAAACAACAGCGAGCCCTCCTTTTGACTTTACTTACACGCTGACTGTTGAACAGAATGGTTGTGTACGCACGCAGCAAGTACGGGTAACGGTTGATGTGAATAAGAATCCTATTGCAGATGCAGGAGCAGATATAACGATTTGTCCTGGTGAGGAAGTTGTGTTGGGGGGCACGCCTTCAGGTACACCTCCGCCGGCGGAGCCGAGTACTGGGATTGCTAGTTATAGTTGGTCGCCAATTACAGGTTTGGATGATGCTACTTTGGCAAACCCAACGCTTACGGCAAATGTGGATGAAACCTTTGAGCTGATTGTTACAGCGACCACAGGTTGTACAGATACGGCAAGTGTTAATGTAACAATTCTAGATTGTGGAATCATTGGTGATTTTGTTTGGGAAGATGATAATGCCAACGGTATTCAAAATATCGGCGAATCGGGTGTCGCAGGAATCAGTGTGGAATTACTTGATACTGATGATAATGTTTTGGCAACGACCAGTACGAATGCTAGTGGTTACTATGAATTTACGAATCTGCCAAGTGCAACCTACAAAGTCGCGTTTGATCGTCCATTAGGTTACATTCGGGTATTGCCCAATATTGGTAGTGATGATTCTATAGACAGTGATGCTAACCTATTTACCGGCATCACCAATCCATTCACATTGGCACCTGGTGAAACGAATAATGATATTGACGCAGGTCTTTACCGCTTGTTTACCCAGCTAGGCGACTTGGTCTTCAAAGACCTTAACGGTAACGGACAATTTGATGCAGGTGAACCTGGTATAGAAGGTGTAACAGTGAATCTTTATAATGATGTTCCTGAAATCCTCTCTACCACAACTACCGACGAAAACGGTATTTACGGCTTCTACGATCTAGAACCAGGTAATTACGAAGTTGAGTTTACATTGCCAACAGGCTACTCTTTTACTTCACAGTTTACTGGTGGAGACAACCTTAAGGACAGCAATGCCAACCCTGTAACAGGTAGAACCGGAACCTTGACACTAGATAGTGGCAAAGGAGACATCACGATAGATGCTGGGCTTGTGCAGTTTGATTTGGCGTTGGATATCGCTATCAACGGTAGCACGCCTGGCCCATACAGTCAGGGCAGTCAGGTAGATTTTGCGATTACTGTTACCAATGAAGGCAGTATCATCGCTCAGGGTACGGAAGTCACGGACTACTTGCCCGCTGGATTAACCATTATTGGTTTTGATGCAAATGGTACGACTGTTGTCAACAATGGCGACGGAACCTTTACGATTCCAAGTTTAGATCCTCTTGCTTCGGTAACCTTTATTGTTGAAACAACGATCAATGCTAACTTCCAGGGTACGAGCCTTACGAATGGCGCAGAAATTACCACCGATAGTGGTGGTGATATTGATTCTACTCCTGCAAACGACCTACTATCAGAAGACGACCAGGATGAAGTAACTCTCCTCATCAACCAGACTGCTGGTATTCTTATTGAAAAAGCGACCAACGGTATTGATGCTGATGCACTGCCAGGTGTAATCCTTTTGGTGGACCCAACAGCACCTCCGACCGTCACTTGGACGTACGTAGTAACAAATATTGGGTCGGTAGATATTACCAATGTGGTTGTCAACGATGACCAGGAAGGGCAAGTTGGTACCATTGGCACACTAGCTGCTGGTGCATCCCAAACGTTTACCCAAACGGGTATTGCTGGCTTGGGCACTTATTCCAATTTAGCAACAGCAACAGCGGATAACCCGCTGGGAGGAACTGTTACGGATACGGACCCATCCAATTACACTGGCGCATTTATTAATGTAGAAAAAGTGGCCGACCGCACAGAGATTTGTGCAGGCGAAGAGGTCAACTTTACCCTCACTGTTCGCCTGTTGGGTGGAGCAGACGGTTTTCAATTACGTGAAATTAGCGTAGAAGACACGAATCTCGCTGGAATGCTGATGCCAGGTGATGCTTATTTCGTGGCTGCGAGTGACCTCAACGGTAACGGCTACGTCGATTTTATTGATAATAATAACGATGGCGTTTCCGACGAAGAGTTTGTTTGGGAATACTCCGTTATTTACAATACCACGACGACGAATATCGCAATGGACGAGGCCGAGCTCTGGTACGTTGATCCAACGAATAGCGCGGAAACCTACCAGTTTGATGTGATGAATACGGATGCGGTAACGGTTGATGTCAACCCATTACCGGTTGTTACCTTCTCTGGCGACACGGAAATTTGTAATGGAGAATCAACCACTATCACGGCTAGCGGAGGTACCTCTTATTTATGGAGTACCACTGAAACGACACCTTCAATTACCGTTGCACCTACAGGCACAGCAACTTATGATGTGACCGTCACAGATGGTAATGGCTGTGTTACGGTAAGTAGCGTACAGGTTGTTGTGAATGATAATCCGGTAGCCAGCTTAGTAGGTAACCCTCTGGTTTGTGAAAAAGAAGTAACGGTACTTACCGCTGCTGGTGCAGGTGCTGGCGGATCATATTTGTGGAGTACCACTGAGACGACAGAAAGTATTACCGTTAATCCTCAAACGATACAAACCTATTCCGTAACCGTAACGGATGCAAATGGCTGTACGGATGATGTTTCGGTCACCGTGACCGAAGCACCTGAGCCTATTGTTATTGCCGCCTCTACAGAAATTTGTTCAGGAGATGGTGAGTTGATTACCCTCGTTGCTTCAGGCGGCGGCACTTATCAGTGGGACGCCAATGCAGGGAATGCTACTACTGCGGAAGTAGATGTACTGCCTATTGTTACGACCATTTATAATGTCACCGTCACGAGTGATGGAGGCTGTGCAGGCGTAGCCAATGTGACCATTACCGTTGTTGAAAATCCCGAGATTACCGATGTCATTACTGTCGATCCTACAGCATGTGACGGTAATGATAATGGCAGCATTACAATTATAGCTACCGATAATAGTGATGATTACGACTTGCAGTACCGCATCAATGGAGGTATTTGGCAAGCAAGTAATGTCTTTACCGGACTTGGAGCTGGTAGTTACAATATAGAAGTTAGCTACGAAGAGAGTAACTGTATTGTTACGGGTAGTGAACCTACCATGTTGAATGATGCAGTGCCACCTACGATTACTGCTAATGCAGATCATGCCATTTGTATTGGCGAAACGACTATGCTTACCGCTTCCTCTACAGGAGGTACAGGTACGATCACCTACGTTTGGGAACCGGGCACCTTGGCTGGTGACAATGTTTCAGTTTCTCCAGTTGCAACAACGACTTATACCGTTACCGGAACAGACGAATTAGGCTGTAGCAATACCGATGTAGTTGTTGTGACGGTGAATTCCTTGCCGCAATTGAATGTAGTTAAAACCGATGCTGCCTGTGGGCAAAGCAACGGTGAAATTACCGTCAATGTCACGCAAGCAACAGCGCCGCTAACCTTTACTTGGTTGCCAAATGTTGGCAACACGGGTACCGTTACAGGCTTGGCCGCAGGAGATTATACCGTGATGGTAGAAGACGCTAATGGTTGTTCAGAAGAGACAGTTGTCACCATCAATGAATTATCAGCACCTACCATAAGTGTAAATGCTGACGCTACCGTTTGTGAAGGCGACATGGTTACGCTTACAGCTGTAACAGGTGGCGGTACAGGAGCTTTATCTGTTGTTTGGATGCCAGGTAACCTTACGGGTAATAATGTAACAGTGACCGCCAACGCTACGCAGACCTACACGGCAACAGTGACTGATACGAGAAACTGTACCGCTACAGATGAGGTAACCATAACCGTGGATCCATCCTTTGTTTCAGGAATTACAGGTTTGGGTAACCTTTGTGCAGAAGAACCTACGACCTTTACGGCTACTCCAGTTGATGGAGCGACCTATAACTGGACCGCTACTGGGCCAGCAACACCAGCTTCTGGTACGGGAGAAACCTTTACGATGAGCTGGGGAGATACGCCAGGAGTTTATACCGTTACCTTGACGGTTACTCGTGGTACTTGTGTTCGCGTTTATACCCAGGATGTTAATATATCTATGGCAGTTTTTGCCGACGCTGGCGATGACAAAGCCATTTGTCAAGGAGGAAGTGTACAAATTGGCCTTCCTCAGGGACAATCTGCTCCGATAGGCGCTATTTACACTTGGAGTCCAGATAATGGAACGCTGACGGATATTACGTCTGCGCAGCCAGTTGCCAGTCCTTTGGTAACGACAACCTACACGATGACGGTTACGCTCAACAACTGTACCCGTACAGATGAAGTAACGGTAGTTGTTGATCCAGATTTGAACCCTGTTGCCGATGCTGGCGATGACCTTTTGGTTTGTGCAGGTACGGAAGTTACCTTGATGGGCAACCCGACAGGAACCGTTGCTTCTGCAAACCCAGGAGATGGTATTGCGGGGTATATTTGGTCACCATTGAATGATGTAAATAATGCCTTCTCCTTTACGGAATCTGCGACATTTACAGCGAATGCAGATGGAAATTACCAGGTGATTGTCTTTGCCAATTCTGGTTGTACTGATACTGCTTTTGTCAATATTGCGATTGCGAACCCAATAGTATTAACAGGTTCATCGTCCTCGGATGCCGACTGTAATGGAGCAGCAACCGGAAGCATAACGCTAAACGTTGCCGGCGGTACAGGTAACTATGTATACGATTGGGGTGACCTTGCGGGTACCAACGATCCTGCTGATCGTACCAACCTTACTGCGGAAACTTATACCGTAACGGTAAGTGATGATGGCGGGTGCTCTGCTATACAATCCTTTACGATTAACCAACCGACGGTACTGATGGCTGTCGCTGATAGTGTAGCTGTGTGTGGTGGTGAGAGTGGAACCTTAACTGTAATGGCTTCGGGAGGAGTTACTCCTTATACCTATCAATGGAGTGATGGCGGAGGAACAGATGCATCAGCAACCTATACTCAAACAGAGATTGCGAGAAGTTATACGGTTACTGTTACAGATGCCAATGGTTGTGAAACAACTGCTGTTGGTCGCCTCACCGTTTTACCTCTAGCAGCATTCGACCTGACTGAAGATACTCTTATTTGTGCGGGAGAAACGGTTACGCTGGAGACGTCGAACCTCTTTATTTATGTAGGAGGACCATTAACTACTGTAACTTTTGATTGGAACACAGGAGAAGATACTCCAACGATAGATGTCACCCCTGCTTCTACACAAACTTATACGGTAACCGTTACGGTTACCTACGACTTTAGTGAAGACGAACAATTGATTTGCCAGGGAGAGGAAAGTGTTACAGTAACCGTTGCACCTAATGTCGTTATTGATGCAGATAATACTACGGTAATTGATGCTGATTGCAACGGATCTTCTACAGGCTCAATTGATTTAATCGTAACTTCTGGAACACCAACTTATATCTATTCATGGACAGGGCCTGATGGATTTACGGCGGATGTCGAAGATATTTCAGGCTTGGCTGCTGGAACTTATACGGTTGTCGTTACCGATCAAAATGGTTGTTCTGATACAGAAATATTTACGATCACGGAGCCTACCGTTTTAGCAATTGATATGACAGGTTCAACAACAGAAGATTCTGATTGTAATGAATCCGCAGTGGGTGCTATCGATTTAGTAGTAGCAGGCGGTACCACACCATATACTTACCTGTGGAACACGGGCGCGACGAGCGAAGACCTAAGCAGCCTTATCGCTGGCATGTATACTGTTACAGTTACGGATGACCAAGGTTGTACAGACGAAGCGACCTTCACGATTGAAGAGCCAACCCTACTAGAGGTAAGTGCGACGAAAACGGACGAAACTTGCGCTATGGCCAATGGTACCATTGACGTGACTGTCAACGGCGGTACAAGTCCTTATACTTACGCCTGGAATGACGGAGACACGACGGAGGATCGTTCTGATTTAGCACCAGGTACTTATACTATAACAGTTACCGATGCGAATAACTGTACAGCAACAACGAGCATAACTATTATTGCTGACCCTGTCCCGATAGTAACGGTTGACGATGTGACGCTTTGTGCAGACGAAGATGCAACATTAGTAGCCGTAGTCAGCAGTGGTACACCTCCTTACACCTACTTGTGGAGTAATGGAGGAACCTCATCCTCGACTGTGATCGAAGAGGTATTTGCTACAAATACCTATACCGTGACGGTAACCGATGCAGATGGATGTACAGCAACTGCCACAGGAACTGTTAATGTTAACTCATTACCAGTTCCAGATGTAAGTGATGACCTCACGATCTGTGAAGGCGAATCAACTACACTGATTGTAGAAAATGTCTTCTTTGGCACACCACCCTTTACTTATGAATGGTGGAATGCGACCGATCCAGGAACAATTTTGTCGACGACAACAGAATTGACGGTAGGGCCTGCGGAACTTATTGCTGGTCAGGTTAACAATTTCTTTGTTAGAGTAACGGATGCTAACGGTTGTAAAGAACGTGACATTGTAATGGTAGAGGTAGTTCCCAATCCAACGGTCACGGTTACTGATCAAACGATCTGTGCTGGTGAAACAGCGACGCTTGTTGCTGTTCCTGGAGCAGGAAACGGCAATTATACTTATTTATGGGGCACTGGTGAAACGACAGCATCCATTTCTGTGTCACCAGTAGCAACTACTAATTATAGCGTGACAGTAACGAGTACCTACATTAGTTCTGATGGAGGTGTTACTGAATGTACAGATGAAACGACAGCCTCAGTAATAGTGGAGGCAATTCCAGTCATCACCAGTATTGTTGAAGGTAATGCAACCTGTGGCGATATTAATGGCATAATAACCTTCAATTTTCCGGATACGCCTGTGCGTACGACAATCCTGTTTAGCATAGATGGTGGAGCTACCTATCCCTACAGTAGCCTGGATAATGTGGGTAGCTTCACAATAACAGGACTTGCTCCAGGCACCTACGATCTATGGAGCAGTTGGGACGGTAACGGCGGCGATTGTCCAGTAGACCTGCCAGACGCGACCATCCAGGATGAGCCTGGTCCAGTAATAACGGCTGGCACAACAATAACTCCAGCGGATTGTAATGGTGCTTTAACCGGTGAGATTGACTTGTCAGTAAGTGATGGTACTGCACCGCTCACCTACGTTTGGACTGGCCCAGGCGGCTTTATGGAAAGCACTGAAGATATCAGTGGTTTAGTCGCTGGTACCTATACGGTCGTTGTGACTGATGCGAATAATTGTAGTGATACGGAGAGCTTCACGATTGAAGAACCAACGACCTTAGAAATTGATGTTGACGCAACAGTATTAACCGATGCGGATTGTAATGGCGCAGCCACTGGCACTATTGATTTGGTAGTCACTGGCGGTACTGCACCATATACTTACCTGTGGAACACTGGTGCTACGAGCGAAGACCTTACCGGCCTTACCGCAGGCCCGTACACGGTCACGGTTACCGACGACCAAGGTTGTACCGATGAAGCGACCTTCACCATTGATGAGCCAACGACTTTAGAAATTGACGTTGATGCAACAGTTCTCACGGATGCTGACTGTAATGGATCAGCCACAGGCACTATTGATTTGGTAGTCACCGGTGGCACTGCACCATATACTTACCTATGGAACACAGGAGCAACGAGCGAAGACCTCACTGGCCTCACTGCAGGCACGTACACGGTCACCGTTACAGATGACCAA